>PDPG01000017.1 GCA_002747455.1 Pseudomonadota bacterium | reverse complement strand
CAGAACATCAGAACATCAGAACATCAGAACATCAGAACATCAGAACATCAGAACATCAGAACATCAGAACATCAGAACATCAGAACATCAGAACATCAGTAGTGTTTGCTTCAGAAAAATCAGTGATTTTACCTTTGCAGAAGAAGACAAGGGCAAAATAGTCCATGACCACTATCAGGGGATTGAGTATATCCGCCTGGATAAATTACACAAACAATGGCATGGCTTTACTTTTAATCCACATCTGGCAAAAATTGACTTATGGCACGCGGCTGATCGGCATTTTGCACAGTTTAAAAAAGAGCGGCATATCTCACGCTGGCAGAGAAAGGCTGGCAAGCATGCGGCCTTTATGATTTGTGGGGCATGCCAACATATCGGCAATGGTATTAGTGTTAGTCACAGTAATGCGCCACCATCGCGTTTAAAAACGACAAGAAGGGCAATAAGATCCTGGATAAAAACTCGTTTATTCAAAAGCAAATAGTGATTTTACATGGGAAATACTGCCTTAAAATCATAAGCTTTGTATAAAGGCTGATTAAATGAAGACCTTATGAAATTTATCACCTACCTGATTAATTTGGACGACAGTGCAGAACGACTATTTGGGGCCACACAACAGCTACAAGTAGCGGGCATTGACTTTGAACGTGTACCCGCATTTGATGGACGCAATGTACAACTTGCTGATATTAAAGAATATGATGAAAAAGCCAGCATTGCTTATATGGGCCGAGCTTTAGGGGGGGGGGAACTAGGTTGTTATTTTAGCCATATAGATTGTGCGAAACGCCTGTTACAAACTGATGCCGATTATGCCCTGGTGCTGGAAGATGATATGACAGCCCCGCAAACATTGCTCACCAGTATCACAGAAATTCTCGACTATCTGGAAGCTCACGCTATTGATTGGTATTTAATTAATATTGGCGCTCATAAAAATAAAATCAGTACACCCGTCAAGCAATTCCACGCACACACGCTGTACAAAGCACATTATTTCCCCATGACGACCACTGGCATTATCTGGTCACGCAAGGGAGCTGAAGCCTTTTTAGCCTATACACAAACACATTCTATTTTTTGCCCTGTCGATAATTTTTTCCGCTACTGGCTAACGGAAAACAACAAGGGACTATCCGTTTACCCGCCATTAACACCGCCTAGTGGCGCAGATAGTGATATTGATAGCACAGTCAGAAGAAAGACAGCCAATCGCCACCCCCTGTATGGACTAATCAAGCAACGTCGCTTGTGGGGCGATAAACTAAAGGCACTCAGGAGCAAATATCTATCCACAAGCTGATAAATAGTTATCCTTCGGCTGCCGCATCGCCATATTTGAAAAATCTATAATCATTCTTTTCAAAAACAGAAACTATGCATGATACGGTCATTGCTCTGCGGATCAACCGCGTTGAATTTGGGTTGGATATTCATGCCATGTAACAGGTTTAACCCACCATTCAAATAAGTATTATCGTTACTAGCCATAAAAAACTAAAAATGCTTTGGCGCAAACTTTACGCGTTGTTAGTAGTCCAATGATTACTGGTTACAAGGTAATTACTGAATATTTTATAACTATAAATGCGGGCTTTTTGTTGACGGTATTGCGCCAGTCTCTCAGACCTCAAAGTAACAAGGATGGTACGATGAAAAAGCAATTACTTACTGCATTATTACTCACTTTCAGTGTTGGTTCGGTGTGTGCTGATACTGCCAATGTGCTACCCACCACGACGGAAGTGACCTCGGGCAGGAATCTACGGAACAGTGGCACACAACAGTGCGAGGTGGTCGTTTCCAACGGTGGGCTGGGTCACGCTGAAGCCACAGTCATTATTCACTTACCCAAAGGAGCTCGTGTATTGAGTACGCGAGTGAAACGCCCGTCAGCGGCACGAAGTCACTGCAGTAAGTTGCGGTCAGGTACAAAAAATACGGTACAATGCAAGCTCACGCGACTGATACCTAATCAGAAAATTACGCTAATTACCCGCTATCGTCAGACCAATCCGGCACGCGGTCGGTGTTCCGGCTATATCAAGGCAGGTAGTGGGCACTGACTTATCTGGACAAGCCATGAATCTGATTGTTTAGGGCGTTGCGTTAATCGAAGCAATCAAACGGGTGTGATTTCAATGAATAGTGAGCAAAATCCAGTGCTGTGGTCTCCAAGCCAGGATACGATAAATAACAGCAATATGCAGGCATTTACCCAGTGGGTGGAGCAGCGTTTCTCGCAGACATTTGTAGACTATGCTGCATTACATCATTGGTCGATCACTTCCCCGGAGGATTTCTGGTGTGCAATCTGGGATTATTGCGGCGTGATTGCCGGTAAGCGTGGGGAGGTGGTGCTGGAAAAGCCCATACCAATGATTGATGCGCAATTTTTCCCGCAGGCGCGTTTAAATTTCGCTGAGAATTTGCTGCGTGGTGCGTTAGTGGATGACGGCACGGCAGAGCAGGATGCGCTGGTGTTTCGTGGTGAAGACAAAGCCGCCCACCGTTTGAGTTTTGCTGAATTGCGTGATCAGGCTTCTTGTGTTGAACAATGTTTGACTGCGGCGGGTGTGACCACCGGGGATCGGGTGGCGGCCATGATTCCGAATATGCCCGAAGCGGTTGTTGGGATGTTGGCAGCCAGCTCTCTTGGGGCAATTTGGGCCTCTTGCTCCCCAGAGTTTGGTTTAGAAGGCTTGCTGGATCGCTTTGGGCAAATAGAACCGACGGTACTAATCGTTTGTGATGGCTATTTTTACAACGGTAAAGTCATTGATGTGCGTGAAAAAGCGCAAGCTTTGGCTGCGGCGATTCCCTCCCTGAAGCAAGTCATTTGCGTAAACTATGCTGGCTTGGAGATGAGCGTTGATGTGGTGGGGGATAAGCCTGCGGTCAGTTGGGATCAGGTCTTACACCACCATGCACCTCAGCCCCTGGCATTCCGGCAACTGCCGTTTGATCACCCGTTATATATCATGTTCTCCAGCGGTACGACCGGCAAGCCCAAATGTATCGTACATGGCGCGGGCGGCACTTTGTTGCAGCATTTGAAAGAACTCCTGTTGCATAGTGATATTAAAGCAGGGGATCGTGTCTTTTACTTCACCACCTGTACCTGGATGATGTGGAACTGGCTGGTGTCGGCGTTAGCGGCAAAGGCAACGGTATTGCTGTATGACGGCTCGCCATTTTATCCATCTAAGACCACTGTTCTGGATTATCTGCAGGATGAAAAAGCCACTTTTTTCGGAACGTCTGCCAAATATATTGACGAGTTGAAAAAAGCGAAGTTAGTGCCTGCAGAGACACACGATTTAAGTGCCGTTCGCACCATAGCCTCAACTGGCTCGCCATTGATGCCAGACAGTTACGAATACGTTTACCAGCATATCAAATCTGATGTATGTCTGGCTTCTATTGCCGGTGGCACGGATATTATTTCCTGCTTTGTCTTGGGCAACCCCACCTTGCCGGTTCATCGCGGGGAAATCCAGTGCAAGGGCTTGGGTATGGCCGTTGAAGCGTGGGATGACGATGGCAAGCCAGCGGCCGATCATAAGGGCGAGTTAGTTTGTTCAGTTGCGTTTCCATGTATGCCGGTTGGTTTTTGGAATGATGATGATAACACCCGTTACCAGGCAGCTTATTTTGAAAAATTCCCCGGCTATTGGGCGCATGGTGATCTAATCGAAGAAATGCCAAGTGGCGGCTTGGTGATTCATGGTCGCTCGGATGCGACGCTGAATCCGGGCGGAGTACGCATTGGAACCGCAGAAATCTACCGTCAGGTGGAAATATTCCCCGAAGTAAAAGAAGCGATGGCAATTGGTCAGCAATTTGATGGTGACGTGCGGGTCATTTTGTTTGTAGTCATGCAGGCGGGGCAGACCTTGGATGAGGATTTTAGCAAAATGCTAAAACAGGCAATTCGTAAAGGTGCCAGCCCGCGCCATGTGCCTGCGAAAATCATACAAGTCGCTGAATTGCCACGAACCGCCAGCGGTAAAATTGTGGAATTGGCAGTGCGTGATGTGGTGCATGGTCGTGAGGTAAAGAATAAAACGGCACTCGCGAATCCACAGGCGCTGGAGCTGTTTAAAGACCTTGTAGAACTGCAAAGTTAATGGAGGAAGGAAATGAAGTGTAAGCGATTGATGTTAATAACGGCGCTGTTTATCGCATGCATGAGCGCCATCTGGACGCATGCTTACTCAAAGGAAGCAAGGCATAACCTGGCTGACATTCTAAAGCAGGTTAATCAATTAGAAGAAACATCGCCTTCTATTACTCAGTCAGCCTTAAAAAATATGGAACCGCAAATCCAGGCCATGGAGAGTGAGCGATTCGATGGCTACCAATTTGATGCTTATACAGAAGTGTTACTGCATAGCATAATGACCAGTCTGAAAGAGAAAAAATACGCGCTTGCCAAACAAAAAAATGAGGCTTTACAACAGCTTGTCCATCATTTTAAGGGAAATATGGGATCGTGGGAAACAGCGCACTTGGTTAATGCAGCATCAGGCAGCTTCCTTATATGGCTGTATACCGACGAAAACCAATATAAACAGCAAGCAGAAGCAGTATTGGAAGAAGGCGTAAAAAACGATATTGCGACCTACGAAGCCTTTTTAAATACCCCTTTGGGTGACGATAAAGAATTTTTATCGAAAGGCAAGTCTATCGCGGCCATGCGCCATATTAATTTGTATGTACAGGGCTTGGGAATCAAACAGCGGCGACTAGGAGCAAGCCAGCTAAATCTTCAAAAATTAGCATTGGAAGCTCGTGAGAAATACATAAAATACAAACAACGCCTTCAGCTAGAGTCTTCTACTACATTGGACAAGGAATACAACAATCTACTTGTTGCCGCTAAAGAGCTGCTGACTCCTGTGTACTTCAAACCTCTGCAAGAGGACTATGAGAAAAATATTACATCAGAAAAATAAAGAAAGTTGGTGTAAAAAACAAGCAAACCAAGGCACATCACGTTGCTGCCCTCCCGCCTTTTGATACAACAATGACCACTCTGGTGTCAGAAATTTCCTCAATACCGTTGTATCTGCCTTTTGTCAGCTAAATTCATGCGATTAATGTTGATTCAGTTTAGATTAATTTAGGATTGAACTTAAATGGCATTGTCAGGCCATATATTAATGACAATGAGAAGCTAATAAAAGCACAACACTTTATACAAACCCCCCAAAAAATTGTGAGAGAGTTCGAGTATGTCTGGAGTTAATGGAAGAGACCCGTCTGCTGAATCTATAACCGGATTTCGTTCTGGTCTAGCCAGTCGGTTTGTTTCTGGCACCCAATCACAAGATGCCGTTGACCTATACCTGAAAGATATTGAGGTGAATCCGTTATTGAGTGCACAGGAGGAAGTGCATTACGGTCGCTTGGTTGTTCAGGGCGATGAGGCGGCCCGCAAGAAGATGATTACCTGTAATCTACGTTTGGTTGTGAAAATTTCGCGTCGCTATCTAGGGCGCGGTTTGGGATTGTCCGATCTGATTGAGGAAGGCAATCTGGGCTTAATTCATGCCGTTGAGAAGTTTGACCCTGAAAAAGGGTTTCGCTTTTCGACCTACGCAACGTGGTGGATTCGCCAGAGTATTGAGCGTGGCTTGATGAATCAATCAAGAACCATTCGTTTGCCAATACACGTCAATAAAGCACTGAGTGGTTGCCTAAGAAAGCGGGCGCAACTGGGGCAAAAGCTGGGGTATGAACCCAGTTTGCAGCAGTTGGCTGATGAGATGGGTGCAACCGAGGATGAAGTGCAGCACTTGCTGAAACATACAGAACATACCACATCGCTGGATTATAAGGTTGGTGAAGATAAAGACAGCTCAATAATGGATTTCGTTGCAACGGATACGGTGAAAGGGCCGGATGAAGAAGTCATTAATGAGGATATTTGCGGCGCGGTTAATACCTGGTTGGGGCAGTTGGATGAAAAACAACAGGCGGTGATTGTGCGTCGTTTTGGCTTGCATGGCCATGAACATGCGACCTTGGAGCAGGTGGGAACAGAGTTAGCACTTACCCGCGAACGGGTGCGGCAGATTCAGCTGGATGCACTGAGGCGCTTGAAGTCCATTCTGGAAAGGGAAGGTGGTTCCCGTGAGGTTTATCTGCAAAGCTCATAGTGGCGATAGCAACAAAGCACTCGCGCAAAGCGTAGCCTAATTGCGAGGCTTACTTTATACTTGGCGCAATTTTTTCATCACACGATGCTGGAGTATTGCCAGTGTGTGGCTGATGGCTATTTGAGAATATTGCAATAGGTAGGTTAGATGACTCCAGTAAAGGTAGGCTTGCTAGGCTTGGGAACGGTTGGAAGTGGAACGGCAACAGTATTAAAACGCAATGCGGAAGAGATTGCGCGGCGGGCAGGGCGAGGCATCGAAATTGACTTTGTTGCTACCTCGAAGTCTGAGTTGCCAGCGGGACTTGGTCTTGCCAACAGTCGCATCAGCCATGATCCATTTGATATTGTTAACGACCCCGATATTGCCATTGTTGTCGAGTTGTATGGTGGCGATGAGCCAGCAAAAAGTTTGGTGCTGCAGGCCATTGAAAATGGCAAACACGTTGTGACGGCTAACAAGGCGCTGATCGCCAAATATGGTAATGAAATCTTCGCAAAGGCACAGGCAAAAGGTGTCATTGTGGCCTTTGAGGCGGCGGTTGCTGGCGGTATTCCGATTATTAAGGCGTTGCGCGAAGGTCTGTCGGCAAACAACATCAACTGGCTGGCGGGAATTATCAACGGAACCGGTAATTTTATCCTGACCGAGATGCGTGATAAAGGCCGTGATTTTGACGATGTTTTAAAAGAGGCACAGGCCTTAGGCTATGCCGAAGCGGATCCGACCTTTGATGTTGAAGGTGTTGATGCAGGCCACAAGCTGTCCATTCTGTCTTCCATTGCATTTGGTGTGCCGCTGCAGTTTGAAAAAACCTATATGGAAGGCATCTCCAAAATCACCAGTGAAGATGTCGATTATGCGGCTGAGCTGGGCTACTGCATTAAGCACTTGGGCATTGCGCGTCGAACCGCAAAAGGTATTGAGCAGCGCGTACACCCGACACTGATCCCTAAAAGTCGTTTGCTTGCCAGCGTTGATGGTGTAATGAATGCGATTCTCGTGCAGGGTGATGCTGTCGGTCCAACCCTGCATTATGGCGCGGGTGCAGGTGGTGAGCCGACTGCATCGGCGGTGGTTGCGGATATCATTGATATTACTCGCGCGTTGACTTCTGACCCTGAAAACCGTGTGCCACATCTGGCTTTTCAGGCTGATGCCCTGTCTGATACGCCGATTATCTCTATGGATGACGTGGAAAGTGCCTTCTATTTACGTTTAAGCGCAGCAGATCAGGTCGGTGTGCTGGCAAATATCACGCAGATTTTGGGTGACAGCAATATCAGTATTGAGGCATTTATCCAAAAGCAGACCAAGAACAGTGATGGTAATGCAGACATTATCCTGCTGACCAAGCGTGTGAACGAAGGTGATATGAATCGTGCCATCGGCAGCATTGAAGCTCTGGATACGGTGAGTGGCCATATCACGCGTATTCGCGTCGAGACACTTGGCTAAGTCATTATTTGGATCAACAGCAGGATACACAACTTATGAAGTTTATCGAAACGCGCGGTAATGACGGTGAGCACCCGCTTCAGGTCGGTTTTTCAGACGCTATTTTAGAGCCAATCGCCTCTTATGGCGGACTATATGCGCCAGCGTCTATACCGAATTTAGGTTTGCCCTTTTTGCAAAAGCATTTGTCCTCTGATTATAAGCAATTAGCGAGGGCTGTGCTGACGGCGTTTGAAATTGACATTGAAGCATCCGTTGTTGACGAGGCGTTGTCTTCATATGATGGCTTCGACGATCCGAGTGAGCCAGCGCCTGTGGTGAAAGTACGTGATGATGTCTTTGTAAGTGAGCTGTATCATGGGCCAACGCGCGCGTTTAAGGATATGGCACTACAGCCGTTTGGTGTGCTGTTGTCATCCTTGGCCAAAAAGCGTGGCGAAGATTATCTGATTCTTGCCGCAACCAGTGGTGATACCGGCCCTGCAGCATTGGAGACGTTTAAAAACAGCGAACGTGTGCGTGTGGCTTGCATGTACCCGGAAGGTGGGACGTCGGACGTACAGCGTTTGCAGATGATTACAGAGGATGCGGATAATCTGAAAGTCATCGGTATTCATGGCGTGTTTGATGATGCGCAAATTGCACTGAAATCCTTGTTAGGCTCTACGGAGTTTAAAGTGGCCTTAAAGGAGAAAAAGATTCATCTGTCCGCGGCAAACTCGGTGAACTTTGGACGCATTATTTTCCAGATTATTTATCACATTCATGCGTACCTTGAGTTGGTTCGTCGTAATGAAATTCAGTTGGGTGATCCGATTTATCTGGCTGTTCCCAGCGGGAATTTTGGGAATGCGCTGGGAGGGTACTATGCCATGAGAATGGGCCTGCCGATCGAGAAGTTCCTGATTGCTACAAATGATAATAATGTGCTGACTGGCTTGATTAACCGGGGTTGCTATGATTTCCGCGATACCAGCGTCGTGCCAACCCTGTCACCAGCGATGGATATTCTGAAAGCCTCGAATGTTGAGCGTGTTTTGTTTGATCTTTACGGTGCAGAACGTACTCGTGAGCTAATGAGTCAGTTGGATAAAGAACGCTATTATCAGTTGACGGATGCCGAACACGCTAAATTGAAGCAGTTCTTTAGTGCGGATAGTTGCGATGATGATGCGACGGTGGGTTATGTGAACAGCTGCTTCGATGAAGGTTATTTATTAGATCCTCACACAGCGACCTGCCTGAAAGTCATTGACACCTGCCGCGAGAAGCCGCTTAAAACGGTGGTGACTTCTACGGCGGAGTGGACTAAGTTTTCAATGACCATTGCCGAAGCGATTGGTGCAGAATCTGGTCGTGGTGATCTGGAGGCGTTGAGGAACATTTCAGCAAAAGCTGGAATCGAGATTCCAGCGCAGATTGAGGCATTATTTAATAAGCCCGTCACGCAAAAGACAGTGATTGATAAAGCTGATATTGAGCAGACAATTTTGTCCTTTCTGTGAAGTTGCGCGCTTGGGGCGACCTATTCAGCTTAGAAATTCATCTGATAGGCTAGGCCCAAATACGCATTAAATAACCGCCTACCATGTAAGGCAACACCTCGTGCCGTCAGGTGAGTTACGTCCGACTTTTCCAAACCGTACATGCTGGTTGCAGCTGTGTGCCTATCCTCCCGCGCGAGCCGTCGCTGAGCGGCGACTATTTGAGGACGTTGCTTGACTAAGGGGTGTTGTTCATCCACGCCAAGAATAACGGGCAGTCGAAAATTATGCGCGACATTTCGCCGAAAGTGCTGAATTAGACGCTTGAGATTGGCATAGTAGCGATTGGCCAGTTGATCATTTTGGGCATCCGTCTCACCCTGCACCCACGTAAATGAGCGAATATTGACTTGATGTCCCTGCCGTTTCAGCAAATTAATTGCGTATTGTAATTCGCGGATCATGCGATCATACAGTCCGTTTTTTCCCGGCGCTTTCCAAACGGTTTCAATGCTACTGCTACCAAAGCTGAACTTAAAAATCGCCGGTTTAAATCCATACCTTTTTGCAGCTCTGGCAAAGGTAACTTCTGGCCCGAAATGACCTCGTGAAAAATGCCCCGCCTGGGGCTTGAGAGGACCCCATCGCTTATTGCTTGATGCGTAGTTAACGGCTTCAAAGTAAAACAGAATCTGTTGGTCTAAGTGGCCCGGATCGTTTGGGTAGAACCGGGCGTCACTGCGCCAGCCTTGCATATTGGATTGCCCACCCATGACGTGTAAGTCAATTGTATCAGCATGGGCCACAGTCATTGTGAGGAGTAACAAGCCGTTCAAGAAAATCGTTAAAATTTTATTCATTATAAGGGTTTCTGATTGGTGTCTTTTCAGTGTTCAGGCTGAAAATCTGTTGGGGGAATAGTGATGGTTTTGCCGACAAGCCGACAAAAGTCTATGAAGGCTGTTAATAGCGTCATCCATCAATGTAGCGCGATATAAACAAAGTGACTTTTACAATGCTAAAAGGTTGCATAACAGCTGCTGATAGTGGTTATGAACTGAAATAATTAAGTGCCAAAAATGTACAGATGGCCACTATTACTAACAGCAAGCACCCCGCGCCCATCTTTAGTAGCAGGGACGGGGGAGGTGTTGGGTCACCAAAGCGGTTGGTAGTTGCGTTACCGGGAATAATCCAGAATAAAACACTGGCCAGCGGTAAAAGTAACAACAAAGTAATCCAACCACTGGCATTAAAATCATGGCAACGCTGAATGGTGAGTTGAATGTAAATGATGATGGCTACACAGAATCCCGCAGCCAGCAGGACATGGGCAATGGCACCGCCTAATTCCCCAAAATGACTGGCAATGCCCGCAAGGGCGACAATAATCCAAAATGCCAAGATTGGAATGACCGTGGAATAAAAGAAATACTCAAGGCGACCGATCCGACCATCTGTTGAGAATATGTTCACCTCACTGTAATGCTTTGTCGGTGTAGTCGTTGGGTGATAGTGGTTAGTATCAACGGTTGGGCCCATTTACATAGTCCTTTTAAAGCAGTTCCTGATTGGTACGACCTGTTTTACGATCTGCAATAAAAAAAATGTACGATTAATGGGATGAAAGTGGTGGTTTTAGCGCGGAACTGAATCATCGCTGAATTTGGCAAGTGTCATGTGTTCGCGTTGTGAGTAATAGTTTTAGGCGGCTACCCTGCATCCAGGGCAATCGCTTGAAACTTAGCAAGGAAATTAGGCATAAAGGAGTTTTTTTGGAATCCTCCCTATGTCAAAGTCTCTGAACAAGCTACTGGAATGT
>PDPG01000016.1 GCA_002747455.1 Pseudomonadota bacterium | reverse complement strand
CAGCAGTAAAGTCGGTGTAAAAACCAAGCGAGCTAAGGCGGGCTGGGATAATAATTTTTTACTCAAGGTTTTGGGGATTATTTAAGTGCGATTACCCTATCAATTCATCAGTCGCTGCCACTCTGGGTGTTTGCCAAGTAAATCTAATGCGACCTGCAGAAGCTCCTTGCCCGGTGCTGTTCGATGCCATGTCGATGCACCCGACGGGTGTGGCAGCGGCAGTAAAGTACATTGCTCGCCAGCTATCTCCTGCTCAAATGTCAAACCAATCACATCGGTCAGTTTATTGATGGGCAAAAACTGCGAAATAGCCAGTTTGCCGACCAGAATAATCAATTTAGGGCGCTGGAGTAGTAGCTCTTGTTGCAACCACGCGCGACAGTTCTGGATTTCCTGTTTACTCGGTACGCGGTCACCACCTTTTGGTTTCTTACCAGGAAAACAACGACATACCGAGACAATATAGACCAGCCGCCGAAAACTCTCCTCATCAATGCCTTGTCCTTCAAACCATTTAAATAGTGTCTTCCCGGCAGTCCAGCCAAACGGCCGACCAACGATTCCCTCGCGATCACCGGGCGCCTGCCCGATCAGCATAACCTTCGATAATACCGCGGTTCCAGTAATAACCGGCCCAATCATCTGCGGACAAGTCCGACACGCCCTCAGTGCCTGCTGATGAATCTCCAGTTGCTGTAGTTGGCTCAATTCATTCTTCACGGAGGCATTATAAAGCAAAGGCTGGTGACTGCGACGATAAACCACAGCCGACTGCTACAAGCGCCACTTATCCACTAAGTCACTGCGGTTGGAGCTGTCCCGCAAGACGGGATGGGAGCGGATGGTTTAGTGTCAGAATGCATTAATGGATGGAGCAATCGTGGACTATGTTCTCTAAAGGTAAGGATATTACAGACAGGAAAGTGATAGTTTCATCGCCAGCTCTACTCAATGATGTTCCACCGCTTCGACGCATCCATATTGAATACTATGCTTTGTACAATAAGCTTGATGCAAGGCAGCAGTTGCACATTATTCGACAAGGCATTCGCCGCAAAATACTGCAATCTAGTCTTGAGCGTAAGCAAGCGAGCCAATGGGGGGACGGCTATCAAAAGCAACTAAGTATACTATCCGCCCAGCTTGTCCGTGCTGTTTTACAACAAAACAGACAACTGCCCACCACAGCGCTGCAACAGCTCAGCGACAATCCAGCCATCCTACTAAAGCACTTGCAACAGACGCCCAACAACTACCTGTATCACTTTCATTTAGCATGGCTTTTCTTACAAAAAGCTAACCTGACACTGGCAGAACGGCACTTCAATATCGCGGCATTGCAAAGCCAACCCGTAAACCCACTATTTGCCTGTTATGCATTTCGGCATTTGGCAGATGTGCGCTATCAGGCTGGCAAGTTCTCCCATGCCCTATCCGCCATTGAGTCTGCCCGTGAACATTGCCGTGCATTTTGTGCTGAGCTTCAACTGGAATATGTCCGCATACTATCCGCTACACACCGAACCACTCAAGCACTTGAGCAACTCACACAGCTCACCCATAAAGCACCACACTATGAGGTTCTGGCCTATTACGATCCTGAAATACAATCCAATCCCTCGCTGCACCGCTATCTAGTCCAATTACGCCAGCAGCACCAGTCAAATATCACCAATGATTTATTACGCAGTTGGCACAATGACCCTTTACACCTGCTGGACTTGGACGACGCACTCGGCCAACCTCACTGTCTCGACACCTTGCGTGACAAACAACAATACACCTTAGCGCACATGCCGTTGCTGCTGTTGCAAGCTGAGGCAACTGCCAGCGCCCTCATCCACCAGCAGAGCAGGCACTTTGTGAGAAATACACTGGATGTCCAAAGGCAGCACTGTATTGAACAAATTGAGGTATATCAGGGACGTACCGAGAAGATTCACCGTGCTGGCCTGTGGCTAGCCTATGCCGCCAGCATTTTGCTGATCTCACTGGCACTCAGCTATGGTATGAGCACTGTTGCGGAATTATTCTCATACCACTGGCCAGTCAATCCACTAGTGCAGACTTGGGTATTGGCGCTTGCAGGCACTTTAGGATTCAGCGGAGTATTGTTGCTGCATGTCCCCTCAAGCAAGCTCAGTCGTTTGTTACATCAAAGGCAAACGCTCGACCAGTTGCTCACTCACCTTGGCACCTTATCGCGATAGCTTCCCCACCCACATTGCAGTCGCGCCAGCAACGGCAACTGGCATGGTTAGGAAATTCACTATTGGAATGAGTGTCATCGCGGTTGTCGCCGCGCCAAAACCCAGCGCATGACCACGATGGTTTCGCAAAACGGCCAGTTCTTCCTTGATGAACATTTCATGGTTGCCCATTGGGTAATCCGTATATTGTAACGAATACATCCAGGCGCCATAGACAATCCATGCCAGCGGAGCGATTAGATTTACCCCCGGAATGATGGTAATCAGTAACAGCACTGGCAGCCATTTCAGCATATATAAGACTTTCTTGACTTCGCTACCCAATGTTTTCCCAATATTTGCCACCATCGCTTTAACACCCGAGGTTTCTGGCATGGGCAAGCCATGCAGACGCTTTTCAACACGCTCTGCAAGCAAGGCATTGAATGGTGAAGCAATAAAATTAGCCACGATGCTAAACGTGTAATAGATAACCAACAACACCAACACCGCAAAAAACGGCAGTAAAATCCACTCAATCCAGGACAACCACGACGGTAGCCACGAAGTCAGACGAGCCATTAAGCTCTGAAATTGCTCATAAGCCAGCCACACCGCACCGCTGAAAATAACAATGTTCACCAATAATGGAATCAATACAAAGCCACGAATGCCTTTTTGGGTAATGAGCGAGAAGCCCTGCAAGAAGAATGTGATTCCTTTTAAAAAACCTTGAATCATTGTTGTATCACTCCACGTGAATTATGGTTTTATTGGAAGCACCAATAGTAGCGCGATCCCTATAGAAAAACGACCGACCCTACAAACTTCGCCAACGTCTGCCGGATACCGCCATCATTTCCACCGCTGCCATCGGCCCCTCACTGCCACTGTCATAAGTCTCAGGTTTAGTACCTGATGCACGCCAGCTTTCCATGATCGGATCAATCCATTGCCAAGCCGCCTCCACTTCATCACCACGCATAAACAATGTCTGATCACCACGCACTACATCCATTAACAAACGCTCGTAAGCATCCGGCATACGGAAATCTTCGCCCAGTTCTTCAGCAAACGTCATATCCAATGGCGTAGCATGTAACCTGAAGCCGCCCGGCCCAGGGTCTTTGGTCATGAGTTCTAGCTGCAAGCCCTCATCCGGTTGTAGGCGAATGCTCAACACATTCGACGTGATAGGCGTAGCCAATTCGCCAAAGACAGAGTGCGGTGGCTGTTTGAAGACAATGGCAATTTCAGTGGTCTGATTACGCAAGCGTTTACCCGTTCGCAGATAAAATGGCACACCGGCCCAACGCCAGTTTTCAATTTCTGCTTTGATGGCGACATAACACTCAGTTTTACTGTCTGGATTATTAACCTCCTCCAGATAAGACGGTGTGTCCGTACCAGCCAGATATTGAGCTCGAACAGTGTTTTTCTGTGCCTCATGTCCTGTTAGCGGCTTGAGCGCCCTTAATACTTTGAGCTTTTCATCCCGTACCGCATCGCCGTTAAAAGCATGTGGTGGCTCCATCGCTATTAAGCACAAAAGCTGCATCAGGTGGTTCTGTACCATGTCACGCATCGCACCGGAGTGATCATAGTAGCCACCGCGCGTCCCAACACCTAAGGATTCCGCCGCAGTAATTTGCACATGATCAATCGCCTGCGCATTCCAGATGGGCTCAAACAGCGCATTCGCAAAACGCAGTGCCATTAGATTCTGCACCGTCTCTTTACCCAAATAATGATCAATCCGGTATGTACAATCTTCTGTAAATACTGACCCGATATCCTCATTCAACTGACGAGCACTTTTCAGGTCATGCCCCAAGGGCTTCTCCACCACCAGACGGGCTTTACCATCGGACAAACCGGCTGTCCCAAGGCCATGTGCAATTACGCCGAACAACGAAGGCGTCACCGCCAGATAATAAACACGAATCCGGTCAGGATATTTATTCAGCATATCCACTAGTTCTGTCCAACCGGATGGGTCTGTCACATCATTGGGAATATAGTGAATACGTGCCAAAAATGCCTGGAGAACAGAATCCTCCAGCTCCTCTGGGGGAATATGTCGTTTCAGTGCCTGCTCTGCCAGATGCCGAAATTTTTTGGTACTATGTTCGCTCAGCGACAGGCCGATAATACGTGCATCTTCAGGAATTTGCGCAACTGCATGACGGCGAAACAGGGCAGGCAACAGCTTACGCATTGCCAGGTCGCCAGTGGCACCAAAGATCACCAGGTCAAACGGCTTTACAGGAATCACTACGCTAGTCATAAAAGCGTCCCAATGGTATGAACAGATAAATAAAGCGAGGCATTGTAACACCCCAAAAACAGGCATCACAGTACAGACTTACCCCCAAAAAAAGATGCACAAACAAATAAGAGCAACCCCCTGACAATGATGGCTTTACTATACATAACGGTGCAAATCTTAGGCCTGATCACCGCAGTCTTCGCCTTGCTTTCCACCCGCACCTCACAAGGAACAATCGCCTGGGTCGTCACCTTAATCGCCTTCCCCTGGCTGGGTGTTCCGGCCTATCTGATTTTTGGCCGCACCCGTTTTAGAGGCCATATTTCTGCCCGCATTAAAGATGAAAAGGGCTTGCGTGAGCAACTGGGCCTGGATTGGCAAGACATCCAGCCGTTGTTATCACCACGCCCACAGCCACATGAGAACCTGAAAACTTTTGAGGTACTGGCAAAACTTGCCTTCACCCAAGGTAACGCTGTCGAGCTACTGATCAATGGCCAGCGCACGTTTGATAGTATCTTTGATGGCATCCGTCATGCTCACGAGTATTTATTGGTGCAGTTCTACATTGTTCGTGATGATGTGCTGGGAAGGCAACTCAAGCAGTTACTCTGCGATGCGGCATCCCGTGGTGTCCGCGTCTACTTTTTGTTCGATGATATTGGCAGCTATACGCTGAGCAACAGTTATCTGGATAGCCTGACCGAAGCCGGAGTCATGGTGTACTCATTCCACTCCTCCAGCCGTCGCCAGAAACGTTTTCAGATAAATTTTCGGAATCACCGCAAGATTGTGATCGCAGATGGCAAGGTGGCATGGATTGGTGGGCACAATGTAGGTGATGAATACCTCGGCAATACCTCACCGTATGACTCATGGCGGGATACGCATATCCGTTTGGCGGGGCCAGCAGTGCTTGGGGCACAACTATCATTCATCGAAGACTGGCACTGGGTGACGGACAGCATCCCCACGCTAAATTGGTCACCCTGCGCACCAAGCCATGCGACACAGCGCGTACTGATTCTCCCCAGTGGCCCATCCGATCCGTTTGAAACCGCCAGCCTAATGATGCAACACGCCATCCACATCGCTGAAAAGCGGATTTGGATTGCCACCCCTTACTTTGTCCCTGATGAAGGTGTGCAACAAGCCCTGCGATTAGCCGCCATTCGGGGGATTGATGTTCGTATTATCATCCCCGAGAAAATGGATAACTGGCTCACCTACCTGTCCGTCTTCTCCTTTATGCCGGGAATATTGAAAGCAGGCGTTAAAGTCATGCAGTACCAGGCCGGCTTTCTGCACCAAAAAGTTTTTCTTGTCGATGACTACTTATCCGCTGTGGGCACGGTCAATATGAACAACCGCTCCTTCCGGCTGAATTTTGAAATTACCGCCTTGATAGATGATAAAAACCTGGCCGCTGACATCGAAGCCATGCTGCTTAATGATTTTCACCATTCCACTGAAATGAGCACCGCCGATATTGAGGCCAAGCCGTTGTGGTTTAAAATTCTCAGTCGAGCCGCCTACCTCTCAGCCCCCATACAATAGCCTATGCCGATTACTGTTCCAGCTCACGCCTGATCTGACCCAGTTGCTCCACAGTCAGGTCATACCCCACCTGAATCACCTCATCGGCACGATAAAACTCCATCAAACTCAAATGCGCCAATCGTGGGGATAACAAGACATCTGGAGGGTCGCCCGCCATTCTGCTGCGCGTAATACGGTCCTGCATAATGTTGATTGAGCCAGACAAAATATCAAAAAATCCTGGTGACTGCGGGGGCGTTTCCTCATCACTCTGGGGGGAAAATACTCTGGATGAATAATCCAAAAACGTATCCTTCAAATTGCCCAAAATATCACTCGCGCTGCCACTTTCAGACTCTTCCGCTGCCTTAGCTTCCTTGGCCTCTTTTGCCGCATTTTCCGCCGCGACCTGGCGATGGTATTTGCCCACAATATCGGAGTTCAAATCCACGGCAATAACCACATCTGCACCCAATGAACGACACATCGACACCGGCACTGGATTCACCAAGCCACCATCAACCAGCCACTTCCCTTCAAACCACTCCGCCGGAAGCACCCCCGGCATAGACATAGATGCCCAGATTGCTTTCAGAACATTGCCTTTCGTGAACCAGACTTCCCGACCATTTTGCAAATCCGTCGCAACCGCACCAAAAGTTTTATCCAGTG
Source organism: Pseudomonadota bacterium (assembly GCA_002747455.1). Lineage (GTDB taxonomy): Bacteria > Pseudomonadota > Gammaproteobacteria > Thiotrichales > Thiotrichaceae > Leucothrix. The sequence continues at coordinate 4,308 of PDPG01000016.1, read as the reverse complement.
ACTGGATAGTCCGATCTTCATCACAAATATGCTCAATGAAGCCATCATGCAGTCGCTGTTTATTAACAACACCTACCTTAAACCCAATTCCGGCGTATCGTGCCATTTCCAAAGGTGTCAACGAACGAACCCACCCCTCAAAACTATCCAGTCGAGAAGCCGCATACGCCGCACCGACAACTGCACCAACAGAGCAGCCACACACCACAGTCGGTACAATGCCATATTTCTCAAGTGCGCGAATAACGCCAATATGCGCCCAACCGCGTGATGCGCCACTTCCCAGCGCCAAGCCGACCTTTAATGTCATTTGTTATCCTTTAAGTTTGACTATGATTTTTCAGACTTAGCCTGATTATAGCAGGCCAAACTAACCGACATAAACGTACTTTGACAGCTAGTTGAACACGTGTGACAATCGGGAGCATGCTTGTGGCGTATGGGGGTTCGATTCGTTCGTTACAGGCAGATATGTTTTCTACTCAGTGTCTAATTAAATCAGGCAGGGATTTACCTACGGAGGGAGGCTTTATGCTAAAAAAATTCATGATTTCCAGCGTTATTGCAGCAACTGCTAGTTTGGCAGCACCAGCAATGGCACAACAGTTTATTTCAATCGGTACGGGCGGCGTGACCGGTGTTTATTACCCAACGGGTGGCGCAATTTGTCGCTTGGTAAACAAAGGCCGCAAGGAACACGGTATCCGTTGCTCGGCTGAATCAACGGGTGGTTCGGTTTACAACATCAACACCATTAAAGCAGGTGAGCTGGAGTTTGGTGTGGCCCAATCCGACTGGCAGTATCATGCTTACAATGGCACATCCAAGTTCGAAAAAGCGGGTAAGTTCGACAAGCTTCGTGCGATGTTCTCGGTTCACCCTGAGCCATTCACACTGGTTGTCCGTGCAGACAGCGGCATCAAAAGCTTTGCGGATCTGAAGGGCAAGCGTGTCAACGTAGGTAATCCAGGTTCTGGTCAGCGCGCAACGACTGAGGTCGTTATGGACGCAATGGGCATGAAGATGGATGATCTGGCACTGGCAGCGGAGCTGAAAGGTTCTGAAATGGCACAGGCAATTTGTGATAACAAGATCGACGCGATGATCTACACCATTGGTCATCCGGCAGCCGCCATCACGGAAGCAGCCAACACTTGCGACGTTAAGCTGGTGAATGTTGAAGGTGAAGCCATCGATAAGCTGGTCAAGGAAAATCCATTCTACCGTATCGCCAAGATTCCTGCGGGAATGTATAAGGGTACTGACGAAGAAACCACAACCTTTGGTGTGGGTGCAACATTTGTTTCTTCAAGTGATGTCCCCGAGAAAGTTGCGTACACGGTTACCAAAGCCGTATTTGACAACTTCGATGACTTCAAAAAACTTCACCCTGCTTTTGCCAACCTGAAAGAAGAAGAAATGATTTCTGCGGGTCTGTCGGCACCCTTACATGATGGCGCTGTGAAGTACTACAAAGAGCGCGGCTGGATCAAGTAAATTAGGTTTTACTTAAACAGAAGCACGTTTTAGAGACAGCCCCATTATGTGGGCTGTCTTTGGTTTAAGGAGCGATTCTATGTCTGACCAATCCACTCCCACCACACAAACGCCTGACTTAGATGATTTTACCAGTATTGATTCTGGCAGCCGGGATGCCGTCGGTACCGCAGGACTTATCGTGGCTCTTTTGGCGTTCACCTGGTCTTGCTTTCAACTCTATATTTCCTCTGGTGTCCCCTATTGGCTTTCCGAGAATATGGGCATCAATCTGGTTTTTAACAGCTCAGAGTCTCGCGTTATTCACCTAGCCTTTGCTATGGCGCTAACCATGCTTTCTTACCCGCTGTTTAAATCCAGCAGCAGAAAAAAAATACCCATTTATGATTGGGTTCTCGCCGTTGCCGGTGCAATCTGTTGCCTTTATCTGATCGTCTTTAAGCTGGATATCGCTACACGTGCAGGTTTGCCAACCACTGCTGATTTAGTCATTTCTGCGACTGGCTTGGTTTGTCTGGCTATCGCCGTTTATCGCTCATTGGGTCTGCCAATGCTGGTTGTTGCGGGGGTCTTCGTATTCTATGTATTCTTTGGTCATCTCAGTTGGATGCCGGAAGCAGTGCAGTGGAAAGGCGCATCTTTCGGTAAGGCAATGTGGCATTACTGGATGCAAGGTGAAGGGGTCTTCGGTGTCGCACTTAGCGTATCCGCGTCCATGATTTTCTTGTTTGTACTCTTTGGCTCCTTGCTGGAACGTGCAGGCGCGGGCAATTATTTTATCAAACTCGCCTTTGGTATATTGGGGCATTTTCGGGGCGGGCCAGCGAAAGCCGCCGTCGTTGCCTCAGCGCTAAGTGGCGTTTACTCCGGTTCCTCAATTGCCAATGTTGTCACCACCGGAACCTTTACCATCCCTTTAATGAAACGCACCGGATTTTCTGCTGAAAAAGCGGGTGCGGTTGAAGTAGCCTCCTCAACAAATGGTCAGTTGACGCCACCCGTCATGGGAGCTGCGGCCTTTTTGATTTCGGAGTTCACCGGAATTAGTTACCCAGAAGTCATCAAGCACGCATTATTACCCGCACTGATTTCTTATATTGCACTGGTTTACATCGTACATCTGGAAGCGCTCAAGTTAAGCCTGAAGGGCATGGAGCGCCCAACTTCCCACATAAGTGCCGCGCAGAAAGTAACCGGTTTCCTATTTGGCTTTATCACCTTTTGTGGGCTGGGTGCAATCGTATATTGGGGACTTGGCTGGGTGAAAGGTACTTTTCCTGACATGACAGTTGCTACTGCTGTGGGAGTTTTCTTACTGGTTTATTTGACTTTGGTATTTATCGCAGCCCGTCGGCCAGATTTAGAAATGGATGACCCTAACTCACCGTTGGTGGAGTTGCCCAAGGCAGGTGAAGTTTCCCTGACCGGTTTGTATTTTTTACTGCCAATTATTGTGTTGTTATGGTGTATTTTGCTGGAGCGCTTATCCCCTGCACTCTCTGCCTTCTGGGCAACCGTGGCAATGATCTTTGTGGTCTTAACACAGCATGCTCTTAAATCATTATTCCGAGGGGAGATGAGCCTCGTAAAAGGTCTGTGGCGAGGCGTGGAGGACTTCTGGTTCGGCATGATTGGTGGCGCGCGCAGCATGATGCCAATTGGCGTTGCCACAGGTGTTGCTGGCATCATTATCGGCACGGTGTCATTGACAGGAGCACATCAGGTCGTTGGTGAGTTTGTTGAATTTCTGTCTGGTGGTAATCTTATTCTGATGCTGGCGTTGGTCGCGGTGATGAGCCTTATCTTGGGTATGGGCTTGCCAACAACCGCCAACTATATCGTGGTGTCATCGCTTATGGCTCCGGTTATCGTATCAGTGGGCGCACAATCGGGTCTGGTGGTGCCTTTGGTCGCCGTGCACATGTTTGTGTTTTACTTTGGCATTTTAGCCGACGATACACCGCCGGTGGGACTGGCAGCGTTTGCCGCCTCTGCAATCTCTGGTGGTGATCCAATCCGCACGGGTCTGCAAGGATTTGCCTACGATGTAAGGACGGCGCTACTGCCCTTCCTGTTTATCTTCAATACGGAATTATTGTTGATTGATGTGGGCTGGCTGAAGGGATACTTTGTCTTCTGGGTGGGAACAGTGGCCATGTTGCTGTTTGCCGCGGCTACTCAGGGTTACTTTATTGCAAAAAGTCGTCTCTGGGAGTCACTGGTACTGCTGTTAATCGCATTTACGTTATTCCGTCCGGGTTTCTGGCTGGATCAAGTAGACCCACCCTATGTGGAGAAGCCGGGCGCTGAAATCATCAAGCTGGCGGAAGCGCAAGCAGTCGGTAAGCCATTGCGTATCCAGGTTACTGGCCCCGATTTTGATGATCCTGACAAGCAAGCGCAAATCACGCTCATGGCTAAACTGGGCAATGAAGGTGATGGAGTGGCACGCCTTGGTAAGGCAGGACTCACCGTCATAGAAGAAGCTGGTATTGCCAAACTTGATGAGCCAATGGCAGGCACGCCGTTCTTTACTACTTTGCAGATGTTTGACTTTTATGCGGATGAACCTGTCAAAGTGAGCAAGGTCGAACTGCCCGCTGATCGTTTACCAAAAGAACTGTTCTACCTGCCTGCTTTATTATTGTTATCAGGCATAATTTGGCTACAGCGCAGACGGCAAACACAACCAGCCTTCTGGGGATAGTATCCCCAGGGCAATCGCTTGAAACTTAGCAAGGAAATTAGGCATAAAGGAGTTTTTTTGGAATCCTCCCTATGTCAAAGTCTCTGAACAAGCTACTGGAATGT
>PDPG01000015.1 GCA_002747455.1 Pseudomonadota bacterium | reverse complement strand
TGAGAAAAATGATCACCATCCTCAATACGATGGTTAAAAACGATGAGGTGTGGGATGAAAAGCTGGCTTAAAAGCTTGACTTGGAACCACAGTCACTTGTTACGGGGTGAATGCACCAGCCAAGGTGAGCTAAAGGTAGTCGATGACACCATTGAGGAATGACGTGTGCGTTTGATGGATGCTAGCTGGTTTATGCGTATCCTGAATGAACTTATTGTACGCGAATCCAATGATGAATAAGCACTGATAAGCTGTATGGCGTATGTTGACCTCAATTCTATTCGTGCGGATATGGCGTCCCGCTGAAACCTCTGATTTTACTTCTATCCAAGAACGCATCCAAAAGGTGATGAAAAAGCAATCCTGTGGGCTTCTTCCAGTTTACGACATTCGGCGCAAGCGATATGGATCTGGAAACCTTATCCATCCACCCGCAGGATGCACACACCCTGAAAATCAACAACGGCGACACCGTGCGCGCTTTCAACCACAAGGGAGAAGTGATTCTCAAGGCACTGCTAACGGATAAAATCGCCCCAGGCGTAGTCAGCGCCCCCAAAGGCGCATGGCGTGACAGCAGCCCAACCGGGCAAACCGTGAACGCACTGATTGATAACCAAAGCAAAACCGACATCGGCAACGGCGCTGCATTTTATGATACCTATGTGGATGTGCAGGCCGTAGTGCCAAAAAGTGGCTAAAAATAGGTTGGTAGGAGTGAATTTTTAATGTTGCGCTTTGTGGCAATTTTGGGGCGTAGCGGAAAATTTATCCGATGTGTCACTGTCTGGATTAGCAGTAGTTGGTCGTTTCGCTTATTTTTTGTCTTACAAAGATGGTTGCCCATTTGATGGGTATAGATTATCCTTTAACGGCGATATAAAGGGGTGTTGTGGTCAAGTGACCATGAATACAGAAAATAATCACTGGAGCTTGCTGCTCCGTAAGAAGTGCCCATTCAGTTACTACGAGAATTAGTAGTCTATTTTAGGAGTTCCAAATGCTGAATAAGAGTTATGCCTCAGCCGCCATACTTTCCTTGTTGATACCTGTTGCTTTTGCAGCGGATACTGGCCGTGTTGATGCAACAGACACGTTACCGGATGCTAAGCCGGGTGAGTGTTATTCAAAGGTAATCGTGCCTGCGGTATTCGAGACGATTTCAGAAGAAGTTTTGGTGAAACCAGAGACGAGTACCATTGAAATTATTCCTGCCAGCTTTGATGTTCAGGAAAAGGAAGTGCTGGTTAAAGAGGCGTACACAAAGTTGGTGGCTGTACCGGCGAAGTATACAACCGTCACGGAAAAAGTGGAGGTGTCGCCAGCAAGAAATGAGTGGGTGACGCGCTTGGATCGTCGGGGCATTCCTGCAAGTCCAGCTCTGCTGGCGGCAGCAAAAACTGGTGGCGTTGACCTAGATATGGCACAGCCAAACCAGTGCTTCAGCGAGTATTACATTCCTGCCAAGTTTGAAACGGTAGAAAAAGAAGTATTGGTTAAGGAAGAGGCGGAAAAGATTACCGTTGCAGAGGCTCAGTATGAGCAGACTGAAGAAACTGTGATGGTGAAAGCTTCTACTAAAGACAAGGTGCTGACGAAAGCAGAGTATGAAGTGATCGAAGAGCAGGTCATGGTTGAGCCAGCTAGAGCAGTGTGGAAGAAGGGTACAGGACCTATCACTCGCATTGATAACAGCACGGGCGATATCATGTGTTTGGTGCAGATCCCTGCCAAGTACAAGACTGTAAAGAAGACTGTTCTGAAATCACCATCAGCGGTTAAAGAAGTAGAAGTTCCTGCGGAGACTGTTGTTGTTCCAGTCAGTCGCTTGGTGAGTGACTCTTCTGCGGATCGCACTAAGCTTCCTGCTGAATTTAGCACCGTGAAAGTGACTCAGAAAGTGTCTGATGCTACATTTATCTGGAGAAACTCAGGCATTCGTGGTGAGGGCAGAGCGACAGGTAACAAGATTTGCCTTAAAGCGATTCCTGCGAAGTTTACTAACGTAAAGAAGAAGGTTGTAGATACACCGGCTACTGTTAGAGAAGAAAAGGTTCCTGCTCAGTACAAGACAGTTCGTGTGAAAAATGTATCTGCGGAAGCTGAAGAGAGAGTTACTGTAGTACCAGCGGTTTACAAAACTGTTGAGAAGCAGGTTAGGAAGTCTGGCGAGCGTCTGGAGTGGAGACGTGTACTTTGTGAGACAAACATGACTCGTGAAACCAATAAGCAGATTCAGCAAGTGCTGAAAGATGCGGGCTACTACAGAGGGCCCGTGGATGGAAGCATTGGTCGTGGAACATTGCTGTCTGTTGAGAAGTATCAGAAGGATAATGATCTGCCAACGGGCGGTCTGACTATTCAGATGCTTGAGAAAATGGGCATCATGTAAGGTTAGATTTCTAATCTGATACACACAAGGAAGGCCACTCTATGAGTGGCCTTCTGCTGTTTAGGGTTATCGAAACGCGCCCCGCTGTTTTGTTTGCTGCCGACCTTATTCTATTGCCTGTTGTCGGGGTTGGATTCCCTCAGTGCATAAAAGTTGCGGCAAAATTCGTCATAGCTGCCTTCGTCCAAGGCCTTGCGAATACCCCGCATGAGTTCCTGATAGTAATATAGGTTGTGGATGGTATTGAGGTGTGCGCCCAAGATTTCCTTGCACTTGTCTAGGTGGCGTAAATATGAGCGTGAGTAATGTTTGCAGGTATAGCATCTGCACTGTTCGTCGATGGGTCTGGTATCAAACTGATGTTTTTGATTACGGATTTTGAGTGTGCCATAGCGGGTAAATAGGAAACCATTACGTGCATTGCGAGTGGGGATGACGCAGTCAAACATATCCACACCGCGCTTGACGGACTCTACAATATCTTCTGGCTTGCCAACGCCCATTAGGTAGCGGGGTTTGTCCGTGGGTAAATGCGGTGTGGTTGCTTCAAGAACTTGGTTGCGTTCATCCATCGGTTCGCCCACGGATAGTCCACCGATTGCATAACCGTCAAAGCCTATTTCCAGTAAGCCTTTTGCGGAGATTTCACGAAGTTCGTCATACATTCCACCTTGGACAATACCAAAGAGTGCGGCTGGGTTGCCTTCGTGCATGTCTTTACTGCGTTTGGCCCAGCGTAAGGAAAGATTCATTGAGTCTTGAGCCTGCTCAAATGTTGCCGGGTAAGGGGTGCACTCGTCAAATACCATCACAATATCAGACCCAAGGTCTTTTTGAATTTGCATGGAATATTCGGGCGTCAGGATGACTTTATCGCCATTTACAGGGGAGCGGAAATGAGCGCCTTCCTCGGTGATCTTGCGCATTTGTGCTAATGAGAATACCTGGAAGCCGCCGGAGTCAGTCAGGATGGGTTTTTCCCAGTGCATGAAGTCGTGCAAGTCGCCGTGTGCTTTAATGACCTCGGTGCCGGGTCGGAGCATTAAATGAAAGGTGTTACCTAAAATGATTTCAGCACCAATGCCTTCCAACTGTTCAGGTGTCATTGCCTTTACTGTACCGTAAGTGCCGACGGGCATGAATGCGGGGGTTTCAACGGAGCCACGTGGAAATGTTAGGCGACCACGGCGGCTTTGACCTTCACTTTTGAGTAAATCGAATTGCAAGTGTGACATGAAAAAAGACTTTGTTAATGCTAATCAGAGCAGGGCATGGTACAGGCAATACTTTAAAATTCAAAAGGCTATATTGTTCAGGCTAGGCGTGAGAGTGATCTGCTTCAGAAAATAGTAAAAATATGCTTGACGCTTTTTAGGAACGCACGTATTATTCGCGCTTCTTCGGGGCGGCAGCGTTGTGTTGTTGGTCGGAGGGAACTTGGAAACGGGGTATAGCGCAGTCTGGTAGCGCGCCTGCTTTGGGTGCAGGATGTCGGGAGTTCAAATCTCTCTACCCCGACCAGTTTTTTCGAGCATGCGTCCGTAGCTCATCTGGATAGAGCATCGGCCTTCTAAGCCGAGGGTAGCAGGTTCGAGTCCTGCCGGGCGTGCCACATGTTCGGTCGGTGGCCATTGAAGGTAATGGTGGGTGTAGCTCAGTTGGTAGAGCCCCGGATTGTGATTCCGGTGGTCGTGGGTTCGAGCCCCATCATCCACCCCATTCAATACAAGTCATTTCGATAAAATCACTTTCAGGGTTTTATCAAAAATCCAGTAAGAGATTATACACAAGTGATTAGCGTCCATGTATAATCCCCGCTCTCAGCTCAGACGGCAAGAGCGGTGTAAGTCAAATTGCGAAAGTGGCGGAATTGGTAGACGCGCTGGTTTTAGGTACCAGTGTCGAAAGGCGTGAGAGTTCGAGTCTCTCCTTTCGCACCATTTGACTCATACCATCCCTGTTCTGGGTATATTTTACGAATTTATTAATAGAATTAATCGTCTGCCGCGATAGCGGTGGTCTATGAGGTTTTGTCCATGCAAGTTTCAGTTGAATCCACTGGTAATATCGAACGTAAACTAACAATTACTGTTCCCGCTGACCAGATTGATAGCGAAGTAGCGTCGCGTTTGAAGTCCATGCGTGGACGCGTGAAACTTGACGGCTTTCGTCCAGGGAAAGTACCACTGAGTGTTGTGAGTCAGCAATATGGCGATGCTGTTTATCAGGAGGTTCTGGGGGATACTTTCCAGCGAACCTTCTCGGAGGCTGTTGCACAGGAAAACCTGCGGGTTGCGGGCCAGCCTGACATCGCTCCAGAGTCGCTGGAGCGTGGTAAGGATCTGACGTATGTGGCTACAGTGGATGTATATCCAGAGTTTGAGATTGCCTCAATGGAATCTTTGGAAATCAAGCGCCCGGTTGCAAGCATCAAAGAAGAAGATATTGATGCGATGATAGAGAATCTGCGCGTCCAGCAGAAAGATTGGAATGATGTTGACCGCGCTTGTGAAAATGGCGACACGGTAAATATCGACTTTGAAGGCACGCTGGATGGTGAAGTATTTGAGGGTGGCTCTGCTCAGGACTTTAATGTGGAGCTAGGTGCAGGCCGCATGTTACAGGACTTCGAAGAAGGTCTGGTGGGGATGTCCAAGGGTGAAGAAAAGGAAATTACTGTGAACTTTCCTGAAGAATACCCGGCTGAAAACCTGAAAGGAAAGGCAGCGCAGTTCAAGCTGAAGGTTAATAATGTGCAAGAGGCTGTCTTGCCAGAGGTTGACGAGGCGTTTATCGAAAAGTTTGGCGTAGATGCCGGTGATATGGCATCTTTCCGTGCTGAAATTCGTCAAAATATGCAGCGTGAATTAGATCAGGCCATTAAGAATCGTGTGAAGCAATCAGTGATGGATGGTCTGTCGTCCCTGCATGAGATTGACTTACCAAAAGCACTGGTGACTCAGGAAATTGGCTACGTTCGTAACGAAATGTCAGAGAATGCCGGTGGCACAGATATGTCGTCACTGCCGGACGAGCTGTTTGAAGAGCAGGCATCACGTCGTGTTAAATTGGGTCTGATTGTTGGTGAGATTGTCACTAAGAATGAAATGAAAAGCGATCCTGAAAAAGTAGATGAAATGTTAAATACATTGGCATCAACGTATGAAGAGCCTCAGCAGTTGATTGAATATTATAAAAACAATGCTCAGGCAATGCAGACAATTCAGGCTGCTGTGATGGAAGAGATGATTGTGGATTGGGTGATGGATCAGGCTAAAGTGACGGATGAGGAGATGGAATTCTCTGAACTGATGAATCCCCAGCAGCAGGCAGCCGCATAATAATAAGGAGTCAATGCTGATGAATAATGCATTAGACACAAAAGCCTTGGGGTTGATCCCAATGGTGGTCGAGCAAACTTCACGGGGTGAGCGGTCGTACGACATTTACTCACGTTTGTTGAAGGAACGAGTCATTTTTGTGGTGGGGCCGGTTGAGGACCACATGGCAAACTTGATTGTTGCTCAGTTGTTATTTTTGGAATCAGAGAACCCAGAGAAAGATATTCATTTGTATATCAATTCTCCGGGAGGTGCGGTAACTGCTGGAATGGGTATCTACGATACCATGCAGTTTATCAAGCCTGAGGTCAGTACGATTTGCATTGGTCAGGCCGCCAGTATGGGGGCGGTACTGTTGGCAGGTGGTACTAAGGGCAAGCGTTATGCGCTACCTCACTCGCGTGTCATGATTCACCAGCCTTTGGGTGGTTTCCAGGGGCAGGCAAGTGATATTGATATTCATGCGCGTGAAATTCTGAAAATCCGCAATGAGTTGAATCAGGTATTGGCTAATCATACCGGTCAGACCTTAGAGCAGATTGAGCAAGACACCGATCGTGATAACTTCATGGATGCGGATGCGGCTCTGAAGTATGGCTTGATTGATGAAGTGTTAACAGAGCGTTAAGCATTGGACATTATGCGTAAACAAGGGCCTGTCGGATGACGGGCCTTTTGTTATTTTGTCGAATTCGGATTATGCTTGACAAAAGAGTTAGGCTTCTGATTGCCTCTGTGCTGTCGTTAAGAAGTCGGTTAAGTTGAGGCGCAGGCTTCAACATGGTAATGAGGAATTCTCTGTAATGAGTAAAGACAAGAAAGACGATCAGGATAACAGTAAGCTGCTTTATTGTTCCTTTTGCGGAAAGAGTCAGCATGAAGTAAAAAAACTGATTGCTGGGCCGTCTGTTTTTGTTTGTGATGAATGCGTAGATTTATGCAATGACATCATCCGTGAAGAAATGCAGGACCAAGAAAAGGGTGAGAAAGGTTCGTTGCCTTCACCTCGTGAAATTAATAAGTTTCTGGATGATTACGTGATTGGTCAGGAGTCGGCAAAGAAGGTTTTGTCTGTCGCTGTGTATAATCATTACAAGCGAATGGAGCATTCTACAGGGGCGGATGGTATTGAATTATCGAAAAGTAACATTCTTCTTATTGGCCCAACCGGTAGCGGTAAGACGTTATTAGCTGAAACGCTGGCGCGTACGCTTGATGTGCCATTTACAATGGCTGATGCGACCACCTTAACCGAAGCGGGCTATGTGGGTGAGGATGTTGAAAATATCATCCAGAAGTTGCTCCAGAAGTGTGATTACGATGTAGAAAAGGCCCAGACGGGCATCGTCTATATTGATGAGATTGATAAAATTTCCCGCAAATCAGATAACCCATCAATTACCCGTGACGTATCAGGTGAAGGGGTTCAACAGGCGCTATTGAAGTTGATTGAGGGCACTATTGCATCGGTGCCACCGCAAGGAGGTCGTAAGCATCCACAGCAAGAGTTTCTTCAGGTCGATACGAAGAATATTCTGTTTATTTGTGGTGGTGCTTTCGCTGGCTTGGATAAGGTCATACTGGATCGCACCGAAAAGGGAAGTATTGGCTTCTCTGCCCAGGTTAAGGACGCAGATGGCAAGAAGGCGTTTGGTGATGTTATTCAAGGCGTTGAAGCCGAAGACTTGGTTCGCTACGGTCTGATTCCTGAATTTATCGGTCGTTTGCCTGTTGTCGCAACCTTGCAGGAATTAGATGAAGACTCGTTGGTGCGGATTCTGACTGAGCCTAAAAATGCACTGACCAAGCAGTACAAAAAGCTGTTTGAGATGGAAGGCAGTGAGCTGGATATTCGTGATGATGCACTACATGCCATTGCACGGAGAGCAATGGAGCGCAAGACGGGTGCTCGCGGGCTGCGAAGTATTCTTGAGCGAATCTTGTTGGATACTATGTATGACTTGCCATCGAAACAGGATGTCACAAAAGTCGTGTTGGATGAGTCGGTGGTTGTTGGAGATAGTGAACCTTATTTGATTTACGAAAATCAAGACCCCGAACCGGAACGCAAAGTATCGTCCGTGGACTGAATCGGACTCCCAATACAAGCCCCTTGCTTTCTGCTTGGGGCTTTGTTGTCTCTAATTAATTTAAATCAATGAACCATTGAGATTGGATGAATCTATCCCAATATCCTGTAGATGCTAAAGCGATGCATTCGGCAAAGAGGTTAAAATGGCGAGAGCAAAAGTGATAAAAAATGTACCTGTCCTGACGTTACGCGATGTGGTGGTTTACCCGCATATGGTGATTCCGTTATTCGTCGGGCGTGAAAAATCAATTTTGGCACTTGATGAGGCCATGGAAACCGATAAGCAAGTTTTGTTGGTCGCCCAGCGCAGTGCAGAAATCGATGATCCGAGTGCTGAAGATGTCTATGAAATCGGCACATTAGCGACTATTCTGCAGCTCTTGAAGCTACCAGATGGCACCTTAAAGGTGCTAGTGGAGGGTGGTGAGCGTGCATTAATTAAAACAGTGAATGATGACGAGCGTCATTTCACCGCAGACGTTGCCGTTATTGCAGCATCCGATGATTATGATGAGCGTAAGGTCGATTTACTGTCTCGCATGTTGCTGAACTTATTTGATAAGTACTTCAAATTAAACAAAAAAATCCCGCCTGAAATTTTATCCTCACTGAGGGGTATTGATGACCCTACACGTCTGGCTGATACTGTGGCCGCACATTTGGGGCTAAAAGTTGCCGCCAAGCAGGAGATTCTGGAAATCACGGATATCAAGGAGCGGTTGGAGCAATTAATAGAATTGGTTGAAGGTGAGATCGACCTGTTGCAAGTCGAAAAGCGGATTCGTGGTCGCGTTAAGCACCAGATGGAGAAAAGCCAGCGCGAGTATTATTTGAATGAGCAAATGAAGGCTATTCAAAAAGAATTAGACGACATGGATGACGTGCTTAATGAAAATGATGAGCTTGCGAAAAAAATAGAAAAAGCGGGTATGCCGAAAGAAGCACTGGAGAAAACCAATGCGGAAATGAATAAGCTAAAAATGATGTCCCCCATGTCGGCAGAGGCCACGGTGGTCAGGAACTATATTGACTGGATGGTTGGTTTGCCCTGGAAGAAAAAATCCAGAATTGTTTCAGATTTAGCGAAGGCTCAGGCAACGCTGGACGAAGATCACTACGGTCTGGATAAGGTGAAAGAGCGGATCGTCGAGTACTTGGCGGTTCAGCAGCGGGTTAAGAAGTTAAAAGGCCCGATCATGTGTTTGGTTGGTCCTCCGGGCGTGGGTAAAACCTCACTGGGGCGTTCGATTGCGCGGGCAACTGGACGAAAATACACGCGGATGGCACTGGGTGGGGTGCGCGATGAGGCGGAGATTCGCGGTCATCGACGTACTTATATCGGTGCGCTACCCGGGAAAATCATCCAAAATTTGAGTCGGGTTGGTACCAAGAACCCGCTGTTTTTGCTGGATGAAATTGACAAAATGGCGACTGATTTTCGTGGTGATCCAGCATCCGCCATGCTTGAAGTGCTAGATCCAGAGCAAAATCACACCTTTGTGGATCATTACCTGGAGGTAGATTTTGACCTGTCTGATGTGATGTTTGTGGCAACGTCAAACAGCATGAATATACCGGGGCCTTTGTTGGATCGTATGGAGATTATTCGCATTCCGGGCTATACCGAGGATGAGAAGCTGAACATTGCCAAGAATTATTTGGTGCCAAAACAGATTAAAGCGAACGGTTTAAATAAGGGCGAAATTACGTTTAGCGATGCTGCTATTCTGGTCATTGTTCGTCATTATACGCGCGAGGCGGGTGTTCGTAATCTTGAGCGCGAAATCTCTAAAGTGTGCCGTAAGGTGGTTAGGGAGCACTTGCTGAAGAAGAAGGAAAAGACGTCGGTGACGCAGCGTAATCTGGAGCAATACCTTGGCGTACAGCGGTTCGATTTTGGGCGCGCGGACAAGGAAAACCAGGTTGGGCAAGTGACTGGCCTAGCATGGACTTCGGTTGGTGGTGTGTTATTAGCCATTGAAAGTGTCAAGTTAAGCGGTACTGGCAGCGTTAAAAGTACCGGTAGCCTGGGCAAAGTGATGCAAGAGTCGATTCAGGCGGCTGAAACGGTTGTCAAAAGCCGTGCCCGAATGCTTGGTATTTCGCAAAAGTTTATGCGCTCACATAATGTTCATATCCATGTGCCAGAAGGCGCAACACCTAAAGATGGCCCAAGTGCTGGTATCGGCATGGTGACGGCGATTGTGTCCTCGATGACAGGGATTCCTGTTAAGGCCGAGGTGGCGATGACGGGGGAAATCACACTGCGGGGAGAGGTGTTGCCAATTGGTGGGTTGAAAGAAAAGCTACTAGCGGCACATCGTGGTGGGATTACAACCGTGGTCATTCCGAAAGACAATGAGAAGGATCTTGCAGAAGTTCCTGAGAATGTGACTAAGGGGCTGGACATCAAGCCTGTTAAGTGGATTGATGAGGTGCTTGAGATTGCACTGGAAAGTGTACCGACGCCTTTGTCAGAAGAAGAATACGAAGATGCTGAGGGTTCAGTTGACGCAGGAGGGGTGGAAAGGACGTCGGAGGAAGAAGTGCGCGCGCACTGATTCAGATGGCCTGGAAAGCGGTTTCGTGCCCAGGTTTAGCAAGGGCGTGCATATGTGCGATGAAGCCAAAGCTGTTGCCCGCATGTATCTTTAATTTTGTTGAACAATGACGGAGTCGCTGGTATAACTGTCGGCGTATTTCGGCACAGGTTTATTGAGGTTGTTGGGTTTAGAGTATGGTCGTCGGAGTACATAATGGGTACACCGTATTCACACCATTAATAAAGGGAAAAATATGAATAAGACTGATTTGGTCGCAGCAATGGCTGAAGCATCTGGTTTAAGTAAAGCGGATGCGGATGCAGCGTATCAGGCGTTTGTAGACACGATTACCAAGGCGCTAGAAACTGAAGAAACAGTAACACTGATTGGCTTTGGTACATTCAGTGTGCGTGAGCGTGCAGCGCGCACGGGCCGCAATCCACGCACGGGTGAAGAGATTCAGATTAAAGCATCAAAAAATCCTGTATTTAAAGCTGGTAAAGCACTTAAGGATGCAGTAAACTAGCGCGCTTTCTGCTTGAGGGTGATTAGCTCAGTTGGTAGAGCGCCGCCCTTACAAGGCGGATGTCAGGAGTTCAAGTCTCTTATCACCCACCACGGAGCGGTAGTTCAGCTGGTT
>PDPG01000042.1 GCA_002747455.1 Pseudomonadota bacterium | reverse complement strand
AGTCGCTAATTGCAAGGTATTCGGATTAAATTCAATGCTGGTGACGTTGAAATAATAAATACCACTGAGTGCTAAGGTCGCTAATGCTGCTTGATTAGGTTGCGCTAAACGACGGGCTGTCGCATACACGCCTAACATGGCGACGATAATGGTGAGTTGCGCTAATAAAAAATAAGCCCAACGCTGTGTCCCGGCGATTTCATAGGTACTTTGTAATAACCAGGCTTGTAAGGGTGGGTGTTTATAATAGCCCCATTGCCACGTTTGTCCCCACAGTAAGCCTTCATTGACATCCAGGGGCAAGTTAGGAAACAGCACACTAGGTAATAAAGTCCATGCTATTAAAGAGATAATAAGGAACAGCCACATCAGCAGGGGGAGTGACAAAGGCATGTGCGCCTTGGCAGTGTTATCGATTTGCACTTAACTTTTTGTACCTAAGAGCCGGAGTTTTAACGAAATCTGGTGTTCAGAGTATTTGAAAAATGACGGTGTATCTGATCGATTGATCACCACCGAAAAACAGCCGAAAGGATACGCCACTTAGAGCTTGCCGTCACGAAGTTATCATGGCCACATCCGTTGAATTTGTAACAAGCGTTATGCAAGTTTTGCCCGTAGCGTACAGGTGGTACCGGCTATTGTAGTAACCAACAAAGGGGAAACAGCAAACCGTAACTTGGTCGCCGAATATGCCCTCCGGCGAGCAACTAATGTGATTAAAAGTGATAAGACAAGGGCTGAATGTTAAACACTTTCTTCATTACCAAAACATTTCAAACCAGTTCTTAAAGCAAAAAAGGCGAGCCAAATTGCATCCGGCCCGCCCCCTCGTCGTTTTGTGTTTGCGGTCTCGCGCTTACTTATCAGTAAACAGCCCCAGCTTTTGATAGATCATTGCCAGCGGGCAAAACCCAGTAAACGCTGCCTGCATAATCACCGCACCCAACAGCACCAATAGCCAGATAAAGCCAGGGCTGATCGCAGTCAGGATCGCGGCGACTATAACCATTACACCACGTCCCAGCATTACAGCATCATTCATGTTTAGATTGTCTAGCATCACAAAGTCCTCTTGACAGTTTGCTATCTCGGTTTAGCCGTCTAGGCCCGATTATTCAACAGCTCCAGTTTTTATCACAAACCAATAAAAATCTGAAGTGCTCGGAGTATGTCGTTAGTAAAATTCAGGCTTTGGTGTGCGGTTGATAAGTACTTGTACCGCTTCCTGTGGTGGCAGATCGTGGTAAAGAATTTGCTGTACTGTTGAGCAAATAGGCATCTCCACACCAGCGCGGGTAGCCAGCAGGTGAATATTTTGTGAGGTTTTGACGCCCTCCACAGCCTGCCCAATTTCCTCGATTGCCTGTATCAGTGTCTTGCCTTTACCCAGCGCCAAGCCCAGCCGCCGGTTGCGAGACTGGTCATCAGTACAGGTTAGAATCAAGTCGCCAATGCCTGACAAGCCCATGAGTGTTTCAGCTTGTGCGCCCATTGCCCGGCCGAGGCGTAAAATCTCTGCTAAGCCACGCGTAATTAATGCGGTACGCGCATTGGCTCCAAGCCCTAAGCCATCTGCAATACCCGCAGCAATCGCCAGTACATTTTTCACCGCTCCACCAAGTTCCACGCCGACAATATCGTCGCTGGTGTAAACGCGATAATGCTGAGATTGAAATGCAGCGGAGACTTGCTCACCCAGTAATTTATCATTGCTTGCCACTGTCATTGCTGTTGGCAAGCCTTTGGCCACTTCGGCAGCGAATGTCGGGCCAGAGACAAGGCCATAGTGCTTGATCTGGGGCAGGCTTTCTTCCACCAGTTCATGTAGTAACCTGCCGGTTTCCAGCTCCAGCCCTTTGCTGGCCCATAATACTTTATGTTTACTGCTCAGCAATGGTTGCAGCTTTTCCAGTAATTGGCGAAAGCCATGACTGGGTACAACAATGAGCTGATATAGACTGTGTTCGACAAGTACCTGAAGATCCGCGTGGCAGTGCAGCGTATCAGGGAAGGGGGTGTCAGGAAGGTAGTCGGTATTCCGGCGAGCCTGGTTGTATTGCTCAAGCCGCTCAGGACGATGCCCCCACAAACGCACATCCACCCCATTTCTGGCAAGCTGCAGCGCCAGAGCCGTGCCCCAAGAGCCGGCTCCGTGAACTGAAAAATTCTCAGGTCGTTGTACCATCAGGCTTCAGCAGATCCGCCATCCGCACCGGCTTGAGCCTGTGCTGCTTCCTCTGCCTGACGTTGTGCATACAGTGCATCAAAGTTGATTGGCGATAAGTGCATCTCAGGGAAGCTGCCTTTGGAAATTAAGCTGGCAATGGCTTCACGTGCATAAGGGAACAAGTTACTAGGGCAATAGCTTGCCAGCAGGTGATTCAGTTGCTCCGGCGGATACCCCGTGATTTTGAACACGCCTGCCTGAGTTACTTCAACCAGAAAAGCAGTTTCATCGTTGCTCTTGACGGTGATCGTGATCATCAACTCAACCTCAAAGTGTCCATCAGATAATGGATTAACTTGAGTATTTAGTTGCAGATTGGTATCCGGTGTCCACTCCTTGGTGAATACTGTGGGGCTATTCGGTGATTCGAATGAAACGTCCTTTAAATAGATACGCTCAATAACGAACTGTGGTTCTTCCTGAGTCGTTGTTGCAGCTTGTTCTTCAGACATAAAATTTTCCTTTATTGTTGTGTTGTACTTAATAAGGCATCAAGCTCGCCGCTTCTGTCGAGACGAGCCATATCATCAAAGCCGCCGATGGGCTGGTCATTGATGAAAATTTGCGGGACGGTGTTGCGGCCACTGAGTATTTGCATCTTCTGCCACAGGGCAGGGTCATTAGCCACACCGATTTCCTCGTAATCAATACCTTTTTTCTTCAGCAGCCGTCGGGCGCGTATGCAAAAAGGGCAAAAACGAGTGGTGTATATGACAACTTTGGCGCTCATAGGTTTTCTCTGTTCATTAACGCTTGGCAAGTGGCAGGTTGGCCGTTTCCCATGCAGCAATACCGCCCACCAAGTTATAAACATCCTCAAAGCCTGCTTTTGTCAGCGTATTACAGGCACTACCTGAGCGGTTCCCACTGCGACAGTAGATAATTACTGGGTCTGATTTGAATTTATCCAGTTCGCTGATGCGAGTAGCCAGAGCCGTAAGCGGAATATGCTTCGCGCCTTTGATGCTGCCTTCCTGCATTTCACTGTCTTCGCGCACATCCAGAATGAGTGTTTTATCATTATTCATCATCCTCACCGCCGTGTTGACATCAGCCAACTGATATTTGCGAGTTATTCGTGTCCATTCTGTCCAGATGATGAGCGCTAAGACACCAAAGAACCCCAGAAATAACAATGGGTTGGCTTGGGCGAATTCGATATATTCTTGCATGTTGAAACCATTAGGTGGATTGACAGGGCGTAAAGATACCGCTTGGCGATCAATGGGTAAAGCCTCACGCCAGCATATATGGGAATTTTTGGTTGGAGGGGGATTAGCGTTGGGGTGTGCAAAACACTTCCTGCATCATTTCAATGAGCTTGAGTGTTCTATTATCAGCGACTTTGTAAAAAACCTTATTCGCCTCTTTACGGGAGCCCAGGATACCTTTATCCCGCAAGATAGCTAAGTGTTGGGAGATGTTGCTTTGTGAGGTACCGACCGAGTCCACAATATCCCGCACATTGACCTCATTACTACCAAGTACGCAAAGTATTTTGAGACGCAACGGGTGCGAGATAGCCTTGAGCGAGCGGGAAGCTTGCTCAATATCTTTTTCACGGGAGAGTAGGTCAGCACTATCAAAGACGGGGGGATGTGACATGCTGTTCAAGGTCTCGGTGCTGCCCATATTTTCAATCCTTCTGGCCTTATGGATACGGCCGATGTTATTACATTTCAATGTTTTAATACAGTTTCTTCCACAAGTTACTTGAATAGCAAATAGTGGACGATATAAGCTCATTACATTGGTGATCGTGTGTAGGTATTTGGTTTGGTTTATCGTTTAATACTTGTCTGTGTGGTGCTGTGGTTCATGGGATTTTCCAGTGTTCAGGCCGACACACGGCAACAGCAAAAGAAAATTAAGGCAGAAATTTCCAAGGTAAATAAAAGCTATAAGGAAGCGAAAGCCAATGCTCGCTCGCTTCAAACGGAGTTGGATAGGAATAGGTCAGAGATTAATCGCTTGTCTCGTAAGGAATATCAGACGGAGCAAAAGATCGTTGCAATTAACCAAAAAATGATTCGCTCCAATAAGAAAAAACAGGCGTTGCTCGCAAAGATCAAGGCAGAAAAGGAGATTCTGGCAAAGCAGTTGTTGGCGATGTATAGCTCTGGTGAGGAGTCACATTTGCGCTTGTTGTTAAAGCAGGATGATCCCTCCGATATTAGTCGTACGACCAAGTATTTTGAATACCTCAACAAGAGTCGCTTAGAGCGTATTCGGGGTGTGAAAAAAAGTCTGAAAGAAGTTGAGGCTTTGGAGGCTAAAATTTTAAAAGATCATGGAACACTAAAAGCGTTGCGGGTGGCTCTAGCGGAGGATAGAAAGAATCTGAAAGTTGAATTGATAAAGAATGAAAAAGCCCTGAAGAAGGTAAGAACGGTCGTCAAGGATGAACATAGCAAGCTTGTAGCACTGAAGAAAAAAGAGGCCGCTCTGCAAGCCGTGTTTGATAATTTGATCAAAAAACAAAAAGCACAAGCGGCAGCTAAAAAACAGCCAAAGAAAACGAAAGTCGCTCGCCAGTCAGACTCTAAGAAGAAGACCTCGAAGGATAGGAAAGCTAAGTCTGGAAAGAAAACAAGCTTGAATTTTGTGGCAAATCGTCCGTTTTCTTCATTACGTGGCCGTTTGTCATGGCCGGTTAAAGGGCGTGTTGTCAAGTCTTACGGAAGTCGGCGCAACCAAAAGCGACGATGGAAGGGGGTGCTGATCAGGGCAGCCGGTGGGCAGCGGGTACACGCGGTAGCACGGGGAAAGGTAGAGTATGTCGGGCTGCTCAAAGATTATGGTCATGTGATTATTTTGCGTCATGACAAAGATTATCGCACCTTGTATGCCTATAACCGAGCCGTCTATCGTAAAAAGGGTGATGTGGTAAAGGCAGGCGCAGTCATTGCTGCGGTTGGGAACGCCAGCGATTATGGTAAGAATGCGCTGTATTTTGAAATTCGTAAGGGGGCGTCTACCAGAAATCCTGCCAAGTGGTGTAAATAGTTGGCTCTTTGTTCTAAATTAGATGAACTATCAGACAGTTGGTAATTTTTCATGATAAACGAAGTGCAAAAAACGTTTGTAATGCTTAAACTTCTGCTTTTGTGAACGTCTTGACAATAATAATGAGCGGGACTCTGACATTCACCGGCGAATGTGGATGTTTATACTGGAGAAAATATGCAATTCAAGATTAATAAAACGCTATCCACCGGACTGATTGCAGGCACATTAATCGGTGTGGCAAGCACTGCCAGCCTGAGTGTCTTTGCATTTAAAGATAGCCGTCCAGCAGTGCCTCTGGAGCAGCTTCGGAAGTTCACTGAGGTCTACCTGCGCATTAAGCGTGATTACGTGGAAGAGGTGGATGATAAGACCCTCATCAGCGATGCGATTAGTGGAATGTTGACGGGTTTGGATCCACACTCTGCGTACCTGGATGAGGATGCCTTCACCGAGCTTCAGGTGGGTACTTCCGGTGAATTTGGTGGTCTTGGTATTGAAGTGGGCATGGAAGATGGCTTCGTTAAAGTTATTTCCCCGATAGATGACACGCCTGCCCAAAAAGCGGGTATTCAGCCTGGGGATTTGATCATTCGTTTGGATGACAAGCCAGTTAAGGGTTTGACCTTGAGCGAAGCGGTTAAGATTATGCGTGGTAAGCCCGGCGTGCCCATCAACCTGATGGTCGTACGTGAAGGTGAAAATCAACCCTTCACCATCAAGGTGGTGCGGGACATCATCAAGGTGAAAAGTGTCAAACAGCGTATGCTGGGCGATGGCTTTGGGTATGTGCGTATTTCAAGCTTCCAGTCTAAAACAACTCAAGGGGTTGCGGATGCTGTTGCAAAATTGCTTAAGGAAAATGAGGGTAAACTGAAAGGCTTGGTGCTTGACTTGCGCAACAATCCCGGTGGCGTATTAAGCGGTGCCGTGGGCGTGAGTGATTTGTTTCTGCAGTCTGGCAATGTGGTGTACACCGAGGGTCGTATTGAGGACTCGGTTACACGTTATGATGCAGAGAAGGGTGATATCCTGAACGGTGCGCCGTTGGTTGTGTTAGTGAATCAGGGCTCTGCTTCTGCTTCTGAAATCGTTGCAGGTGCGTTGCAGGATCACAAACGTGCTTTGGTTGTTGGTGTGAAAACCTTTGGTAAGGGGTCGGTGCAGACCGTGTTACCGATTGATCGTAGTACTGCGGTTAAGTTGACGACGGCGCGTTACTTCACGCCTAACGGGCGTTCCATTCAGGCGAAAGGAATTGAGCCAGACATTGTGATTGAGTCACTAAGAATGACCAATGGCAAGCAGGATGGGAAGGAAAAGTTCCAGCCTTTATCAGAAGCGGATCTGACAGGGCATTTAGAAAATCCAAACGGTAAAAAGTCAGCGCGGGATGTTGCAAAAGAAGCAACCAAAAATGAAGTCACCGAAGAAGAAAAGCAGAAGGCTGCTGAAGCCAAGAAGAAAAACTTGGTTGAGGAAGACTATCAACTGTATGAAGCTCTGAATATCCTGAAGAGCATGGTGCTCGCCAAGCAACTTCAGTAAGTTGGCGGTTTCTCGGAACCCAAAAAATCCCGGCATTGTTGAGTAACAAGCCGGGATTTTTTTACACATCAGGTTATGGCTGTAGTCTGCGGAGCTGCCATTCGTCACCGTCGAGGCGATATTCAAAACGGTCATGTAAGCGATTCTCACGGCCTTGCCAGAACTCAATGCTTTCGGGAATCACACGATAGCCACCCCAGTGTTCTGGTCGGGGAATTGCTTCGCTATCCTTAAAACGCTCAGTGACAACGTCAAGCTGTTTGAGCAAATCCTTTCGCGCTTCAATAGGTTGGCTTTGGTGTGATGCCCAAGCACCTAACTGGCTACCAAGCGGGCGAGAGCTAAAGTATTCGCTTGATTCTGCATCGGATACTTTCTTGGCAATACCACAAACTTCAACTTGGCGGTCAAGCTGTAGCCAAGGAAAGAGCAGACTCACTTGCTCATTTTCGGCAATGTCTTTGGCTTTGTCACTGTCATAATTGGTGAAGAAAACAAAGCCCTTACCATCAAATCCTTTCAATAAGACGGTTCGGATACTGGGCTTCCCATCTGCTGAGACCGTCGCCAAAGACATCGCATTGGCATCTGGGTAGTCGGACTCTAATGCTTGCGAAAACCAACGGTCAAACTGGCGAAACGGATCACTTTCAAGGTCTGCCCGGCTTAATCCGTTGAGTGTATATTCTCTACGATAGTCTGCGATATTCATACTGATTCATCCATCAAAGTCTCCCAGCGAGTGTACTTTTCCTCGAGGGTTTGTTGCAAGGCCCGATAGGCCTCGGTGGCTGCATGTGAACTGGCATGATCCTGCTTAAAAAACTCGGGTGAAGCCATTTCTGCTTCCATGCTGGCGATTTTTTCTTCCAGCTCCTCAATCTCTTTTGGCAGATTGTCGAGTTCTAGTTGCAGCTTATAACTGAGCTTCTTGCCACTGTCTTGTTTTTTGGACGGTTGCGTGTTGGCGGTTTCTACTGGCTTGGGCTGTGCTTGTCGTGCAGCCGTTTTTGCGGGATTTTTTTGTTTGGCCTCGATAGCTTGACGTTCGGTTTGCTGCCGTATGCAGTCGTCATAACTGCCGATATATTCACGAATCACGCCATCGCCTTCAAATACCAGACAACTGGTGACGATATTATTAATGAAAGTACGATCGTGGCTGACAATGAGCACCGTACCGTCGTAACTCATCAACAGGTCTTCCAGCAATTCTAGCGTTTCAACATCAAGATCGTTGGTGGGTTCATCAAGCACCAGAACATTGGCAGGTTTAATAAAGAGCTTTGCCAGCAGCAGACGATTCCTTTCACCACCGGATAGTGAATTGACCGGAGAATTGGCACGTTGCGGGGTAAATAAAAAATCCTGCAAGTAGCTGATGACGTGTTTTGTTTTACCGTTGACAGTAATGTTATCCGCACCGCGATCCAGATTGTCTTTAACCGAACGGTCTTCGTCGAGCTGGTCGCGTAGCTGATCGAAGTAGGCCACTTCGAGGTTCGTGCCTAGCGTAACGGAGCCAGTGTTGGGTTGCAGTTTTCCCAGCAGCAATCGCAGTAAGGTGGTTTTACCCACACCATTCGGGCCGATTAAACCAATGCGATCGCCGCGCTGAACCAAAATAGAAAAATCATCCACCAGCGTTTTATCACCAATGTGATAGCTAATGTGTTTGGCTTCGACGACTTTTTTGCCGGACCTTTCACCACTATCCATTTGCAGTTTGGCCTTACCCTGCTGCTTACGGATTGCCGCGTGCTGCTCGCGCATTGCTTTCAGGGCACGCACACGTCCTTCATTGCGAGTGCGGCGGGCTTTAATACCTTGGCGTATCCACACTTCCTCTTGTGCAAGTTTCTTTTCAAAACGCGCATTCTCGGCACTTTCGGCTTCCAGTTGCTCTTGCTTACGGCGCAGGAAGTTGTCGTAATCACCAGGCCAACTTGTCGCCTGCCCACGATCAATTTCAACAATACGGGTGGCTAATTTTCTGAGGAAGCTGCGGTCGTGAGTGATAAAGACCAGGGTTGCCTTGTAATTCAGCAAAAACTCTTCCATCCACTGAATCACCCCGATATCCAGGTGGTTGGTCGGCTCGTCCAGCAACAAAATGGCGGGTTCTTGTACCAGAGCACGTGCCAATAGCACGCGGCGCTTTACCCCACCGGATAGGCGAGAAAACTCTGCATCAGCATCCAATGACAGTCGGGAAATGATATTGTCGATGTTCTGGCCAAAGTCCCAGCCGTTACAGGCTTCCAGCTTTTGTTGAATGGCTTCTAGCCTGGACATCCAGTCTTCATCGTGGTTATCAGTTTGCTCGCTAAGGTGATGGAACTGGCTGAGTAATTCACCAATATCGGCAAGGCCACCGGCTACGACATCGTACACGCTGCCAGAAAGATCTTGTGGAACTTCCTGCTCCAGTTGAGTGATGACTGTGCCAGCTTCCAAAATGCGTTCACCCGCATCGGGCTTGATTTTTCCATTGATGATCTTTAGCAAGCTGGATTTGCCAGCGCCATTACGGCCAATTAAACAAATACGCTCATTCGGCTCAATGCTGAGATTAACATTGTCCAGAAGGGCGGGGCCGCCATAACTGAGTTGAATATTTTGCAGACGAAGTAAAGCCATAGTGTTAGCTGTGTCTCAGAATTGTACCGCTGATTGCATCACGGATTTCAGTCGGATTGAGTTGTCCACCCGTTGGGCCATCCAGAACCGCGTCAGGGGCAAACGGATGGTGCTGAAAGTGCTCTATTACAGCTTGTGCGCTGTAACAAGGCGGTTCTCCGGTGAGATTGGCGCTGGTAGAAACCAGCGGGCCGTTCAGCTCACTGCATAACGCACGAACCAATGGGTGCTTGGTAATCCGTACTGCTAACGAGGTATAACGACCGCGCAGTAACGGCGAGGTGGCTGGGTTTGCCGGAAACACCCAAGTGATGTTGTCCGGTTGGGTCTGTGCGTCACTGGGCGATATATCACTGGCTAAGAACGGCCTGATTTGTGCAAAGTCTGCGGCAATCAAAATCAGCCCTTTGTCTGATGGGCGCTGCTTGAGTGCCAGCAGCTTTCGCACTGCGGTTAAATTACGTGGGTCACACCCCAAACCAAACACGGCTTCGGTCGGGTAGGCAACAACCGCACCCGACTGAATCCGTGCAGCAAGTTCCGATGTGTCCTGAGTCACAAACATTGTTAATCGGCAGCGGTATCGTTATCACCGGAGTCTTTGGTTTCCGCAGCTTTTTTGCGAGCCGTTGTTTTGGCAGGTGTTTTTCTGGTACTTGACTTTTTTGCGGCGGTTGCTTTTTTAGTTGTGGTACTTTTTGTGGCTGCTTTCTTCGCCGATGCCTTTTTGGTGGTTGCCGCTTTCTTTTTAGGTGCTGGCTTTTTGCCACGTTTTTTGCGCTCCGGTGCTTCCGCCAACATGCGTACACAATCTTCCAGTGTTAGCGTTTTGGCATCCACATCTTTGGGGACACGGGCATTTTTATTTTTGTCCGTGACATAAGGCCCCCAGCGACCATTGAGCACCTGAATACCTTCATCGGGGTAGTCCTGAATCAGCTTTTCAGCATCAGCTTTTTTCTTGGCAGCGATTAGTTCCAGTGCCTGCTCAAGTGTGACGGTGTAAGGGTCATTGTTGTCTTTTGGCAAAGAAACAAACTTACTGCCGTATTTCACATAGGGGCCGAAGCGACCGAAGTTAGTGCTGACTTTTTCGCCTTCTTCGGTTTCTCCCAGTTCACGGGGGAGTTTGAACAGCTCGTGTGCATCTTCCAGAGTTACACTATCCATCTTTTGGCCGGGGCGTAAGCTGGCAAACTGCGGCTTTTCTTCATCGTCACGATGACCAATTTGTACGAACGGCCCGTAACGTCCCATGCGCACGGAGACAGGCTTGCCGGTCTTCTCATCTATCCCCAGCACGCGCGCCTGCATGACTTCTTCACGACTAACCGATTTGTCCTTGTCCTCAACTAATTCGTGGAATGGCCCCCAGAATGCTTCCATAACTGGAATCCATTCTTTCTCTCCGCGTGAGATTTCATCCAGCTCATTTTCCAGATTGGCCGTGAAGTTATAGTCCACGTAGTTGGTGAAGTGCTCAGTCAGGAAGCGATTTACAATCCGACCAATGTCTGTTGGATAGAAACGCCGGGATTCAAGCTCTACATACTCCCGCGACTGTAGCGTGGAAATAATGCTGGCATAGGTGGATGGGCGGCCAATATCGTATTCTTCCAGCGTTTTCACCAAGCTTGCTTCTGAGAAGCGTGGTGGCGGGTCAGTGAAATGCTGGTCAGCAGAAATTGACTGTAGATCAAGCACATCACCTTCTTTCATGGCAGGAAGGATGCGCTCCTTGCTGTCGTCACTGCCTTCTTTTTTGTCATCAGTAGGCGAGTCCACACCCTCCTGATACACCGACATAAAGCCCGGATTGCGCACCGACGAGCCGGTGGCGCGGAAGAAGTTGCCTTCACTACAGGATAAGTCCGCTGAAACAGTGTCCAGGGTGGCATGAATCATCTGGCAGGCAACGGTACGCTTCCAAATCAGGTCATACAGTTTGTATTGCTCATCGGTCAGGTGCTGTTTGATAGTGTCGGGTATATTGCCTGCAGAAGTTGGGCGAATCGCCTCGTGAGCTTCCTGAGCATTCTTGGATTTGGTTTTGAAGGTGCGCACTTCGGGATTAACCGCATTTGCACCGTAACGCTGTTCAATCAGTGTGCGTAAATCCTGCACCGCATCCTCTGCCAGTGCCACCGAGTCAGTACGCATATAAGTGATCAAGCCGACAGCACCATCGCCTAAGTCAATTCCTTCGTAGAGCTGTTGTGCCACACTCATGGTTCGGCGTGTGGTAAAGCGCAGTTTACGGGAGGCCTCTTGTTGTAGTGTCGATGTGGTGAATGGTGCGGCAGGGTGGCGCTTGCGCTGCTTCTTTTCCAGACGGGTGACGGTCAGCTTGCCGGGTGTCGTAGTCTCACCTTCGGCATTCAACACAAGACCCGAATCATGAATCAGCTTGTCCTTTGCCGCCATTGCCAGCTCAGTATTGTTCAGGTCAAACTGCTTTAGGTTATTGCCATCCAGTGTGTGTAATTTGGCATTGAATGCTTGTTTGTCCTTTTCAACACCCGCATCAATTGTCCAGTATTCCTGAGGAATAAATTTTTCGATTTCCGCCTCGCGCTCTACAATCATGCGAAGTGCCGGGCTTTGTACACGACCTGCGGATAAGCTCGGCTTAATTTTTTTCCACAGTAATGGTGAAAGATTGAATCCCACCAGATAGTCCAGAGCACGCCGCGCCTGCTGAGCATCTATCATTGGTTGGGCCAGAGTGCGAGGGTTGGCAACTGCTTCTTGTACCGCTTTTTTAGTGATTTCATAAAACACCACACGCGCTACATCTTTGTCTTTTAGGAGATTTTTTTCTTTCAGATGCTCGTATAAATGCCAGGAAATCGCCTCCCCCTCTCTATCGGGGTCGGTTGCGAGATAGAGGTGTTTAGCCTTTTTAAGTGACTTGATAATGCGGTCAACATGCTTTTTGTTACGATCAATCAGTTCATACTTCATCGCAAAGTGATCATCGGTATCCACTGCACCAGCTTTTGGAATCAAATCACGCACGTGACCATAGGAGGCCAGTACTTCAAAGTCTTTACCAAGGTATTTTTCTATTGTTTTTGCTTTTGCAGGCGACTCTACAATGACGAGACTTTCACTCATATTTTATCGATCACGGTTATAAATTTGCAGGCAACCATACACCGTATGCAGAAGTAGAGTAAAGAGCGCGGCCAATGAAAATACTGATCACCTCAGTTAATTTGTTGTATTTTTAGTGGTAATTTAAGGGGCCGTTACCCATTGCGACACAGTCCATCCAGATGTAGGACGCCTCCGAGTCTGGCTGATTCAGTAGTAGCATGAGGATTACCCACTTTAACTTATTGATGTCGAAGCGTTTGTCTTTAAGCGCCAAAATCCGGTCGATGGCTCGCTCGCGCATTTCAGGGGTTAGCACTTTGGATTGTTCAAGAAACATCAGGTAGCTTTGGCATTCCTCATTCAGATAGCGCGCCTCATATTTGGAAAAAACGCGGATACTGTGTGGACTTGGCTCATGGATGTGTACTTCTGTTTTATCCGCCAAGCTCTCCAGCCAGTCAAAGGCTTTGCTGATGTCATTACAGGGGAATCCTGCATCTTTTAGGTATGAGTGCAATACGTCTTTGTTTTGTGTGACGTCATCTATTTCGGAGTAGTTTTCAAATAGGTAAAAAAGCACATCCAGTGTATTTTCTTTTGTATTCATACGCTTCCCAAATTATCCATCTGCTGTTTGGTCAGGGCGGATAATTCATACAAAGAAAACACAACTAGCCGCCGATACGCGAGTAGCTACCCCTCCCGTTGGATGCAATTAAGCCCTGCAATTCCATGACTAAAAGCATGGATGAAAGCGCTGCAGGGGTCAATCCCGTTTGTAGGACCAAATCGTCAATTGATACCGGATCATAGCCCATGGCTGCCAGTAGTCGGCTGTTTTCATCGCTTAGCGCCACATTTCCGGTGTTTTCGGCATCAGCGTTATCAGGCGTTTGAGGTGAGTCGGTGATCTGATTCAGGTCAATCTGAGCGGCTAAGTCTTCCATGACGTCATTGGCTGTTTCGACCAGCTTGGCGCCCTGACGTATCAGCCGGTGGCAACCTCTGGCTAAGGGGTTATGAATGGAACCTGGAATGGCAAACACCATGCGCCCTTGTTCATTGGCAAAATCTGCTGTAATCAGTGAGCCACTTTTTTGAGCGGCCTCGACAATCAGGCTGCCGAGGCTAAGCCCGCTGATAATACGGTTGCGACGTGGGAAATTTTTTGCCTGAGGGGCGGTGCCAATAGGGTTTTCACTGACTAATGCACCTTGCTCTGCAATTTGGTGCGCCAGCTTACGGTGGGATGCTGGATAAACCCGGTCCAGTCCGGTTGCGGTCACGGCGATTGTGGCACCATCATCTGACAAGGCGCCACGGTGAGCTTCTCCATCAATGCCCAGTGCTAAACCACTGGTGACGCAAAGGCCAGTGCTGGCTAGGTGTTTGGCAAACTCATAGGCATTATTTTTGCCACTTTGAGTTGGAGTGCGGCTACCCACAATTGCAATTTGTGGGTCACTAAGTAACTCAACATTCCCATGCACATATAAGAGCGGTGGGGCGGAGCTGATTTCTTTTAGCAAACGAGGGTAGTGTTTGTCATGGAAGGTTAGCAGGTGGTGATTATCTTGCTCCAACCAGCGCATGTCTGTTTGTGCGCTATCTGGTGAGTGGCTCAGGATGGCATCCTGTTGACGGCCACTCAACCCGGCTTGTTTTAATGCATTTTTGCTAACGCTTAATACGGTCTCAGGATCACCAAAATGTTTGAGCAGCTTGTGGTAGGTCTGACAGCCAATGCCTGAAACTCGCCAAAGCGTGATCCAGGCTTGCAGTGATTTTGTTGTAGTCACGGTTGCAGGTGGGATTCGTTAAGGGTTACCTATTCTATACCCATTTCTAACTTCGTGGTCGGATTTAGTAATCAAAGCATAGCTCAGTTGTCCACTGGCGTTGTATACCACTGCACTGGCCACGCGCTCTGGTGGTAATGAAATCATGTCACTGTCTGATATAAACCCTTTGTCACCGCTGGGGTAAGGGTCTTTTACACGCTGGCTTGGGCGGTACACACCCAAAATATACCCTGGCTTGATGCCGTCGCGCTGCCCCTTATTGATGACGATAATCATGCCTTTGCCACTCACCATATTTGCATCGTACATTGACATGACAGTGCCGCGAACCTTGTGGCGAGGCACTTGCATGGGCGTGTTGAGCAGGTGCTCGTGGTTCTCAATATTCAACAGGCGGTCACCGATGCGTACTTCACGCTTCATATTCAGTAGCTTGCCAGTTGTCACCGGGCCAACTTTTTCGATTTGCACCTGTGAGCCATAGTGTACTTCACGACCGATAACTTCACCCGTTTCAGGGTCGTGTAGTGGTTTGCCGGGTGAGAACACCGCATAGCGTTCCAGTGGGCGGCCACGGTAGTTTTTGATGTAAGTGTTTTTACCGGCCTCAAGTAGCAAATGAAAGTCCTGTCCATCTACGATATAGGGGGCATTCTTAATAGTGTCTTCATCCAACACGCGAGGCCATGATAAGAAAGGTGCCAGGGTCGAGATTGGTTCGCCCACGCCATCGCCACGTTCCACGCGGATTTGCGGAACCATACGGTCGTTGATAGTGGTCTTGTCTTTGCCTCGAACCTGTCGTGGGCCACGGTAAATGTAAAGAACGTCACCTGGATAGATCAGGTGAGGGTTGGTAATTCGTTGGTTTTTATCCCAGATTTCTGGCCAGAACCAAGGGTCTCTGAGAAATTTATTGGCGATTCCCCATAATGTATCACCTCGACGAACTTTGTAACGCACAGGTGCATCACCTTTCAGAACGCCTTTGGTTCGGGTAATGGTACGTTTAATTTTTGGGCCGTTTTGGTAAGCACCTGTATCACTGGCGGGCATGCCGTAATAGCTGTCAAATTGGTCATCCGCCTGACTTGGTGTCGGACGGGAAGGGGAGGAAAGGTTTTCTTTAATGGTGGCTTTGTCGCAGGCACTTAGTAGAATGGCGCTAATGATAGCAACGGACACGAGCATCCGCTGTGAGATGGTGAAAGACATGGTTTGCCCTCTCATTCTTATTCGTTATTTTATGCGGGCTATAGTATCTTAGGGGTATTAAGCGTGTATGAATTTCAGACTTACGGTAATGTAAATGGCACTTTTGAAAATATTAACCTATCCCGATAAACGTTTACGCATTAAGGCTAAACCTGTAGAGACGGTTGATGATGAGATCCGTCGCGTGATGGACGATATGTTGGAGACGATGTATAAGGCGCCGGGCATTGGCTTGGCTGCGACGCAGGTGGATTTTCATCAGCAGGTTGTGGTGATTGATGTATCGGAAGACCGGAAAGATCCTTTGTTCTTGGTGAATCCTGAGATTGTGACAAAGTCGGGGACAGAAATCTCAGAAGAGGGATGTTTGTCGGTACCTGAGTATTATGCAGAAGTGCAGCGGGCGGACAAAGTGACCGTTCGGGCATTGGGCTATGACGGTGAACCGTACGAAATGGACGCAGATGGCTTATTGGCGGTGTGTATTCAGCATGAAATGGATCACTTGCAGGGTAAGTTGTTTGTGGATTATCTATCGCCACTGAAACAGCAACGTGTTCGTAAGAAGTTGGAAAAGCTGGCGAAGCAGGGCGCGTTATGAGTGGTGGCTTGAGGGTTGTTTATGCAGGGACACCAGATTTTGCGGTGCCTGCATTGCAGTCATTGATCGACACTGCGCATGATGTGGTGGCGGTGTACACACAGCCTGATCGTCCAGCAGGACGTGGGCGAAAGCTGAAGCCAAGTCCAGTAAAACAGCTTGCCGTGGATACAGGGATCACAGTAGAGCAGCCTGACAACTTCAAATCGGCAGAGGTAGTCGAGCAGCTGAAAAGCTATGAGGCGGATGTCATGGTTGTTGCGGCTTATGGCTTGATTCTGCCACAAGCCGTATTGGATATACCGCGGTATGGCTGCTTGAACATTCATGGCTCGTTGTTACCACGCTGGCGAGGTGCTGCACCTATTCAGCGAGCTATCCAGTCCGGTGATGCAGAAACGGGTGTCACGATTATGCAAATGGCTGCAGGCTTGGATACGGGCGATATACTGTTGAAAACGCATTACCCTATATCTAAAAATGATACGGGGCAGACCGTACATGATGCGTTGGCAAACGATGGTGCTCATGCGTTGCTGGAGGTGCTTGCCATGTTGCAAGCGGGGACGTTACAGCCACAAGAGCAGGATGAGGCCGAGGCTTGCTATGCCGAGAAGCTGAGCAAAGCTGAAGCAGAAATTGACTGGCACTCCTCCGCAACACATATTGATCGCATGATTCGTGCATTTAACCCTTGGCCAGTGGCATTCACCAAAAAAGATGGGCAGGCAATGCGTCTGTTTATGTCCGAAGTAGTTGCCGGAAAGTCTAGCAGCGCGGCGCCGGGCACGGTGCTGGGTGAAGATAAAAACGGCATACAAATTGCCTGCGGTGATGGGGTTATCGCTGTCACACGTTTGCAGTTACCGGGGGGCAAAGCCCTGTCCGTTAGCGAATTTTTAAATGGCCGTAGTTTGGCTGGAGAACATTTACCCTCATGAGTCAGAGTAATCCTCGCGCAACCGCAGCAGTTTTGTTGCAACGTGTGATTTATGATGGCAAATCACTTAGTCAGTTATTGTCTGATAACGATGATGCCGTTGCCCCTTTGGTGAAAGAGCTTTGTTTTGGTACCTTGCGTTGGAATGAACGCTTCAGTGCGATTTTGGATTTATTGCTGACGAAGCCGCTGAAAGCAAAGGACAAGGATATTGAATGCTTACTGCGGGTTGGCTTGTACCAAATACTGTATCAAAACACACCCGAATATGCCGCTGTGAATGAAACCGTTGCAGCGGTGAAAGGGTTGAGGAAAGCATGGGCGGTTAAGTTTGTGAATGGTGTGTTGCGCACTTTCTTACGCCAAAAAGAGTCGATACTGCGTACAGTAGATGATGTTGAAACCGCTCGTTATTGTTTCCCTGAGTGGTTAGTTGATGCCGTAAAGCAGGCGTGGCCTGAGCACTGGGAATCAGTACTGACACAAAGTAATCAGCGCGCACCCATGACGCTGCGAGTCAATTTGTCGCAGAATACACGCGAGGAATATCAGGCGCGCCTTAAGGCTGAGGGCATTGACAGTACGCCTCATCCGGTGGTTGAGTCGGCGGTGATTTTGGACCAGCCAACGAGTGTGTTTGAGCTTCCGGGGTTTAACGAAGGTGTGGTGTCGGTACAGGATGCTGCAGCTCAACTTGCAGCTCCGTTGATGCAATGTGAATCGGGAATGCGGGTCTTGGATGCCTGTGCCGCACCAGGTGGTAAGACAGGCCATATACTGGAGCGAACCCATGATTTGGACATGGTGGCCATTGATAATACTGAAACGCGGTTGATGCGTATTGGTGAAAATTTGGAGCGGCTTGGTCTGGAAGCTAGGATCGTGCTGGCGGATGCCAATGAACCGGCAGAGTGGGCCGAACCCAAATTTGACCGAATTTTGCTGGATGCACCTTGCTCGGCGACAGGTGTTATCCGACGCCATCCTGATATCAAAGTACTGCGCAGGGAGGATGATATTCAGCAGCTTCAGGCGCAACAGCGCGCCATATTAAGCACGATGTGGGGATTGTTGAAGGAGGGCGGACGTTTGGTTTACGCAACATGCTCCATGCTGCCAGCAGAGAATGAAACAATTGTGGCTGAGTTTTTGGCCTCCACACCGGATGCAATCATTAGCCCCATCATTGCAGAATGGGGGCTTGCGCAACGATATGGAAGACAAGTATTGCCGGGAATGGATGCTATGGACGGTTTTTATTACGCAGTCATAGAAAAGAAGTGATATGAAGATGGTGATTGCCAGATTGGTTGTTAAACCATTGATACTGCTTGTGCTTATTGCACAACTGGCGGTGGCTGGCGAAGGTATTTTTTTCAAGCGTCATTCGCTGCATAAAGTGGATGATGTGAATAATGTGTATCTGGTTAGCGCACAAATTGATTTCCAGCTAACGCAGTATCTTGAAAAGGCGCTGTTAAATGGTGTGACACTTAAAACCAGAATTTTTATTGGCTTGGGTGAGCACCGGCGCTGGTGGTGGAATAAGACAGACTATCTAAGCAGTATTAATTACCGGCTGAAATACCATGCATTGAGCAGGCATTATTTATTGACCCGTGCAGACACTAATGAAAACTGGAATTATCGCTCTCTTTCAACTGCATTGCACTACATGGGGCGGGTGGTGAATTACAAACTGCCCAGACTTTCCGAAAATACACAGGATGGCAATCATTACCTGTTTATGGGGGTCAAACTCACCCCGTCAACATTACGTTTACCTCTGAAAATTCAGTCACTCTTTGGGGATGATTACGGCATGAGAAGTGGGGTTATTTCGTGGCCGTTACGTTAAGAACGACCATTTTTCAGATACTACCGATTGCGTTAACAGTGGTATTGCTGGCTGTTTCCCTAGTCATTCTTAATCTGTCCACGCAAAATCCAGACTCCTCTGAAGGGATGATTCGCTGGCTTGCGCCGCTGAATGTGGCAATCTTGCTAATTCTGAGTGTCCTGATTCTATTCAACTTATACCAGGCTGTTACTCGATTACGCACCCAACAGGCGGGTTCGCGGTTTACTCTGCGCTTAATGATGGCGTTTTCGATCTTGACGGTTATTCCAGTGTTGGTGGTGACTTATTTTTCCATGAACTTTTTGGGTGACCGCATTGATAACTGGTTTAATGTGAAAATAGAGGGGGCGTTGGATGATTCCTTGGAACTTGCACGTAGCTCGTTGAATGTGCGTATGCGACAACATTTGTACGATGTTGAGAAGGTGGCGCGTGAGTTAACCGTGACTGACCCACTGGACTATGCCAGCACCATTGAATCCAGAATGAGACAGCTAGGTGCCTATGAAATGGTGCTGCTGGGTAAAAATAACCGCATACTGGTTTATAGCGGGGATAATCAGGAAGTGGGGACGCTTATCCCGCACTTTCCGGCGGATGAGATCATGCGGAGTTTATCCAGCCGAGGATATATGAGTCGGTTGGAATATGTCGGAGATGATAGTCTGTACTCCCGTGTTGCCATTACGCTCAGACCGAATGTGGCGAGCGGGACAATAGTGCTCACTGCGTTGTTTCAGTTTTCAGACCATGAGCGTTATTTGTCCGGAAATGTGCAAAAAGCGCGTAATGAGTACCAAAATATCAATTATCAGCGTGATTTAATTAAGCAAAGCTTTCGCTTAACGCTGTTCCTGATCATGGTTTTGTCTATACTTTCCTCTGTATGGGCTGCTTTCCTTTATTCACGACGATTAACAAGTCCGGTGAGAAAGTTGCTGGAAGGCACATTAGCGGTCGCATCCGGTAATTTGCAGAAAAAATTGCCAGTATCGGACAAGGATGATTTCAGCCTGTTGGCGCGGTCATTTAATACCATGACCACGCGCTTGTCGGATGCGCGCTACGAAAGTGAGCAAAGTCAGCGGCAAGTACAACGGCAGCACGATTATTTGAATGTTGTTTTGGATCACCTGACTTCGGGGGTGGTCACGATTGATGATCAGTCGGTTATTCGGCGTATTAATAGTGCGGCAGAGGATGTGTTGCAAATACCGCTGTCTGATTTTATCAATCAAAGCTTGTTCAGTGTGGGTGAGCAATATGGGGTATTACAGCCATTGCTGGCATCGGTCGCCTCACACTTGCAGCGGCAAGAAAAGGAATGGCAGTGTGAAGCCAGCTTAATGTTGGAAAGTGGTCGTCGAATGTTGGTATGTCGGGGAACTGAACTGCCTCAATTACTGGATGGCTCAGCTGGGCATGTGTTGGTGTTAGAGGATATTACAGACGTGGTTCAGGCAGAGCATGAGGCGGCATGGAGTGAAGTGGCGCGTCGCTTGGCCCATGAAATTAAAAATCCATTGACCCCCATTCGTTTGTCGGCAGAGCGCTTACAGTATCGTTTGCACCCTGAGCTTAGTGAACAGTCAGCAGAGCTACTGAAACGCATGAGTGGTACCATTATGAATCAGGTGGATAATCTGAAGGGGATGGTAGATGCATTTAGTGAATATGCCCGCGCACCGGCATTACAGTTGCAACGTGTGGACTTGAACGCTTTGGTTAGTGACGTGGCCGAGCTTTACAAGGTTAATGATCAGGGTGTGACTGTTGTGGTTGAAACGACGGAGGTGCCGGAGTTATATCTGGACTCAGGTCGCATACGGCAATTGGTGGTAAATTTGTTGAAAAATGCTTTTGAAGCATTTTCGGAGCAATCCGATATACGTCAGGTGACGCTGCTGACAAAATTAAGTGAAAGTCATCGAGGTAAATTGGAGGTGGAGCTGACAGTTGCGGATACCGGTTCGGGCATTCCGGCGGATATATTGCCTCATTTATTCGATCCTTATGTCAGCCGTAAGCAGAAAGGCTCCGGTCTTGGTTTGTCGATTGTTAAAAAAATTGTGGAAGAGCACTCTGCCAGAGTAGTCGCCCGAAATAATGAAACATCTGGTGCCGCCATCAGTATCTATTTCCCGCTTCAGCGTGAGCAGGAATTAACAAAAAATAAGTTGATTGAGGTTCAGTATGTCGTTTAAAGGAACAGAGAAACACAGGGTTCTGGTGGTCGATGACGAGCCAGATATTCGCCAACTGGTGAGCGAAATTCTTGAGGATGAAGGCTATCAGGTGGTGGTGGCTGAGACCGCTGAGCAAGCCCGCGAGCAGGTCAGAGTACATCGGCCAGAGCTGATTCTTCTGGATATCTGGATGCCAGGTGAGGATGGGATTTCCCTACTGAAGGGTTGGTATGAAAGTGGTGTACTGAATTGCCCAGTGATTATGATGTCTGGACACGGCACCATTGAAACCGCCGTGGAAGCCACCCGGCTCGGTGCCTATGACTTTATAGAAAAGCCTTTGTCGATGGCAAAATTGTTGTTGTCAGTGGGACATGCTCTGAAGTCCAACCAGTTGGAGCAGGAAAATAAAGGACTGAAAAGGCAGGTATTGACGCCTTCTGAGCCAATAGGTTCGAGCCAGACGATGCGTGACTTGAGAGCACAAGCTGAGCGTATTTCCCAGTACACCGATGTGGTTGTGACCCTGTATGGGGAGTCCGGCGCGGGTAAAGAGGTCTTCGCGCGCTACATTCATGGGAGAAGTGATCGGGCGAATGGTCCCTTTGTGAAGGTGGTCGCTTCTGCCCATCCGGCAGAGAACTTTCTGGAAGAGTTATTTGGTAAAGAGAAAAACGGAAACATTACGCCTGGTGTGTTCGATGAGGTTCAGGGCGGGACATTGTATCTGTGTGATATTGCCTCGTTGGATAATGCCGCCCAGCAAGCCTTGTTGATGGTGCTCAGGGATAAGCAATACACCCGCGTTGGTGGCACCACAAGAATTGATTTTCAGGTGTCTGTGGTGGTTTCAGCACAACATGATTTGCGTGATGATGTCGATGCTGGCCAGTTTTCTGAGGAATTATATTTCAGAATCAATGTGGTTCCTTTGGTGATCCCGCCCCTGCGTGAACACCCTGAAGATGTGCCAGAGCTACTTAATTTCTATGTGGATCGCCTGATTGCGCTGGATGGATTGCCGTATCGTCACTTCTCGGTTGCCGCTCAGAACCACCTGCGAAACTACCACTGGCTAGGCAATATTCGGGAGCTGCGGAATCTGGTGCAACGCTTATTGATTCTGGGAACTGATACCGAAATTACTCAGGAAGAAGTGGAAGAAGTGTTGGGTCGCAGCATTCCGATTTTTAGTCAGGGAATAGAAAAACTGCCGGTTAGCTTGTTTGAACTCCCGCTTCGTCAGGCGCGTGAGCAATTCGAACATGACTACTTAAGCTATCAGTTGGAACAATGTGGCGGTAATGTAAGCCAGCTTGCCGAGCGTGTGCAAATGGAACGAACACACTTGTATCGGAAGATGCGCTCATTGAACATTGACCCGAAGCAATTTAACAAATAATGAACATTGTCATTATTGGTGCAGGTCAGGTTGGGGGTTCTTTAGCCGATAGTTTGGCCACTGAAGACAATGATGTGGTGGTGATTGATAACCACGCTGAGCGTCTGCGGTATTTGCGTGAGAAATTGGATATTGACACTTATCAGGGAAATGCGGCACACCCTGACGTGTTGGAAAATGCCAATGTCATGAATGCGGATATGATGATCGCAGTGACTAACAGTGATGAAGTGAACATGATTGCCTGTCAGGTGGCTTATCAGTTATTTCACACACCCACCAAGATTGCCCGTGTACGCTCTGCCAGCTATCTTGGTCATCCTGAGCTATTCGCCAAAGGGGCGATACCTATTGATGTGTTGATTAGCCCTGAGCGGTTGATTACCGAGCATGTCTATCGCTTGATTGCCAACCCTGGCTCCTTGCAGGTTATTGATTTTGCCGGTGGTAAGGTGCAATTGGTTGCGTTGCGGGCGCAGTATGGTGGAAAACTTATTGACCATCAGATTCGTGATTTTTCGGATCATATGCCGGATGTCGATGTGCGGGTCGTTGCGATTTTCCGCAAGGGTAAAGCCATCTTGCCGGATGGTGATACGGTGATCGAAGTTGATGATGAGATTTTTGTGATTGCAAGTGCTCAGCACATTCGTGTGGTGATGAGTGAGCTGAGTATTGTCGAAAAACCCTACAAAAGAATTATGATTGCCGGTGGTGGTAATGTCGGAAGTAACCTGGCAGCCCTGCTTGAGAAAGAGCGTTATCAAGTCAAAATCATTGAACAAAACCCTGATGTTGCGGGAGATTTGGCAGAGAAG
The DNA here is from genome assembly GCA_002747455.1 of Pseudomonadota bacterium. Lineage (GTDB taxonomy): Bacteria > Pseudomonadota > Gammaproteobacteria > Thiotrichales > Thiotrichaceae > Leucothrix. Next base: position 93,987 of record PDPG01000042.1, on the reverse strand, counting down.
CTGGATAAGACACTGGTGTTGGAAGGTGATGTGGCCGATGAGCATCTGCTTCGGGAAGAAGATATTGCCAATATGGACATCTACTGTGCTGTTACCAACGACGATGAGGCCAATATTCTGTCAGCAATGCTGGCAAAGCGATTGGGTGCGCGTAAAGTCATGGCCCTAGTGAATCGCCCAAGCTATGTGGATCTGGTGGAGAGTGGCATTATTGATATGGCGATCTCACCCCAGCAAATCACTTTAGGTGGCTTATTAGCGCACGTTCGGCGTGGTGATATTGTGTCTGTACATGCCTTGCGTCGAGGGGCTGCTGAGGTGCTGGAGGTGGTAGTGCATGGCGATGAAAAAACATCGCGGGTTGTGGGGCGGAGTTTGAAAAAACTGAGGCTGCCGCCAGGTGCGACGGTCTGTGCTGTGGTGAGAGAAAATGAAGTACTGCTGCCGACTCACTCGGTTGTCATTGAGGAGAATGATCGTGTCATTCTATTCCTGTCTGATAAGCGCTATATCGCCGCGATTGAAAAAATGTTTCAGGTGGGGATGGGGTACATCTAGCGGTTATGCAGTACTTTGTTATCCAGAGAATCCTTGGCTTGCTGTTGATGCTGTTTAGTTTTACACAGCTTTTTCCGGTCTTTGTCGGTTTCATTTTTAACGATCTGGATGTCATGCCATTCATTGAAGCTTTTCTACTATTGCTGATTGGCGGCGCAATTTTCTGGTATCCGGCGAGGCATTACACAAATGAACTGCGTTTAAGAGATGGCTTTTTGGTTGTTATTTTATTCTGGGGAGTGCTTGGCGTTTCAGGGGCGTTACCGTTAGCACTGTCCAGTCAATTACAAATATCGGTAACTGATGCAGTCTTTGAGTCCATTTCCGCCCTGACTACAACTGGCGCAACCGTTATTACCAAGCTTGATGATCTGCCATACTCCATTTTATTTTACCGACAACAGTTGCAGTGGTTGGGGGGGATGGGGATTATTGTATTGGCAGTTGCTATTTTGCCGATATTGGGTGTTGGTGGTAGTCAGTTATTCCGTGCCGAAACTCCCGGCCCGGTTAAGGATTCAAAGCTCACTCCAAGAATTAAAGAAACGGCTAAGCTTTTATGGCTGATTTATTTTGGCTTCACATTAGCTTGCGCCATTGCTTACAAACTAGCGGGCATGTCGTGGTTTGATGCTGTTGGGCACAGCTTCTCGACAGTCGCCATCGGTGGCTTCTCAACGCATGATGACAGCATGGGGTATTTCCAGAGTAATGCTATTGATACTGTCGCTATCATTTTCATGTTGTTGTCGAGTGCCAACTTTAGTCTGCACTTTTTAGTATGGCGCAAGCGCGACCCCAGGCTGTATTTTCAGGACTCAGAATTACGCTTCTACCTTTATATGGTGCTGCTGGTCAGTCTGATTTGCTTTGTGTATTTATACATGGGGAATCAGTTTGGCACTTTGAGTGAGACCATTTACAAGTCCTTATTTCAGGTTGTTTCCATGATTACCACGACTGGATTCACCACCTCAGAATACGTCTACTGGACGTCTTTTCTGCCAGTGTTACTGATATTTTCCAGCTTTATGGGTGGTTGTGCCGGATCGACCGCAGGAGGCATGAAGGTGATCCGTGTGCTGTTATTGCTCAAGCAAGGCAGTCGGGAGATTCAACGCCTGGTTCATCCCAGTGCCCGTTTGTCCGTGAAGCTTAATCGGAAGCCCGTTCCTGATAGTGTTATACAGGCAGTGTGGGGTTTTTTCTCGGTTTATATTGGCCTGTTTGTTTTATTCATGTTGTTATTGATGGCAACGGGAATGGATCAAGTGACTGCATTTTCAGCGGTGGCGGCAACGCTAAATAATTTGGGACCGGGGCTGGGGGAGGTCGCCAGTAACTATGCCTCAATTAACGACTTTGCCAAGTGGGTGCTTACTGTAGCCATGTTATTGGGACGCCTAGAGTTATTCACCTTGCTAGTGGTGTTCACGCCCATGTTTTGGCGACAGTAAATTTGAGAAGCTTGGCCGTTTTTGCGGTTTGCCGTTTATCTTTTATGGCTCCTGAGTTGTCTTTGCTTCGGGTATGATATTCGTGGCTCATAATGGATAACTTATAATGAAAACAATATTTAACAGAGCCTCTGGTTTTACCCTAATCGAGGCGCTCGTCACTATCAGTATTGCGGCAATTCTTGCAAGTATCGCGATTCCAAGCTTTAGCAAGATGATTCAGGATAACCGAGTCTCTACAGCGTCCAATGATTTCTTATCTGCATTGATGTTGGCACGGAGTGAGGCGGTAAAGCGCAGTATGTCCGTCAGCATTTGTACCAGTAGTGATGGTGCTACATGCTCAAATACGCTTAAAGATTATGCTCGTGGCTGGATTATTTTTACCGATTGCGGTGGCGATAAAAAGGTCACGACGGCAGCGACAACCTGTGACCTCGATGGTGACGGTACCAATGATCCTGATAAAATTCTGAGGGTGGAACAAGGTCTGAAAGGTGTGTTTATTAAGTCTACAGCGAATAAGAAAGCCTTCACCTACCAGTTTTCTGGGCGAGCATCGAATACGAGTTTCGATATTGGTCCTAAGGGTCAGTCTGCGACTAGGAAAATTAATGTTGCCATTACTGGCAGAGCCAGATTGAAGAAGCTTTAGTGATAAAATGCTGCACGTTTGCCAAAGCAAAAGTTACTCATTATTCTGATTTGCGTTATAGTGTGCGGTGTTGATTTCTAGCGGATTTAATAAAGGCATGAAGGTATTACTCGTAGGAAGTGGTGGGCGTGAGCACGCGCTTGCATGGAAGGTTGCACAGTCCCCCAAAGTGTCACAAGTATTTGTTGCGCCAGGCAATGCCGGAACAGCGCTTGAACCCTCGATAGAGAATGTTGCAATTGCGGCAGATGATCTGAATGGTTTGCTGGCATTCGCTAGGGAGAATGACATTGGGCTGACGGTGATCGGGCCTGAAGCGCCTTTGGTTGCGGGTGTGGTTGATCGCTTTACTGCAGCCGGTTTGCGTTGCTTTGGCCCGACTCAAGCAGCGGCACAGCTCGAAGGCTCTAAGTCATTCACCAAGGATTTCCTGTCACGTCACCGCATTCCAACAGCTGCTTATGGCAATTTCACCGAAATTGATGCGGCGGTTGATTACATTCAATCTGTTGGTGCGCCTATCGTGGTGAAAGCGGATGGACTGGCTGCCGGTAAGGGGGTCATTATTGCCCAAACTGAGCAGGAAGCGATTGATGCAGTCAAGGATATGTTGGCTGGTAATGCTTTTGGTGATGCAGGGCATCGTGTGGTTATTGAGGAGTTTTTACGGGGGGAAGAAGCGAGCTTTATCGTGGTTTCAGACGGCGAATCTAGCCTGCCGATGGCCAGTTCACAAGATCACAAAGCCAGAGATAATGGCGACAAAGGCCCAAATACTGGTGGAATGGGTGCTTATTCTCCTGCGCCGGTGGTTACCGCTGAAATCCACGACCGCATTATGCAGCAGGTGATTGAACCAACTATTAAGGGAATGGCGGAAGAAGGGCACGCCTTCACTGGGTTCTTGTATGCTGGAGTGATGATATCGCCAGAAGGTGAGGTCAAGGTGCTGGAGTTTAATGTGCGCTTCGGTGATCCTGAAACACAGCCGATTATGATGCGACTAAAGTCTGACTTGGTGGAATTGCTGGAACATGCGATTAATGGAACGCTGGATAAAGCAGAAAATGAGTGGGACTCAAGAGCGGCATTAGGTGTAGTGATGGCCGCAGGTGGCTATCCGATGGATTATGCAAAGGGCAAAGTGATTAGTGGCTTACCCGATGCGGGGTCTGAGGACGCAAAAGTATTTCATGCTGGAACCAAGCAGCAGGGTGACGACGTAGTAACTGCCGGTGGACGCGTGTTGTGTGCTGTTGGCCTGGGCGACTCGGTTACGGAAGCACAGGCGAAGGCTTATGCACTCACGCAGCAGATCAGTTGGGATGGCGTGTATTACAGGGATGACATTGGTTATCGTGCAGTGGCAAGAGAGGCCAAAGGCTAGTCCAATCACTCTTCCACTTTGAGTTTGGGATTGATAAGGCGGTAGAGCTTATCAGTCCCACACAGCACGATTGCACCTACGATGCCGTAGAGATGGGCCTCCGTGACGACACGTGCGTTAATAAGCTCAGCATTACTGTGGATCTGACCGTAAAAGTGCTCAAACGTTGCTTTACCTATGACTAAAGCGGCAACGCTTATTGCGATAAATACATCGTTTCTCTGGTAGGACGAGTAAGCACCGACCAGATACAGGCCGTAGATTGCACCGGAAAGTCCGGCATACCAATGGATTCGTGGCTCCAAATAATGGATGCTAAGTCCTACGCCAAGTGCCAATAAAAATAAACTTATCGTAAAGGTTCTGATATTGACGCTGTTATAGAATAGCAGGGCGAATATAAGCAGGCTGCTGATGTTCAGCTCGAAGTGTGGCCAGTTGGTGTGAACCAGTTGTCCACTGAGAATTCTCCACCATTCGCCTTGATTAACGGCTCCTCTGACATAAAGCAGGTCAGGTTGCCACCACTGCATGGCAAAACTAAGCAGTGAGATCAATAAAGCAGCAATAATGAGTTTGATGTTCATGGCATTGGTAAAGTCAAACGACTGTGGCAGAATGCTAACCCACAGGGATTCTAGACAATAACAGGTTTCAAGTATATGCGAACAAAAAGTATGCGCAGACCCTCCTTGCAGAAGGGCTTCACGCTGTTGGAAATTATCGTGGTGGTGACCATTATCGCCATTATTGGTGCGATTGTAGCGCCCAACATTATCGACAAGTTCTCTGGCGTGCAAGAGGATGTGGCAAGAACAGAAATTAAGCGCATTAAGGAAGCGCTGGGTTTCTACAAGCTGGATAACTTTAATCTGCCAAGCACTGAGCAGGGTTTGCAGGCGCTGGTTAGTAAGCCGACAGGCTCGCCGGAGCCAAGTAACCGCTGGCGGCAACAGTTGGAGAAAGTGCCGGTGGATCCGTGGGGGAATCCCTACCAATACCTAAACCCTGGTACTCATGATGATATTGATATCATTTCTTATGGTCCGGACGGTCGTAAAAGTGACGATGATATTGGGAGTTGGCAGTTAAAATAAGTACCAGAGAAGTGCCCGTGTTATTGCGTGAGCCGATAATGCCAAGGCAGCGTGGCTTTACGCTGTTTGAGGTTATTGTGGCGATCGCGATTATGGGCATCCTGATGTCTATCGTGCTGCCTTTTTTGCCGGGTGATAAACAGGAGTTACTTTACGAGGAGCTTGATCGCTTTGAGGCTCGGGTTGCGTATGCACAAGCACATGCAGTACTCCAGTCACAGGACTTGGGGTTTGCGGTAGAGGACAGAGAATATCGTTTTTTACAGCGAACCCAATCCGGCTGGGAGCCAATACAGGATGAGCCGCTCCAGCCGCAAAAAATACCTCAATTCCTTCAGCAGAAGCTTCTCATTGAAGGGGTTGAAGTGGTTGTGGAAGAACCATTGGATGATGAGCCGCCCACGCCGAAAATCCTTTTCTTTTCAAGTGGTGAGGTGACGCCGTTTACCTATCGACTTGCATTATCTGAAAATAATTACACCACACTAGAGTATGATCCGTTAGGTGAAGTAAAACGGAATGAGTTTCGTGAAGCAAAGTAACCCTCCTGTCATAGTGCAGCCTCAGTCTGGGTTTACGCTTTTTGAAGTGTTGATCGCCTTGTTAATTGTGGCGACTGCCTTGGGAACCGTTTCTAAAGTGATGTTGGATGCCGCTCGAAATGGTGGTGTATTAGCTGATCGAACGGCAGCTCAATGGGTCGGTTTGAACCAACTGTCTGTCTTAAAGCTCCGCAGGCAGTGGCCGGTACGTTCTGAAAGTGGCAAAGAAGACATGATGCACCGGACGTGGATTTGGGAGCAACGTGCCGAGAAAACACCAGATGATAATGTACTCCGTGTCACCATTGATGTGCGTCTGGAAGGTGCTGAGGATGATGATCTGACGGCGTCCGTCACCGGATTTGTGGCGAAGTTATGAGTACATCGAAGCAACACGCAGGGTTTACGCTGGTCGAGTTATTGGTCGCGGTGGCGGTTTTTTCACTAATGACAGTGGTGGCATATTCAGGGTTAGCATCCATTATAAAAAATGACCGGGTATCGCTTGAACATGAGGTGGCGCTTAAGAAGCTACAGCGCACATTGGTTTTTATTGAAAAAGATTTGCGTCAACTTAGCTTACGTCCAAGAAATACAGGCTACTCAGAGTTGCTACCCGCGGTGAAATCAGGTGAGTCATCGGATACAGGACTTCTGGAGTTTACTCGTGCGGGAAATTCAAACCCGACAGATTTGACCCGAAGCAGTCTCCAACGGGTTCGTTATGTACTTGACGGGGATACATTGCAGCGCTTGAGTTGGAATCTGGTTGACCATAATGATGTGGATCCTTTGACGATGAATCTGCTAACAGATGTGCGTTCTGTTAAATTCTCATTTTTCTCAGCAAACGGCAGGAATGAGGGCGAATGGTCGAAACAGGAGCTGCCGATGGGGATTGAGTTCAAGCTGACGCATGAGCATTGGGGTGATATTCGTCGAATATTTCCGATTTACTACTGAGGCAGGGATGTAGTTGGGGTTGTTGGGTGTGGGTAAATAGTGATCATTATAAATATTGGCTGAATGGAAAATTGTTGTTCTTGGGGTGAAAAAATTATTCGTGAAATCAGTGTGTTATAGCTTGGTGAAAAGATGGATTTATCGCTACCATGTTGATTTATATGGTTTTTGTTGTTTCTAGTGGAAAACTGCTGGAATGGAAGGCGACAAAGTAGCGGAGTTTTGTCTATAATGACCTGAGGATAAACGGAGAGATGAACCGGGTGGCGGTATTTCAGCAGCTGAGTCCCTAGAACTTTTAATTTGCTAAGTGGGAGCAGTGCTTACCTGCTTTTTTGTGTGCGTAGCGAGTTGCTCGCTGGTTTATCTGAAAAAAGGTTCTCATCAGAAGAATATAAAAGTTCGCTGCCGTGTGCTGCTCGCGGTGGGTACTAAAATTAGAATGTTAGCATGAAGGAAACGTTATGAAATCGATGCATAAAGGTGTCTTGGCGGTAACTGCTGCAACTGCTCTGGCTTCCGGGGCGATCTTGGTTACTAACCCTGACAATGAAGTACAGGGTGTGGCTCAGTCCAGTGTTAAAACAGGAGCTGATAAAGTAAAGGAGGCTGCTTCAACGGCAGCGGAAACAGCTTCACAGGTTGTGACAGATGTTAAGACAGAGGCAGCTGATGTCGTTGAAACGGTAAAAGCAACGACCGGTGATGCGGTTGAGGCCGTGCAGACGTCGGTTTCTGAAACTGTGGATAAAACGGTCGAGAAGGTGGCCGCTGAGGTGTCTTCCCAGAAGGATGTTGTGGATGCGAAGGGCGCAGCGGCTGATGGCGACTCTAATGTTGCCGCAGATAGTAAGCCTCAGGATGCCGTAACAGAGAAAGTAGATGGGGCTGTTGCACTGGCGGCTTCGGAGGTTGTGGCAGCGGAAGTTGCCGAGACGACCGTTCAGGCTGTCGCTGATACAAGCGATGAAGCCCAAGAAGTGGTGGAGGTTGCAAGCAAAGAGGCAAAGGCTGAGGAAGTAGCAACTGCGGAAGTGACTGAAGTTGCTACGGAAGTATCGGGTGATTTGCCACCGCCTCCTCCGGGCCCATTCCATCAGGAGAGTGACGAAGTAACGGCCGCTGAGGAGTCAGAGGTTGAGGTAGCGGTTGCTGCTGTGGAAGAAACAGAGGGAGAGGCACTGGCTGCTGAATCTGCTACACAGGAAACGGATACTGCGGAAATTGCAATGACGGCTGTTGAGGTTGTCGATGAAGAAACGACAACTTCTGAGGCTGTGGTTGAATCAGTGGAAACTGCCGAGGAAAAGGCTACTGAGTCAGAAGTCGTCGCTGAGGTTTCTACCCAGGAGCCTAAGGCTGAGGAAGTTGCGGTTGAAGCTGTTGAGGTCGTTAAGGAAGAGGTTGCCCCAGTAGCAGAAGATGCTAAGCAAGAGGCTGCTGCTCAGGAAGCTAAAACTGAGGGAGTTGCGGTTGAGGTTGTCGAGGTCGTTAAGGAAGAAGTCGCCACAGTAGCAGAAGACGCTAAACAAGAAGCGGCTGCTCAGGAAGCTAAAACTGAGGAAGCTGCGGTTGAAGCTGTCGAGGTCGTTAAGGAAGAGGTTGCCACAGTAGCAGAGGATGTTAAGCAAGAGGTTGCTACTCAGGAAGCTAAAACTGAGGAAGTCGCGGTTGAGGCTATTGAGGTCGTTAAGGAAGAAGTCGCTCAGCAGGAGGCTGTTGCTGAGCCAGAGGTTGTCACCGATGTTGAGCCTAAGTCAGACAAGGTCTCTGTCACTGCGGCGCAAGTCGTTGCTCCGGCAAATACTCAGGCGGCAATTGCCGTGTATGAGCAAAAGATGCGTCAGATGGAGATGCAGTACCGTCAGGCAATGATGCAACAACAGCGTATGATGATGGATTATTTTAATCAGATGCTGGTACAGCAAAATGCACAGCCACAAAGCAGCGATGGTAAAGTGACGCGGGTACAACGAGTAATTATTGTGCCAGTTCCTGCCTACTCATACGGGATTAATAGGGGAAGCTTTTACCACGGCGGCCAGCCATATATGCCGACAATGCCAATGATGGATATGTCTGGCTCAGTGGGGGTGAGTGTTGGTGATAAAGCACCAGCTGGTGAGCTTGAAGTTAAAAAAGGCGAGTAATCGGGCAATAAGATAGGGAGAGATTGGATGGAAATGATGCGTTGGCTAGTCGGCAACCGAATTGTACAGGTTGCGTGGGGATTAGGGCTACTTGCTGTATTGTTGTCGTGGATTTTTGGTGGAAAAAATGCAGATCACGGTTCTGCTGTAGCCGATTCCCATGCAAAGGTTGAGCAGGTTGTTGAGGCGAATGCTACAAAAGAAGCTTCGTCAAATACTGAGGCTGTCGCTGAAGTAAAGCAGGACGTGGAGTCGACTAAGGCTGAAGCGAGTGCTGCGGTTGCAACAGGAGCGTCTGTTGCTACTGCAGCAGCGGTGGCTGTTGTGGATAGTGCTGAGGCTGCAACAGAAGAAGCAGCGAAAGAAGTCGTTTCAGATACAAGCGATGTTACTGACACTGCCTCTGAGGCCAGTGTTGAAGTGGTGTCAACAGAGGCGGCTGAATCAACGGCTGGCAAAACAGAAGTTGTGGCCGGTACTGCGGTTCAAGCTGTCGCTGAGGTGGTGGAGAGTGCAGAAGCAGCAGTTGTCAAAGGTTTGGCTGAAAAGTCGAATGAAGATTTGCTGATGATGGCGCGTGAGGCTTTTTGGAATAATGGTCTTGACGAGGCTGTGGAGTTTTATCAAGTGCTGATTGAGCGTGAGCCAAGTGTAATTGAGCATAAGGGTGAGCTGGGCAATGTTTTCTGGCGACAGGGTTTTCCACGGAAAGCGGCTGAGCTGTATGCTGAAATTGCTGAACCAATGATTGAACAGGGTAATGGCGAACGGGTAGCCAATATGGTTGGTTTTATCGGGCTGTTTTTCCCTGAACGGGCGGCTAAAATTCGCGTACTGTTGGACAAGTAATAATTTAACTTATTACGTAAGGTCGGGCCTGGTTCTCAGGTTCCGGCCTTTTTGTTTTTGGTGATCTCTTTTTTGTATTACGATACATCCACCTTGCTTACTGATATCAATTGATTGTCGTATACTTCTCCTCCGCGCCGTAGTGGCGAGAAAGTTGAATAACAATTGTGCGTTCACGTCTGAATCTGTATTTTATTTCATGTAATCAATCTCAAAAGGCCTCTCCATGACACCTGCTCAGCGAATGCAGCAACGTCTTAAAAGTCTGCAAGCTCATCTGCAAAAAGAAAACCCTGTACTGGTTGCTGTAGTTGATCGTTACAAAAAATTGGATGCAATTGCACACAAAATGGGTTTGTTAAAACCCGGTGAGTCATACGCGACACAAATTGCGTGGTGGCCTCTGATTTCCATTCTTGGCACATTTTCAGCGGGTAAGTCCAGTTTCATCAATTCCTATTTGGGAGCGAAGTTACAAGATACGGGTAATCAGGCCGTAGATGATCACTTTACCGTCATTTCATACAGTACTGATGACGTGAGTAGAACGCTTCCCGGCATTGCTCTGGATGGCGACCCTCGCTTTCCGTTTTATCAGATTAGTGAAGAAATTGAGCTGGTCACGGAAGGTGAAGGTTCAAAAATTGATAACTATCTGCAAATGAAGGTGGTGCCGAGTGAGTCTTTGCGTGGAAAAATTCTGATTGACTCTCCTGGGTTTGATGCGGATGAACAACGTAAATCAACTCTGAAACTCACTGATCACATCATCGACTTATCGGACTTGGTATTGGTGTTTTTTGATGCACGTCACCCAGAACCAGGAGCGATGCAGGATACGTTGGAGCACTTAGTCAAGGGTGCGCAGCGTCGTAGTGACAGCAGTAAATTCTTATTTATTCTAAATCAAATTGACACATCGGCGAAGGAAGATAATCTTGAGTCTATCGTGGCATCTTGGCAGAAGGCTTTGGTGCAGTGCGGCTTAAATACCGGACGATTCTATGTGATTTTTAATACGGATGTTGCCGTGCCTGTGGAAGATGAGGCGGTGTGGAGTCGTTATCTCGCCAAGCGTGAGGCAGATTACACAGCCATTACACAGCGCATGGAAGCGATTAACGTTGAGCGCGTTTATCGTATCATTGGCAACTTGGAATCCTTGTCTAACCAAATTGAGCAGCAGGCTGTACCGCAAATTAAGCAGGCCAGAGCGCGTTGGCGTAAGCGAGTATTATTTTCTGATGCGTTGGTAATGGGCTTGGTGACAGCGGGTTTTGTCGCATTGGCATGGAGCATGGGCTGGCTGCAGCAATGGTTCGCAAACCCATTGGCATTACTGACTGATTGGATGAGTTTGGCTTTATTGGCCGGATTTGTGGCCCTGTTGTTAGTTATTCACTTCTCACTGCGTAGCTGGCTGGCCAAGCGAGTCGCCAGATCATTAAGTGCTGATAATGCTTACGGTGATTTATCGAATGCCTTCACTAAGGGTACCAGGGTTTGGACGAGTGTTTTCAGGAGCAATCCGGTTGGCTGGGGTTCGCGAGCGAGTGGCAAGCTGTCTGCTATTAGAAATGATGTGGATCGGTTTGTGCAAAAAATGAATGATAATTTCAGTAGTCCATCCGGAAAAAGTGATTGAGTAACAAGAAATATTTAGGGAATCAGATGAATCAATCAGAACAGCTATTTGCGCGCGCACAGAAAGTAATGCCTGGTGGGGTGAATTCGCCTGTCCGTGCATTTAACGGGGTGGGTGGTACGCCGCTGTTTATTAAGTATGCAGAAGCGGCTTATTTATACGATGCGGATCAGAAACGTTATATTGACTACGTTGGCTCATGGGGGCCGATGATCGCGGGTCATGCTAACCCTGAAATCATTGCAGCAGTCAAAGAGGCGGTGGAGCTTGGTCTGAGTTATGGTGCCCCAACCAGTATTGAAGTGGATATGGTCGAGCGTATTCGCCAGATCATGCCATCCATTGAAATGGTTCGTATGGTGAACTCGGGGACGGAAGCTACGATGTCTGCCATTCGTTTGGCGCGTGGGTTCACGGGGCGTGACAATATCGTCAAATTTGAGGGTGGGTACCATGGTCATGGGGATTCTTTACTGGTCAAAGCAGGCTCTGGCGCGTTGACTTTTGGTGAGCCTAATTCTCCGGGCGTACCCGCCGACCTAGCAAAGCATACATTGACACTGGACTATAACAATCCAGAGCAAGTCAGGGAGTTGTTCAAAGCACAAGGCGACAGTATCGCCTGCATTATCGTAGAGCCGGTGTCCGGTAATATGAATTGTGTGCCGCCGGTGCCGGGTTTCCTGGAATGCCTACGTGAGGTGTGTGATGAGTCCGGGGCACTGCTGATTTTCGATGAAGTAATGACCGGGTTTCGTGTTGCTTACGGTGGTGCCCAAGCTTACTACCGGGTAAAGCCGGACTTGACGACACTGGGTAAGATTATCGGTGGCGGTATGCCAGTGGGTGCTTTTGGCGGTCGTTCAGATGTTATGCAAAAGTTAGCACCAACAGGGCCTGTTTATCAGGCCGGTACACTGTCCGGTAATCCAATCGCAATGGCAGCGGGTTTAAAGACACTGGAGATTATCAGTCGTGATCGTTTCTATGAAGACCTGAATGAAAAAACAGAGCGTATGGTTGATGGTGTGACAGGAGCTGCCGCAAAATTTGGTGTTCCGATGGTGGCAAATCGGGTGGGCGCTATGTTTGGTTTCTTCTTTACAGAAGCAGAGGCTGTCACAAACTATCAGCAGGTAACGGCCTGTGATGTAGACAGATTTAACCGCTTCTTCCATGGCATGCTGGCACAAGGTGTCAATTTTGCACCATCGGCTTACGAGGCGGGATTTGTCTCTTCAGCACACACGGATCAGGATATTGATGATACGGTGAGGGCAGCGGAGTATGTATTTGCATCCTTGACGAATTGATTAGCCGGTTAGCGGTGAATATTGTCAATAACTTGACATTATAGTGAACTAATTTGAGAATTAGCACTCTTAATGCGCGAGTGCTAATTAGCACGAAATTTGGAGGTAATGTATGACTCAGTCACTGGTGTTAAAGAACACTGCGCTATCTGTGTCCTCAGGTAATTTGGATAGCTACATCCAGTCGATTCATGAAATACCTGTTTTAAGTGTCGAAGAAGAAAAAGAATATGCGGTACGCTTGGTAGAGCAGAATGATCTGGATGCCGCTCGTGCATTGGTTATGCATAATCTGCGTTTTGTTGTGAAGGTAGCTCACGGTTACGGCGGGTATGGTCTGCCGCTGGCAGATTTGGTGCAGGAAGGAAACATTGGCTTGGTAAAAGCGGTGAAGCGTTTTGATCCGAGTGTGAATGTGCGTCTGGTGTCATTTGCTGTTCACTGGATTCGTGCGGAAATACATGAGTACATTTTGCGCAACTGGAAGCTTGTTAAGGTTGCTACAACAAAGGCGCAGCGCAAGCTGTTTTTTAACTTGCGTAGTAGCAAAAAGCGTCTTGGTTGGTTGAATGCTGCTGAGGTTAAAGACATTGCCAGCGATCTTGGTGTAAGTAGCAAAGATGTGCTGGAAATGGAAAAGCGCATGAGCGGTCAGGATATCTCGTTTGACCAATCACCTAGCCAGGATGATGGAGAGAGGGATTACTCCCCAAGCCAGTACTTGTTACCTGCTGAAAGCCAGGATCCAGCAGATATGCTGGAAGACCAAGATTGGCAAGATCATACTCAGTCCCGCTTTAACAATGCCTTGGCTGAATTGGATGATCGGAGTAAGGATATTCTGGTGAGCCGTTGGTTGGCTGATAAGAAGGCGACATTACAGGACTTGGCGGAGAAGTACGGCGTATCAGCTGAGCGGATTCGCCAGTTGGAAGGTGTTGCCATTGAAAAGCTGAAGGTGGGTGTCGCAGCGTAAATCGTTTGGGACACAACAAAACGAGGCCACACTTGCTGTGGCCTTTTGTATTCCTGCTGCAAGTGGTTATTTAGCCGAAGAACACCACGGAAAAAAAGCACAACCACGCGAAGACGACCAGCAAAGCCACGATAAACATCGGTAAGCCGAAATCAAAACTAAACATGAGGATCTCTCCCTATCAGTAAACGGCTTGATGGTAGTAGATTGTTCTTTTAAGTTCAAGGGCACATGATCGGCAATCTCCATAAGGAGGCTGGTGTTAAGCGTGAATTTATCGGCCAGATTATACTATAATCGGCGGGGTTGGGTGCGTGTGCTGGTTGAGGCAGCGAGTTTGTCAAATTTGCTGTGGTGGCCTTGTAATCTTTGGCTGAAAGCACAATATATTCCCAAATGGATTTATTCACGAAAAGCGCTGATTGCAGGGGTGCTGGGTGCTTTTTATCCGTGACGATTACGGGAACAAATAATACCGGGGAAGACCGGGGAGAATATAAATATCATGATTGGATCAGTAGCCAGAAAGCTCTTCGGTAGTCGCAATGACCGAGTTATAAAAGGTTATTCCAAAGTAGTTCAGAAAGTAAATGCGCTAGAGGATCAGTACAGCCAGCTCAGTGATGAGGCTTTGCAGGCAAAAACAGCCGAATTTCGGCAGCGCCTGGAGCAGGGGGAAAAGCTGGATGCGTTGATTCCTGAAGCCTTTGCAACAGTTCGTGAAGCGGGTAAGCGCGTCATGGGGATGCGTCATTACGACGTTCAGTTGATTGGTGGTATGGTACTGAATGACGGACGGATTGCTGAGATGCGTACCGGTGAAGGTAAAACGCTGGTCGCAACATTGACTGCATATCTTAACGCGCTGCCGGGAAAGGGGGTACACGTCATTACGGTGAATGACTACCTGGCAAGCCGCGATGCGGAATGGATGTCTAAGCTGTATGGTTTTTTGGGCTTAACCACCGGCGTGATTGTCAGTGGCCTAGGTCAGGCAGAGCGTCAGGCGGCCTATGCTGCGGACATTACCTATGGAACAAATAATGAGTTCGGCTTTGATTACCTGCGCGATAATATGGCGTTTAGTAAAGAGGAGCAGGTTCAACGTAAACTTAGTTATGCTGTCATTGATGAAGTGGACTCAATCCTGATTGATGAGGCGCGTACCCCGCTGATTATCTCAGGCCCATCCAGCGAGTCTGCAACGCCATACAGCACGATTGATAAAATCGTTCCGAGTCTGGTGCCTCAGGCGAAAGATGATGAAGAAGGGCCGGGTGACTTTTCGGTGGATGAAAAGTCCAAGCAGGTGTTCCTTACTGACTCAGGTAATGAGCGTGCTGAAGAATTACTGCGTGAGGCGGGTATTCTGGAGGAAGGCCAGGGGCTGTTCGATAGTGCCAGTATCTCTGTACTCCATCATTTAAATGCAGCGTTGCGTGCACACACTTTGTTCCAGTTAAATGTTGATTACATCATTTCTAATGGTGAGATTGTCATTGTGGACGAGTTCACGGGCCGTACCATGCCGGGTCGTCGCTGGTCTGAAGGTTTACATCAGGCGATTGAGGCGAAAGAAGGTGTTGAGATCAAGCCTGAAAACCAGACGATGGCATCAATCACTTTCCAGAATTATTTCCGCTTATATGAGAAGCTGTCCGGTATGACGGGGACGGCGGATACAGAAGCATTTGAGCTGCAGTCTATCTACAATCTTGAGGTGATTGTTATTCCGACGAATAGGCCAATGGCACGTCGGGATGAGAATGACCTTGTCTACATGTCGCATGAAGAAAAATACAATGCCATTGTGGATGACATTCGCATGGCACGTGAACGTCAGCAGCCGGTGTTAGTGGGTACTGCCTCAATTGATAGCTCGGAATTATTGTCTGGTTTGTTGACCAAGGCAAAAATCAACCATGAAGTGTTGAATGCAAAGCAACACGAGCGTGAGGCACATATCATCGAAAATGCGGGACGGCCGGGGGCGGTCACTATCGCTACCAATATGGCTGGTCGTGGTACTGATATTGTTCTGGGTGGCTCTTTAGACGCTGAGCTAAAAAAATTGGGCGATGATGAAGCGGCTATCGCTTTGGCAAAAGAAGCTTGGCAAAAGCGTCATGATGCGGTTGTGGAAGCCGGTGGTTTGCATATTATCGGTACTGAGCGCCATGAATCCCGCCGCGTTGACAATCAGTTGCGTGGTCGTGCGGGTCGTCAGGGTGATCCGGGATCATCACGTTTCTTCCTGTCTCTGGAAGACAATTTGATGCGTATTTTTGCCTCTGAGCGTGTGAAAGGCATTATGCAGAAATTGGGCATGGAAAAGGGGCAGGCCATAGAGGCCAAGATCGTTTCTAAGTCTATTGAGAATGCGCAGCGTAAGGTGGAAGGTCATAACTTTGATATCCGTAAGAACCTGCTTGAATACGATGATGTTGCAAATGATCAGCGTAAGGTGATTTACCAGCAACGTACTGAATTGCTGGAAGGTGAGGATGTACGGGAAGCTATTGATTCCATTCGCTATGATGTTATTGAAAGCTCAATCGCTCGTTTTATTCCGCCTGCCAGCCTGGATGAGCAGTGGGATATCAAAGGTCTGACAGCTTATCTTAAAGATGAGTTTGATATTGAACTGGAGATACAGAATTGGCTGGATAAGGATGACTCGTTACACGAGGAGTCGTTGCATGCCCGTATTCAGGAAGCGGTTGAGAAGAAGCTGAAGGATAAAGAAAACCTGATTGGTAGCGAGAACATGCGTAAGCTGGAGCGTGATGTGATGCTGCATGTATTGGATGAAGAATGGAAAGAGCATTTGGCATCAATGGATTATCTGCGCCAAAGTGTTGGTTTGCGTGGCTATGCTCAAAAGAATCCAAAGCAGGAGTACAAGCGCGAAGCGTTTGAGATGTTTGAAGATTTGTTGGATCGTATCAAACTTCGCGTCATTGGCTTTATGATGAAAATCCAGATTACGCAGGATAATCCAGAAGACCTGGTACCGCCTGAGCCTGAAGCGACGCCAATGGAATATTCACACGCCGAAGCCTCCAGTGCCTTTGGTGAGGAGGCGATGGCGGGTTCACAGGGTGGTGAAGTCACTCGTACCTATCAGCGGATTGGTGAAAAAGTGGGCCGTAACGATCCGTGCCCTTGTGGCTCTGGTAAGAAATTTAAGCAATGCCACGGAAAACTGAACTAAGTATCGAACAGGGAGGTTGAAATGCCAGTCAATTACACACCAGCAAGTAATATATTGCCCATTGACGGTATTCGTCTATCAACGGCTGCTGCGGGGATTCGCTATCAGAATCGGGACGACCTGCTAGTGCTGGAAATTGCTGAGGGGAGTACGGTGGCTGGTGTGTTCACACAGAACCGCTTTTGTGCTGCCCCGGTATTGCTTTGTCGTGAGTTTTTGGCGACAGCGACGCCTCGCTATCTGGTCGTTAATTCGGGCAATGCGAATGCAGGAACCGGACAGCAAGGGATGGATCGGGCGCGCCAGGTTTGTGAAAATCTGGCAGCACTGACCAGCGTTTCTCCTGAACAAGTTCTGCCTTTCTCGACAGGGGTGATTGGTGAACAATTGCTTGTTGAGCCATTCGTGAAGGTTTTTCCAAAAATGCTGGAAGGTCTGGATGCGAACGGCTGGTCACAGGCTGCTGCTGCCATTATGACCACGGATACTTTACCGAAGGCATATAGCAAACAACTGAAGATCGCTGGCAAGACTGTCACGATCACAGGTATTGCCAAAGGCGCAGGTATGATTGAGCCAAATATGGCGACGATGCTGGCTTATGTTGCAACCGATGCCGAAGTGGAGTCAGCGTTGTTGCAATCCGTGTTGAAGGAAGTGGCGGACTTATCGTTCAACTCAATCACTGTGGATGGTGATACTTCAACCAATGATGCACTTGCGCTGATTGCCACCGGAAAATCGGGTGCGGTCATTGATGGGTCTAACCTTGAGTCGTTTAAGGAGGCACTCAACGAGGTGTGCCGTTACCTTGCCCAAGCGGTTATCCGTGATGCAGAGGGAGCAACAAAGTTTGTCACTCTAGTTGTTGAAAGTGCGCCTGATTTGCAGACTGCGCGGGCGATTGCCTTTACGGTTGCCAGGTCACCACTGGTTAAGACTGCTCTATTCGCTAGCGATCCGAACTGGGGGCGCCTATTGGCTGCAATTGGGCGTAGCCCGGTTAAGGCTTTGGATATCTCAAAACTATCGTTGAGTTTGGGTGATACGTCCCTGATCCAGGGAGGGGAACCCGTCGAAACTTATACGGAGGCACAAGGTCAACAGGAAATGGATAAAGAAGAAATTACCATTCGGATTAACCTGAGTGACGGCAGTGCCTCAACGACGGTTTGGACTTCTGATTTATCGCATGACTATGTAACGATTAATGCGGAGTATCGGAGTTAGTGGGTACAAGGAAAGTAGTTCTGAGTGGCTTATTATTGTCACTGTGGGCGATGGTTTGGTCTGGTGTGACCTGGGCAGCGCAGCCTGGTTGTGCGCAGGTGAGGGCGACTTACCATTGTCCTGTTGAAAAGAAAAAAATTACGCTGAGCTTTGATGATGGCGTGGCGGATGTGACGCCTAAAGTTCTGGATATTCTGAAGCGTGAGAAAATTCAGGGAACATTTTTCATCTTAGGGAATAAGGTTGATTGTCGTTTGTATCGGAATGACTGCCAGGTAAATCCTCAAAGTCAGCAATGTCGGTCATTTCGGTTATGTCAGCAGCGTCGTCAGACATTGGCGCGTATTAAGCGTGAAGGTCACATGATTGGTTCGCATGGCTATGAGCATGTTCGTCATACTGACATTCCTTTTGCTAAAGCCAAACAAAATATCATCAAATCCCGCCAGGTTCTGGCTCCCTTTCTGACAACTGAGCCGGCGTTATTTCGCCTTCCTTATGGCGATGGTTGGTTTAATCAAAAAGCCAAGCCACAGGTGATGAACTTTCTAAAGCGGAATGGTTTTGAGCATGTGGGATGGGAAATGACGGCTTATGATTGGAATCCTGACTATCAGAAGGGTGATAGGATTCTCAAGAATGTCATGACTCAAATGTGTTCAGGACGAGGGCGTGTTGGTGTGGTGTTGTTTCACGATGGTGTGTTTGAGAATGAGCATATCGGGCGCACATTCACGGCAAACAACTTGGCGCGATGGATTCCGACTATGCGTTGCGCTGCAGATTTTGTTCCTTTAAGCTATTTCAAGAAAAAAATACGAGTAAAATAAGTGGAAGAAATACTTGGCAGGAAGCCAGTCGAGGTCGTTGCGGCCGTTATTCGGGATGCCGAAGGACGTGTTTTGATTGCCCAACGTCCTCAGGATAAACATCAGGGAGGGAAGTGGGAGTTTCCCGGTGGTAAGGTTGAAGCAGGCGAATCGAGACGTTCAGCCTTGGCGCGTGAGCTCCATGAGGAGCTTGGGATTGAAGTTACTCAAAGCGCCCGTTTAATCAGTGTTTATCATGAGTATGAAGATAAAGCAGTCTATCTTGATGTGTATGAGGTGGTTCTCTGGCGTGGTACGCCTTGCGGCAATGAGGGGCAGCCCATACAGTGGGTTCAACCAGATGCGTTAAGTGATTTTGAGTTCCCAGAGGCCAATGCTCCGATTATTGATTCGGTAATTTTGCCCAAATTCATTAAGATTATTAGCCCCGTTACAAGTGCTGAGTCATTTAAAAAGCAGGTGTTAGCTTCACTTCAATTCGATCCGTTGCCTTATCTCTATTATGATTTTCTGGAAGCAGAATTAACACACGAGCAGTTAAACTGGCTGTTGGACACTGCTGCGGCACATCAGACGGAAGTGATTATTCAGTCTCCACCACCGTTAATTCGTGGCGATTACAATCTGCACCTGAGCGCTAATGAGTTGCTGAAGGCCAACGTCAAGCCCGGGGCAAAACGGGTCTCGGCGACGTGCAGTACACCTGAAGAATTATTTAAAGCTCAGCGCCTTGGTTTAGACTTTGTATTTGTTGGGCCGGTTATAGTGAGTTCGGCAGGTGGTGATCACGGTGCATTGGGTTGGCCAGCATTTCAGAGCTTGGTGGGTCGGGTGAATATGCCGGTTTATGCAATGGGTGGTTTAAATGATAAAAGCCTTGAGCGCGCCCGTGAATACGGAGCGCAAGGGGTCGTTACCAGCATTATCATTTAGTGGTGGTCGACAAGAGCCTGATGTAATTGTAACAGGCTCTTGCAAGGTGTATGTAGTGCGTTATTTCTCTGTTGCGTAGCCGGTCATGCCGACGGTGTTATAGCCGCTATCGACATAAGTGATCTCAGCAGTAATCCCGGAGGCTAAACTGGAGCACAGGAACGCGGCTGCATTGCCCACCTCATCAATGGTGACATTGCGGCGTAGCGGTGCGTTTTCTGCAACGTGATCCAGCATTTTGCGGAAATCCCCGATGCCGGCTGCCGCCAGGGTACGGATTGGCCCTGCTGAAATACCGTTGACACGGATATTGTCCTTGCCCAGATCAAAAGCCATATAACGAATCGCTGCTTCCAAACTGGCCTTTGCCATGCCCATCACATTGTAATTTGGGATGCTGGAGACAGCACCTAAGTAGCTCAACGATAGGATGGCGGCATCATCACGATTGATCATCATAGGCTTGGCATACTTCGCCATAGCCAACAAGCTGTAAGCACTAACATCATGGGCCATGGTGGAGCCTTCGCGTGTAGTGTTGTCAACGATGCTACCCACCAGCTGTTCTTTAGGGGCAAAGGCGATGGCGTGAACCAGTACGTCGAGCGAGTCCCAGTGTTGCTGTAGCGATGTAAAGGTGGATGCAATGGCTTCGTCCGTGGACACATCACAAGGGATAACGATATCGGAACCGAATTCAGCGGCAAACTTCTCAACACGCGGCTTGAGTTTTTCATTTTGATATGTGAAAGCCAACTCAGCACCTTCGCGGTGCATGGCTTTTGCGATTCCGTATGCAATCGAACGATTGCTGGCGATCCCTGTTATCAGGGCGCGTCTACCCGCTAAAAATCCCATCACTATTCCTCTGTTGAATGAATGGAGCAATGATAAGGCTTGGGGTAGGGTATTACAATATGAGCGAAGGGTGGGCGCTGCCAGTACAACGGGGCAGCACCACTATTTCTTTAATCCTTGAGCACGAATGTGATTTTCATGCGAACCTGGTAGGACACGATTTTACCCTCTTCTACACGAACCTCCTGATCGGCAATCCATGCACCCGTAACATTTTTCAGGGATTTGTTCGCGCGCTTAACGCCTTTTTTAACTGCATCATCAAAACTTTTAGTAGATGTAGACGTGATTTCCGTCACTTTAGCGATAGACATTATCTAACTCCAATTTATATTAATTATCAGGAGGGTAAATCATAGCAGTTAAATAAGGACGGTGCGATGGTCGATTCTGTTATTGGTCGTTTTTTTGCACGCTATAAGATGGTGGTGCCGTCAGGACTGTCTAATTGTATCCCAGTGACACGTTGGGCTTGCAGGATGATCCGGCCTGATGAGCGTTCCTGGCGATCAAGACTAAACTCAAAGTTAAACCGCCGCTCTAACTGAAGCCTACCCTGCCTGTTTCTGATGGGGCGGATACTTTTCAAGGCAACTGTTTGATCCAATAGTTGGGCACCAATGCTTTGGCAAGCGCTGGAGGCGGCTTGGGCTGCGGTTTCCTTGGCACGTATCGAGTCAAACCAAAACCACGCCAGACATGCCAGCGATAATATGAACAATAAACCACTCATAATGAACTCAACTCAATGATATTGGCTAGATGCCAACAGAAAGAAGCAATGATACATGTTACCTGACATAAAATACTCCCGAATCGCTTATCTGCACCGAATAAGTCCGGTTGGTTTCGTTTGCAGTGTATCAAGGTTAATCACACGTTAAGTCCTATGGCTCTATTCTTGTGAGGGTCCTGCCATGCTCAGTTTGGTTATTTTAATGAGTTAGCGTGTGAGTGGCGGGGGGATTGTTGTTAGTACGATAGTTGTCCTGAAATTTTGGGGCTACAAGATAATTGATAAAAATAAAAGGGGTTTTTGAGATGTTGAAAAAAATTGCACTAGGGCTTTGTGTTATTGCTGTGTCAGCAGGCGTGATGTTTAACGCTACAGCGAAAAGTAAGCCATCACTGGTTAGCAGTATGCAGGCTTATGTTGTAAAGGTGAATGCTCAGGGTAAAGAGTATCGTCAGCCTGCTAAGTTGACTGAGCCAGGTCAGGTCATTGAGTATAACTTGACTTATTCCAACCAGACTAAAAAGACACTGAGTGGTTTGGTGGTGAGTGGACCGATTCCTGCGAATACTCGCTATGTTCCTGATAGTGCCAAGACAGGTGTGGCGTCTGAGTTATTGGTGAGTATTGATGGTGGCGCAACTTTTGAGCGTGAGCCAGTGCGTCGTCAGCAAAAAATGGCAAATGGTCAGCTTAAAACAGTCATTATTCCACCTGAGAAGTACACAAATCTTCGTTGGAAAGTGAAGCAGCCTATTGCTGCATTGGGCCGCCAGCTTTATAGCTACCGAGTAAAAGTTAAGTAAGCTTCATTGGTAGCGAATATTTCTTTGGAATGTGTTCACCCCGAAGCCTTAGATCAACAAATATAATAGGCTTCGTGTGGGGTTAGTTCCTTTGATTAGGGCCGTGCTTAGTATGGTAGTGCCCGGTTATATTTCTTTAAAACTACAACTTATAAAGAGAAAGTTCGAAAAATGAAAAAAATAAATCAAATGAAACCGCTGGCACGTCTGGTCGCAGCATCACTGGCTGTCGGTAGTATGGCCGGTTTCGGTACGCAGGTATTTGCTCAAACAGCAGCCGGAACGCTTATCAAGAACCTTGCAACGGTTACTTATGAAGATGAGAACGGTAACGAGTACTCGGCTCAGTCTAACGAAGCTGTTGTGACGGTTGCGCCGGTTTATTCGGCAACTATTGAGAACGACAATAAGTTGTCAGCAGCGCCTGGTCAGACAGTTTATTTCCCTCATACATTAAGCAATACGGGTAACATTGCAGATAGTTACACAGTAACAGCAGATGCGGGTAAGGTTTATCTGGATAAAAATAACAATGGTCAGCCAGATCCAGGTGAGCCGGAAGTGACCGGGCCAGTATCAGTGGCTGCTGGTGAACAAGCTAACTTTGTTGTTGCACTGCCTATTCCAACAGATGCCGCTAATGGGTCTACACATAAATCCGAGCTGACAGCCGTGTCCGCGAAAGGTGCCGAGGTTACCGATATCGGTGACAATGAAGACAGCACAAATGGGACGAATGACAATACAGCGACAGTGTCTACTGGTCCGGTTTTGGTTCTGAATAAGTCATCGGTTCATGATGAGGAAAATAACAGAATTACTTACACGCTGACCGTTAAGAATAATGGTGGAAGTGATGCTGAGAATGTAAAGATTATCGATGCATTGCCGGAAGTTGATACTGACAATGATGGCGTTGCTGATACCCAGCTTGCACTGGTAGCAGGTTCAATTACCGTTAATGGTTTAGTCAATGCAGGTGATGTTGTGCCAACGGATATTGCTTCGGGTAGTGAAGCAACCTTAGGTGACTTGAACTTTGATGGTGATACAGCAGACACGCTGAACATCATTTCTGCAAAAGACGTGAAATTGCCAGCGAATACAACAGTTACTGTTGTCTATACAGTACAGTACCAGTCACAGTGGCCAGCGGGTGAAAAGGTTGAGAATACATTTATTGCATCGGGTGACCATAGTACAGATCCTGTGTCATCAAATACGACTCATGATGTAATTCCACAGACTTACGGTGTGACGGCAGACGATACAGGGGCAGATGGCGCTGATGGGGTGAATAATGGTGGCGATGACGACAAGGCCGCTAATGATACCCAGTTTGTTGATGTGGCAGCAACAGGTTCTGAAGTACTGTTTAAGCACGTCGTTACAAACGATGGTAATGGTAAGGATGCTTACAACCTCAATGTTGCAAGCGATGCCACCAATGGCTTCCCAGATGGCACAGTATTTACTTATTGGGACTCAACTGGAACAGTTCAGTTGACCGATACTGATGACGATGGTGTCCCGGATACGGGTAATCTTGATGCAGGTGCTTCCACTACGATTATGGTGAAGGCTAAGTTGCCAGCAGGAGTATCTGGAACGCCTGCACTTGGCTTTAATGCGACACTGAAAGCAACATCATCTAAAGACCCTTCGGCATCACCAGCGTCTGACGATACTAAGCTCAAGTTAGGCTCAATCACGGCACCATCTGTTGATATTGCGAACGTAACTGCTGATCAGGGTGCAGATTTCGCCAATGGCTTTAACGATAATAATGCTCAGAATGCACAAGACGAAGCACCCGCGTTATTAGTGGATGCTACGGCTAATTCAACAGTAATCTTTGATTTGAAACTTGCTAATGAAGCAGGTGGCTCAGACTCTTTTGTGCTGGGTGCCGGAAACGTTCCTGAAGGTTGGGATGTTGTCTTTAAAGATAAAAATGGCAATGTTGTTACAACTACTCCATTGATTCCAGGTGGCGGAGTATTTGAATATCAGGCAGTGGTAAGTATTTCAGCAGATCCTGCTGAGGCAAAGAGCGATGCTGATCAAACAGGTGCCGTTGATGGTTATGATGCAGTCAATGATGGTAACGTTGTGCTCACGGGCGATGATGGTGATAAAGATTATCAGCTGAACTTTACTGCGACTTCTACTTCAACACCTTCCGTTAGTGACTCTGTGACAAACGCGATTGATATTGCTCCAAAGCGTGAGGTTGTTATTACTCCAAATGGTCAAAACCAGGTACAACCTGGTGGTACTGTGGATTATAGCCATAAACTGGAAAATAACGGTAACCAGACCGAGGTAGTAGAACTTGGTTCAAATAACTCCCAAGATGGCTGGACAACAGTTATCAATGTGGATACTGATGGTGATGGTGTACCTGATACAATTCTGACAAGTAATCTGGCGGGCACAACGATTTCGGGTGTGGATGATGAAGGTAATCCTGTAGAGATCGAAGTAACGGATACAGATGGTGACGGTATTCCTGAGCTGAAGCTGGAGCCAGGTGAGAACGTCAATATGACCACCACGGTTGCGTCCCCATCAAATGCACCTTTGGGAGCGGTTGATCAGTCAAAAATTACCGTGACTGAAACGGATAATACTCCAATTACTACAGCGCAAGATCAGACATCGGTGATCCTGGGTCAGGTTCGTTTGAAGAAGACCGCAGCAATCGATGAAGATTGTGATGGCAATCCTGAGTCTGGGTTTATGGCAACACAAACAGAGCAAGTTGAGCCTGGACAGTGTGTGACATGGCGTCTGACAGCAACGAACGAAGGTAGTGCAACAGTTCAGAATGTTGTGATTTCGGATGCGGCACCTGAATTTACAGATGTCGTAGCTGGAAAGCTTAAGTTCTGTCATGGTAATGGATGTACGCCTGCTACAGTCACTGATGCATCCGATGCTGATCAGGGTACTTATAGCGCTGGCTTGGTGAAGTTCTTCCCAGGTAATGCGGATGATACAGTAAAAGCTGACCCCGCCGCAGGCACTGGTGGTGAGTTAATTTCTGGTGAGCAAGCAACAGGTGAATTTACTATTAGAATTCAATAAGTAAAACGCCGATATAGCCCCCTTAACCCTTTACGGGTGAGGGGGTTCTGAATGCCTATGTTATACGAAGGATATTCAGGGGTAGACAATCTTTTCGCTCTTTTTTTGAGTAAAGGTTAATAACAAGAATAATGATAATAACAATAAGTGGTAGTTTAAAATGCGAATTACTGATTGGCTCGGGGCTAAAACTTTCAGCTTTTTAATGCTGATACTTGTGCTTTTTACAACTCAATTATCAGCAAAAACTACTGCTGGAACGGTGATTACAAATCAGGCTGAAGTATTTTGGTTTGATACCGAAGATGGAAAGGTCAAGCATGCATACTCCAATGTTTCGAGTGTAGTGGTCCGTGAGCAGTATGCATTAATTTTAGTGCCGGATAATGTACGGTATGCCCGAAGTAGCCAGAGGATAGATTTACCTCATCGCTTGATAAATACGGGTAACACACCGTCGGACTATATCCTAAGAGTGCGCCATGATATGGGTGACTCGGGCAATCTGGAGGATACTAGGCTTTACGGAGATACCAATGCTAATGGTGTTGTAGATAAGGGTGAGCCTTTATGGGAAACAGTTCCTTGTGAGCCTTTGGAAGATAATGTTAGTTGTTACTATATTCCGGAGATGAAGCCTGGTGATGTGACGGAGTTCACGATTACGGGTACGACGCTCGCTAATGCGGTAAAAGGTGATATGTACCGCATGAATGTGCGTACTTATCCGGTAAAGTACGGCGAAATACTGGCTGGTTCATTTAACGGTGTTGAGCGAAATGCTAAAGCCGTGCCATCAGGCGGAGCCGCACTATCAGCTGCGGATATTGCTGTTACTGCTTTGCCTGAAGAGTGGGTCAATGATGACCGGATTTATATCACCAGTGGTGCAATATTAAAAATTAACAAAACAGTTAATCCTATCTGTGGCGTGCCTGTAAAAACAGGTGACAGTATTCGCTATGCCATTAATTTCACAAATGTTGGTGATGATTTACCTCATGCAAAAGATATCAGTATTGATGGCCAGATGCTGGAAGGCCTGCTGCTCGAAGATGTTTTGCCAGCCAATGTAACATTTTCTAAATTACCAAGCCCAATTTCGGCACCTAATCAAAGCATTATCTTGGTACAACGCAAAAATGATGAAAATACGAACCGCTGGATAAGTCTCGCTCAGTGGGATGGTGAGGACGTTATTTCTAAGGTAGGGCTGTATATTCCTGGCAATCAGATACAGCCGAATCAAAGTGGTAAATTGGAGTTCGACGTTACGGTAAACCGTAATGTGACAACAGCAACTATTTATAATCAGGCAAAGTTTGACCTGGAAGACGATAGCAACACCGTATTTTTAAGTAACAGTGTGTGTACCAGTATTGAGCCAGAAAGCTCAGGTGGTGGTGAAGGAGAGCATCCTACTCCTGAATTTGATGCAACCATTCGTTTTCTGACCCCGACGCTTGATATTAAAAAGAATCTGACGCAAGGAGGGGAGGCACCGGACTTCTACAATGATAGCCATTTTGAGGATGCTTCAATCTATCATTTGAACAGTAACTCGGATAGTTACAACGTGGCTCGCGATGGCGTTTATATTGAGCTAACGTCAAGTGCAGTTAATAAAACAGAAGATGAAGCGGAGGTGATTGTTGTAACGGTTAAATCCGGGACTGGGGATACGCTTCAGGTTACATTGTTGGAAACAGGCCCTAACACAGGGGTATTCAGAAGCTTATCTCCCATAGTGATTAGTGAAAATACACATGGTAATGGTCAGTCATGCCCAGCGGCAGGTACAGTTGGTCCGGACTTTAGTGGTTCTCAGGAAAGTTGTATCCTGAATGGAGCGGCTGATGGCAATCTGAACGTTACAGTGAGTGTTGATATTGACGGCCATACAGTAAAGGCACTGAAAGATGACGCACTGATTGATCCATTGGGGGTTGTCTTTGATTCAGCCTATAACACACCCGTTGCAGGTGCGACGGTCTGGATTCGTAATGCGGATGGTAGCGTTGCATTAAATCCATTGACTGACTTGCCTTATGAGCCGCAGGTAACAGGCGATGATGGCCGTTATCGTTTTCCATTTTTGATCGGCGGACAGGATTACTACCTTGATGTGGATCCACCAAGTCAATACAGCTTTCCCAGTGTGGTGAGTGCCAATAGTTTTGGTTCAGGACGTGTAGTGAACAACTCCTCCTATGGGGTAAATGGCTATGAGCAAATTGCAGGTAGCGGTATTTTCACACTGACTTCATTACTGGTGGTTGATATTCCTCTGGATCCCGAGCTGGATACTGACTTGACTGTGCATAAAACAGCTTCTGTAAGTGAAGTGGGTGTCGGCAGTTCGTTGAGTTATGCGATTCGCATTCAGAACCACTCAGGACACCGCCTCTATGCAGTGAAGATTCAGGACGAGTTACCTCGTGGCTTTAAATATGTGAGTGGCTCTGCAACACTGGATGGTACTGCGGTTGGAGACCCCGAAGGTGTACCTGGAGCGAACCTGTTGTTTAGCAACCTTCCATTTATCGAAGGTGCTGCTGATGGCTTACTAGACAATGCTGAGCACACGTTACGTTATCGGGTAAGGGTGACAGCAGGAGCGGTTGGTAGCAGCGGTATCAATACTGCGCAGTCTACTGGTAACACTGCAACAGGGGTGCCTGTTGAATCGAATGAAACTCGGGCTAAGGTGGAGATTAGGCGCGATGGCGTGTTACAGGGTAAAGGCATTATTTTTGGTAAGGTGTATGTCGATACAGATTGTAACAATGTCCAGAATGGCGGGGAGTGGCCTATTGGCGGCGTGAAGCTTTACCTTCAAGATGGTACTTGGGTCATTACAGATGCCAATGGACAGTACAGTGTTTATGGTATCGAGCCAGGGGATCATGTCATCAAGATGGACCCGGTTACGCTGCCAAAAGGTTTGGTGTTTAAGCCGACGGATAATCGACAAATGGCAGATCCAGAGAGCCGCTTAGTTGACCTGAAAAGTGGTGAATTCCATCGTGCAGATTTTGCGGCAGTGTGCCCTAAAGTCAATCGTGATGAGATTCAAGCAGAGATAAAGGCTCGCAATGCCGGACAATCGGACTGGATGCTTGAGAATGCTCAAAACTACGACCCTGACAGAAAGCTAGACGGGGATGGACAGCGGAGAACTGGAGAGCGAGATGGTGATATTTCTAATGGTAAAGATGTCAATCTAACAGGTTTTTCAGGTAGGTCTCGTAATAATAAAGGCAACAAACAAAGTCTGACGACTGGTTACTCTATTCAGCTTAAGCAATTCAGAGAGCAGGCTCTTGCGAACAAAGCATTGTCGGGCTTGCAGGATGATTTGAAGAAAAAGGCATTTGTCTATCAGGATGGTGACTTCTATACCGTAAGGCATGGCTTTGATTTAGATAAAAAATCAGCTAATGCACGCATGAAAACCTTAAAACTCGCAAAAGATGCACGCATTGTTGCCACAACCTATGAGCGGATCAGTGATGAGGCTGCAGATCGTATTGAGACGCCTCGTGGTTTAGCGTTAATGCCATTGGCCAAAGAAATGGTGTCAACAGTAACCAAGTCACAGGCCAAAAAGGGTGTATGGCTATGGCCAAAAGGTGAAGTGAGTTTGGATGGTCGCTTTATGGTGGTGGTTCGTAAGGGGGTGACTCCTACTTTAATGCTGAATGGCAAGGCGATACCTAAGTCACAGATGGGTGAGCAGATTGAAAATCGTAGAGAGAAGGCACAGGTTGTGGCCTGGTATGGTGTTCCGTTGCAGCCAGGTGAAAACAAACTGGAAGTCGTTGCTAAGGATATGTTTGGCAATAATCGTACGCTGGCTAAAGGTACCTTCACACGCCCGGTATCCGCTGAGAGAATGGTGCTTGAAAAGCGCGCTGATCGGTTAGCTGCGGATGGTGGGCGATCTTACCTGCCAATTACTATCAAGCTGTTAGATGCCAACGGCTATCTGGCTCGTGGTGTGAATTTTGTCACACTGCAAGCAAGTGATGGACAGTGGGTTGAGCGGGATATTCAGGATCAGGTACAGGGACGTCAGGTGCGCGTGGTAAATGGTTTACGAACCGTACACCTGAGAAGCTCTGAGCGTAGTGGCAAGATCAATGTACGTGCGACTGATGGCTCTATGCGTGCCGAAACCCAGATCACACAGGTTGCGCCACTGCGTCCGTTGATTGCAGTTGGTATCCTTGAAGTGGGTGGGCAACTGTTTAACCGGGATGACAACTCACCAGATAAAGACATTGAAGATGACTTTGATAGTAGTGCCGCGGTATTTATGAAAGGTAAGGTTCGTGGTGACATGCACTTGACGCTTTCTGTGGACACGGATAAACCGGATGATGCACAGCTATTCCGCGACATTAATCCAAACAAGTCTTATCCGATTCATGGTGATAGCTCACAACGCGGTTATGAGGCTCAAAGCCGCAGTAAGGTGTATGCAAAGCTGGAGAAAGACAAAGACAGCGCGATGTGGGGTGACTTCGTTACCGATAATAATTCGATGAATGAAGATGTTACTCGGGTGCAACGTACTTTGACGGGTGCAAACCTTGTCACCGAAGGTCGGTTTGTGGATGCACAGGTGTTCGTCTCTGAGTTGAATGAAGAGAACGTGGTTGAGCGCATTCGTGGTAAAGGTGTTGCACTGAATTACAGGCTAAAGACTGCACCGATTGTCGCCAATAGTGAAACGATTGAAATTATTACTGTTTCACGGGATAACCCTGGTGTTGTGTTGAACACAAAAACTTTGAGTCGCTTTGGTGACTACACACTGGATAATGTCACCGGTGAGTTAAGTTTTAGTGAGACGATAGCTATCTCAGATGAAGATCAAAACCCTGTTTACATCAGAGCAACCTATGATGTTGACGGTGATGGTGATGATTACCTAGTGGCAGGCGCTCGTTTGAGCCGTGAAGTAATGCCCGGCTTTAAAGTGGGACTTAGCTACACGGTGGATCAACATGAGTCAAAAGGCTTCGACCTGTATGGCTTTACCTTCGACTATGACAATAACAAGGGTCTTGAGGTACGAGGCAGTGTTGGCCGAATGTCGCATAAAAAGTTAAACACTAAAAATGGTGTTGCTGGACGCTTGTATCTGTCTCAAAAGTGGAAGGATAAGTCACTGACATCCATCACCTTGGGGCGTGCAACAGAAGGCTTTACCAACTCGGCGGCAGGCATTGCAGAAAATCGTGAAGAACTGCGTATTAAACACAGAAAAGCGATTTACGATGGTATAAATGCCGAAATTGAAGCCATTCACAGCAAAATGCTGGACAGCGGACATCTGGAACAGAGTGTTGGTGTGACAGCAGACACCAAGGTTAAGGATTGGACGCTTAAGGGAGGTGTTCGACACATTCGACAGGACAACAGTTCAGGCAAAGAGCGCTTTGAAACCTTTATTGTGGGTGCGAAAAAGCATGTGAAGATAGGCAAGCGGAAAGGCTCGGTTGAAGCAGAATACGAGCAGGACTTTGATAGCACTGACCGTAAGCGGTTAGCAATATCAGCTGATATGGAGGTGCACGATAATGTGAAGCTGTATGCTCGTGGTGAGCGCATTCATAGCCTTTCCGGTGTTAATGGGTTGTCTTCTGAGGTTAGTGCAAAAGACACGATTGCCATCGGTGTTAAGTCTAACTTCTTTAAGTCAACTGAGTTGTTCTCAGAGTATCGGGTGCGTGGCGTGATTGATGGACGTGATCTGGAAACTGCCTCAGGCTTGCGTGGAAACTATGAGTTGACAAAAGGTTTGTCGATTTCACCACATCTTGAGATTGTGAAGAATCTGGATGGTGATGGAAGCGACTCACTGGCTGCGTCTATCGCGATTAAAGACAAGCGCGTCACTGACCAGATTTCCGCTTTACGACTGGAGACGCGTCATGACGATGATCGTGAATACTACGGACTGCAAGCGGACTACGTGCGTCGTCTGGACTCAAAGTGGAGTGTGTTGCTAAAAGATACCCTGCGATACGAGTCGCCTGACTTGGGTGATGACTTGGTGGACAATAAGTTTACCTTGGGACTTGCTTACCGCCCACGTCTGGATAATAAGCATCATGCCTTGTTTTACTACCAAAATAAGGAGAGCCGAGGTGGTGATGATGGCGACTGTAGTACACATATCCTGTCAACACATCAGAATTACGAAATTAATGAGGATGTATTGATCTCAGGTCGTTTAGGCGGCAAGCAGGAAGAGTGTGATGGTGTGGAAAGTGATGCCGCCGTACTTGATGCCCGCATGACTTGGGATCTGACGAACCGACTGGATGTGGATGTTCATGCAGGTGTTTTGGCGACAGATGGTTTTGATGAAAAGAGTTACTCAGTAGGTGCAGGAGTAAACTACCTAGTGAGAAAGAACCTTCGTGTCGGTGTTGGTTACAACCTGAAAGGGTTCAAGGATGAAGATCTGGACCCAGAGCGTTACAACGATGAAGGTCTGTATTTTGGGTTGAAATATAAATTTGATGAAAAAAGCCTGAACTGGCTGGCTGGAGAATAATAAAAATGAAATGTCATAAGTTAGCTCAGGGTATCTTGCCAATTGCCGGCACAATTACCTTGATGAGTGGATGTGCAAGTACCAATGATCTTTATGCCAAGTATGATGATGTTTGTGAACTACCAAAACCGGTCGAGGTTGAGCGTGTTAAGGTGGTGAAAGATGTTGTCGAGAAAGTCGTCAACAAAGTAAAGGTTGTCGAAAAGGTTAAGGTCGTTGAAAAGATTAAACCGGTTAAAGTTGAAAAAATTAAATACGTTGACCGAGTTAAGCGAGTACTTGTTCCGAAAACCAAGGTGGTCGAAAAGATCAAGGTGGTTAATAAGACTCAGTACGTTAAACAGCCAGTCTATGGTGCCATTTGGGAGCCAGCCGTTTACTTTGGGTTTGATTTGGCCAGTTTAGATCGCAATGAGGAGGCACGTCTTGATCGGGATATGCTGGTTCTAAAAAAGAACCCTACCCTGAAACTAAGTGTTCAGTCATTTACCGATAGTTATGGCTCAAACCACTACAACCGTAAGCTTGCTTTGAAGCGTCAACAAACGGTGGTGGATTACTTGATGAGCAAAGGGCTGAGTCGTGAGCGTATTATCGTTTCACCACTGGGCGAGGAACTGCCAATTTTGGGTAATTCAAAAGCTGAGCGAGTGATTAACCGTCGTGTTGAGTTAATGTTGCTGGACGCAAAGGGTAGACCGTTAAGTCTTGCGGTTAGGCCTAAGGCGACAAAATTTAAAGCACCTTCCCCTGTTAAGTAATAAGTAAAAATAAAGATCCCCACCTTGTGGTCTCATAAGGTGGGATTTAATGGGTATGGGGATATCCGTAAACGTGTAGATACAGGCTTGTAAAATGAATAAAAATAGTAAGAGTCATCTGTTAGTCAATTATTTGATGGTGTTTTTGTTGCTCATATCAGGAGCGGCTAATGCAAAAGCGCCGGCTGCTGGTACCAGTATCAAGAACCAGGCAACTGCAACCTATAAAGACTCCTCAGGTATTAAGCAAACGGTCACTTCAAACCTTGTTGAAACCGTTGTTCAGCAAGTCGGTGCGTTTATACTGGAGCCCGATCAGTCACGTTATGCCATTGCAGGGCAAATGGTATCTTTCCCGCATGTGCTTACTAATACGGGTAACGGTGATGATACCTTTGAGCTTTCTGCCAGTGACCTGACAGGCGATAACTACGACTTTACTGACATACAGATTTATCCTGATGTGGATCAGGATGGTGTGGCTGATAGCCTCTCAGCAATTAACAGTACGGGTCTGTTAGCCGCAGAGGAAGCTTTTTACTTTGTGGTTGTTGCTACGATACCGGATACAGCAGCAGATGCGGATGAAGGGCGAATTTCAGTCACGGGAAAAAGTGAATTTAGTGGCTTAACACTTAGTAATACAGACAAAGCAATAGTTTCTGATAAAGCGGTCATCAGCGTCACAAAGCGTATCAGCGCAGACAGTGGTGAAGCGGGCAGTGGCCCATATAAAGTCACGCTGACTTATAACAATCAGAGTGCATCGGATGCGACTAACGTTACCTTGATTGACGCCTTACCGGAGGGTATGAGCTATGTTGCAGGAAGCGGTGAGTGGAGCTTGACTGGTCCGGGTGTGGCACTGACTGATGCAAATAAAACGGATGTACAAGGTCAGGGCGGTGCTGGCTCGACCATAACGTATTGTGCTTATCACACAGACTGTTCTGGTTTGACTGAAGCGAGTACGGATACAGATAACGACAGTACTAATCAGGTTACGGCGATTATTGGTCTGGTTGCCTCGGGTGATAGTGGCACACTGAGCTTTGAGGTTATGTTAGACGACCCTCTGGCGGCTTCTACATTGTTGAATACTGCCGAGTTTGAGTACTTTAATGGTGCGGTAAAGATAACAAACCAAAAGACCAACCAAGTGCCAATGCAGGTCATTGCACAGTCTGGTGTTGTAGCAAATGGTTCAACAAATAATAGTGCGGATGGGACGGCTGAACCTGTGTCACAAACAACTGCAACGCTGGGTAGTACTGTTGCATTTAATAACGTGATTTGGAATAAGGGTAATGCGGTAGATGTTTTTGACATCAGTGTTGATACAGCCAACGCAACATTCCCTGCTGGTACTACATTTACTTTGTATCAGAGTGATGGCTTTACTCCGCTGTTAGATACCGATAATTCCAATGTTGTGGATACAGGTCCCCTGGCTGCGGGTGAGTCTTATGTGGTTGTTCTGAAAGCAACACTGCCGATGACTGGTACTGCTGTTGGTAATAATGGTGGAGCAGGTTTTGATGTTACCAAGACTGCAACATCAGCCAATGATCCCGATGTTTCCAACTCGGTTACGGACCATCTGGATGAAATTACAGGAAGTCAGGTAGATGTGACTAACGTCGCACCGTTGAGTGGTGCGGGCGTAACCGGCGTAGGGGCAGGGCCTTCCGCAGCGCCTCAGTCACGGTTAACTCTTGCACCCGGCAAGTCTGGTATTTTCAAACTGTATATCAACAATACGGGTTCTGTTGCAGACAGTTTTGACCTAACCTTCAGTAAGGACAAACCGTTTGTTGCAGGAACTGCACCAGCAGGTTGGAAGATTGCTTTCCATGCAGATGCCGGCGCTAATAATTGCTCAACATTGGGGCCAGTTATTAGTAATACGTCACTCATTGCACAAGGTGGCAATCAGTTGGTCTGTGTCCAAATCACCTTACCTGCAAATGCGCCCTTTGATGGCACGGCTACCAGTATTTACTTTAGAGCAAAATCGCCTCTGACTGGAGCAGAAGACATCAAGCATGATGAGGTATATATGACTGCTGCTCAAAAGCTGATACTTGAGCCGGATCATCGTGCGCAAGTAGAGCCGGGTAACAACGTGATCTATACACACGAAATTCATAATACGGGCAATACCGTTTTCACGAATATTAATCTTAGCTCAACGGATACATTAGCCTCATCTGGCTGGACGACAATACTTTATGTGGACGCTGATGGGGATGGTGTACTCAGTAGCAGTGACCCTGTTGCTAGTCCTTTTAATCTGAGCATTGGTGAGAGTAAAACAATTTTTGCTAAGGTTTTTGCTCCCGCTAATGCCCCTGTCGGAGCGACAAACCAAACGGATATTACGGCTGTGGGAACGACCAATGCGGGAACGCCAGTGAATGTGACGGCACAGGTAAAAGACATCACGTTCGTGGCAATGAGCAATATGAATATTGTTAAAGAGCAAGCACCAGATTTGGATTGTGATGGCAATGTTGACACAGGAAAGACCTACTCACCGAATGCATTCCAGGCGATGCCGGGAGCGTGCATTATATACCGGTTGACAGCGACGAATACCAGTGCAGGTGTGGCTAAGAATGTGCGCATTGATGACGCAGTGCCCGAGTTTACTAGCCACTTTACTAACGGTGGAGCGTTGCCAGCGATTTCACAGGGGACCATTGTGAATAAACCCGCAGAAGGTGGCACGGGACTGGTTGGTGGTAATGCGGGAGTTGTAAACGCCGGCGCTTCTGTCTCATTAACATTTGGGGTTAGAGTTGATTAACCCCAACACGGGCCAGTGGATCAATTAATCGCTAATAAAAATAACATTTCGGTATAGTGCATGGACTTTAAAAATCTGCTCAGAGTGTTAGTGAAGAACGACGGTTCTGATTTGTACCTGACATTTAATGCACCGCCCGCCGCCAAGTTCCAGGGGACGCTACGGGCATTAGGTCACGAAAAACTGGATGCCGAAGTGCTAAATAATCTAGCGAAAGAGCTCATGAATGAGGAGCAACAGCAACAGTTTGAAAAGAAACCGGAAATGAATTTGGCGTTAGATGAACCTGGCATTGGACGTTTTCGGATCAATATCTTCAAGCAGCGAACCCATCTGGCAATGGTGATTCGGAATATCAAAGTTGAGATTCCGAACGCCGATGCCTTGGGATTGCCCAAGGTGCTGAAAGAAGTCATCATGGAAAAGCGGGGCCTGATTCTATTTGTTGGTGGAACGGGGTCCGGTAAGTCAACGTCTCTGGCGGCGTTAATTGACCACCGAAATAGCCACTCCGCCGGTCATATCATCACGATTGAAGACCCTATTGAGTACGTTCATCCGCACAAGCGTTGTCTGGTTAGTCAGCGTGAAGTTGGGGTCGATACTGACTCCTATGAAGATGCCCTGGAAAACACCTTAAGGCAGGCACCGGATGTGATTCTGATCGGTGAGATTCGTACTGAAGAAACGATGGAGCATGCGCTGGCTTTTGCTGAAACGGGTCATTTGTGTTTATCGACACTACATGCCAACAGCGCGAACCAGGCATTGGATCGTAT
Source organism: Pseudomonadota bacterium (assembly GCA_002747455.1). Lineage (GTDB taxonomy): Bacteria > Pseudomonadota > Gammaproteobacteria > Thiotrichales > Thiotrichaceae > Leucothrix. The sequence continues at coordinate 57,781 of PDPG01000042.1, read as the reverse complement.
TATCAACTTCTTCCCTGAGGAACGGCACCAACAACTACTAATGGATATTTCATTAAATATTCGTGCCTTCATTTCACAGCGTTTGATTCCAACGGTCGATGGCAAGCGGGTAGCAGCTATCGAAATTCTGATTGGTACGCCCATGGTTCAGGATTTGATCATGAAAGGTGATATTCATGCCATCAAAGAGGTGATGGAAAAGTCAGAAGAACTTGGCATGCAGACCTTTGACAGTCATCTCTACAAATTGTATCAGCAGGGACGAATTTCTCTGGAAGAGGCTCTGAAAAACGCAGACTCTCCTAACAATATGAAAGTTAAAATCAACCTGATGCAGGATTCACTTGAGCAGGATGAAGAGGCCAAGAAAGCGCGAGCCTCTCAGTTGGATGGTTTGGTATTAGAGCCAATTGAAGATGAGGAGGAAGAGGATGATGAGTCCATTGATGGTGAAAGCGAAATTGAAATGCTGATGCGAAAGAAAGCCAAAGCGCTTGAAAAAGCGGGCGTGGTTTAGGGATTGACTGTATAGAGGTGGACTCAATTTCGTCAGGTATGAGGTTTACCGAGGCGAGGGAGTTGGGATTTTAAGGACGCAAAAGAGTTGCCACTTGCGACATTAGACGCTCGGTGACACCAGCCTTTGTGCTGAGGGTAAGCTTGGCGTGTTCTTTAAAGGCCGCTAAGTCTTCGTCAGTTCGTTGCAGTTGCTTTGTTATCCTTTGTATTAGGTGGTGCGAGTCTGGTTCGACCCAGGCTAGATTCACTTCACAAAGCACCGTGAAGACATCCTGGAAATTAAATACCGCCGGGCCTGAAACGACGGGTACTCCAAACACCGTAGCCTCCAGCGGGTTATGACCACCCGTTTTAACCAGGCTCCCACCGATAAATACCACATCCGCATTGGCGTACCACATGGCCATTTCACCCAAACTGTCGCCCAGAATAATATCGCAGGATGAGTCTAGTTTTATTGTGTCGCTGCGGCGTATAGTGGAGAGACCAGCACGTTGACAGAGCTGGAAAACATCATTGAAGCGCTCAGGATGTCGTGGAACCAAGATTAATTGCAATGTAGGAAATGTTTGCCTTAACTGCTTGAAAATCTCCAGGATGATCTCATCCTCGCCTTGGTGTGTGCTGGCAGCAACCAGTATTTTTTGTTGAGGGAACTTGGTAAATATATTGGGGGATGTGCTTGCCTGTATGCCTTGTACCACATCAAACTTGATATTCCCGCTCACCGTTAACTGGTTAGTGCTCGCCCCCAGTTGTTGAAAGTGTTCTGCATCCTGTTGGCTGCGACAAGCAATGATTGATACGTTCGCCAAAGCCGCTTCAATTAACCGTTGAACTTTGGTGTAGCCCTTGGTGGAGCGTGGAGATAAGCGGGCATTGGCGATCATCACAGGAATAGCCTGCTGCTTACATTGGTGCAGCAAGTTTGGCCATATTTCTGTTTCCATGATGATCAACAAATCGGGTTGGGTATGCTTTAGAAAGCGGGAAATGACATGTGGCAGATCGTAGGGGCAATAGCAGTGTTCAACGTTATCACCAAACAAGCGTTTGGCCGTCTGCATTCCGGTGGGTGTGGTATTGCTGATTAACAGCGAATGTTTGGGATATTGCGTGATGATGGCTTTGACCAGTGGTTTGGCTGCAACCGTCTCACCAACAGAAACGGCGTGCAACCAAATACGAGGGCCAGCTTTACATGGAACGTGCCCGAGACGTTGCCGCCAGTTATGTGCGTATTCAGGGCTACTGCGGCTGCGTAATAACAGTTTGATTAATATAAACGGGCAGAGTAGGTACCATAACGTTGAGTAAAGCAGTCGATACACGGGCAATTAACCTTCATACAAGCTTGCCTCGTGCGGGAGGCTGGTTAGTAAGTGATGACGCGAGGAAGCTCTTTTGCTTGAGCGACCCAATCCTTTACCTGATTTAAACTAGCCATTTTGGATACGATGCGATGCTTGTTGTTTTCTTCAAGAATTGCTGCGTACAGGTTATCAGGATTGCGCTGTGCCAATTCCGGAACGGTATCAACTCCCGCAGCTTCCAGCAAGTCAGCATTTTGCGTTGCGATACCTTTTATTCGCGCCAAGTCCGCACGGTTAGCCCAAGTTAGAATATCTTTCGGAGATAGCCCGGTGCTTTCAGCGAGCTGCTCCCGCCCTTTTCTTGTTGAACAACTTTCCAGAAAGGCTTCAACCGTTTTAATTCCCTGTGCTTCAAATGCGTAGGAAACACGGATTGTTATTCCTTTGATTTCAGATAGTTTAGCCATGTATATACCTTCTTATTATGTTTTTGGTGTTTGCATGTTCGGTTGGTATTCTATCACTCTGTTTGTTCTCCTGCGAAGTCTCACTCGATAAGCTGTATTAAATTAACCCATTCACAGATGCACCACGGATGGCGAACGAACGATAAAGCCAAGTGATGGGCTGCATTTATAAGCGCATTTACTATCGCTCAAGGGTCAAATATGTCAAAATTCCCGGATTTTTCAGTGTGGACAGCAGTATGATCATCGCTAAAAATACCATTGCAACCCTGCATTATACTCTAAAAGACGATAACGATGAGGTTTTGGATGTCGCCGATGCGAATCACCCCTTTTTATACATGCATGGTGTGGGCGGTATGATTCCGGGATTGGAAAAGGCACTGGAAAATAAGAAAGTGGGTGACAAAGTCGTTGTCTCTGTAGCGCCTGCTGAGGCTTATGGTGAGCGCAACCCAACCCTGACTCAGGATGTTCCTCGTGAAATGTTTGAAAATATCTCCGATGAAGACTTGGTCGTAGGGGCACAGTTTCATGCAAAAACCGATCAGGGCATGGAGATCATTACCGTTGCTGCGGTCGATGGTGATACCATCAAGATTGATGGAAATCATCCAATGGCTGGTGAAACGTTGCACTTCGATGTCGATGTGGTTGATGTGCGGGAGGCGACTGAAGAAGAAATCAGTCATGGTCATCCACATGGCCCGGGTGGCCACCAGCACTAAATAATACCCTTGTAGGTTTTAAGAAAATCCAATGAAATTTGTAGATGAAGCACGCATTCAGGTAAAAGCCGGTGACGGTGGCAACGGGTGCGTGAGTTTCCGGCGCGAAAAATATATCGAATACGGTGGCCCTGATGGTGGCGATGGTGGTGATGGTGGCTCTGTGTATCTGGAAGGTTGCAAAGACCTGAATACACTGGCCGACTTTCGCCATGCCCGTCATTTTGAGGCCGAACGTGGCAAGAATGGCTTTGGCCGGAATATGACAGGACACCGAGGGAGTGACAAGGTCATTTCGGTGCCCGTTGGAACAGCCGTTTATGATGATGAAACCGATGAGTTAATTGGTGATATTACATCGGATCAAGAGCGTTTACTGGTTGCTCAGGGTGGCTACCATGGCTTGGGGAATTTGCGCTACAAAAGTTCGGTTAACCGTGCGCCTCGTCAATTCAAGCCGGGGACGCAGGGCGAATTACGCCAGTTACGCCTGGAGATGCGGGTACTTGCCGACGTTGGGTTGTTGGGGCTGCCTAATGCTGGAAAATCGACACTGATTTCTAGCGTGTCGTCCGCGCGACCTAAGATTGCTGATTATCCGTTTACGACCTTGTATCCAAACTTGGGTGTTGTGAAGGTTCAGGACTACAAAAGTTTTGTCATTGCTGATATTCCGGGGTTGATTGAGGGCGCCGCGGAAGGTGCCGGTCTTGGTGTGCAGTTCCTGAAGCACTTGTCTCGCACCAGCTTGTTATTGCATTTGGTGGATGTTGCCCCGATTGATGGAAGTGACCCCATTGAGTCAGTACACATCATCGAAAATGAACTGCAAAAATACAGCGATGAGCTCGGTCAGCGTGAGCGCTGGCTGGTTCTAAACAAGGTTGATCTTGTTCCTGAGGAAGCGCGCGAGGCACATTGTCAGCAAATCATTGATGGTTTGGGGTGGCAGGGTGCTGTTTTTTATGTATCTGCGGCGACGAGTGTTGGCACTAAGGAGCTTTCCTACAAAATCATGCAATATATGGATGAGCAGCGTATGCAGGCAGAGCCATTCAGTCACGCTTAAATTATGAATAACAGAGATAAGTACACCCGAAAAAGCCAACGCTGGATCGTCAAGATAGGTAGTGCATTACTGACTCAGGATGGAAAAGGGCTGGACTATCAGGCCATTGCAGACTGGGCTGGGCAAATGGCTGAATTGCGCCGTCAAGGTGTAGAGATGGTCTTGGTCTCCTCCGGCTCGATTGCCGAAGGAATGAGTCGCATGGGCTGGGTGAGTCGGCCAACAGCACTGCCGGAGCTTCAAGCCGCCGCAGCCATTGGACAAACCGGACTGATTCAGGCGTATCAGACAGAGTTTCAGAAATATGGCATACAGGCTGCGCAAATTCTGTTGACACATGATGATGTTAGCCACCGTCTGCGTTATCTCAATGCCCGTAATACGTTGCGTACCCTGACTCGCTTGGGAACGTTGCCCATTGTGAATGAAAACGACACGGTTGCCTTTGAAGAAATTCGTTTGGGTGATAACGATACATTGGGAGCCGTGGTTGCCAGCCTGGTCGAAGCGGATCTAATGGTCATTCTGACTGATCAACAAGGCCTTTATGATAAAGACCCACGCCATCATGGTGATGCAGAATTGATTCGTGAAGGTGTTGCAATGGATCCTGAATTTGTGCAGTTTGCAGGTTCTGCTGGTACTGCCATTGGTAGTGGTGGCATGGCAACAAAGGTGCAGGCGGCAAGACGTGCTGCCAAGTCGGGGTGTGCGACCGTCATTGTCTCTGGCCGCGAAAAGCAGGTGTTATCAAGGCTACGCCAGGGAGAGTCATTGGGCACATTATTAGTCCCTGAAGACACCAAGTTGGTTGCACGCAAACAGTGGATTGCCGGACAGACACAGGCACACGGTACGTTATTTTTGGATGCCGGTGCAGTTGCAGCCCTATGTTCATCGGGTAAAAGTTTATTGCCTGTGGGCGTGGAGCGTTGCAGTGGGCAATTTAAGCGTGGTGATCGGGTTGATTGTGCAGATGCTGAGGGCAGGATCGTTGCACGAGGTCTGTGTAATTATTCCAGTAGCGATGTGGCAAAAATCTGTAAAACGCCTAGCCATAACATTCAGGATATTTTGGGTTATATGGGTGAGAAAGAGCTAATACATCGTGATAATTTGGTATTAGAAGATTAGGGTTATGGCGGATAACACATTGCTAGATCAAGGCATGTCAGGGCAGACACTGGCAGCGGTGGACTTGGGGTCAAACAGCTTCCACATGATTATCTCGCGTATTGACGCTAGTGGTAAGCCCACCCTGATTGATAAAGAAAAAGAAATGATCCGCTTGCGTGGTGGCTTAGACGAGCAGGGCAATCTTGACCCTGATTATGAGGCGCGGGCGTTGGCGTGTCTGAAACGCTTTGGTGATCGCCTAAGGCATTTTGAATCTCGAAATGTGCGGATTGCAGGAACGAATACCTTGCGGCGTATGCAAAACTCGGATGACTTTATTCGCAAGGGGAGTCAGTTGCTGGGACATCCAATTGAGATTATTTCGGGACGTGAAGAAGCACGTTTGGTCTATTTGGGTGTGTCACACTCACTATCCTGCGATCAGCGAAAGCAGTTGGTGATTGATATTGGCGGCGGTAGTACCGAGTTTATTATTGGCCGTGACTTTATTCCCGAAACGCTGGAAAGTCTTGACGTGGGGGCTGCCAGTAGTACCCAACGCTTTTTTGCAATGGGTGATTTGAGTGCAACGGCTTGGGAGAGAGCTGATGTTGCGATTCGTTTGGAAATACTACCCATCCAGCAAGCTTTTGAAAGAGGCAACTGGTCACGGGCAATAGGCTCATCTGGCACCATCAAAACCACCTTGAGCATCCTGCAGGCACTGGGTTATGAGTCGTTTTGTATCACGCTTGATGCGTTGTACAAATTACGCGATTTGATGATAACTGCCGGACACCTGACAAAGCTGAGTTTGCCGGGGCTGAGTGAAGACAGGCAGCCTGTGTATGCGGGTGGCTTAGCTGTGCTGATTGCCGTGTTCGAGTCGCTTAATATTGACGAAATGATTGTCTCTGAAGGTGCCTTGCGTGAAGGTCTGCTGTACGACATGCTGGGACGGATCTGCCATGAGGATGTACGTGATCGCAGCATTGAGGAGATGATGGGGCGCTTCCAGATTGATTTCCCCCACGCTGAGCGGGTTCAGAAAACGGCGCTGGTTCTTTTTGATCAGGTTGCCGAAAAATGGTCACTGCCCAAGAAAGAGCGAGCACTGTTGTCATGGGCGGCACAGTTGCACGAAATTGGCTTGCTTATTACCCATAATAAACACCATTACCAGGGCGCTTATATTCTTAAATATGCCTTTATGCCGGGCTTCTCGCGTCGTGAGCAGGTGTGGATTTCAACTTTGGTGAAAACTCACCGGCGTAAAATTCGTGACGCTCAGTTTGAAGATATTCCTGAACATGATCGGGAGACGCTGATACGGATGAGTATTCTACTGCGTTTATCTGTGTTGTTACATCGGCGGCGGGACAGCCGTGATTTATCACCCAAGCTACAGGTTGAGGATCACCGTATTCAGTTAATTAGCGAAAAGGGGCTGGCTGAGCGGGAGCTGCTGGAGGCTGACTTAAAAAGAGAGCAGGCTTGGCTGGAAAAGGTCAACTACGACCTTTGTTATCAGTAGTTGTCTCGTTAATCCCTGCTTAGGGGTACTTTGTCACCTTGATCTTTACAAAAAATGACGCGCGCCTATCCTGCGAGAGTTAAGGATCGGCGCAGATGGAACACAGCCGACAGTCATAATTAAAATTTAAATTGGCGTGTTAGTTAATGAAAAAAATAGCCATAGTGATTTCGGATCTGGCATTGGGAGGAGGGCAGCGTTCCGCGCTCAATCTCGCAGCCGCATTATCGGTAAAACATGATGTTACGCTCCTCATCTTTCAGGATAGTCACCGTCAGTATCAGGAAGCCCCTTGCAAACTGGTGAATCTTGAGTGTCCAGATCAGGATACGATAGTGCAAAAAGCAATTAATATTGTCAGGAGAACCTGGCGCTTAAAGAAGCACTGTAGGGCTGAGCAATATGATTACATTTTCAGCTTTATGGAGTCGGCAAACTTCCCAACGGCCTTGGCTTCCTCAAAATCCATCTTGTCAGTTCATTGCAATCCACACGAGTTGGGAGCCTATGAGACGCTTCTGATGAAGCTGACTTATCCCAGAGCACAACATATTATTGCTGTTTCTGAAGATGTGGCGACTTTGTTGCGAGAAGAGTATAAATTCAAACACGTTTCTCGCATTTATAATCTGGTATCGTTTGAAGAAATTATCGAGCAGGCTAAAGTGCCTTATCAGCATGAACGGCCTTATATTATGGCACTTGGCCGTTTAAGTGAGGTGAAGCGTCTGGATTTATTGATTGATGCCTACGCTCATTCGAGGCTAAAGGATGAGTGCGATTTGTTGTTGATTGGCGAAGGCGAAATGCGCCCACAACTTGAGCAGCAAATAAAAAAACTGGCCCTTAGTGACAAGGTCATGATGCTGGGTGTTCAATCCAACCCCTTTAGATATTTAAGTGGCGCAAAGTTTTTAGTGTTATCCAGCCGTACGGAAGCCTTCCCGATGGTATTGATTGAATCCCTGGTGTTGTCCTGTCCAGTGGTTGCGACAGACTGCCCGACCGGCCCACGCGAGATTGTCATGCACGAAAAAAATGGCTTGTTGGTTGAAAGTGGGAATCAGGAAGCACTCACCGCAGCAATGGACAGGCTTTACTTCGACAATGATTTACAGACTAAGTGTCGTGATACTGCGCTGGATACAGTACAGCATTTATCTGCTGAAAAAGTGGTGGAAGAGTGGCTGGCACTGGGTGATGGTTGATTGATTTGTTAGCTGTATGCGCGTAGCTTGAACTCTAAACTTTCTTTAACCGATAACCATTCTGCATTGATGATTGAAAATACAACCGTATCCCGATAACCACCATTGGCCATTTTTTGATGATTTCTAAGTACGCCATCCTGTTTTGCACCCAAACGCGCAATCGCCGCTCTTGAGGCTTGATTATGCCAGTTTGTTCGAAACTCAACCGCAATAACATTGAGCGTTTCGAACGCATGGGTTAAAAGCATTAATTTGCACTCCGTGTTACAGGATGAGCGTTGAAAGCTTTTTCTATACCAAGTGTAACCAATCTCAACTCGTTGGTTTACGGGGTCTGCATTACAAAACCGAGTAGAGCCAATAACCTGACCGCTAGATTTTTCTACCACCACAAAAGGTAGAGTTAGACCTTTAGTTTTTTGCTCTAAAGCAGTTGAGATATATTTGTTGATACTGTCTATATTTGGAACAGATGTAAACCAAAGTCTCCAAAGTTCCCCATCAGTTGCGGCTTCCACTAAAGCATCTGCGTGCGTTTCAGACAAAGGGACTAATTTCACAGTTTGAGATTCAAGCTCTATGTCTTTTAACCACATTTTACCTTCCGTTTATGATTGGTTTTTTGCACATGGCTTAATGCCTCAGTAGCCAGCTGCTGGAACATAGCGAAGCGTAGGCCGTCCGGGATCATAGGCGTGTAGTTGATTAGCTCGTTATGCATATTTTTCTACAATCTCGGCAATTATCGGCCCAGCGTGAAGGCATAGGTTTTTGTCTCTTTCGCGCGATGGAGATTTTTGACCATGTTCAAGATTACAACGCACTTGATATATAATCTTAAATAAAGCGATAAGCTTTTCAACTGCCGTCTCCGATTGCTTAAACTTTGCAATAAAGTTGCTTGTATCCCTGCCGTTACCACGCATGTCGGTAACTGGTTTGTCCGTTAATGATGCTATTTCTTTAGTGTATGTATCAAGTAAATATTGTGCATCCTCATCGCTAACATGCTTGTCCAAGAACATAGAAATTAAATTTTTCTCACTCTCCCTAACGCCCCTCCCTGCGTATAGATTATTAAAACCCCGCCAAAAATTGCTAAATGCATCAAAAGGGTCTTCAGATCTTCGTCCCCTCTCCAACCATTCTTGGGCTTTCATATTCATATTTTGATCCTAGATATATAACAGTTTATTGAATAGACTCTCGGCTCATTGATCCCACAAAACACCGCTGATACCGTTCAGCAAGTAACAGGCCACCACCCATGTTACACACCTTGGCAATCAGTGAGTGGCGATTATACATCATCCAGAGCGGCACATCACTTTAGCGCACTCTCCAAAGTAGGGTATTTCAGCGTGACGTTAAGCATATTTAGTAGCTTGTCATTACGAATCCGCCGCGATTCCATTGCATAAAACAACATGCCTTCGCTTAGTTGTTGTTTTGCTTCTGCTAGACTAATTTGTGGCGGACGTTCAAGACCTGCAAAATCAGCGACTCGATTAAAATAATCCAGCATGGTTCCGGGGTGTCCATCCGTGACATTAAATATCTCACCACTTAGATGACTCTGCATCGCAACAATACAGATATTAGCTAAATCATCAGCGTGTATGCGGTTGGTGTAGGCCGCTTCGGAGGCTCTGATAACGGGTAGTTTTTTTCTGAGGCGCGCTAATGGCAAGCGTTCTTTGGCATAAATACCAGGCACCCGAAGGATAATGTATTCACGGTTGTGCTGAGCGGCCCATTGTTGCAACTGTTTCTCAGCCGAAAGCCGTCGTTTGCTTCGGTCTGTTTGCGGATTAACGGTCGTTTCTTCATCTATCCACTGGCCCTGACTGTCGCCATATACTCCTGTTGTGCTGATTAGAACAATGCGTTTGGGGTGAGCACCAACTTGATTAAGGAAATGGGTGAGTCGGGTATCCGTATCAGCCGTGCTTGGTGGTGGAACAAAATAGTAAACCTCAGCCGCTGTAAATTGCTCTGCGACAATATGAGGCATTTTATCCAAGTCACATCGCAGGGTAGTCAACCCCAGTTTTTTGCACACCTGCTCAGATGCTTCCCCTTGGATGAGTGCATTAACTTTGTGTGGCACATGCTGATATCGCTTGTCGATTTGCTTGACAACGCGCTGCCCAATATCCCCGCAGCCGATTATCCAGATTTGTTGTGGCAAGGGTTTCTCCTCATGGTTGCGCCAGTAGCAGGGGTTCGGGGGCTGAGTCACCGTCGGTATACTCCAGCATGATCATGAATTTGTAGGGTGCGGTGATAGCTTGACTACTGGTGAATGGAATCAAGCGTTCTGTTGGCAGTGCCGAGTCTGGCGAGAATTGCACAATCGACACTGGTTTATTGGCTGCATTGGCAAGGTCGTAAATCCAGAGATGGTACTGCTGGCCTTTGGGGAGTGTTGCCAAGTTGGCAAAGCGTATCATGCCTTGCTGCATTGAGTTGCTCCAGACAATGTCGCCTTGAATATTTTTTGCCAGGGGGTTTAGGGTACGCATCCAGTTAATATTCATGGCATCTGGCTGTGACAGTATGACAGCACGCGATTTGTTCAGAGAGACTTGCTTTTGTTCGATGTTTTCAACTTGCTGCATCATTTGCTGGGTGTAAATCATGCCCGCAACAAGTGTGATCATGATGGAAAGAATTAACAGCAGCCACATCCAGCGTGAGGGTTCGTTATTGGTGGTTGGAGCAGTTAAGGATATAGAGGCCATCTCAGTTTAGTACGCGTTCAGTTTAGTTTGGGCCGCCATGATACGCTATTTTTTACAGGAAAGTGGCTCAATAACAAAAAAGTCATGGTATGGAAATGACTTGGTAATCGTTTTAATCATTTGTGAGCCATAGATTTTGCCATCTATTGATCGAAGGTTGTATTCGTCTGCCAAGTGGTTGAAGGGTAGGGCCTCATTCTCGTCTAACTAGTTGTAATAACAGAAAGTTATTAACAATTCAGGTAAGGAGAATGATATGAAGGTATGGAAATCAATTGCGTGCTTGACGATGGCGCTGTGTACAGCAAATGGTATGGCCAGTGATGAAAATGAGCCATTCGCATCTCTGCAATGGACGTTTGGTTCCAAAGGTTTGGTGCCGGATGTTGTGGTTGGTTATCGCTCGGTAGATGTAGCGACTGACGGTGATGTCAGTGGTTGGCAGGGTAGTGTTTCTTATAGGCCAGGCCAAGGCTTAGACAAGCTAAAGCTCGAAGGTGTCGTAGGCGATGAAGACGTACAGGCCACTTATGGTGGTGGTTATAGTTTGCAGGAAAAGCAGGCTCTATTAACGGCAGGTGTGACTGGAAAACATCTCGTTGCAGGTGCTGATTACCTGATCGGAAAGGGCAGGATAGAGCCGTACGCGGGAATCACGACGTTGGATGATTATGATGTTCCACAAGAGCCGGTTGTTGATACGGCTTATGATGATACACACGTGGAGGGACATGAGCTTCAGGAGGAGTATTTTCCTGAGTATGAAGACTGTGAATGCTGATTAGGAAAAGTCCCGGAGCTCATCATTCCGGGGCTTTTTCCTGACTGTTTGGCTGTTTGAGTGGTTAGATCACAAATGGCTAGACATATTTTCTGTGCGGTTTGAGGGTTGCCACACACCGCTAAGAATACGCCCTGTTATCGGGAACTTTCCTGTGATTTTCGGGGCAGTTGTTATACTGCAAGCCGGAGTAGTAACAGATAGGTTTAAGTGGATGCGTAATTTTTTATTGGTTGCTGCCGCTATTATATCTCAGGCTGTTATGGCGGCGGGTGGAATTTATAGCTGGACGGATGAGTCTGGTCAGTTAGTGTTTGGTGATAATCCCCCTGATAATGTGAATGCCAGGGCCATTGATCCCCCAGAGCTAACCGTACTGGAAGCATTCTCAAGTCGTTACCAACCAGCCCCGGTCTTGCCCAAAGCTTCAAAGCAACAAGAAAGAGCAGTCACGGCTGCAAAAAAGATCGTTTACACCGAGCTAAAGGTGATTGCGCCAAAGTATGACCAAGCGATTCGCGCGAATGATGGTGATGTGTCTGTCGCCTGGAGCCTGTCACCCAAGTTGCGATCAGGTGATAAAGTCGTTATTAAACTGGATGGGCAGGAGGTCAGCGACAGCACTTCCCGCGTGGCCAATCTGACAAACCTGGATCGTGGCGAGCATACTCTGAGCCTATCAGTGGTGAGTGCGGAACGGCAGGTATTAATTGCAGCGGAGCCGATTCGTTTCCATGTACTCAGGCACTCGGTATTACTGAATAAGCCAACCTTTAATCCTTACGAGCAGGCCAAACCTTATGAGCAAGCAGAGTACGAAACGTATTAGTGATTTGTAAACAACTTCGTCTGGTTTTAAACGCTTGCGAAAATCTAGGGTGGCTTGCCCGAGTAAAATCTTTGCTCAAGTAAGAGACTCCCGGTTGGTCTTGTAGAGACTAATCAAATCGGCGAAAGCCCGGCCCACTTGCGGCTAGGTAGTCGATTTTAAGGAAGTGTCTTTTTTACAGTATCCGGCCTTGTTCCATTGTTCATCGCCGTTTAAAAGGCTTCCGCACGTTTCTACTGGGGAGTCGGTGCGGAAGTCGCAAGGTCACTAGCTGTTGGGAACCAAGTTGTCCACCTGAGAAGGGCCGTCACCAAAGAAGAATTTTTCCATTTCTTCTTCAAGGAATTGACGATCTTTTGGGTTGATCGGTGACAAGCGATATTCGTTGATTAAAATGGTCTGGTGTCCTACCCACTGTTGCCAAGCCTCCTGAGAAACGTTTTCAAAAATACGCTTTCCAAGATCGCCGGGGTATGTCATTCGCGCTAAGCCTTCGGCTTCTTTTTTGAGTAAAACGCAGTTTACCATGCGGCTCATAGTGTTAATTCCTTAAAAGTAGTTAGTAAATCTTGCACCGGAGTAGCAAGCCCTCCGCCAAATTCGTCAGCAATGTTATACCAAAGCGCCTCACTACCTTCCATGATCCCGTAACTTTCAGGGGTATCTACTGAGATAAGTAGCGGGGTAATGGTCAGCTTAAAGTGACTAAATACGTGCCTATAGTGGGGGAGCGTTTGGGCAGAATCAATGGCGGCGCGGGGTTGACCATTTTTTTCAAGCCACTGGATAGATGAGTCGAGATCATCAAATTGTGGAAAACACCAAAGGCCACCCCAGATGCCTGTGGGTGGCCTGCGAATCAGGTAAATGTGATTCCCCCGATGTAGGAGCAGCATAATTGCTTGTCGTTCAGGTGTGACTTTTTTGGGTTTCGGGGTAGGGTATATGTGGGTGGTTTGATGCTGATAAGCAGCGCAGTTTTCGGTAAGTGGGCAGGCTGCACAATTTGGCTTTGTGCGAGAGCAAACCGTTGCGCCAATATCCATCATGGCCTGTGTGTAATCTGCGTAGCGACTTGGGTCAACATGACAGGGCAGGTGACTTTCAGCAAGCGCCCAGAGCTTTTTTTGAACACGACTGGTGCCATACCAGCCTTCTACTTCGTGGAAGCGACTAAGTACACGCTTGACATTGCCATCTAGAACGGCCTGCCTTTGTTGAAAGGCAATAGACAAAATAGCGCCTGCTGTGGAGCGGCCAATACCACTGAGCGCACTCACCTCCTGAAGTGTGTCGGGAAACCGGCCGTTGTGCTCATCACGTATTTGTCGGGCTGCTTTGTGTAGATTGCGTGCCCTCGCGTAATATCCCAAGCCAGACCAGTGTTTTAGTACCTCATCGGTCGGTGCATTGGCCAGGGATTCCAAATCAGGAAAACTAGCCATGAACTTCTCATAATAAGGGATGACGGTTGCCACTTGCGTTTGCTGCAACATGATTTCTGAAATCCACACCCGATAAGGAGTAATTGGGTGTTGCCAGGGCAAGTCTTTGCGTCCGTGTTGGTCAAACCAGTTGAGAACGGCGTCAGAAAACGTGAAGTTAGCGGCTTCGGTCATGTGGCATGAGATACTCGATAAAAACGGCAGTGTAACGTATCATTATGCCTGAGCCATAATAATCATAAACGGATAGTGGCCGTTTAGTATTTTATGAACCCATTGGATCACCAAAAAAATCGTTTTGATACATAACTCAAAGTGTCACCTGAACGCTAAATCACTACTTTCCCGTAACTTTAGTTTTAGCCGCTGTTTCAATCGCTTCGTAGCGATTAGTCTCTTTGTCATTGTCGGGGTAGTCAGTTGGCGCCTTGGCACTTTGCTCAGTGACTGGCGCAGGTGCAATGGTCAATGTCATCATTGGTGTAGGTGTAGGTGTAGGTGTAGGTGTAGGTGTAGGTGTAGGTGTAGGTGTAGGTGTGACGGTCGCTGTCTGAGTGATGGGTGCGGCGGTATTTAGCTGACGTGTCGTAGGCTGGCTACCGGCTGCTGTTTGGGCAGTGGTGGGGATGGCTTGATTCGTGTCTGTCGCACTAGCAAGTTGTGCTGTATTTTTCTTGCCTTGGTTAGGATTGTGATAAATTGTGTCGGCCTCGGCATTCCAAGGATATTTGATATTGTTGACAATGATTGTACTGCTGTCAGCTTCCGGTGTTTTTTTCGATGCTGTTGATCTGGCAGGGGAGGCAGTTTCTGTTTTGCCATAGGTGAAAAACTCGGCATGGTTAAGAACCGCACGATCACTTTGTGGGCCAGCAGTAGCTACTTGGGGGGATTCTTGTTGAGTCTGCTGCTTCAGGAAGTTGGCATTGACCCATCCTGCTTTGTTATCAAAACTAATCCGTACCCAGCGTACTGGGCCTCTGAGAGCAGTCCTGCCCGTCGCCTTGATGTGTGTGGCGTTAGCTGGAATTTTTATAACAGGCGGAGAGCTATCGCCCGGCCAAGATCGCATGACAAGCCAGTCGTTATCAGGGATGTTAGTGACTGAATAAAGGGGAGTGTTCGCGGAGGAGTGCGCAGCACCTAAGAATAAAGCCGCCCCCACTAGCTTTGTTATTAGTGTCTTCATAAGTTATTTTTCTTAATTGATTAACTAGCGTCTGCCAGATAAATATCCTCAAACGCTATTGGTCTGCCGCAATGATAACCCTGAGCGTAGTCCACCCCCATGCGCTTCAATAACTGCTTGGTAATATCTGTCTCTACGGACTCGGCAATGGTTGCAAGCTTCATCACCTGTCCAACTTTATTAACAGCGTCGACCATTGCAGCATCAATACGGTTTTTGCTCATACTGCGAATAAAGCCGCCATCAATTTTTAAATAACTGACTGGCAGACTTCTCAGATAGCTCAACGAAGAAATGCCACTACCAAAGTCATCTAAAGAGCCACAAGCGCCCAAAGCGACCAGTTCATTTAACAAGTTCTGACTACTCATAAAGTTGGCCAAGGCAACAGACTCCGAAATTTCAAAGCACAAAAAGGAGGCAGGCACGCCATGGTCGTCAAGCACGACCCTTACGAAGTCCACAAATGAATCGTCATTAACGCTGTCAGCAGACAGATTGATCGTGAATACCTGTTTTACGGATTTATCGGCAACAAAATTACCATTGGCGATATTGCTGATTGTTTTATCAACAACCCAACGATCAATGCTGCCCATCAGGCCTAAACGCTGTGCCGCTGGCATAAAGCTCCCGGGTGAAAGTACCTCACCTTCATGGGGCAGCCGAACCAATACTTCATATTGTCGCTCAAGCTGTTGTCTGCTGGATTGCAGAGGCATGATGGACTGCACGAACAGGGAAAAACCATCATGTTTCAGTGCAGATTTAAGTATTGACTCCCAATTTTCCCCTTCATCTTGTTTGGCAGTATCATCCGTCTCCACAGTATTGTCATCATTGACATATAGTTGATTACGGCCCAGTTTTTTGGCGGTATAACAGGCCTCATCCGCATTCAACATGAGACGACCCATATCACTGACTCGGTAACTTGCATCGAACTCAATCGCTCCCAGGCTCACACCAACCTGAAAAGTATTCTGGTTCCACGAAAAACGGTATCCCCGGATATCTTCTAAAATACGCTCTAGAATAGTCCTTGCACGGTTAACGCCACAGTCCACCAACAAAATAGCGAACTCATCACCACCGGTTCTGGCGAGACAGTCTGTACTCCTAACACGTTTAGAGAAAAGGTCAGCAACCTGCTTTAGTAATTCATCTCCAGCGGCATGACCACAGACATCATTAACTGTTTTAAAGTGATCAAGATCCATGTAGCACAAGACATTGACGCTTTTCTTCTTTCGCCCCTCAGCCAATGCAGTCTCAAGAAACTCTTGAAAGCTTTTGCGGTTATACAAACCCGTTAGCGAGTCACGGGATGCCTGATTGTACAACTCCTCCATTGCCACACGGTCTGCCGTAACATCCTGCAATACCAAGGCAACATACTCAATCGCGCCTTCCTCATTCTGGATAGGAGCCGTTTTTACTTTGATGTATTTTAGCTCTGACCTGTTTGTCAGTAGCTTCACATCATGTAAGTCAAACATGCTGTCTTGCTTGGCAAACTGATCACGAATAATTTGAATAAGTGTGTCAGCACTGCGGCCTCCCTGAAGCTTGATAAGCTCGCTAACAGGTTGACCAACGGCCTTTTCGTTATCCCAGCCAATTAACTCCAGAGCCATGTCGTTAATGTACTCCGCTTGTAGCTCCCTGTTGACACGAACTACACCCCCTGCCGTTGCGCCGAGCAGCGCCTCTGTATTCTTAAATGACAGCCTTGATGCCTCGTGGGTTAGCCCCAAAATATCCTCGCTTTGCATTGCCTCTGTTTTTATTTTGTAGAAGGCAACACCCAGCGTTACTACCAGCAGCAGTAGCACCGATTGCAACATAGGCAGGTAAACCTGCACACCAGACACCTCGGAAATCTCCAGAAATTGCCAGCCTGCAAGGAGGATACTTAGCACAACCAGCAACACCAATGTCATTACCGGGGCGATATTATTGTTCTCAGGAGGAGCGTTTCTGACTCTCATAGCAGCTTTTTTCTTATAGTTATTGTGGCTAAATCTACTAGCAAACGAGCACATATACCACACTTTTTACTTGTAATCCGACGAATGCACATTCCACCGCACAGGTGGCTTTGGTGTAATCGGGCCTAAATTATGCTGGCTGTTAAGACCTTTCGGTGAGCTGTTCAACAAGTACTTTATGAGTATCAGTGAACTCAGGAGGCCCAGTTTTTCAAAATCTTCTGATTAAAAAAAATACTTTTATCCACATAATTAGAGACAAATAAAATAATATATAAGACAAATATATCTTATACCCAAAAGACAAGGACATAGTGAACTACGCTCCCAGTAGGACTGTGCGGGATAAGCACGGCAAGCTGCTTATCGACGGCATAATGTTGTAAAAAAGAGGAGAAAACTTATGAAACTTGTCAAAGGTTGGAGCTTGGGCCGCCAGCTGTTACTAGTACCGCTGGTTGCCGTGTTGGTGAGCCCTTCGCTCTTCGCAAGCCCCCCCAAAAATCTCAATATCAATATCAGTGCACCGGACACTCTAACTGCTGGTAAGTCCGGTGTTGTGCAACTCAACCTGACCCCACATGCCGGGGCTGACTATTTGATGATTGATGTCAGCTCATCGGGTGCTCTGCAAGCTTCACTCAGTCAACGGCTGGATAGCGATGAAGTACTCACCCTGGAGCTGCCGGTTACTGTTAACAGCTCGGCAGATGATGGCGAGATCACGATTCGCGTTACAGCCTTTTCAGACAGCGGTCTTGAGCTGTTCAAGCGCGTGACTAAACTTTATGGCGTTGAGGAGAATGACATTGTTTATTTGAACGCGTCCAGCCCGCTATATGCCAAGATAGCGGCCAGAAATGCCTCCGGCTTACAGCGTAGAGGTGATTCGGTTGCGTCCTTGTTCCGCGCGACAAGCGTTGAAACCAATGATCCGATTCCTGCCGCAAAGCGCCGCGCCAGTGAGGTCTTGGTTGATCAGGCATTTCCAATTCCTGCACAAAAAGCACTAACCAGGCCAGTCTCCATGGTAGTGACAGGCACGGTGTTATGGACTGACAGTGCGGGCAACACCCACCCGCTGCCTGGTGCGACAGTTGAAGTTTATGACAATGACACGTCAGGGGATAGCCTCCTGCAAACGACTACCACAAATGCTATTGGCCAATACTCCGTGGCTGTCGATCATGATGATGCAGTAGAAGGACCTGATATATACGTTAAAGTCCTTGCCAGCTCAAGCATTGCAGACATCAAACCCGATACTGCATCTGGTAGTACTTACTTTATGAAATCTACAGTACATGAGAACCAAGCTGATGGCAGCACCTTGGTTGTGAACCTCACGGCAGATAATACCAGCATAGGCGGTCAAGCATTCAGTGTGCATCACGCTTTGGTTGCTGGTGGCGCGTATATTTCACTACTCAATGGTTCAGCACCTGCCAAGCTTACAACCCGTTTCCCAACAACCGAGTCAACGTCATTATTCGATGGCTCTGAGCTGCATATCCTGCAACTGGATCGCTGGGACTGGGATGTCACCTTGCATGAGTACGGCCATTACATCATGGATGCCTATAATTTTGAAAATAACCCAGGTGGTTCTCACAGCATTAATGCCAATCTCTCGACTAGTCGTGGTAGTAAAGATGTCGGTGTGCGCTTAGCATGGGGTGAAGGCTGGCCGACATTCTTCGCGGTATCAGGATTACACCAGATGGGCTTTGCCGCGCTGGGTGTTCCAAATGTTGGCGATATGCAATATCAGGATACTGAAGACGCCAGCATTACTAACCACCTTGAAAAGGATATCGGAGTTGGCGAAGATAACGAGCTATCCGTCATGACGACACTTTGGGATTTGGTGGATGCCGCCGCCGATGGCGAGGAGATTGCCATATCGCCCAGAGCGTTATTCCAGTCAATTAAGACCTCTGGTGCAACCAAAATTGGAGATGTTTGGGATGCCTTGGTAGCCGGCAAAGATAATGAGAAAAAAGCCAGCTATGGCAAGCTATTCGGACTGCATAAGATTGCTCCCGAGCAACTCACTCCATCCGATCGCGCCACGCTGGATACCTCAACTACCTTCAAATGGAACAAAAATGGCGCAGGTGCCAGTAACCCACTAAACGATAACTATGTCCGCTTTTTTGCCAGCAACTTTACGACCGAAACGCATAAAGCAGCAGTAGGTGATGTCTCGACCTACACGCCCTCTGCTGCTGATGTGGATGCAGCATTGAGCGAAGGCTCTCTGGTACGGTGGGTGGTCACAGCAAAAAGCACCACAGCGCCCGCAACGCCAAGCTCATCAACAGAGTATTGGAGTGATGTGCGCGTACTTAATGGTGCCTCCGTCGTATTCGTGATCGACGACACTGGTTCCATGTCAGAAGAAATCAGTGGTGTGAGTCAGGCCTTGGCTAATTACATAACAGCTCTGGAGGGTTCACTAGAGGAAGGCGAGGAAGCACCAACCATTCACCTACTCACCTTTAAAGACAATGTTACTCACCGTCTAACTACCAATGACTTAAGTGCTATGCGTGATGCAGTTAACGGTCTTCGTGCCTCGGGTGGCGGTGATTGTCCTGAGTATAGTGCGCACGGCTTGTTGGCCGCGAGTAAACTGGTAAACTCCGGTGGAACCATTCTGGTCGCAACGGATGCATCCGCTCAACCGGGTGTCGATATGGCAAACGTCGTCTCCGATCTGCGTAGGCGAGGTGTTACCGTGAATACTATCCTTTCTGGCGATTGCTCCAGCGCATCCTTTAAGCCTAGCTTGCTTGCGGATGCTCAGGGTAAACCTGGTTTTGATAGGGACGGCGATGAAGTCGGCGGCTCAATCGAAGACCCTGGTACTGCCGAGGGTGTCGATATTATTGGTGATAGTAGAGACACAGCCAGCGAGATCAATACGGATGCTGTCGTAATCGGTACCATTGAGACCAGTGAAGACAAAGATTTCTTTAAAGTTACACTGAAAGCTGGTACCCCCTATACCTTAGCGTTAAGCCAAATGAATGCTCGTAAGTCGGTTTTACTGAACCTGTTGAATAGTGAAGGGGTGGAGCAAGATATGTTGCTTAGTCGTGACTACACCTCTTCATCACTGACAGCCAGTGGTGAAATCATCCAGACAGCTCGCTTCACACCGGATGCCGATAGTACCTATTACCTGAAAATCAGTTCCCGCTATGACGATGCTAACTATCGTGTGGTTGTTGCGGCTGATGCCTTTGGTTCATTAGTGAGTAGCTCGGTTCAGTTGTTCTCAGTGGTATCAGCCGAAACCGGCGGTACTTTTGCCAAGATTGATGAGGTAAACAGTGGTGATGGCAGTGAGTATGTCAATACCATTTTCAATATCCTGCGTTCAACCACTGAGCCAGCAGTCATTACCTCCAGCATTCGCAAAATTCCTCGCGGTGCTCGTGCAACGGTCTTCTTTACTGGCCTAAACACCAACTGGAGTAGTGCAACTGAGGTTAGCCTTAGTCAATCCGATGGTAGTGATGTTAGTGGCGTTACCCTCTCTGATATTCAAATCCAATCACCAACTTCTCTATCCGTTACGGTGGAAGTTGCAGAAACTGCCGACCTGGTTACCCTCAACCTGGTTACCAAAACGGCACTGGGTGGCGGTGTGGAAACTGCGGAAGGAAAAGGTGTGATCACCATAGAGGAGGCGACTGGTACAGCAAGTGTGCTTAGCCTGACACCAACCCGCCTCATTCAGGGCACCACAGCCGTCCTGACTATTCAGGGGGTCAATACCACATTTACCAGTGATATGGTTGTGGATCTTGGTACGGGTGTGACGGTTAACTCGGTTACTCGCGTTAGCGATACCGAAGCTAAGGTTGAGGTAACGGTTGCGGCCGATGCACCAATTGGTTTCAGATCACTCACCGCAGGCGGCATAGATCTCGACGATGCTCTGCTGATTGGCTCAGAAAGTTCAGTGCCAGTGATCAGCGAGATCTCACCGAAGAAACTACAGCAATCTCAAACCACTTCAGTGACGATTACGGGTACCAACACACACTTTGAAGACGGTGTGACAAGTGCCTCCTTTGGTGATAACGTGACCGTGAATAGCGTAGTGGTGAATTCACCTACCGAAGCGGTCGTTAATGTAACGATAGATGCCACAGCCGCTGTTGGCTTCCGCGATATTACGCTGACAACAGACGGCGAGTCTGCGACCCTACTGAACGGTTTGTACATCGACAAACAGGTGCTGTTGATGGTGCCGAATGTGGTTGGCAAAACTAAAGGTGAGGCCATCACTGCCATTGAAGCTGCTGGGTTGATTGTCGGCAGTACCACCGAAGAAAATAGCAAAACGATTGCCTCTGGTCATGTGATTAGCCAAGACCCAACTGCAGACAGCCCTGTCAGTGCGGGTAGCGCGGTCAATCTGGTCATATCTAAAGGCAAAAGTGGTGGTGGCTCCATAAGCCCGTGGCTACTGGTTTTGTTTGGTGGTATTGGCTGTGTTGCTACAGCGCGTAAACGGAGAGCGAAGTGAAGCGTGTGATTTACCTTAGTTGCTTATTGGGGGCCTGCAATACGCCGGCTCCCGATGGCAGTGCCTTAACCCCAACCCCAAAGAGTGCCCGTTATGATTATCAAATCATCGGCGGGAAACCGGGGGCTCAGGTTGAGCAGTTGCAAATTGACTGCATTAACAAGCAAGCCGTTCTGAGTCGTCAAACACCGGAGAAGGTTGCGGTGTATCGTCATGTTGCAGCGGTTAGCGCTGAGCAATGTTTGGCGTTGGCCGGCTTGGCCGCGCCCTTGTGCCGGGAATCCGGCCAGCAACAAACCGATGTGTTTGACGCGGCCGGTTACACACTGAGATGTCATGGTGGCAACCTGCCATCAGTCAGCTTTCACTGGCAGGGCACACTGAGGTCTGCGCCTGACGGCCTAAGGCCTTGGCATGACTACACGCGAGGCTTGATCGGTTCAGCCTTTCCTGGTGTGAATGCCTACCCCTAAAGCTTTTCGGTGCTTTGGTCACCAAGTTCTACCCTTCGTCGCTTGTGAAGCCTATTCCGGCGGCGAGTGGGCTTTTGATAAAAAGTGGGAGGAGGTTGGTGCGCTCAGGGTGCTTGGATGACGCTAGTTTGATAGATATGAAGAAGGGGGAGCTTATTATACAGCTCCCCTTTTTAGTGTGTGCTGGTTCAGCTAATAAGCATCAATTTGTCTACTATCAATGATACGTCACCTGTATTTGTGCTTGGTAATTAACCGATAACAGGCTTAAACCGCTTCCATAATGAATAAAAACGGTATAATTCCACCTATCCATTAACCTTTTTCATACCCTATTATGATTGAACGTATCCACCTAAAGGTCGTGCAGGCCGTTGAACAGCACGGCTCGCTGACCGCTGCCGCCAAAGCGCTTTGCGTAACACAATCCGCATTAAGCCACACCATGCGTAAGCTGGAAAATAACCTGGGCACTGAAATCTGGCTGCGTGAAGGGCGCAGTTTGCGGCTGACTCAGGCCGGGCGGTATTTGCTTAATATTGCCAACCGGGTGCTACCGCTGCTGGATCACGCCGAGGACAAGCTCAAGCAGATCGCCCAGGGTGAGCGCGGCACTTTGCGAATTGGTATGGAATGCCACCCCTGTTACCAATGGTTATTAAATGTGGTATCGCCATTTTTAGATGCCTGGCCCGATGTGGATGTGGATGTGATCCAAAAATTCCAATTCGGTGGCGTCGGTGCGTTGCTGGATTACGAAATCGATCTGCTGGTTACTCCCGATCCGTTTTATAAAAGTGGCCTGAGTTTCAGCCCGGTATTTGACTATGAACAGGTGCTGGTGGTGCCTCAGCATCATCCCCTGGCTACTCGCCAATACGCAATACCAGAAGATCTGCGTGATCAGGTTTTGCTCACCTACCCGGTAGCGACTGACCGCCTGGATATTTACACCCAGTTCCTGAACCAGGAAGGTGTGGTACCTAAACTTCACAAAACCAGTGAAACCACCGAAATTATGCTGCAAATGGTGGCCTGCAATCGCGGTGTCGCAGCACTGCCACGCTGGCTGGCAGAAGAATTCTGTAAAAAATTACCTTTATCAGTGGTGCGCCTGGGTAAAGAAGGCGTTGCCAAGCAGATTTATCTGGGCACCCGTGAAGATGATAAAGATATTGAATACCTTTCGGCATTTATTGAACAGGCACGTAGTTTTAATCACCCTACAGAAACAAGCCATGAAAAAATCTCATAATATTATGAGATAAAATCAGTTTTATTCATGCAATGATCCCTGTATAAATTGCTCCCAGCTCTTGGCGACCGACAAAGCAACAGCCTTAAAAGAGCAAAAAATTCAGCTTTATATCAGCAAACAGGATACCGGATCACCATGAATAACGGCTTTAGCTATACCATAAAGAGCATTCGCTTTGATGAAAACTATCTTCCTTCAGATAGTACGCGGATCACCACCAATTTTGCTAACCTGGCCAGGGGGGAAAGCCGCCAGCAGAACTTGCGCAATGCCTTAAAAATGGTAGACAACCGTTTCAATGCGCTGGCGAACTGGGATAACCCCAAAGGGGATCGTTACTCTGTTGAACTGGACATCATTTCTGTAGATGTTGATGTTAAAGGCAGTGGCGAAACTTTTCCATCCATTGAGATTCTGCAAACCAGCATTATTGATCACAAAACCAATAAGCGCATTGCGGGGATTGTCGGAAATAATTTTTCTTCTTACGTGCGGGATTATGATTTCAGTGTACGGCTGCTGGATTATAACAAAGGCCGAGCCAAGTTCGGCATTCCCGAAAACTTTGGTGATCTTCATGGCAAGCTCTTTAAAGATTTTGTCGGTTCAACCGCATACCAAGAGCATTTTAAGAAACCACCGGTGATCTGCCTGAGTGTTTCCGATAACAAAATCTATTCTCGTACCGGTAATCGACACCCGGTATTGGGCGTGGAATACCTGCCGAATGAATCTTCTTTAACCGAGCAGTATTTCAAAAAAATGGGCTTACAGGTGCGCTACTTTATGCCACCCAACAGCGTTGCTCCTTTGGCATTTTACTTTTTTGGTGATTTGCTAACGGATTACACCAACCTTGAGCTGATCAGCACTATTAGCACCATGGAAACTTTCCAAAAAATTTACCGGCCAGAAATTTATAATGCCAATGCGGTTGCCGGGAATCAGTATCAACCGGATTTAAAAAATCAGGATCATTCATTAACTCAAATTGTGTATGACCGTGAAGAGCGCAGCAAGTTGGCCATTAAGCAGGGCGAGTTTGCTAACGAGCACTTTATTAAGCCTTATCACACCATTCTGGAAAATTGGTCTGCCAATTACGCCTGATATTTTAAACGGAATAACAAGCAGTATTTACTATGAAAAAATTATTACCGACTTCTACCGCCGGCAGCCTGCCAAAACCTTCGTGGCTTGCTGAACCTGAAACCCTGTGGTCGCCCTGGAAACTGGAAGGCGAAGAATTAATTGCCGGAAAACAGGATGCACTGCGGGTATCGTTGCAAGAGCAGCTGCATGCGGGCATTGATATTGTGAGTGATGGCGAGCAAACCCGACAGCATTTTGTAACTACTTTTATTGAGCACCTTAACGGCGTTGATTTTGAACAGCGTAAAACCGTTAAAATCCGTGATCGTTATGATGCCAGCGTACCCACAGTGGTTGGCCCGGTAAGCCGCCCACAACCGGTATTTGTAGACGACGCCCGGTTTTTACGCGAACAAACCACGCAAACCATTAAATGGGCATTGCCAGGGCCAATGACAATGATCGATACGCTGTACGATGATCATTATAAAAGCCGCAAAACACTGGCCTGGGAATTTGCCAAAATTCTTAATCAGGAAGCCAAAGAATTAGCGGCCGCCGGTGTTGATATTATTCAATTTGATGAGCCGGCATTTAACGTATTTTTTGATGATGTGAATGAATGGGGTATTGCCTGTTTAGAAAAAGCCATCGAAGGGCTTAGCTGTGAAACAGCGGTACATATTTGTTACGGCTACGGTATTAAAGCCAATACCGATTGGAAAAAAACGTTGGGTTCTGAGTGGCGTCAGTACGAAGAAATTTTCCCCAAGCTGCAACAATCAAATATCGACATTATCTCACTGGAATGTCACAACTCCCGAGTGCCGATTAAACTGATCGAACTGATTCGCGGTAAAAAAGTGATGGTGGGTGCCATTGATGTGGCCAGCGATACCGTTGAAACCCCCGAAGAAGTTGCGGCAACACTGCGAGAAGCGCTTAATTATGTAGATGCCGACAAGCTCTACCCCTGCACTAACTGCGGTATGGCTCCGCTATCCCGTGCAATCGCGAGAGGCAAACTGAAAGCCCTGGCCGATGGTGCTGCAATCGTGCGTAAGGAATTAACGGCATAGCACTGCGCGGTTTCAGTGTCATACGGCAAAAAGCCCCCTGACGATTCACGCCAGGGGGCTTTTTTATATCAATAACTTTTATATCGACAGCCAATAAACAGAAAACAGCTTACAGAAACAGTTGCCCCAGCATTCGCAAGCCAGTGATAAGCAACACCACCGCAAATACTTTCTTTAGTTTTGCCGCATCAAGTTTCGCCCCCAAAGATGCGCCCACCGGGGCAAATAAAACCGTTAGCGGCACAATACAAATAAACCCCATCAGGTTAACCAGACCCCATGTTCCAGCAGGTGCATCGGCGGGTGTTGTACCTAAAACCAGCATGGTTAATGCGCCGGGCAAGGAAATGATCAACCCGATGGCCGCCGCAGTGCCCACCGCTTTATGGGCCGGATAGTTATATAACGTCAGTAATGGCACCGAGATAGTACCGCCACCGATACCCACCATAGAACTGAAAAATCCAATGGATGCCCCCATAACCGTTTGCCCGGCTTTACCGGGCAGCTGCTGAAACAGTGCCGACTTGCCGGTTCTGAACAGCATATTAAGTGCCGATAGGGTGGCTATTATCCCGAATAGCATCGTCAGCCAGGTGCCATCAACACGGGTTACTAACCAACTGCCCACCAATACCCCCAGCAGAATAAACACCGTCCAGCGTTTTAAAAGATCAAAATCCACATTGCCTTTTTGCTTGTGAGAACGAATAGAACTGATAGACGTAGGTACAATAGTCGCCAGCGAGGTCGCTGTTGCAACTACCATAGCTGTCTCTGGTGACACGCCAAAGCTTTGGAACAAGAAAAACAGCACTGGCACAATAACAATGCCACCGCCCACGCCTAACAAACCTGCCAAAATGCCAGCGAATGCACCCGTGACGACTAATGATAAAAATGTAAGGATGTTACTCGTTATAAGCTCAATGATACTCATGAAAGGTGACTTCGATTGTTAATTATGGGTACATGCAGAGGTAAAGCTGTTTTACATGTTCGACAAATGCGCGCGCTAGTATAGCTTGCCACCCAAATGAACAAAAATGATATGCCTTCATGAAGCTATGAACTTTATTCATCATCAAGATGTTGGCTACTTGCTCGGAAAGGGCATTAACCTGCTTCGTGGTATCTTAAAATGGTTTCTACTTCCTGTTTTGAACCCATAATCACCGCGACACGCTGGTGCGGGTCACCGTTTGGTATGACTTCCATAATGCGCCCATAGCCTGTATCTGCTAAACCACCAGCCTGTTCCACGATCATCGCCATTGGGTTGCCTTCGTATAACAAACGTAGCTTACCGCCTGCTTTACGATTGCGTTCATCAATCGGGTAAAGGAATACGCCGCCACGACACAAAATACGATGGATCTCTCCCACCATAGCCGCTACCCAGCGCATGTTGTAGTTTTTCTTTAGTGGGCCAGTTTCTCCTGCAACACAGTCTGCGATATAACGCTGAACGGCAGGTTCCCAATGACGTTGGTTAGATGCATTGATGGAAAACTCGCTGGTGGTTTCTGGAATTTTCATATCAGGATGCGTCAAAATAAACTCGCCAATACTGGTATCCAGGGTGAAGCCATTGACCCCGTTGCCAGTTGTCAGAACAAACATACTGGCAGGGCCGTATAAGCAATATCCGGCTGCTACCTGTTCGACACCGGGACGAGCAAAGTCCTCAGCCGTTGGGTCTTCGCCGCTTTCAGGGGCTTTTAATATCGAAAAAATTGCCCCGACATCAATGTTGATATCCATATTGGATGAGCCATCAAGTGGATCAAATGTCACTAGGTAGCGGCCACGAACAAGACCTTCCGGTAGCGTCAGGATTTCATCCAGCTCTTCGGATGCCATACCCGCGCAATGCCCGTTGTACTGTAGCGCATTGATAAATAAATCATTCGCAATTAGATCCATCTTTTTTTGGGCATCTCCCATGACATTTTCGCTACCAGCAACGCCCAATACGCCCGCCAACTCACCTTTATTAACTAAGGCGGCAATGCTTTTGCACGCGATACCGATGTCATTCAGTAAGCCGGTAAACTGACCACTGGCTTGCCGACCAAGCCGGCGTTGCTCGTCGATGATAAAACTGGAAAGTGTTGTTTGCAGTGTATTCATGGATTGTCCTGTCACTTAAATTGAGGGTTGTTATTTTAAACTAGTTACCAGAGTTTGGGGGATCAGCAGTGGCGTATATTTCGTGGGCGGTACTATTGCGGGGCAAATGAGGAAGGATAATATGAACTTTCGTCTGGATGTAGCTACCGCACCGCTGATATCGCGGTTCAAGTCGTGCGGTTTTTGGTGATGCGTCTGTATAATCGGCTGTATGGCATAGCGCCAGGCTGAAGGTGTTGAGTGCCACATCAGTGGAATCACAAATGACACTAAAAATTATCAAGAATTTCCGGGAATAATGAAGAAGATGTTATGGCGTTTGTTCTAGCGGGTATATTTCTACTTTTTTCTGTTGCTTCTTTATCGCTGGGTATTTGGAACTGGCAGGTGGTTTTTATTGGGTTAGCGACCACTGTTGGCTTTTTGCTGGGTCGAGTGTTGAATTTATCCAAGGATCTGGCTTCTCTGCGAGCGACATTAGCCAAGGACTGGGAGGAAAGACATGCTGAAGCTACCCATGATATAAGCACACCAGCAGCATCTGAAGCGGAGGAACCTGTAATAGAAGAACCTGCGACTGATGGGGACACTACTACAGACACCACCGCAAAAAGAGAGACTTCAACCACCCATATTCCCGATCCACAAGTTGCTTCTGAAGTCGTTGACGAGAGCACCTCTGTGACCCATATTCCACCCACTGACGACAGGCCTAAAGATAACCTGTTGGAAACAATAAAGACCAAGGTTCAAGAGTACTTTATGGGCGGCAACCTGTTCGTTCGTATTGGTATTATTGTCCTGTTCTTTGGTGTTTCTTTTTTACTGAAATATGTGTCCGACCAAGGGCTGTTGCCGATTGAATACCGTTTGATTGGTGTTGCTATCGGAGCGGTGGCCTTGCTTGGCTCAGGCTGGCGTCTGCGCCATAAAAATACGGCCTATGCCTTGTTATTGCAGGGTGCGGGTATTGGGATTTTATATCTGGATATTTTTGCTGCTTTTGGCATGTATAAGCTGATCGCACCAACACTGGCGTTTATTTTATTGTTTGTGGTGAGTATGCTCAGCGCGGCACTAGCCGTATTACAAGACTCAAAGTCACTGGCCGTTCTGGGTTTTAGTGGCGGCTTTCTGGCACCTGTTCTCGCGTCAAGTGGCTCGGGTAATCATGTATACTTATTCAGTTACTATGTCGTTTTAAATATAGCGATTGTGGTGACAGCCTGGTTTAAGGCATGGCGGCCACTGAATCTATTGGGTTTTGCATTCACTTTTGTGATTGGTACGGCTTGGGGCGTGTTGCGATACGACGATACCAAGTTTGCAACAACTGAACCGTTTTTGATTATCTTCTTCCTGCTTTATGTGTTGATTGCTGTATTGTTTGCACTACGTCAACCGCCCAAATTGCGTGGCTATGTGGATGGAACCTTACTATTTGGCGTACCATTAGCCGCCTCTGCGCTTCAGTATTCATTGGTAAAAGACTTTGAATATGGTGTGTCGATTTCATCGTTTGTCATGGGCTTATTTTACACAGCGATGTCGTGGGTTGTGTGGAAACGGAAAGGCGACGACTTGAAACTCTTATCGGAGGCTTTCTTGGCGTTGGGCGTGATTTTTGCGTCTATGGCTATTCCATTTGCCTTGGCTCCAACCCAAACCGCTGCGGCTTGGGCGTTAGAAGGAGCTGGTTTATTGTGGCTGGGTTCCCGTCAGGCGCGTCTTTCTGTCAGAGCTTTCGGCTTACTATTGCAGTTCGGGGCTGGTTTGATTTTCCTCGCCCGCTTTAATGGCACCACAGAATTAAAACCCTTCATAAATAGCCATTTTATTAGCAGCATGATGCTGGCAGCAGCCGGAATCATTTCTGCCGGCATCCTGTTTAAAGCGTTTAATGGTCGCCAGCGCTGGGAGCAGGGTATGAGTCCGGCCATGTTGGCTTGGGGCTTGGTCTGGTTGTTCGGCGGCTTTATCTTCCAGTTTGTATATTATTATGACTTCTACTGGCTGGTGGCTAATCTTCTTATCCTCAGTGCTGTGGTTAGTCTTGGCTTTACCTTGGCCGCTAGACGCTTCCAGCCAGAATGGACACACGCATGGTATGTGGCAAGTGGCTTGTTTGTTCCGGTATTGATGCTTGGATTGTCACAGGTCGAAATAGGCCATTTCTGGGGTGGTCAGCATCCATCACAATTTAATGGCTGGATAGCATGGCCGGTTGTGTTTGTCGTGTTTTACTATCACTTATACCAGTTGCACAAACATCAAGTATTCCCGAAATATCAGCCAGTGCTACACGGTTTATTGCTGGTATTGTTGACGGCTCTTGTTACCTTTGAGGGTGTATGGTGGTTAAGTAACCAACTGGAAGAGTCATCCGCCTGGTTACCTATTTGGTATGCAATTCCGGCGACACTGGTTCTCTGGGTTATTATTAAGGCGACTTTCTGGCCATTTGGAGTGCCTCAGCTCACATATCGCCGACAAACAGGGTTTGTGTTCGCTGTCTACTTATCACTCTGGTCGTTGAGAGCGCTGGTGTCACAGGGTCAGTCCGAGCCATTGCCGTGGGTGCCATTGCTGAATCCGATGGATATTATGGTGGTAATTGTACTTATCAGTCTGTTCAGATGGTGGCGTAGTAGTGAAATTGACAGTGCGGCAACAAGCACAGACGCTGCATCGGGCGGGATAGTACGAGTGCTGCAAGGTGGTGTATTTAGCCCGCGTACATTGCTCATGGGATTCGCTGCCTTAGTCTTCTTATGGCTTAACTTTACCGTGTTTCGGGTTGCCCACCATTGGTTTGGTGTTACTTATGATGTTGATGTACTGTTCAGATCAAGTTGGGTACAGACAGCCGTTTCTATACTCTGGGCAGTGTCCGGTGTATTGCTGACTTTATACTCAAGCCGAAAGAATATCCGTATTCTGTGGATTGCTGGCGCAATATTGCTTGGTTTAGTTGTATTAAAACTGTTCGTCATTGATTTAGCAGCACTGGGTAGTTTGGGGCGTGTGATTTCATTCTTGGTCGTGGGTATGTTGTTGACCAGCATTGGCTACTTTGCGCCGCTACCGGATAAATCCAAATCCGTGAGTGATCAAGGGAAGTAGCCCGACAGGTCAGATAAAACTGCTGAAATAAGTTTGAGTGAAGAGAGCAGCAAATGCATAAATTCGTTAAAGCAATGACTACATTGATCGTGATTGCAGCCTGCCACTTATCATTGAGTGCTACGCCGTACACACTTGAGGACTTTGCTTATTCAGCAGTGCTATCAGATGGCAAAACCTCATTGCGTGAAGTTGAGCTGCCTGCTTCAGTTTATGAAAAAATGCAACGAAAGGACTACGGTGATTTACGTGTCTTTAGTGCTGATGGGCAACTGGTTCCTTACCAATTAAGCCGGGTCGAAACAGCTAGCTCCCAACAACAAAAATCACTGGTATTTTATCCATTCACAAAGAGTCAGGCGGATGATACGAGCAGTATTAAGGTATTCATTGACCAGAAGCAACAATCCGGGCAGGGAAGCCCAATTGAGCAAAGTATAAAAATAACTCCAAAGAGGGGAGGTGATACCCATGACAAGCAAAGCGACCAAGAATATCAATACATTATAGAAAACCCGAAAATGAAGCCTAGGCTGTGTGAAATTCAGCTTGACTGGAAGCAATCTAAACCCAGCATGGTGTTACCACTGCGATTGGACAGTAGTGACGACTTACAAAGTTGGCGTAGTTTAAGCGAGGGTAAATCAGTTTCTAAACTCAATTATGCGGACTCCAAGCTGCTGCAAAATAAGATCAGCTTTCCCTGCACGTCAAAAAAATACTTGCGATTAACGTGGTTGCAGCCAGCATTACAAGTCCATTTACAAAAGGTGCAGGGCGTTTATACCCATCACGGCACAACAAAAACGCGCTGGAAAAGCTTTAAAAAGTCGATTCAAGGCAAAGACAATACTTGGTTCTTCGAAAGTGATTTTGTTGCAGGCATTACAAAAATGGAATTTGTTGCACCAGAGGATGGCCTGCTATACAAGGGCCGATTGTATTGCAGAGATGATGAACAACATGACTGGCGATTTGTTAAAAAGGTCAGTCAATATCGTTTAAAAATTGGGGAGACATACTTACAAAGTGCGCCATTCTCCCTGCCATTCAATAAAAATCGTTATTGGAAAGTGGAACTGGACTCAGAGGGTCAGTTTACCGAAGGGCAATTGCCTGAAATCAGAGTCGCATGGGTGCCGAGGAAGCTACTGTTTTTGGCGCAAGGCAAAGCGCCATTTCGCATTGCCTTTGGTAATCCAAATATTCAGCCAGCAGAGCAGGGGGACTTAATCCAGCTTAGCAAGGCGGTTCATGACTCAGGAGCGTCTGTTGACAGCATCAAGCTGGACAATATAGAAAGCACAGGCAAGCAGTTTTCCCCAGATCTGCCGTGGAAGCTGGTTTTGTT
Organism: Pseudomonadota bacterium; assembly: GCA_002747455.1. Lineage (GTDB taxonomy): Bacteria > Pseudomonadota > Gammaproteobacteria > Thiotrichales > Thiotrichaceae > Leucothrix. The sequence goes on along the minus strand of PDPG01000042.1, from coordinate 25,793 downwards.
TTGGGTGGTGTTGATCTTTGGAACGCTGCTCATGGCTTATATGGTATTTAAACTGTACAAACAGATGAGTGAGGAGAGGGCATAAAAACACACCACTTTGTGATTGCTAGGCTGTGGTTAATTGTTGGTCATTTTTACAATAAATATGCAGATTAACTAACATTCATCACTAGCCGATAACAGGAATCCTCGGTATCCTTGCCGATTTGTAGAATCAATACCATCAAAGCTTATGCAGTCACAATACGATCATTCCGCCGTTGAAGCCAAGGTTCAGGCCTTTTGGGACGAGCAGGACGCTTTTACCGTTACCGAAGATGAGGGCAAAGAAAAATACTATTGCCTGTCAATGTTCCCGTATCCCAGCGGAAAGCTGCACATGGGACACGTGCGAAACTACACCATTGGTGACGTCATCAGTCGTTTTCAGCGTATGCAGGGAAAGAATGTGCTGCAACCTATGGGGTGGGATGCTTTCGGACTGCCAGCAGAAAATGCCGCCATTAAAAACAACGTCGCACCTGCTACTTGGACTGACAGCAATATGGCTGAGATGCGTAGTCAGTTACAGCGAATGGGCTTTGCCTACGACTGGTCGCGTGAATTGGCAACCTGCAAACCGGACTACTATCACTGGGAGCAGTGGTTCTTCCTGAAGCTGTTTGAAAAAGGCTTGGTCTACCGCAAAAAAGCCACAGTGAATTGGGATCCAGTGGACAATACCGTACTGGCGAATGAGCAAGTTGTTGATGGACGCGGCTGGCGCTCTGGTGCGCTGGTTGAGCAGCGTGAAATCGATCAGTGGTTTCTGAAAATTACAGCCTATGCGGACGAATTGCTTTCAGACGTGCAAAAGCTGGAAGAGTGGCCCGCACGGGTTCGCACCATGCAGGAAAACTGGATTGGTCGCTCTGAAGGGGTTGAGTTGGAGTTTGACATTGCAAACTCAGAGGATGTCTTGTCTGTATTTACCACACGGCCAGACACTTTGTTCGGTGTGACCTATGTAGCCGTCGCCGCACAGCATCCGTTAGCCTTGAAGGCGGCAGAGAACAATGCAGCGCTGGCCACATTTATCGAGTCCTGCAAGAATGCCAAAACTGCAGAGGCTGATCTTGCCACAATGGAAAAGAAGGGTATGCCGACCGGCGAGTATGCCATTCATCCATTAACCGGCGAAACAGTACCGATTTGGGTCGCGAACTTTGTATTAATGTCCTACGGCTCCGGGGCAGTGATGTCGGTTCCTGCTCACGATGAGCGCGACTGGGCATTTGCAAAAAGCTATGACTTACCTATCAAGCAAGTGATTGCGCCTGCTAATGGCGATGAAGTTGATGTACAGCAAGCGGCCTATACAGAAAAAGGTATATTGGTTAATTCAGGTGACTTTGATGGACAAAGCTCTGACGATGCCTTTCAGGGCATTGCCGACGCACTGAAATCACAGGGTAAAGGCCGTAAGACGATCAATTACCGGCTGCGTGATTGGGGTGTATCCCGTCAGCGTTACTGGGGCTGCCCGATTCCCATTATCTATTGTGATGACTGTGGCGCAGTACCGGTACCGGATGATCAGTTGCCAGTTGAACTGCCAACGGACATTGAGTTTGATGACTCCGGTAGCTCACCGATTCAGCACATGCCGTCGTTCTACGAGACAACGTGCCCCAAGTGTCATGCCCATGCAACACGGGAAACCGATACCTTCGATACCTTCTTTGAATCCTCTTGGTATTACGCACGTTTTACCGGCCCTGACAACAATCAGGCTATTCTGGATGAACGTGCTGACTACTGGCTGCCGGTGGATCAGTACATTGGAGGCATTGAACATGCCGTTCTGCACCTGTTGTACGCGCGTTTCTTCCACAAATTAATGCGCGATGAGGGCCTGGTTGACGGTGATGAACCGTTCAGCAAGTTGCTCACCCAAGGCATGGTGTTGTGTGATACCTACTACATCGAAGATGAAAAGGGTGGTCAAAAGTGGATAGCGCCACAAGATGTGTTGATTGAGCGTGATAGCCAAGGTCAAATGACCAGTGCCACACTCAAAACAACTGGTGAGGCAGTGACTGCTGCGGGCATGAGTAAAATGTCCAAGTCAAAGAATAATGGCGTTGACCCACAACAACTGGTTGAGGAATATGGTGCGGATACGTTACGTATGTTCTCAATGTTCGCTGCGCCACCTGACCAAAGCATGGAATGGTCTGACTCTGGTGTGGAAGGGGCGCACCGTTTTCTGAAGCGTCTGTGGCGGATGGTTCAGGAACACGCTACTGCGGGTGTCGTCGCCGAACTGGATAAGTCTGCGTTGAATGACGCACAAAAGGGTCTGCGCCAAAAGCTTCATCAAACACTTGGTAAAGTCACGGATGACATGGCACGTCGTTATACTTTTAATACCGCGATTGCTGCGAATATGGAGTTGATTAACGAGGTAGCCAAATGCAAAGAGACTGATGCGCTGAGCTCGGCAGTGCGCCAGGAAGTGCTGGAGGCTGTTGTGTTAATGCTGTCGCCGATTGCTCCGCACATTACCCAAGTATTGTGGGAGGTACTGGGGCATGGTGATGCCTTGATTGACCATGCATGGCCAGAAGTGGATGAGCAAGCATTGGTTCAAAGCACTGTTCAGTTGATGGTTCAGGTCAACGGCAAGCTGCGTGGAAAAATAGACGTGGATGTGGATGCTGATGAAGAGTCCGTGAAAGCAATGGCTCAGGCAAATAACAATGTGCAGCGTTTTCTTGAGAATAAGACCATCCGTAAAATCATCGTGGTAAAAGGCCGACTGGTCAATATCGTCGTTGGCTAGGCCCACCGTTCGGAGGCAGTATGCGATTAACACCAATCTATACCGTATGTTTAAGTGCGTTGTTGTGCCTGACGCTAACTGCCTGCGGCTTTCATCTGCGAGAAACCAACAAGTTGCCGGATAAATTTCAGCAAGTCTCTCTGGTGGGGATTGACTTTGATCAGGCATTAGGGAAAGCACTGAGAGTCGCATTCATTGATGCCCGCAGTGAGTTAGTGGTTGCGGGAAGAAAAGCTACAACGCAATTACAAATCAGCAATCTGGAGGAAGGGCAGCGTGTTGCCTCCTTCGCCTCTGACCTGTCCGTTCGGCAGTATTTGCTGTACCTATTGTTCGATTACAAGATAGTGGTTGATGGGAAAGTGGTGGCTACCCAGCGGGTTCGTTTGGATAAGACGATGAATTACGATGCAGACTACATTCTGGGCAAGCAGGAAGAAGAACGCCAGATTCGCAAGTCATTACGCGAGGATGCAGCTAGACTGATTCTGCTACGCATGAGAAGTCTCTGACGGTGATTGCGGTTAGTCACTGTTTCTGGTAGAAAGGCCAGCCAATTCTTTGAAGGTGGATAACGTGTGAACGAGTCACGGTTGTACAAAATCAGTTTTATCAATAAAGACAAGGTCTATGATGTTTTCGCCAAGCAGGTGTATGAATCGGATCTATACGGCTTCTTGGCGGTAGAGGGAATGGTTTTCGGAAGTGCCAGCGATATTGTGATTGACCCCAGCGAAGAAAAACTTAAGGCTGAGTTTGATGGTGTGAAGCGTAGCTTTATTCCTTTACACAGCGTTGTGCGTATTGATGAAGTGAAAGAACGCGGCGTGTGCAAAATTACCGACTATGACGAGGGGAGTAATGTGGCTGTTTTCCCCAGCATTACAGGCACGACCAGCAACAAAGAATAAATTCCAAAAAGTTTAAAAAAAGCACTAGCGTATAACAGGGTTTTTGATTACTATACGCGCTTCTTGGAGAGATGGCAGAGCGGTTGAATGCACCGGTCTTGAAAACCGGCGTGGGTTTGTAGCCCACCCAGGGTTCGAATCCCTGTCTCTCCGCCAAAATCTAGTGCTAGGCTGTGCCAAGCACGAAAAGAAGCCCCGCTAAGCGACTGTTTAGTGGGGCTTTTTGTTTATTGGAGTGCCAGCAACGCTTAAAAAATTAGATGTTAAATTGCTGTATTTTTAAGCAAATTGCGTGTAAGCAAAATGTAATGCGTGTACCATTGCGTGTATAGGCCTTCAGGATGTACGCATGATTGAACACAGCGTCAATAAACTATCAAGCTTAAACACTAAACATAAGGGCGGCCAAGTGTCGGAAACTCGGCGTTAACCTTTCAGGCAATTGTTGTAAATAGAGCCTTGTGTTTAGAGAAAAGCTGGATGGTTATTTGGAAAAGTCAGGTGAGCGTATCCATCAAGTCAATCATAAACTCTGTGTCTTCCTGAGTTTGTGCTTGCCAGCCTGATAGTCCCATGCTATCGAGTACACCCTGTCCCTTATCTCGTTTCGGCATATCAATCAGACAGCTTTGTAAGCCACCATGATGCGTTGCAAGCCGTGGCCCTGCCAGTAACACATGCGTGACCACATGAATCTGGCTGCTCAGTAACACCCGTAGCTGGCCTTTTACAAAGTCCGTCAGACTTTCGTACGACTCATGCAAAAAGAAACCTAGGTCTGCCTCTTTCTGAAATAACGCTTTGGCGACTAATACATAGTTATCAACCAGTTGCACCTTGGTATTAGCGGCTGTTAAGTCTGCCGACTCAATCATCATCATGCCAATCAGATTCACATCAGGGTCATCGGTACGAACAATACGTGTCCCATCTTTCAAATCATCCAGTGTTTGAACAGAAGACGACTCGGGCACTGCCAGAATCACTTCGTCCGGTTTATCCAACGGTGCTGCAATGGCTCTGAAACCTTTTTCACGAACCAGCATGGCAGCGTCATACGGATTAGCATAAATCAGATCAATCTCATCCCGCGCAATCGCTGCACGCTGCTCGGCGAAGTCGGAATAGAGTTCAAGGTGGATATTCTCCCCCAGTTGGCGCTGTAGCCAAGTATTGAAAATATACCAACCGGCGATATAGTCCGGCATAAAATCGGGGCTGACTGTCATGGTATAAGGCTTCATGCTGCCTCCTCCGCACGCAACTTGCGATACAGCTCAATACACTCCGCAATGCGCCGACGGGAAGGCTTACGGCGAACGGAGGTATAGCCAACAACCTTGCCATCTCTGACATTCGCGACCACTGTGGCAAATACCCAATAGTACGCACCATCCTTACGTAAATTCTTTACATAGCCTGACCATTTTTCGCCTCGTGCCAAGGTCTCCCAGAGGTCTTTAAATGCAGCGCGAGGCATGTCTGGATGTCGTAGAATATGGTGTGGCTGACCAATCAACTCCTCCTCAGTAAATCCCGACATATCGACAAACGACTGATTGCCGTGAGTAATAATTCCTTGCTCATCGGCTCGTGACACAATTAACTTCCCTTCGGGAAAGGGCACTTCCTGATCCGTCACGAAGACTTTGCGACGGCTACCATCCTGGTACACCAATACTTGCTCGGTGCAGCAGGGAAGCACATCATCCAGATGCATATCCTGCATATATCACCTCTTCCTCTTAAAAAACTAATAAAAACTACCTAAATTCGTGTGCTCATTATATCCCTAGACTCTCATTTATATTTGATGATATTTTATGCGAATCAATCAGTTAGGTGCTTATTATGTTCGTTATTGACCCAAGAGACTTAACATAGTGACATGGCAGCGACTATGGTATGTTTAGCTGCTATTCAATCATCCACCCACGGAAATAATACTCATGAGTCACGCTAACATCAAAGCCATACTCTTCGACATGGACGGATTGCTGCTGGAAACGGAAAGCATTTACACCGAAGTCACGCAAATGATTGTCGGTCGCTATGGCAAGACTTTTGACTGGTCGGTGAAGTCACACATGATCGGACGTGATTCACTGGATGCCGCTAGGTATTTGGTTGATGCGTTGGACCTGCCTTTCACGCCGGAGTTTTATCTGGAGGAGCGCAATGACTTATTGGATGAACGCTTTGCCTTTGCCAAAGCCAAATCTGGTGCGCGTGAGTTGATTCAGACACTTTCTGAAATGGGTCTTCCGATTGCTGTAGCCACCAGCTCTAAAGATCACCATTTCGATATTAAGACCAGCCGTCACCAGGATTGGTTTACATTATTTGATACTGTTGTCACCAGTGACCACCACGCGGTAAAACACGCCAAGCCGGCACCTGACATTTTCTTGACTGCCGCTGCCGAACTGGGTATCGCACCAGAGCATTGCCTAGTATTTGAGGACGCGCCGTCAGGAGTTGCTGCGGCCAAGGCGGCTGGGATGAGCGTGATTGCTGTGCCAGACCCGAATATGAGCCACGATCAGTTTGCGGATGCTGATGAAATCATCCCATCACTTGCCGTATTTGATATGCAAAAATGGGGGCTAAAGACGTAGCCTACAACTTATCAAGGTAAGACACGCCACCTAGTTTTTCCATGTGTTCCAATATCCAGGCATGTCGTTTCTGCAAGGTCTTGCTGGGATTATTGGCGTTGGACTTGGCGGGCGTCGGCAAAACGGCGGCCAACATTGCGCACTCCTCGGGTGTCAGCGCCACCAGCGGTTTATCAAACAGCACTTTACTCGCTGACTTCGCACCGAATGTCACCGGTGCAAATTGCGCAATATTTAAATACACCTCAAGGATTCGCTGTTTAGACCAAACCAGTTCCAGTGAAAAGCTGATTAGAAACTCTGCCCCTTTGCGAATATAACTGCGGCCATTCCATAGAAACAGGTTTTTGGCCACCTGTTGAGTAATGGTGCTGGCACCCCGCACGGCTTTTCCGGCACGCATATCCCGAATTGCGTGGCGTAGCTCAATCGTATCCACTCCCCAGTGATTCGGAAAGCGTTGATCCTCAGCGGTGATCACTGCCAGGGCCAAGGCCGGTGGAATATCGTCCCAATCGACCCACTCGTATTTCGCAGCGCTATACACATTAGGCTTTTCTCTATGCAGTGCATTTTGATGATAAATAAACGCAGAAGTGGGAATGGGTACCCACCGAAATACGAGTAAAACAGATAAGTAGCAAAGAACGATACCAAGCAACAGCCGGAGCAGGCCTCTCAGTCCTCGCATCATCCTTTTTGTTAGGCGTTTCATGCGTCTATGATGCAGGAATCCCGCAGCTTCGAGCAACAATTTTTAAGCAGACAGATAAAAATACATAACTTACTGCAAACCCTGAACCCAGTCCACAAGCCGTTGCAATGCCACTTTTTGCTCCTCACTTAAATCTCGCTGGGCAATATCGTGCATGGCTTCTTGAAAGTCGGTTGCTGTAAAGTCACAACCAAACTCCCCGTCGATTAAGCGGGCACGACAAAACTCTTGCCACTGCCATTGTTCCTGTTGATTTAAGGTCTCTGGCCAGTTTCGTGCCCGATAGCGGAATAATAAAGTCTGCAAGCGTTGGTCTGAAAATGCGATGTTTTCGTGCGCTAATCGTTCGGCGGATTGGTTAATGACAAAGTTACAAAGCTTACGATCAGCGTTATTAATAAAGTGAGAATACAGCGCACTGTCTGCGTCTTGCGCGCTCTGCTCTGTACCATTGCTGTAAAGTTCTGTCAGCTTCCCAATCAGAGTTGGGTCGGATAGAAGTAGTTTTTTGTGCTGTTCGGCTTCTTCCAGATCAATCTGCCATTTCTCAGCTTGTTCCGGTGTTAGCGTGCTCACGGGCGCAAGGGCAGGGCACTTATTGATATGCACGCCTTTCAGGGCAATCCGTGGTGCATCATCTTGGCGATCAGCCGTTGGGGTATAAAGACTGTACTCAATCTCTTTAACACTGGCATTCAGTAATTGTTCGGGGTGTTGGCGCAGATCAAAGCAGATAAATTCATTACTGTTCACGGGATGCTGCATCAATGGAACAATTGGTGAAAGACAGCCCAAGGCAGCCGGAATCATGCCAGAGACATGCAGCACCGTTTTTTGTTTTTCCAGATTGAGCAATTCAGCGGCTTTGTGCTTTTGTCGCAGGCTAAAATAGAAATCAAAAAGCCTTGGCTGTTTTTCTTTGATGAGCTTTGCCATAGCGATGGTGGCATACACATCCACCAAAGCATCGTGAGCCCCCGCGTGTGCGATGTTATTTGCAGCGGTTAGGTGTTCCAGCCGAAAACTGGTGGCACCGGCTTCCGACTTCGGCCACTGGATGCCTTCAGGGCGTAGTGCGTGTGTGATGCGTACCAGATCAATCAGGTCCCAGCGACTATTGCCGTTTTGCCATTCGCGGGCATAAGGGTCGATAAAGTTGCGGTAAAAACCAAAACGTGTGACTTCATCGTCAAAGCGCAGGCTGTTGTACCCAACGCCACAAGTGCCGGGCCTGCTGAGTTCATCATGAATCTGATGAAAAAAATCTGCCTCATTAACTCCATCGGCGGCGGCTTTTTGCGGTGTAATACCGGTGACGAGCACCGCTTCTGGATGCGGGATAAAGTCCGATCCCGGCTGGCAATACAGCATGACTGGCTCGCCAATAATGTCCAATTCCAGATTGGTGCGAATGCCAGCAAATTGTGAAGGTCGGTCTTTGCGTGGGTTCACGCCCCATGTTTCGTAGTCGTGCCAGAAGAAGGTGGTGTTTGTCATTGTGCGATCCAGTGTTTAAGTATCTGTCTATGGTACAAGGTTCTCCCCACGCTTAGGGGGTTGAGTTCGATTTTTTGCGGATAAAACAGATGACCAGAATATGTAAGTAATTGATCATAAGAAATGGTTTAGGATAAAAAAACAACATTATTCATGCTAAATACAGTATTCACGCGCCAGACTGTCGACAACATAGAATTGGCATTCCCTCGTGGGCGATGTTATTAAAATGGGGGGCACCAAGTATGTCGTTGTTATTTAAGATAAAAACACCTGTTAAACTGGGTGTGATGCAGGTCATCAACAAGCTCATGGGGGCAAAGTGGATAGTCTTTATCGGCCTATTGGTTATTTTGCTGTTGCCACTGCAAATGGTGTATGCGGCTCCGTCAAATGCTGGTAGTGATCCCTCTAGTTTCCGCTGTAAATCACGTGTGGATATTTGGTATGCGAATGATGAGTCCAGTAGTGTGGATTCCACCGAGATTAAGCAGTCCCGTGATTTTATTTACCAAGTGACCGATGGCTTTTACCACAGTGCAGCCAGTGGGGCGCAGGGTGGACTGATTGGCTGGGCTGCTAATCCCGTTAGTGTGGTGATGCCGATTACTGAAAACTTTCAGGATCAGGATGATTCCGGCCTGGCATCAACGGGAACAGTTGTTGATGGGGACGGCTTGGGAGTGCGGGAAACTTATATAGCGAGAGCCAATAATGTCTCAGGCACAAACCTGGCTGATGCCACCCAAAAGCTGGCTGATTTGATTAATGCAGGCAATGGTCGTCGAACGGGTGTGCCTCAAGTTGCGGTGTTTATGACCGATGCATTTAAAGAACAAATTAAAAATGAGGGGCACTATACCCATGGAGGTTCTGCCTGGAAGACTGCGGCGGCGAATTTGAGAGCAGCTGGGCCTGATGGCACCCGTATCGTATTAATACTGTTAGCCGAGGCAGTCGATGCCTATAACAGCAGTGGGACTACCAGGGGAATTGTCGATGCCGTGGTTGGCTCGGATGGCCTTCTTCTAAAGACATCAAGTTATGCCAATGTTGCTGATCCAACCAAGGGCTACATTGGTCAAACCATTGATGCGATCTGCTCTGTTGGAAGCCCTCCAAATAAGGATTACTCCGATGCACCGGCTGATGGCTCCGCGGCTCCAAATGGCACTGGAACGACCACGTATGGTGATGCCCGGCACGATATAACGCCTGAGTTGAAACTGGGTGCATCCATCGATGGTGAGTCGGCCTCCATCGCCAGTGGTGCGGCAGATGGTGATGGTGCGGATGATGATGCAGTCAGCACATTTAATACATTGACGACTCTTGACCAGACGTATTCGGTTGATGTGCAAGTGAGCAACCAAACCAGCAACCCCGCCCGTTTGATGGGTTGGATTGACTTTGATGGCAACGGTCGTTTTGATCCTGATGAAGCGGCAATGCACACGGTCGCAAGTGGCACAGTAGATGGTACGGTAGCGTTAACATGGTCTAATATTCCGGCTGATATTCGGGCGGGGAGGACTTACGTCCGGTTGCGACTAACAACCGACGCCATCAATAATCAGGAACCGATTACTGCCAAAACGGATGGTGAAGTGGAGGACTACGCATTAACAATCGCTCGTGATCCCTCTAGTTTCCGTTGCAAATCACGTGTGGATATTTGGTATGCGAATGATGAGTCCAGTAGTGTGGACTCCACTGAGTTTACTCAGTCTCTTGATTTTATTTACCAAGTGACTGATGGTTTTTACCACAGTGCCGCCACTGGGGCACAAGGGGGATTAATTGGCTGGGCCGCTAATCCCATTAGTGTGGTGATGCCGATTACCGAGAACTTTCAGGATCAGGGTGATTCCGGCCTGGCATCAACGGGAACAGTTGTTGATGGGGATGGCTTGGGAGTGCGTGAAATTTATACAGTAAAGGTAAACAATGGCTCGGGCACAAGGCTGGCTGAGGCTACCCAGAATCTGGCTGATTTAATTAATTCGGGTAACGGTCGTCGAACGGGTGTGCCTCAAGTAGCGGTGTTTATGACCGATGCGTATGATGCACAAATTAATAATGAGGGTCATTATAATAGTGGCGGTGCTGCTTGGGAGGCTGCGGCGGCTAATCTGCGAGCTGCTGGGCCTGATGGCACCCGTATTGTACTAATACTGTTAGCCGAGGCGGTCGGTGCCTATAACAATAATGCAACCGCCAGGGGAACCATCGATGCAGTGGTTGGCTCGGATGGTCTTCTTTTAAAGACATCAAGCTATGCCAATGTTGCTGATCCAACCAAGGGCTACATTGGTCAAACCATTGATGCTATCTGCTCTGTTGCAAATCTTCCAAATAAGGACTACTCGGATGCACCGGCTGATGGCTCAGTGGCACCAAATGGCACTGGCACGACCGCGTACGGTGACGCCCAACATGATATCACTCCTGAGTTGAAACTGGGTGCATCCACTGATGGGGAGTCAGCCTCTATTGCCAGTGATGCGGCGGATGGTGACGGCGCGGATGATGATGCCGTTAGTACATTCAATCCATTGACGGCTCTTGACCGGACGTACTCGGTTAATGTGCAAGTGAGCAACCAAACCAGCAACCCCGCTCGCTTAATGGGTTGGATTGACTTTGATGGTAATGGCCGTTTTGATCCTGACGAAGCAGCAATGCGTATGGTCGCAAGCGGCACAGCAGATGGTACGGTGGCATTAACATGGTCTCATATTCCGGTCGATATTCGGGCGGGAAGGACTTATCTCCGATTACGACTCACAACAGAATCCATTAATAATCGGGAGCCGATTACCGCTAAAAAGGATGGTGAAGTGGAGGATTACCTGATTACTATTGGTGACTCTGGTGTCAATGTGAGTGGGCGCGTTTATATCGATGCTAACAGTAATGCCGTTGAGGATGCTGGCGAGTCGGGTATTGCCCGTACCGTTGTGGTACTTCGGGATACTGTTTCAGGTGTTTGCCGGAGTATTCATACCAACGGGGGTGGGTACTACAGCTTCGTCGGTGTGGCTGATGGTCAATATGAAATCTATCAAGCACACGGTGAAACTACACCAACCCCGCAAAATTGTGGAACGTCCTTTGCAAGAAATCCAACAGGCTATCGGTCAACCACTCCTGATGTTTTGAGCGTGGTGGTAGCTGGTGACGATGTTATCAACCAAGACTTTGGTGAAGTCGCTGGAAGTAGTGGCGGCCCTTCGGGCAATAATGGGGTTGGGATCGTCTTTGAGCCAGATCATCAAAGTGAAATCCTGCCCGGTAATGTTGTCTTTTATGCGCATACACTGACCAGTCAGGCCGATGGAGCTGTGCGGTTCACGATGAATAGTAGTGACAGTACCCACGGATGGTCGCATGTGCTGTATCGGGATAGCGATTGCAATGGTACTTTGAATGGTACCGAAGGTAATACTGCCATCAATGGTCTGGATTCAGATATACCCGTTAATGCTGGTGGTCGAATTTGTGTGATTGACAAAGTTTACGCGCCAGCAAATGTATCAGCGGGAGGTCGTCATAATGTAAAAATCACGGCCACTTTCACTTATGCCGGAGGTACGGTAACCCCTGTTATTCTGGAGGTTACGGACGTCACTACGGTGTTGTCGGCGCCAGTAGTACCACAGGATTCGCAGGGTGGTGAGTCGAGATTAAAGCTTAAGAAGACGGTTGAAAACCTAACACAGGGAACACCCGAAACAGAGTCGTTGAATCACGCAGCGCCCGGTGATTTTCTTAAATATCGTATTTACTACCGAAATCCAGGAGTGAGTCCAATTACTGATCTGAAAGTTAATGATACAGTTCCGGCTTATACGACGCTCGTGGACAGTAGCAGTGCTTGTGACGTGGTACCAGCAGGAATGACATGTACATCTACGCTCAATATTGATGAGCTACTCTGGGAATTTACCGGCGCGTTGTCTGGTGGTGCAGCAGGGCATGTTAGTTATGAGGTGGTGGTAGATCAATAATCACCTCAATATGCCGCCCAGGGTTGGGTTGCCTTGGGCGGTGTTGGTTGTTTCAGCTCGTTTTAGTTTTTACCATTCTCCGCCTGGTTGTCACGTATCCACTGCTCATAATCCATTTGACTGCTAGTCAGGCTCAGGAGTATGCCCAAGCCATCATTGGGCGATGTGCCTTGTTCAGTGCGAATGCCCAGCGGAATCAAGTTAATCACAGCCCCTACCAATGCAGCAAAGGCAAGACTTTGCAGTGCAATCTGTCCGTAATGATCATGCAGTGAAAAGATTTGGTCAGTCCCCAGCAATAGCATAATCAATAAAAACACCAATAGCTCAATACCCGGCCCGGCAAAGTAAATCAGCGCATGTTTAATACGAACCCAGTGCATATTGAGCGGTGCAATGCTGACGAAACCTTCCAATGGAATCATACGAATTTCCATAGGTGCGCCAAACAGGGTGGTGGTGTGGAATATGCTGCCAAAGCCAATGACTGTGCGTTTAACTTCCCAGCCGCAGGCTCTCGCCATCAGCGCGTGGCCAAACTCGTGCAAAAATAATAAAGGTATCCAAAACAGGATGAAGAATAACATACCGAGTTTGCGTGGCTCATAGTTGCTGATCATCTCCATACCCATCATAAACAGAAACAGCGTGGAAATAATCAGGATAAAGATTTTTTCAGATTTGGAGCTGGCACCTTTGTCTTTTTGATCAATGTACATGGTAATGGCCTTGTTGTTTTGGTTGATTTTATCAGAGCCTTGGGCGGTGGGGGAATGAGGTTCTGTTGGGCGTTTAGCGCATTGGGTACTACAAAATCAGGTTCGCTGCTAGTATTCTTGCGCCCTAGACGATTTGTAACCAAGGAAAAGTCATGTCGGAGCACAATCCCTTTACCCCACCGGAGTCAGACCTACGACAGCCCCGCAAGGGACATCAGTTTATTCAAGCGTTTCCACGTCTACCGGTTGTGCTATTTATTGGTGCGGCCTTGTTAAAAAGCGCCCCAATTAATGGGGCGCAGTGTGTAGGACAATCGAGTTTTTTACCTACTTTGGTACGTGTACCGGAATATAACGCGCTGCATTGTCGCGAATTAATAATACAGGTACTGAGCGTCCTTTAGGCGCTTTCTTAATTGCCGCCTTCAGATCGTCACCAGAAGCCACTTCCTGGTTATTGAAGGAAATAATGATGTCATTCACCTGAATGCCTGCCTTTTCCGCCAAGCTGTCAGCCATTACCTGATTCACAACCACACCCTTGTCGGAGCGAATTGACTTACGTTGCTCGTCATTCAGCGGGCCTACGACAACGCCGAACGTGTCATTGGTACGCGTAGCGCGGTTGAAGGCACTGCGGTGTTTCTTATCCAGTTGGCCAACAATGACTTCAAAGGTCTTTTCTTTACCGGCACGAATCAGTGTTAATGGCACACGCTTGCCGATTTCAGTATTGCCAACCAAGGGTGGTAAATCACCGGAGCGATATACGGGCACGCCATTGAAACCAATAATGACATCGCCGGGCTTCAGGCCGGCCTTGTCCGCTGCACTGTCTTTTTCTACACGGGAAACCAGTGCCCCCGTTGGGCTGGATAAGTTGAATGAGTTTGCCAACTCCTGATCAATATCCTGAATTACCACACCCAGCTTGCCACGGCTCACAAAACCTTTGCTTTTCAGCTGCTCAGTCACGTTCTTAACGGTGTTGACAGGAATAGAGAATGAAATTCCCTGATAGCCACCGCTGCGGCTATAGATCATTGAGTTGACACCGACCACATTGCCCTTCAGGTCAAACAACGGGCCACCGGAGTTGCCGGGATTAACCGCAACATCGGTTTGAATAAATGGCACATAGGTGGTGCCCGCCTGGTTTAAACTACGCGACAGGGCACTGACAATGCCCTGCGATGCACTATGCTCAAGGCCAAATGGTGCGCCAATGGCAACAACCCACTGGCCGACTTTAAGTGTCGATGAATCACCCAGTGTCACAGCAGGCAAGTCAGTTGCGTCCACTTTTAATAGGGCAATATCGGTGGCTTCATCTACACCCATGACTTTGGCATCCAGCTCACGGCGGTCTTTTAATGTGACACGAACTCGCTCGGCTTGATCAATCACGTGCGCATTGGTGACAACATAGCCATCACTTGAAATAATGAAGCCGGAACCCAACGACTGAAAGCCGCGTTGAGGTCGCCGTCTGTGGTAATCAGGCGAGGGTGGCATGCTGCGGAAAAACTCGCGCAGTTGCGGCGGCAGTGTATCTAGGTCAAAACGGCCGCTCCCGTTGCTCATTGAGCTGCTTGTCCTTCCCTCAGTCGCAATGTTGACGACTGAATTGCGGTTTTTCTCGATAACCCCCATTAAGTTGGGCAAACCATCAGCCTTTGCAGATAACGATGTCACAAATAACAGCGTAGTAAGTAGCATCGCGCTGAGTGCTTTGTACATTGTTGGCTGAGTTACTGGATGAGCCATATATAATCTCCATTTGTTAATTGATGCGCCGATCTTGTCATGTGCCTGATTACTAATTGTTTTCCAATTAATTAAAAAAAATTTATGCACACGACAGCTCGTTGCCAGCATTTATACTGGATATTATTTACCATGATGCGGCAATAATTAAAGCAGGAAAATGAATCAAGTGTGAGTGGATGGCGCTTCATCGGGCTCGTTCAGCCACTCCGGGTGCTCAGACTCCCTCAGGCAGCGTTCCAGAGGAAACAAGCATTTAAAGGTACTGCCAACGCCGGGCTTGCTTTTAATGACCAGTTTGGCATCGTGGCGTTGTAAGGCGTGTTTGACAATAGCCAAGCCTAGACCCGTGCCGCCGGTATCCCGCGAACGTCCCTTATCGACTCGGTAAAAGCGTTCGGTAAGACGGTTAATATGCTGTGGCTCAATGCCGATACCGTTGTCCTCAACTTCCATAACACCGTGATTATTATTGACATACCAACGCATTTTGATTGTGCCTTGTGCGGGTGTGTAGTTGACGGCATTGGAGACTAAATTGGAGAACAGTCCCTGTAACTCTCTGGCATTGCCCTCCAGCCAAAGCGTTTCGTCTGCGTCCAGTATAATGCTCTGAGCCTTGTCGCCACTGAGAATCAGTGCATCATCCCGAATGCCTGCCAGCATGTCTGGTACATCCACCTCGGCCCGGCGGTTCACCTGTCGGTTATTTTCCAGATTGGACAGTACTAGCAGGTCTTCGACCAGTCGGGTCATGCGGTCGGACTGTTGTTTCATTTGCCAGAAAGTCGGTCGATAAGTCTCCAACTCTGGTGCTTTGTCATTATCCAGCATTTCAATATAGCCAGCGACAACGCTCAGTGGTGTGCGTAGCTCATGGGAAACATTGGCCACGAAATCCTGATGCACTTGCTCAATATGATGAAGTCGGGTGAAGTCTTGAATAATGAGTAAATGCTTTCTGTCATACGAAATCAGCCGCAGATCCAAGCGGATCTTACTATCTGCTGGAGAACGTAGTCGCAGGCTTTCGCCTTGCTCTCCTTGATTGTAGAAGTCGACAAAGTTGGGATCACGCACCAGGTTGGTGATGTTGCTGCCAATATCCTGATCAGCGCGCAGGCCGAGCAAGCTTTCGGCGCGAGTATTCAGCCACTCAATATGATTTAGCTCATCAAGAATAATCATACCGTCTGGCAAGGCGGTGTTCACCGTACGAAACTGTTCAATGAGCTGCTGCTGTTGAATTGCTTTGGTGCGTGTCAATTTATTGCGGCGATGAATGTCTATTGCAATTTCATACCATATGCCACGTAAATTATCTGAAGGGCTGGCGAGTTCTTCCTGGGATAGCCACGTGAGAAGGAGCTTGCTTTGGTAAATGTGAAAGGCGCTGAAGGCAAGAAAAGCCAGCGCAATTAGCCAGACAAAAGGGATGCCAGTGGTTGAGATTAACAGGCAAGCGGCAACAATAATGCCCACGAGCCTGATCTCAGGGGCAATGACTTGGTTAAAATACTCACGCCAGCCCATCGGGTAGACTTACCGAGACTTTTTTAGCGTTTCAGGGTACAGCTTTTTGCGAATTTTCTTTAGGCTGGTGTGGCGAATATCCTTACCCTTCACCCGATAAATAACAAACTCACAGATATTGGTGGAGTGGTTGCCAATGCGCTCCAGTGAACGGGCGCAGCCCATGACACGTAATGCATTCTTGATACTACGCGGGTCATCCATCATGTGAGTAATTAATACACGGGATAGGTCATCAAACTCACCACTTACACGGCGGCTTTTTTTGGCGACATCCATTGCCTGTCCATCGTCCATACGGGCAAAGGCATCCAGTGCCAGTTTTAGCAGGGAGTGGGATAGCTCACCCAAGTGCCGCAGTTGGGCACTGAGTCCCAGATTGCTGGTATTGCTACCCAACTGAGAAGCGTATAAGCCAATCTGCTCGGCCTCATCGCCAATGCGCTCAAGGTCGGTGGTGACTTTGATGATGCTCAATAGCAAACGCAAATCACCGGCAGCCGGTTGGCGACGTGCAATGATACTGGCACATTCCTCGTCAATCTCGACTTCCAGCTCGTTAATTTCAGCATCGGAAGTAGCGACAAGTTCGCCCAGCTCAATGTCCCGCTCCAAAACTGCTTGCAGCGCATTACTGACTTGCTTTTCTACCAGCCCACCCATTGCCAGAGTTTTGCTACGAATATCTTCCAGTTCCTGGTCGTAGGACCTGAGGATGTGATCTCCATTTTCCATATTATTCTCTGTTCTTAGCCGAATCGGCCTGTTATATAATTTTCGGTTAATTGATGTTCAGGGTTGGTGAACACATTGTTGGTTGCATTCACTTCTACCAGCTTACCAAGGTGGAAATAGGCTGTACGTTGCGAAACACGTGCGGCCTGTTGCATCGAGTGTGTCACGATTGCAATGGTGTAATTATGACGCAATTCATCCATTAGCTCCTCAATGGTAGCAGTGGCGATTGGGTCAAGTGCTGATGTTGGTTCATCCATCAGAATTACTTCTGGGTTAACTGCAATGGTACGTGCAATACATAAACGCTGCTGTTGACCGCCTGACAAGCCCGTCCCTGGTTTTTGCAAGCTGTCCTTGACTTCCTTAAACAAGCCCGCCTTGGTCAAACTGGCTTCCACCAAGTCGTCCAGATCCGCCTTGTTGCTCACCAAGCCATGCAAGCGAGCGCCATAAGCGACATTATCATAAATTGATTTAGGAAATGGGTTTGGCTTCTGAAAGACCATGCCGACGCGGGCGCGCAGCAATACCGGGTCTTGCTTTTTATCGTAAATATCTTGCCCGTCCAATGTTAGTGAGCCGCTGACTCGACAGATATCAATGGTGTCGTTCATGCGGTTCAGTGCGCGCAGGTAAGTGGACTTACCACAACCCGATGGCCCAATCATCGCAAGGATTTCATTTTTACCAATGTCCAAACTCACCCCAAACAGAGCCTGCTTATCCCCGTAGAAGACATCACAATCACGGGTGGCCATTTTTATGTCTTCACTGTTTTTAATGAATGGCGCGCCGACGGTTTCCAGTATTTCAACATCAAATTCGTCGCGTTGTTTATTTGCCATGTCTGTACTCATTTCTGCTGTTTCCTGCGAGGTCAATAGGTTCTTGTTAATGTGTGATGAGCTGTGTTGTGTACGCCTACCATTTTTTCTCAAAACGCTTGCGTAAGATAATGGCGACTAAATTCATCGTAATCAGAAACGCCAGTAGCACCATAATAGCTGCGGATGTTCGCTCAGTGAAGGCACGCTCCGGGCTGTCAGACCACAGGTAAATTTGCACGGGCATTACGGTAGCTGGATCAAGAATGCCCTGTGGAATATCCGACACAAAGGCAATCATACCGATCATGAGTAATGGAGCCGTTTCCCCCAGTGCTTGTGCCATGCCGATAATGGTTCCAGTCAAGATACCCGGCATGGCCATTGGAATGACATGCTGGAATACGGTTTGTACTTTTGATGCGCCCAGTCCCAAGGCCGCTTCACGCATCGACGGCGGAACCGCCTTAATGGCCGCACGGCTGGCGATGATAATAGTGGGCAGGGTCATCAGGGTCAGTACCAAGCCACCGACCAGTGGTGTAGAACGGGGGACACCAAAGAAATTAATGTAAACCGCCAGACCTAATAAACCAAAGACAATGGACGGAACGGCTGCAAGGTTGTTGATATTGACCTCAATTAAATCAACCCAACGGTTATTTTGCGGGGCAAACTCCTCCAGATAAGTCGCTGCGGCCACGCCAATCGGAAAGGCCAACAGCATGGTGATTAACATGGTGTAGAGCGACCCCATCAATGCTCCACGAATACCAGCTTGTTCCGGCTCACGTGAATCGGCCTCGGTAAATAAGACAGTATTAAAGCGTTTCTCAAGTCGGCCTTCTGCCAGCAGGGTATCAATCCACTCCAGTTGATAATCTTTAATACGACGATCACTTTCCGGTAGCGTTCGGTCGATATTGCCTTTCATAAAGACATCAATATCATCTTTTGCGAGGAACCAGTAGGAAACCGTTGTACCAATCAGTGCCGGGTTTTTGATAACTTCGTCACGCAGTTGATAAGCGGCAGACTTACTCACCAGATTATTTAATGCACGTTTCTGCTTTCTGCCTTTCACGTCGGGAAATTTGGCTTTCAGTGCGTTCTTGATCAGCTTTGAGTAGCGGGCGGAATATAAGGCATCCTCGCTGGATTCTGCCGTCACCCCAAGCGTTTTGGCATCAATGGTTACGTCCAGATTGATATAACTTTGCTGGAACGCGGGTAAGCCTTTGCTGACAATATCAGTCAATAATGTCACCAGAAAGGCAAAACTAATCAGGATTGAAATCAGGCCGAATAGTTTGAAGCGTTTTTCTTTGGCATACCGCTTCTGAAGACCCGCCTCAACAATTTGTGTTGTCTTACTCATAAATAGGGGATTCCGGTTCTGTTTAATCGTACTGCTCGCGGTATTTACGGATGACATGCTGAGCGATGACATTGAGCAATAGTGTAATCAGGAATAAACCCAGTCCCAAAGCAAAGGCGGCCAATGTTTTTGGACTATCAAACTCCTGATCGCCTGTGAGTAGGGTGACGATCTGAACCGTGACCGTGGTGACAGCTTCCATCGGATTAAAGGTCAGATTTGCGGATAATCCGGCAGCCATCACCACAATCATGGTTTCACCAATAGCACGAGAAGCGGCCAACAATATGCCACCGATAATGCCAGGTAGGGCGGCGGGAATCACCACCAGCTTGATAGTCTCTGATTTGGTCGCTCCCATGCCGAAGGAGCCATCGCGCAACGACTGTGGAACGGCGTTAATCACATCATCAGATAGCGAAGAAACGAATGGGATAATCATAATTCCCATCACCAATCCGGCGGCCAGTGCGCTCTCAGATGCAACGGTTAGACCAATGGATTCCCCCAAGTCACGAATCAATGGCGCGACGGTTAAGGCGGCGAAGAAACCATAGACTACGGTTGGGATTCCGGCGAGAATTTCCAGTGTGGGCTTGGCAATGGCGCGAAATCGGGAGCTTGCATATTCTGATAGGTAAATCGCTGACATTAAGCCCAGCGGCACGGCAATAATTAATGCAATCAATGAGATCAACAAAGTACCGACAAACAGTGGCACAGCGCCAAACGCACCAGAGCTGCCGACCTGATCGCTACGGATAGAAGTTTGTGGACTCCATTTGGTACCAAACAAAAACTCAGTAATGGATACCGACTTAAAGAATAAAATGGACTCGAACAATACCGACAGGACAATGCCCAGTGTCGTGAGTATGGCAATGGAGGCGCAGAGGATCATTGTCCAGCGGATAGCGGTTTCAACCTTGTTTCTTGCCTGTGTTTCTGGCTTGATCATGCGCCAGCCGAAGTAAAGACACAGCAAGGCAATCCCCAAAACCACGACAGACTTGGCCATGCTGCTGATCGTTTGCAGGCTTTGATAACGCTCAGCCGCTGCCCGTTTAACCGGATCAGTCGCCTCTGCAAGCTGGTTATTGCTGGCCAGATTTTTAATCTCATTTAGCAGCAGACCCATTGCGTCAGGGCCTTCTTCCTGTAGGGCTGCTGGCAGTGAGGCATAAGTCATGCTGGATATGATTTTGGTATCAAACGCCGACCACAATGCAAGAATGAGCAGAGCGGGGATGGCTGTCCATAACACCACCATGTAGCCATAATAGGCGGGTAACGAGTGCAATGAACTACGCCCATTGTTCTGCACAGTGGCCACCGCAGAGGCGCGGCCTTTGCCCATAAAATAGCTGACAACCACCAATAACAGTAGGACGATCAGAATAGTATTTATTGCCATGCCAAACTCACTGATTATGCAAAATTTTCAATAGATTACATTGACATGGGCGTCAGGTTTGTCGCTGCGTCGCGGAAAGACTCGCGGCTTTCTTCAGGCATGGGAATTAGCCCTTTTTCAGTCAGATAGCCTTCCTCACCGAACGATTCTTCGTCAACAAACTCCGCCAAAAACTCCTTGATACCTGGCACTTTACCCACATGAGCAGCCTTCACGTAAAAATAAAGCGGGCGCGAGACCGGGTAGGAGCCGTCTGCGATAGTGTCAAAGTCCAATCCCACACCATCAATTTTTGAGCCTTGTACTTTGTCTGAGTTTTGATCCAAGAAGCTGAAACCAAACACACCCAGCGCATTCGGATTCTTTTCCAGCTTTTGCACGATCAGGTTGTCATTTTCGCCAGCTTCGACATAAGCACCGTCTTCCCGCATCTCATGGCAAACTGCTTTGTAACGGCTCTTATCAGTTTTTTTCATGGCTTTGATGAAGTCAAACGATTTACAGCCACCTTCCAGCGCCAGTTCCGCGAAGGCATCGCGTGTACCCGATGTGGGTGGTGGCCCCAGCACTTCAATCTTGGTTGCCGGAAGCGCGGGATTGACATCCTTCCATGTTTTGTACGGGTTCTCGATTAACTCACCGGCTGTTTTGCCGGGAACCATTTTTGCCAATGCCAGATATAAATCCTTACGACTCAACGACATTTGTGGCGCAGACTTCGCGTTAGCGATGGCAATGCCATCAAAACCCACTTGCACTTCGATAATATCTTTCACGCCATTTTGCTGACACTGCTCAAACTCGCTGGACTTAATGCGACGGGATGCGTTGGTGATGTCAGGTGTATCAATCCCCACGCCCGCACAGAACAGCTTCATGCCACCACCAGAGCCGGTTGCTTCAATCTTAGGTGTTTTGAATTTGGTCTTGTTTCCGAAGGTTTCCGCGACCACGGTTGAGAACGGGTACACCGTTGAGGAGCCTACAATCTCAATGTAATCGCGGGCAGAGGCAGCAGATGTAGACAGGATAATCCCGGCGGCAATCATTAAAGGTAGCTTGTTCATTCCGTTTCTCTCCTTGGGGTTAGTATCTGGATGACAACCGGAACTATAGTGCGGCTTTATGACAGCTTTATGACAGGGCGTGTAATAAAATGAATTTAGCGTGAGAGTTTGTAGCCACTACCACGAATGGTTTTTAGCAGAGAATCTACGGACTTCTTTTTGAGGATTTTTCGCAGCCTTAATATATGCACATCCACGGTTCGTTCTTCGATGAATGTATTTTGCCCCCAAACGTGATCCAGTAGTTGGGCGCGGCTGAGTACTCGCTCTGGATTTTGCATAAAGCACTTCAGAAGCTTTAACTCGGTCGTGCCAATGGCGAGGTTTTCTCCATTGATGGCTAGGGTTTGCGTCGCCAGATTCAGTTGTAAGGAGTCGTAGCTAATGATGTCATCTGTGTTAAAAGCATTGCTACGCCTGAGAAGTGCCTTAATACGAGCATTCAGTGACTTAGGAGAAACCGGTTTGTTGACATAATCATCTGCCCCTGACTCCAGACCATGAATCATATCCTGCTCCGTGGCTTTTGCTGTGAGCATAATAATCGGGATATCGCGGGTAAATGGGTCGTTGCGCAGTTGCTTGACCAAGGCAGGGCCGTTGCTATCCGGCAGCATCCAGTCCATAAGAATTAAGTCAGGGCGCTGCTGACTGATTTGCTCGCTCATTTGTCGTGAGTCCTCAGCCTCGTGAAAGATATAACCTTCGCGCTCAAGGGCGAAGCGAAGCATACCGCGTATGGGGGCTTCGTCTTCTATGCAGAGGATGTGTTTGGTGGGGTTCATTAACCAAAAAGCTGTAATATGGATTCAGGGGTTGATTCTACGTGAGGTTTAATCAGTTGTCTGCCTCAATATAAGTTCTTGACCAGAATCTAGGAGCATTTGAAGCGGGGTATTCTCCATTGAGATACAGGTTTTCCGGGTAATCCGATGTTATCATTGCTTTTATTTGAGGATAGCTACCTTGAATGAGCATGATAAGTGCCAGCATCGTTAGTAACGGAAAAATGTAGAGTGAGCATTTGCGGGGAGCGAGGTTGACTTTGTTATTTGATTGGCCAACTCGGTATTTTGCCAACATCCATCCAGCGATGACAGCAAAACTCAGTTGACTGAGCGGCATGACAAAGACACCACTGAGGTGGCCGTGAATGACTGATGCAATGAATGAAGAAGTGAGTGCTATTGAGATTAAGGACTCATTTGATTGCTTGAGTTGTCGTTGTTGTTTAATCCAATGTAAAAAGCCATTAAGCGATAATACAATCAAGCAGATTGCTGCCGGTATTCCCCACTCGGCTGCTAATTGTAGTGTGATGTTATGGGGGTGTGCGACTGTAAAATCACTGGGTGAGAATGCAAGTTGCATCGGACCAATGCCAAGTAGGGGATTGTCTCGAATTACATCAATAACTTCCAACCATATTGGCAATCTTCCACCGGTACCGGGTCTTAATGTGCTGCTGTCGATTACCTCATGTGTCGATAGTATCGCGTCAAATACGAAATACATTAGGCTACCCAGTGCTATAACGACTCCTGATGTCAATAGCCACCGTTTTCGGTTAGCGGGAAGGAGGAGACTGCTGAGAATAATGCCACTGGTTGATGCTAGTAAAACACCTCTCCCATCACTGACAAGCATTAGCATAAACCAGAATGCGGCAATTAGTATTAGCCCCAGTTTTATGCTGAGATTTTTATTGAAAATCAAAGGGGCAACCAACAAAATCGGGAATGAAATACTTTGAAACTGGTTTAGAAAGCGCCGATTTATAAAGCCGGAAAGCAAGTAGTGATAGTCAATGACATCACTTATTAAGCCTGCCAATAGTGTTGACGCGAAGGCAACAACATACAAACTGGCTGAAGTACAAAGTGCAATAATGATCAACTTGTCGGTGGATTCAGTGTATATGCTATATGCTAGATAAAGAGACAATAAGGCTAGTAAGAAATAATTCGCTATTTCCATTGTTGCCCAATTTGTAAGATTGGTCTGAGTTGCTGAAGTAAGCCCACAAATAAAAAAGATACTTATGAGAATTTTTTGAGAGGGCAGAAGACTACCCCAGTAGTTTGCAGTAGATATTTGAAGTTTTTTTGATGTTAATAAACTAGCAGTTAGCAGTAAAAAAATAGTTATTTGAGCTAGCCTTTTCTCATTGTACCAACTGGCAATAAAGGAGAGGCTGTGTAAGCTCGGTAATGTGGCAAGAAAAAAAGTTACCAGATAAAAACACCAAGAGCTTTTTTGGGGCGAGTACGTTTTGGTTATAGGAAGCACGTTGTTACTAGGCGAAAAGTTAAGCATAATCGCTCTTGCTGTTATATCAATGTTTGAAATATTCAATAATTAATGTAAGTGTAATTTTCATGACAAGTCAGAAATTAATAACCTCCCTACAAAGACGCGGTAGGTACTGATTATCTAATCCTGCTGAGGGTAGGCACTTCAAAGTAAGTGCACCGCCATTATCTTGATAAGAAAAAGTTAACTCTTTGCCATTGATGTTGCCATTTATATTTGCGAGTACCAAGGTAAACTCAGCGGATGTGGGGGAGTTTTTTTTGTAAGTGACAGTCGACTGATACTTAGATTCGGTAAAAGCTGACTGTAACCCTGCGGTAGCACTTCCCGCCTGATTGACCCCTTTGGTTGCCGTGCCTTGCTCAGGCATTTCACCAAGATCCAAGTACCTGCTTAACATTGCACTTCTACCTGAACTTGCTACCGAGAGCAATGATCCGATAATACTCTTTGCCGCGTAGGTTTGATAGCTGGATATGGCTACATTTGAAAGAATTCCAATAATAGCAATAACAATCATTAGCTCTATTAAGCTGAATCCGTGACTTTTATTTTTATTTTTCATAATTGGACTCGTGATTAAACCCAACATAGGGAAGTCTCAGTAAATGAGACCTCCCCGATAGCTTCCAAATCTTGGAACTTAGTTGGTGGTTATGAGTTGTTTTTACATAGCTTTGGTAGGTACTGGTCATCAATAGCTGTCGCAGCATCACAGGTGAACTTAAGTGCTCCACCGTTATCTATGTAGTTGAAAGCAATTGTCTCACCATTCACGTTGCCGTTTATGCCACTCAAAGTGACCGTGATCTTGCCTTCGGTGTCGCTTGTTTTGGTGTAGGCACCTGTGCTACCGCCAGGTAAGCCGCTGGTCATGATGGTAGCTAGGCCTTTTGTATCGGCATTAGCTGCCAGAATGGCTTGTGTCGCAGGCATTTTACCGTGGTCGATGTAGTACTGCCAGATTGCAGTCTTACCCGCCGCCGCAGAAGACTGAATCGAAGTAATGTTAGACTTAGCAACATAAGTTTGATAAGCAGGCAGCGCAATCGAAGCCAAAATACCGATAATTGCCACAACGATCATTAATTCAATCAGCGTGAAACCTTGTTGGAGTTGTTTTTTCATTTTTATCTCTCTTTTTATTTAATTTTAATTTAGGGGTTTAGCCTGTTGTGTAGCTGAAAAGTATATTGCATTCACCATGCCAAACTTGAGCTTAACGGTGTTAACTGTTTGATATATATTGTTTTTAATTGATTTTCTGCTCGTTTGGCGAATGTGACACTTGCTGTTGATCGCGCCAAAAGTGTCACATTTTTCCCTTGTAAATGTCAGGATGGGACAGGATTTCCCCTGATGAGGTTGTAATCCCCCCAAAAAACCACAGAGGTTTTAAGTAGAGAATTCCATTATGATATTTGAAAGGAGTTTTCTATGCGACAATCAAAATTTAACGATACCC
>PDPG01000014.1 GCA_002747455.1 Pseudomonadota bacterium | reverse complement strand
CGAACATTCAGGCAAGATGATCGCAGATCTTAACCATATCATGGCAGGTGGTGTCTCGGCGCAAGCGCTGTTTCGTGGCGGTAATGAGCTGCCGCTTGGGCCGAAAACAGATATTCGTTTTGGGGACGTGTTGCGCCTGACCGGCCCTGATGCTGCACTGAGTAGTGTTGCCAAGCAATTAGGTGGACATATCATTCTGCCGACGATGAAATCCGAAGTGCTGTACCTCGCGCTTGCCATGCTGATTGGTTACCTTGTCGGCATCATCACGATTACGATTTCGGGCATCCCATTCGCGTTCGGCACATCGGCGGGAGTGATCATGGCGGGTGTCTTTGTCAGCTATTTCCGTAGTTGCAACCCTGAGTTTGGTGGCCCTGTGCATGAAGGCGCACGAAGTTTCCTTCAAGACTTTGGGTTGAATACATTCGTTGCTGTTCTGTCAGCCAACGTCGGCTCCAAGGTCATCGCGGCGCTCGGTGGCGATACCATCTTTTGGCTGGCAGGCATAGGTACAGTTGCAGCACTTCTACCGCCACTGATCGCCTTTTTGGTCGGCATCAAGGTCTTTGGCCTCAACTCGGTCATTTCAGATGGCGCAGCCACAGGCGCGCGTAACAGCACACCCGGCCTTAATGCAATCATGGAAGAATCCAACAGCTCGATTGCAGCCGTCCCGTATCCGGTGGCTTATGCACTGACAACAGTGCTGGCATTGATTGGTGGGTATTTCTCGATGATATTGCAGTAACGGGGGATGCTCTGAATCCAGGTCATGCCATACGCAACTTTCGGCAGACCAATCCTGCGATTTGTGGGTAAGGTCTGCCGAGAGTCGTTGCATAGTACTTCATCGCCCTTGAGGCACGGTAGCCATGAGCTACTCCCTCTCTGTAAAAATCCACACCATTCTATCCAGAAACCACATTTTTGATAGATAAACCACCACCATGCCGAGAATAGTCAGGTCGATATCAAGCTTCCATAGCCCAATGATTAGCGCAATCCCTCCCAGAGACTGTATAGCGGTCAAGATGTGAATGATGAGGCGATGATGTTTAGGAACAGGTTTTTTCTTTCTCTCCGACCAATATTTTTCGCCAAGCACTGATTTGGCTATCCAACTCTGAAAATGTTTTGGCTTTTTAAAAACAATCGGATTAATGATGAGCCAAATAATCAGCACGGCAATGGGGAGCAAGCTATACCAGCCGATCCACGTTCTTGACCAAATAGCCAAAACCAAAAAAGGCAATGTGGCAAATCTTGTCCAAACCGACCACGGATTGGCATGCCTTAACCAGTTATCCCCGGTTAAATTGAATATTCTGGCTATTTTTTCTTCTACCGTCATAGCTCCTTTCGCGTCGATCGCACTTTGCCTTCAACAATTATTGGCAATGGGCTTTGTAAGTATTTACCACCTCTTGCGGGTATTCGCGTACCCATGCTTTTTTGCTTCAACAGCTTGTCAGATTAAGTCACGATCCCACGATTCTGCGAAGAATTTCTTCCGCCTGACCAGGCTTTGCAAAACAGGCATTTTGTCCTGCCCACATGGCAGAGAATTCATGGTTTCCTAGCCGCTCAGCGTTTTGTTTCAGGGGATCGGTGATAAAGGAGGCATAGGGAAATGGCGGAGCATCTTTGTGTATCCCTAAGTCGGCAATGAATTGATTTTTAATACCTCGGGCAATCCCGCCACTGAAAATATTTGTTAAGCGTGTTTCATTAACGCTTTCTCGTTGAAGGGCTTGCCGGTGTGCTGTTTTCGTCGTGGCTTCATCGGCCAACAAAAATGCCGTACCCACTTGTATTGCATCTGCACCCAGAGCAAAAGCGCATTGCGCGGTGATGCGATCACTAATGCCTCCAGCCGCAATAACTGGCAGGTCTACGGACTTCACCAGGTTAGGAAGCAAACTGAAAGTCCCTGATTGAGTGCTTATATCATGACTTAGAAACATGCCGCGGTGCCCACCGGCTTCTAAACCTTGGGCAATAATCGCATCGACTCCTTTGCTCTGTAACCATGCTGCCTCGGCAATTGTGGTCGCAGTACTGATCACCTTAGCCCCTGAGTCTTTAACTTGCTTCAACAGCACATCATTTGGTAAACCAAAGTGAAAACTCACCAGTGGAACCTTGAGGTCGGCAATCAAATCGGCGGTTTCTTGATTAAAAGGCTGACGACCTCCCGTACTGGAAATGTCATTTTCAGTGAGCCCAAATGCCTCATAATATGGTTTTAGGACCTTGTACCACTTGCGCTCCATAGTGGGTGTATATTCGACCAGGTTATGCGCAAAGAAATTTACATTGAAGGGCGATGACGTGTTGGATTGAATATTTTTGATCTCACGTTCAATCTGTTCTGTATTAAGCATCGCACAGGGAAGCGACCCCATGCCTCCCGCATTGCAAACGGCAATAGCCAAACGACTGTCTTGTGCGCCCGCCATCGGCGCTTGTATTATCGGCTTTTCACAGCCCATACTTGATAAAAACTTGCTCGCATACACAGTGTGTTATCTCCCCGCAAAAAACACTAATGGTGTCTCGCCAATCGCTGCTGACGAGCCTGCTGTAGCCGCTGCTGATTAGCACGGACACGTTGCTGTAACTGTTGTTGGTGCAGCATACGTTGTTGGTTGTATTGGTGCAAAATCATTTGTTTTCTGGCGTTCGCTTTCTTCAGATTTTGTTGCCGAATTAGTGCTTGTTTTTGCAGGTAAGTTTTGCGCTGTTTATCGTGCTCACGCTGGCGAGCGATTTGCATTTCCCGAAGTTTTCTCACTTGGGCAAACTGCGCCCGCTCCTTGGCTTGCTGGCTAATGGCGGCTTCATTTTTTTCTAACCAGAGTGCTTGATACGCCTCCGGTGAAATGGTCATTTTAGTTTGTGGCGCCGGCGCCGGAACGTGTCTTTGTGGTGCAGCTACCTGAGTTCGGGCGGGTGGCCGGGGTCGCGGCGCAGCGGCTTGAGCTGGCACACGTTGCGGCCTTGCCGCGGGGGAGTCATCCTCAAGCCACAAGGCTTGATACGCATCGCCCGATATTTGCATCTTGGTTTGAGGTGGTTTGCTGGCTGGTGCTGCAACGACAGGTTTCGTATGTGTTGGTTTAGTGGGTGCGGTTGTTGTCACCGTTGCGGGCTTTGGCTGTTGCCATGCGCTGCGTCCCTGTTTCTGCTTTTTAATCAGCTTAAAACGGCTGTTAAAGAAGTCGATCATTTGACGATTTTTAGCGGTTAGAACACCCGGTGGGCAACGATATGCCGTGTTCATCAAGTCGATGGTTTTTGTGAGTTCGACTTCCAGTTGATGGCAATTTTTCTCACAGGTTGCATATTGTTTGAGGCGGTCACTGGTGGCTTGAATAGTGACACCCAGTGAGCCATGTGTCCATTGGCAGTCGGCTAAAGCCGTTGTTGAAAAGCCGACCATAAGAATTGCTGCGATTGTAGCAGTATGTTTAATCTGAGTTTTCATTGTTGACTCCTTAAGAAAATCAGAACTGGACGTATTTTTTATATTATTCCGTCCGTTTTAATGTTTTTAATATCATCGGTAGAGCAGCCCAAAGCGGGCCACGACCGATTCCCTATGTTTACCCAACGCTGGCCCTGGCCAGCGGGTACGCCCTGGTGTTTCACTGAGTTTGGGTAACACCGCCGGTATATTTATCGGCACACCACGTTACATTATTCAGTCAGTAACGGCTTGATCAAGCGTTTTGAGACGAAGGTCATCAATAATGCTACCAGCGTCTTTCACCCGTTCCTCAACAGCCTTTTGACCTTGCTCATTGTGTAAGTTCAGCGTAGTAGACTTTTTATCGCGGCTATGCGGTGAAGTTATCCACGTTGTCCACAGGATCTGGGGATAACATTGTTGATAGGCATATAATTATCACGTTAATCTGAGATAAAGCATAGACTTATACGGATTGGTTAAAATTTAAACAGTGTCGTCTGTGGACAAAATATGCTAATTTAGCCGTGGGCTTTGGGTTGGCTGAGACGTGTATTTCATGGGAGTATTCGTCACAGGCCAATCCGGTGAGTTGCAGAGAAATGGGTATTTTTAGGGCGGTAAATTGAAGCAAGCGTGGTCTGTGTTCGTCTATAATCGCCTATCATCCAGAAATAAAGAGTAAAATTAAATGGGAGACGCAATGAGGGTGTTAATAAGCTTGTTGGCCGCAGGACTGCTCAGTGGTGCGGTGTATGCAGAAGGGAAAAATACCAACACGGAGAGTGCGGAAAATCGTACTGAGGTGACAGCGGCGGATGGCAAAAAGGCATCCTCAGCAGAAACCAATAAGTCTGAAGATGCGGTAACAGTGATTGAAGCTACCACCATTGCCTTGCGTGGCAAGCCTTATTATCCGCCGGAATTTACGCAGTTTGATTATGTGAATGCCGATGCCCCATTGGGTGGAAGCATCAACGATTGGGCAATGGGGACATTTGATAATTTCAATCCTTACTCCCAGCGTGGTAATGCCGCAAAGGGTTCAAGTTACCTAAATGATAATCTGATGGCCTCGTCCAGCGATGATTTAAATGCTTACTATCCATTGATCGCTGAAAAAATCAGTTATAACAGTGACTTTTCGGCGATTACCTTTCACCTTGATAAACGCGCCAGATTCAATGATGGCGAACGCATTAAGCCAAGTGACGTTAAATTCTCATTTGAAAAGCTGACAGAGGAAGGCTTACCGGGCTTGAAGGCATATTACAGCTATGTGGATAGCATTGAATTGCTGGATGATTATCGGGTGAAATTTAACTTAAAAACCAAGGATAAAGCCCGGATGATGTCACTATGCGGGCTGACGGTGTTCCCAGAACATTTCTGGAAAAACCACCGCCTTGATGAGCCATTAAAGGAGCCGCCGGTTGGTAGCGGTTCGTACAAGGTTGCAGATTACAAGTTTGGAAAATATGTGGTTTATGAGCGGGTGAAAGATTACTGGGCCAAAGACTTGCCAGTCATGAAAGGCTTGCTGAATGAAAACAAAACCAAATACGATTACTACCTTGATGAGACGGTCGCTTTTGAAGCCTTTAAAGCTGGGCATATTGATAAGTGGCGTGAAAATATCGCAAAGCGTTGGGCTACTGGCTATGATTTTCCGGCAGTCAAAGATGGCCGGGTGAAAAAGGAAACCATTAAGCACGACATTCCGTTACGCGCACAAGGCTTTATTTTTAACGTGAAAAGACCGCAGTTCCAGGACTTACGGGTACGCAAAGCCTTGAGTTACCTGATGGACTTTGAGTGGATGAATAAAAATCTGTTTTATGGCCAGTATCAGCGCGTGACCAGCTTGTTTATGAATACGGACTACGTGGCAGAGGGTTTGCCGTCCGCAGCAGAGTTAAAGATATTGGAGCCGATTAAAGACCAGATTCCCGCGAGCGTATTTACCGAAGCATTTACCCTCCCCAAAACCAATGGCACAGGAAATATTCGGGGTAATTTGCGCAAAGCCTTGCGGCTGTTTAAGCAGGCCGGTTGGGTGGTGAAAAATCAAAAGCTCGTTAATGAAAAAACAGGCAAGCAGTTTGAATTTGAGCTATTGCTGGTCAGCCCCAGCATGGAAAAGGTGGCACTGCCATTTCGTAATAACCTGGAACGTGCGGGTATTAAGATGACGATTCGCACCGTGGATACCAGTCAGTACATGAATCGCCAGATTGAGCATGACTATGACATGATTGTGGGTGGTTATGGCCCTTTTCCTTATCCGGGATCGCGTATGAATCAGCAGTTTCATTCGGACAGTGTGAAGTCGGGTTTCAATCCTGCCAATCTTACCGATAAGGCGGTTGACTACCTGATGGACGAGATGCTGGAAGTGCAAGAGGATGAAGAAAAGCTCCGGCCATTAGGGAAAGCTATTGATCGTGTACTGATGCACAGTTATTTAATGATTCCACAATGGAACATTAGCAGTTTTCGGGTTGCGAACTGGGACAAATTTGGTAAGCCTGAGAAAACACCCAAGTATGCTCTGGGCGACAGCAGTTGGTGGATTGACAAGGCCAAGCTTGATGCGCTGGATGCACAATAACTCTCGGTAGGAGCACCCGTGGCGGCTTATATTGTACGACGTTTGTTGCTGATGATTCCGACCTTGTGGGCGATCATTACGCTTAACTTTTTTATTATCCAGATTGCACCGGGTGGCCCTGTTGAGCAGCAGATGGCAATCATGCAGGGCATTGACGATTCAGTGCTGGATCGTGTGAGCGGCAGCAATCAAAATGATCTGCAAGATAGTCGTGTCAAAGACGATGATGAAACTTCCAAATATCTTGGAGCGAGGGGACTGGATCCGGCTATTGTTGCAGAAATTGAGAAGCGTTTTGGTTTTGACAAGCCTTTGTTGGAACGCTACTGGATGATGCTCAAATCCTATCTGACCTTTGATTTCGGCGACAGCTTCTTTAAGGGCGCGTCGGTCATGGAGCTGGTACTTGAGCGGATGCCGGTCTCCATCTCCCTGGGTCTGTGGAGTACCCTGATCATTTATATGATCAGCATTCCACTGGGGATTTATAAAGCGCGTCATCATGGTGCGCGTTTTGATACCAGTACGACTACCTTATTGATTACCCTTAGTGCGATTCCCGGGTTTTTATTTGCCGTGTTGCTGGTGATTATTTTTGCGGGCGGGAATTATCTGGATTGGTTTCCGCTGCGGGGACTGGTTTCTGATCATTGGGATCAGTTAGGCTGGTTTGATAAGATCACCGACTATCTGTGGCATATGGTATTGCCAACACTGGCGTTGACAATTGGTGGCTTTCTGGGACTGACACTGTTAACCAAGAACTCCTTTCTGGATGAAATCAGCAAGCAATATGTTATGACGGCTCGTGCCAAGGGAAATACCGAGCGCCAGGTCATGTATCGTCATGTATTCCGTAACGCGATGTTGATTATTATTGCCGGTTTCCCCGCAGCCTTTATTGGCATTTTATTTGCCGGATCATTGTTGATTGAGGTTATTTTCTCACTGGAAGGCTTAGGTCTGTTGGGTTTTGAAGCCGTGATTCAACGGGATTATCCCATTATGTTTGCCACGCTTTATGTATTTACTTTCATTGGTCTGATCATGGGGCTGATTGGTGATTTGATGTATACCGTGGTTGATCCACGCATTGACTTTGAGGCGCGGGGATGAGCTTATCAGCCATTAACCAGCGCCGTTTTGAGCGCTTTAAAGCAAACCGCAAGGCGGTGTGGTCATTCTGGATTTTCACCCTGTTATTTGTACTCAGCCTGTTTGCCGAGTTTGTGGCCAATGACAAGCCCTTAGTGGTTTCCTATGACAATCAGTTATATTTTCCGGTCTTCAAATCCTACCCTGAAACCACCTTTGGCGGTGAGTTTGAAACGGCGACAGAATACACCGACCCCTTTGTCCAAGAGCTGATTAATGAAAAAGGCTGGATATTATTTCCCCCCGTGGGCTATGACCACCAGACAGTGATTGGGGATTTACCCACGCCCGCACCTTCCGCGCCAAGCAAAACAAACTGGTTTGGCACGGATGAGCAGGGGAGAGACCTTTTTGCGCGTATTTTGTACGGCTTTCGTCTGTCTGTGTTATTCGGGTTCAGCCTGACCATAGCCTCCGCGATTATTGGGGTGGCAGCGGGTGCGGTTCAGGGATATTACGGCGGTTGGCTCGACCTGATTTTTCAGCGATTTATGGAAGTTTGGGGAAGTATGCCGCAGCTTTATATCCTGATTATTCTGTCCAGCGTGGTGCAGCCCAGTTTTTGGATTTTGCTGGTGTTTATGTTGCTATTTAGCTGGATGGGCTTTGTGGGGGTCGTGCGCGCTGAGTTTTTTCGCTGTCGCAACTTTGATTATGTCAAGGCAGCCAAAGTCATGGGCATGAGCGATCGGCGGATTATGTTCAAACACATTCTGCCAAATGCGATGGTGGCGACCATGACTTTTATGCCACTGGTGTTGAGTGGTTCAATCACTGCCTTGACCGGTTTGGACTTTTTGGGCTTTGGTTTACCACCGGGGTCGGCGAGTTTGGGTGAAGTATTGGCACAGGGTAAAAATAATCTACAGGCGCCGTGGTTGGGGTTATCGGCTTTTGCGGCGGTGGGTGTGATGACTGTGTTGCTGGTGTTTATCGGTGAGGGGATTCGGGATGCTTTTGATCCGAGAAAAACATACTAGGAAAACATACTAATGTCCGGTCAGCAGACGAATCTGGTTGAAATTGAGCAGTTAGACGTTCAGTTCAAGATGGGCGACACAGTCAATCCTGTGGTTAAAAATGTCAGCTTTGATATTCGGCGGGGTGAAACCTTGGCGTTGGTTGGAGAAAGTGGCTCCGGCAAAACCGTCACCGCCATGTCGATTTTAAAACTTTTGCCATCACCACCGGCACAATGGCCATCGGGTGAGATTCGCTATGACGGGCATAATGTACTGGCATTGAGCGACAGTCGATTGCGCGCCATGCGTGGTTATCAGGTCGGCGTGATTTTTCAGGAACCGATGATGTCGCTGAACCCGTTGCATACTGTGGGCAAGCAGATTGCGGAAGTGCTGAAAATTCACAAAGGTTTGTCAATGGCGAAAGCCGAGCCGCTGATTTTAAAGTGGCTGGAGCGGGTGGGCATTGCTGATCCTCACGAAAAGATTCACAGCTATCCTCATCAACTATCTGGCGGACAACAGCAGCGGGTGATGATTGCAATGGCTTTGGTGAATGAGCCGGAGCTACTGATTGCGGATGAGCCAACTACCGCACTGGACGTAACAATTCAGGCGCAAATTCTGGATTTGATCAATGACTTAAAGCAAGAGCTGGGTATGTCGGTGCTATTTATCACTCATGACCTAGCCGTCGTAAGGCACTTTTCAGACCGCGTTGTGGTGATGAAAGGTGGCGAGGTGATGGAGCAGGGAGATACTGAGGCGCTCTTTGAAAACCCGCAGCATCCTTATACTCAGGCGTTATTGCAAACCCTGCATGTTCGGCGCAGTGATACGGTGGCAGAAAATGCAACAGAGCTACTCAGTGTTGATGATCTGAAAGTCTGGTTTCCCATTCAAAAGGGGGTATTTCGCAAAACGGTTGGCCATGTTAAGGCGGTGGATGGCATTTCATTTAACCTGAAGCAAGGGGAATCTCTAGGCATTGTTGGGGAAAGTGGCTCCGGTAAAACCACGCTGGCACACGCGCTATTAAAACTGGTACCAAGCGAGGGTAATTATCGCTTTGAAGGCAAGGCTATGGCTGATCTGGATAATAATACCATGCGCCCGTTTCGCCGCTCCATGCAGCTTATTTTTCAGGACCCTTATGGCAGCCTGAGTCCTCGTATGTCGATTGAGGAGATTATTGGCGAAGGTCTGGAAATCCATAATATCGGTACGCCAGAATCACGCCAAGCCAAGGTGATTGAAACGATGGAATTGGTTGAGTTAGACCCAAGCTGGCGCAACCGTTACCCCAATGAATTTTCAGGTGGGCAGCGTCAACGTATCGCCATCGCTCGTGCCCTGATTATGGAACCTAAACTGGTGATTTTGGATGAGCCGACCTCTGCATTGGACCGCACGATTCAGTTGCAAGTGGTGGACTTATTATTGAAATTGCAGCGCCAAAAAGGGTTGACCTATATTTTTATCACCCATGACCTGATGATTGTTCAGGCCATGTGTCACAACGTGCTAGTGATGCATAAAGGGAAAGTGGTGGAGACGGGCAGCACCCAGGCAATCTTTGACTCGCCACAGCAGGCCTACACCAAAGAACTGCTAAGTGCTGCGAAGTTGTAAGTTCGTGTCATGAAAAACGCTACTTGCTCACATTCGGAATAAACAATGCCTGACCGTTGATTTTAAAATCGCCGATCATCTTCTGGCCTTCTTTTGAAGTCATCCAGTCGATGAGAGCCTGAGCACCGGCTTTGTTAATATCGGGGTAGCGTTTTTCACTCACAGCGATGATACCGTAGGGGTTGAATAGCTGCTTGTCACCTTCCAGCACAATCTCCAGCGGCAATTTACTTGCGTAAGCCAGCCAAGTACCACGATCTGTCAGGGTATAACCATCCATTTCGCCGGTAATTTGTAGCACCTTGCCCATGCCTTGACCGGCTTCTCGGTACCAGCTTCCTTGAGGCGTAATACCGACAGACGCCCACAGACCCTTTTCCTTTTTATGCGTCCCGGAATCATCGCCACGTGAGACAAACACAGCCTTGGCGTCAGCGATATTCTTTAATGCCTCGGCAGCATTTTTGGTTGCTTTCACCTTGGCAGGATCGTCATGTGGGCCAACCAATATAAAGTCGTTGTACATAACGTCATAACGCCTCTCGCCGTAGCCCTCTTTGACAAACTTCTCTTCAGCGGCACGAGCATGTACCAAAACCACATCGACGTCGCCATCACGCCCCATTTTCAGCGCCTTGCCTGTACCCACGGCAACGATTTGCACCTCGTAGCCGGTTTTTTCCTGAAACCTGGCAAGAATCGAATTCATCAGGCCAGAATTATCGGTACTGGTGGTGGTGGCCAGGCGCAATAGCGGTTTGTCAGGTTTATCGCTACAGGCCACTATAGCAGTGAGTAAGCCAGCCAATAGTACCATGATTAATTGTCGTTTTTTCATGTGAATCCCCTTAATAGATAACAAAAAATCCCCATAACATGCCTTATTCTGGGTGGTTATTTGAGATAGAGTATCACAGAGGTAAGATGGCGTTGCTACCAGAAAGCAGGATAACAACGCTCATTAGATCACTAGTTAAAATCAAAGCATCTTTCGTTGTAAATTCGCTTGGCTTTTTCCCAGACTGGCCCGATTGAGCCATCGCCCACAGGCTTGCCATCCAGCTCCACAACGGGTGCAATGTGTTTGCTGGAGTTAGTGATCCACACCTCATCGGCATTTCTGACCTCATCCATTGTGACTATTCGCTCCTCACAAGGAATACTGCCTTCAGCCCGTAATGATGCCAGTGTGATATGGCGCGAAATACCGGGAAGAATCTGGTTATCCAAGGGAGGTGTGATAACCACGCCATCTTTAACAATCATTACATTGGAATGACTTGCTTCGGTCAGCTCATTTTTATCGTTATAAAGAATGCACTCATTCATCCCCTGACTGTAGCTGTACTGGAAGTGCAATACATTGCCGAGCAGGGCGGTCGATTTAACCTGGCAACGCTTCCAACGAAGGTCTTGCGTTGTTACGCATTTTAACCCTTCCTCCCGTGAGCGATCCGGCTCGCCATGTTTTGCAATAGCAATGGTCATGCCGAAAATGGTGGGCTTCACATGCTTGGGAAAACCATGAAAACGCTTGCCCTCATTGCCCCGACTGATCTGGAAATAGACACCAAAATGATCACCTTCGTTG
>PDPG01000013.1 GCA_002747455.1 Pseudomonadota bacterium | reverse complement strand
ATCATCGCTTGCTAAAATTTATCCATCCGTTGACATCGCCTCTCATATTCTGGGGGATCCGATTACGGTGAGCTGGGAAAGTGATCCGAATTTTCTGGGAGCGTTCAAAGGCGCATTACCGGGGCATTATCGCTATAACCTGCGTATGTACGGGCACTTCATGCAGCAAGATTTGCCAGCGGAGCAGCGTGGCATCTTTATGGCCGGGGATGGCATCAGTTGGACACCCGCCTGGGTGGAAGGCGCGGTACAAACCTCATTGAATGCTGTCTGGGGGATCATGACGCATTTAGGTGGTTCGACACATTCTGATAATCCGGGGCCGGGGGATGTGTATGAGACTCTGGGGCCGGTTGGGTTGCCTGATTGAGTCCCCTCAGTCGGTGAATTCTGCATTAAGTTTCAAGATAAATGAGCAAACTATGAATCTAAAAATAATATTCTTGATACTGTGCGTGTTAGGTACATTGTTACCTTTATCGCAATTTGCTCCGTGGGTATTTGAAAATGGAATTGATGTACCGCTTTTCTTTCGGGATCTATTTTCAACAAAGATCAGCGGCTTCTTCGCTATGGATGTAATTGTGTCCGCTGTGGTTTTGTTCGTCTTCATTTTTGCTGAAGGCAGACGTCTTGAAATACCAAATCTGTGGATTCCAGTTGCGGCTACGTTAAGCGTCGGGGTTTCGCTTGGTTTACCCTTATTTCTCTATATGAGGCAGACTAAAATTGAAAGAAAAACGAAGCAATAAGCCCCCGAACTCACCGTTAAATGACAAGGAGCCATTATGGATAGACAGGAAAAGTGAAATGGTGTCTATGAATCAAACACTCAACCCCTGCGCCAACTAATCACGGAAGTTGGTATATTGCAGCGGAATGCCCATATCCTGATCACGCAATAAGGCAATCGCTTCCTGTAGGTCATCACGCTTCTTACCTGTCACCCGAACCTGATCGCCCTGTATTTGTGCCTGAACTTTCAGTTTTGCTCCTTTTAGTAGCTTGACTACTTTCTTGCCATTATCCGAATCCAGGCCTTGTTTTAGCAGCACTTTTTGGCTGGCATTATTGATGCCGGTTTCGCTGGGGTCTTGCGGATCTAGTGCCCCGACATCTACGCCGCGTTTGGCAAATTTGTTGAATAAAATATCCATCATTTGCTTTAGCTGGAACGTGTTTTCCGCTTTTAGCGTGATGGTCTCATCCTTTAGCTCAAAGCTGGCATTGCTGCCTTTAAAGTCAAAACGAGTGGTGACTTCTTTATTGGCCTGATCTGTGGCATTGCGGACTTCGTGAAGATCAACTTCAGAAACAACGTCAAATGATGGCATGGTTATTCTCCTGAAATACAAAGCCGACATGATACTGGAATCAAGCAGCAGATTACACCAAAGTACCGCAGATCGTATTGGTTTCAGGCAGGGAAAATGATTGATTAGCACGTAAAAGCCTATTAACGCACAGAGTTGATCATGTATGATAGCCGTCCCAATAAATGAGCTAGTCTGAATTATGGAATTAAACCTGATTTATACACAAATCAAAGACCTGCAGTCACGTCTGGAAGCGCTTAGGGGGTATCTTTGACTATGCTGGAAAAAAGGAGCAACTGGAAGAAGTTGTTCGTGAACTAGAAGACCCTGATGTCTGGAGTGATCAGGAGCGTGCCTTACAGTTGGGTAAGGAGCGAACGCACTTAGAAGGCGTGGTGACAGTTATTGATCGTTTGGCCGAAGGGCTGACGGATTCCCATGATCTTTTGGAAATGTCCGAAGCAGAAGATGATGAAGATGCAGTCAATGATGTGATCGAAGAAATCAATGCTTACGAAAAAGAGCTGGTCAATCTGGAATTTAAACGCATGTTTTCCGGGGAAATGGATGCGTGTAATGCCTTTCTGGATATTCAGTCTGGCTCAGGCGGTACAGAGGCTCAGGATTGGGGCGAAATGGTGCTGCGTATGTACTTACGCTGGGGAGAGGCAAAAGGTTTTAAAGTGGAGCTGATGGAGGCATCGCCGGGCGATGTTGCGGGGATTAAATCGGCCACAATTAAGTTTGAAGGCGAGTATGCGTTTGGTTGGCTACGCACTGAAATCGGTGTGCATCGTTTGGTGAGAAAGTCGCCATTTGATTCGGGTGGCCGTCGCCACACTTCGTTCTGTTCGGTGTTTGTCTCGCCGGAAATTGATGATGATATCGACATTGATATTGATCCGTCTGATTTGCGCATTGACGTATACCGTGCCTCGGGTGCCGGTGGGCAGCACGTGAATAAAACTGAATCAGCGGTACGGATTACCCATGTACCGACTAACACGGTTGTGCAATGTCAAAACGGTCGCTCCCAGCATCAAAACAAAGCCACGGCGATGAAGCAGTTGCGCGCACGTTTGTATGAGCAGGAAATTCAGAAGCGAAATGCTGAAAACCAGAAGATGGAAGATAATAAGTCGGATATAGGCTGGGGCAGCCAAATTCGCTCCTATGTATTGGACGCATCACGAATTAAAGATCACCGAACCGGCGTTGAAACAGGAAGCACTCAGGCGGTACTGGATGGTTCCCTTGATCAATTTATAGAGGCAAGCCTGAAGAGCGGCTTGTAAGAGAGAAGGCAATGAGCGGACAGGATTTAACTCACGAGCATGATGATAATCAGTTGATTGCGTTGCGGCGTGAAAAGCTGGCAGCAATTCGTGAGCAGGGGGTGGCATTTCCCAATGATTTCAAACGCGAGCATTACGCGGCAGATTTGCAGGCTAAATTTGCGGAAAAAGATAAAGACTGGTTGGCAGAGAACCCACATCGTGTGCGTGTGGCGGGTCGTATCATGCTTAAGCGTGTGATGGGGAAAGCCAGCTTTATCACGATCAGCGATGCCACCGGACGTTTGCAGCTTTATGTACAAAAGGGCATGTTGGGTGATGCGCTTTATGATGCCTTCAAAGGTTGGGATATTGGCGACATTGTGGGCGCTGTGGGCACTATGTTTAAGACCAATAAGGGTGAATTGTCGGTGAAGCTGGATGAGCTTAAATTGCTGACCAAGTCGCTGCGCCCGTTGCCTGAAAAGTTTCATGGTCTGACTGATCACGAACAGCGCTACCGTCAGCGTTATCTTGATTTGATTATGAGTCAGGATACGCGCGATACATTTAAAATGCGCTCAAAAATCGTCTCATATATCCGTAACTACTTCACACAGCGCGACTTTATGGAAGTTGAGACACCGATGCTGCAGGTTATTCCGGGTGGAGCGACTGCTCGTCCATTCGTGACACACCACAATGCGCTGGATATTGATATGTACCTGCGCATCGCGCCGGAGCTGTACTTGAAGCGTTTGCTTGTGGGTGGCTTTGAACGTGTATTTGAGATCAACCGTAACTTCCGCAATGAAGGTCTCTCAACACGGCATAACCCTGAGTTCACGATGATTGAGTTCTATCAGGCTTATGCAACGTACGTAGACCTGATGGATATGACAGAAGAGTTATTCCGTGGCTTGGCGGAGACCGTGTATGGCAATATGCAGGTGAGTTACCAGGGTTCAACCTTTGACTTTGGCAAGCCGTTTGCGCGTATGACCATGAAGCAGTCCATTCTGCATTACAACAAGGACTTAGTGGCTGCGGACCTGGAAACTGAATATCGTGCCACTAAGGTTGCTGAAAATTTGGGGATTCATCTCAAGGGGTCTTATGGCTTGGGTAAGATCATTAACGAAATCTTTGAAGAAACGGTCGAAGAAAATTTAAATGATCCAACCTTTATCACAGAGTATCCGGCTGAAGTGTCGCCATTGGCGCGCCGCAATGATGAAGACCCGTTTGTGACAGACCGCTTTGAGTTCTTTATTGGTGGCCGTGAAATTGGTAACGGCTTTTCAGAGCTGAATGATGCCGAAGATCAGGCGGAACGCTTCCGCAAGCAGGTCGAAGAGAAAGATGCCGGTGATGACGAAGCCATGCACTATGATGAGGATTATGTGCAGGCGTTGGAATACGGTATGCCACCGACGGCCGGTGAGGGGATTGGCATTGATCGCCTGGTGATGCTATTCACAGACGCGCCGTCAATCAAGGATGTCATCTTATTCCCACACATGCGCCCAGAGCATTCGTGAGGGCTTGGCTTTACCCAAAGCGACCTGAAATAAAAGCCACCTAAAAGGTGGCTTTTGCATGATTACCTTATTTCAAAATAAAAAGTGAATTCTACAGTGCCATCTGGCGACTGATGTATTGTCTGAGTTCTGAAGGTTTGACATCACCTGTTTGCATTGCCTTTAGTCGTCCATCAGGTGAATAGATCATGTAAGTCGGGAAGCCTACGATATTACGGCGAGTACTACGCTTTAAAAAGCGGTTAAAGTCGTAAGCGTTGGAAACGAGATTTTTAAAACTGACGCGGACACGGCGAAGTGCATTGTTAGCAACACGAGGATTTCCATCCAGGGAAACACCAACGACCTTCGTATTTGGGATAATGTACTGGGCTGAGTTCGTTTCATGCATGGTTGTCATGCAAATGCCACAGTCAGAGCGCCAAACTTTTACGATAAGCCACTGTCCTTTTCCTACATAGTTACTAAGGTCAGATGGATTGCCATAAATGTCCGACATGGACGCGTGGCTGATGCCTGATTGCATGAATCCTGCCACAGCCAATAGCTTAACAAACCGCGTAAATGACTTTAATGTCATAGAATACTACTCCAAAGATTGAATACAATTAATTAGCGTGCGCTTCATCATTTATTCGTTCTTTTAGGCCTTGCAAGCCACTTTTTATAAAGCATCGCGCATGCTAGCGTAGCTGGTGTGTTCGTGCAATGTGTTTTTTCACCAGCAGAGGGTGATATTTGGGTAATCCAGTGGCTTGATGTTTGATCAAGTCTTTCTATAGATTTTAATTATTATTGCCATAAATTAATTTATGGGAAAATATTCCCGATAGACAGTAAATTTTTCCTATATTATCTGTAGGTGTGGTGTGGAAAACACACTTTTGTTTTATTTTAGTCTAAATGGATAACATTTCAGGGAGATTTTTGTGAAAACTATCAATAAAAGGAAACGCATACTAAACTCTTTCACCATTAGTACAGTTGCTGCGCTTTTACTTTCAACAGCCAGCTATGCGCTGGATGAGCCAGAAGGTATCACCAGTCGTAACACGCAGGCATGTCCACTCAACAGTGGTGGCCCTTCGCTGCTGGGAACCAAGTGGCGTGTGGCGGAGACCTACGGCAATAAAATTCCAGATGTTGTAACAATTGCAATGACCGTTAATCTGGATACGATGACGGGTACAACTGGCTGCAACAAGTACTCTGCCAAGTTTAAGCAAATCGGCGCGACAGGTTTCGTTGTCTCACAGATTGATAGGACGCGTAAGCCATGTATGTTGATCAGCCAGGGAGAGGGTAAGCCAACAGTTCATCTGGGTAATATTGAGGGGTCGTACCTTCGCATTCTTCGCCGCATGGGTAGTGTTCAGCAGTTGGATGTGAATACACTGGTGTTTTATGACCGCAATGGTAAAGCAGGTCTGAAGATGACCAAGCTGTAAGACTCATACTCGAGTCAGTTACAATGTTAATGCCCGGCTTAGTCCGGGCATTATGCTATTCACTATTTGAGCCTTAACCTCATGGAAATTAAAGTAAACTTTCTCGATAACCTCAGACTTGAAGCAAAGTTTGATGACTTTAGTGTGATTGCGGATCAACCCATTCGCTACAAGGGTGATGGATCAGCGCCGGGGCCGTTTGATTACTTTCTGGCATCATCAGCGTTATGTGCAGCCTACTTTATGCGGGTTTATTGTTTGGCGCGGGATATTCCGACCGAAAATATTCGTCTGTCCCAGAATAATATCGTTGATCCAGAGGATCGTTATAAGCAGATTTTTAAGATTCAGGTGGAACTGCCAGAGGGCATCTCGGAGAAAGACCGTAAAGGTATTTTGCGCTCAATAGATCGCTGTACAGTTAAGAAAGTTGTGCAAGCCAGCCCTGAGTTTCAGGTTGAGGTCGTCGAAAATCTGGATAAAGACGCGCATGCAATGTTAATGACATCTGCGCATACCGATGGTCATACCTATATTCCGGGTAAGGACCTGCCACTGGAAGAAACCATCCGCAATATGACTAATACGCTTGCGGATCTGGGAATGAAAATTGAGATTGCATCCTGGCGCAATATCGTACCAAACGTGTGGTCATTGCATATTCGTGATGCTGCTTCCCCGATGTGTTTTACCAATGGCAAGGGGACGACCAAAGAAAGTGCACTGGCATCAGCCTTGGGAGAGTTTATCGAGCGCCTG
Organism: Pseudomonadota bacterium; assembly: GCA_002747455.1. GTDB lineage: Bacteria > Pseudomonadota > Gammaproteobacteria > Thiotrichales > Thiotrichaceae > Leucothrix. The sequence continues at coordinate 5,103 of PDPG01000013.1, read as the reverse complement.
AGCTGCAATTTTTTCTATAACGACCAGTATTTTGGTGAAGCCATTGCCCATGCTGACTTTGTTCATTATCCCAACGAAAAATGGTTTAAGTTGACCGCCGATGATGCCTTGCCTGCGGGCATTTTAGATGACTATTGCCTGGCAATTTACAACCCGGATGGTGAGCTTCGTGGCTCACATTTAATTGATACCAATTCGGGCAATATTGAACGCGGTATTTGTTCAATTCCGTATGTGCGCCGCTCGGATGGTGAGACAGTCTACTTTCCGTCAAACCTGATTGAAAATTTATTTCTGAGTAATGGCATGAGTGCTGGAAATAATCTATTTGAGGCACAAGTCCAGTGTTTATCCGAGATTTTTGAACGAGCAGTCAAACGGCAAATTATTGAGCAGGAAATTGTTTTACCCGATGTGCCTGAGCACGTTTTGCAAAAGTACCCGACAATACTGACAGGGATTCAGGCGCTGGAGGCACAGGGCTTTCCGGTAGTGGTTAAAGATGCGTCGTTGGGTGGTCAGTTCCCTGTGATGTGTGTGACACTGATGAATCCGCGTACGGGGGGCGTCTTTGCCTCCTTTGGTGCACATCCGAGCTTTGAGGTGGCACTGGAGCGCAGTCTGACAGAGTTATTGCAGGGACGTAGCTTTGAAGGTCTGAACGATGTGCCAAGGCCGACCTTTAACCACCTAGCGGTGTCTGAACCAGAGAACTTTGTTGAGCACTTTATTGATTCCACTGGGGTGATTTCATGGCGCTTTTTTAGTGCCAAGCATGATTATGAGTTTTGTGAGTGGGACTTTTCCGGTACTAACGAAGAAGAAAGTGAACAGCTATTCGCTATTTTGCAAGCATTGGGTAAAGAGTCCTATGTTGCGGTCTTTGACGACCTGGGTGCAACGGCCTGCCGAATTTTGGTACCGGATTACTCCGAAGTGTATTCAGTGGAAGATTTGATTTGGGATAATACCAACAAGGCACTGGATTATCGTGAGGATATTCTGACTATCCATTCCTTGAATGATGAGGCGTTGGCCAATTTATTTAGGCGCCTGGATGAAAGTCAGCTGGATAATTACACCGATATTAAAACCCTGATTGGCATTGAGTTTGATGAAAATACCGTCTGGGGGAAACTCACTATTCTGGAGCTGAAAATACTGATTTGTCTGGCGTTGGGTGAACAGGAGGAAGCCCTTGATTTAGTGGGCGAGTTTCTGCAATTTAATGACAATACTGTGGAAAGGGGACTATTCTACCAAGCGGTACATGCCGTTTTGGAAATTGTGTTGGACAATGAATTGGCGCTTGAGGATTTCATGGATAACCTGACACGCATGTTTGGTGAAGAGGTGATGGCGAATGTGGTTGGCTCGGTGAATGGTGAGGTCAGATTTTATGGTTTGACTAAAACCAGTATGCAGTTAGAAGGGCTGGAGCGGCATTTGAAATTGATTGATAGTTACCAGAAGTTACATCGGGCACGCGCAGGAAAACTTACGTAATGAAGTACACACTAATGATTAATGAAGGGCCATATCAGCACCAGTCGGCGGACTCTGCATTGCAATTTGCGCGTGCGGCTTTGAAGAAAGGCCACGAAATTTACCGTGTCTTTTTTTACCACGATGGTGTTAATAATGGCACGCGCCTGAGTGTGCCACCGAGGGATGATCGCCAGATTCAACAGGAGTGGTCTGATTTGGCCAAGCAGTATGATCTGGATTTGGTGATCTGTATTGCGGCGGCACAGCGCCGTGGCTTGGTAGACGCAGATGAGGCAATGCGTCATGGTTTGGACGCTGACAATCTAATGGAAGGTTTTCGCATTTCTGGTTTGGGTCAGTTGATTGAAGGAGGGATTCAGGCTGACCGTACACTGGTGTTTGGTGATTAAAAGGTAGCGGATATGACCACAAAGAAATTTATGCTCGTCAATCGCAAGGCACCCCACGGAACAGTTTATGCATTGGAAGCTTTGGAAGTAGCACTGATTTCCGCGGCATTCGAGCAGGATGTATCACTGGCATTTATTGATGATGGGGTTTATCAGATCACCAAGGGACAGGATACGACGGGCATTGGTCGGAAGAATTTTTCACCGATTTACAGAGCGTTGGGTGATTATGAAATTAACAAACTGTATGTTGAAAAAGAGTCCTTGGAAGAACGAGGGCTTAGGCTTGAGGATTTAATGGAACTGACTTGGGAAGATGAGGACGATGACGGAGTCGAGAAGTCATCGCTTCACTTGGTAGACCGTGTGGCGATGACCGAAATCATGGCTGCACAAGAAGTTATTATCAGTTTCTAGGGAGCTTGGGCTGTGTCGATGTTACATATCGTGAATAAGTCACCGTTTGAGCGTATGGCATTTGAGTCTTGTTTAAATCACGCATCGCCTGGTGACTCAATTCTGATGATTGAAGATGCGGTGGTGGGCGCTATCCGTCATACGCAGTTTGCAGCACGCGTTGAAGCTGCTTTGAAGGACAAGTCAGTGTATGTACTGTCTGCGGATCTGGCTGCTCGTGGGCTGGGTGAGGACCGTATTATTGCGGGCATAACAGCCGTTGATTACGCTGGCTTTGTTGATCTGACCGTGGATAACGACAAAGTACAAAGCTGGTTGTAAAATCGGTCCATTTCAACAAGACATTTAAAAGCAGGGGGCGCATATGGCACTCGAAGTAAACGGCGTAACGATAACGCAGGATAAGGAAGGTTACTTGGTCGATTTAGAGGCTTGGACGACTGATGTTGCAATTGCATTGGCGAAGGAGGATGACATGGAGCTGACAGACGAACACTGGAGCGTCATCAACTTCCTGCGTGAGTACTATGAAGAATACCAGGTTGCCCCAGCAGTGCGCCTTCTAACAAAAAATATTGGTAGACTCCTAGGAAAAGAAAAAGGCAATTCAAAGTATCTGTATGCTTTGTTCCCCTATGGGCCGGGGAAGCAAGCATGTAAGTACGCGGGGCTGCCTAAGCCGACGGGGTGTGTTTAGCAATAGTACTTGGCTTCACGATCAGTCGGGATGGAGATGGTCGTGTTTCTGGTTCGACGAGTTTGTTAATGGCATTAAAAAAGGCCTACAGCGTAAAACACTGTAAGCCTTTGATATTTCTGGTGCCGCAACCAAGAGTCGAACTCGGGACCTACTGATTACAAGTCAGTTGCTCTACCAACTGAGCTATTGCGGCGAAGAAGCTGCGCATTGTATAGAAGTTTTCTACCGATGCAAGTGCTTTTTTTAAAAACTGCTAAAAAATTTGTAAGCCAACAACGACGAGTATTCTTTTTTTTGTTCTTTATTCTTATTATTTTTGCCGTCGTGTTGTAGCCCCTAAAAGCTGGTCGCTATTCTACAAAGCAGCGATGAACCGAAACTGAACTATTTTTAATCAATAATAGGTTTGGCTTTTTTCGTCACCACACGGGATTATAGCTGGAGCAGATCGCCAGCGATCGATGACTAAATTATTAAGCCACGGAGTTAATGAATGATTTTACTACATAGAACCATTGAGTTTTTGCTCTATCCCCCCGGTAACTTGCTGTTGTTTTTATTACTGGGATTGTTGCTATACAAACATCCTAAAGTACGGTTTTGGCTTGCGGGTATCGCCGTGGCGCAGCTTTTGTTGTTGAGTTTACCCGTGGTTTCTAATGCGTTGCTTGTTGCCCTAGAACAGCAATATCCACCGCAAAAAGCGCTCTGGGAACATTCATCCGCCGAAGCCATTGTTGTACTGGGTGGTGGGCGAAATGATAAGGCCACCGAATACGGAGGGGTTACGGTCAGTAGTGCTGAAATGGAGCGATTACGCTATGCTGCCTTTTTGCATCGTAAAACAGGTGCACCGATATTGTTGACGGGTGGTGATCCGATTGATAGTGGCATGAGTGAGGCAAAGTTAATGCAGCAAGTCTTACAGGATGAGTTTGGTGTCAGTGCAAAATGGCTCGAAGGCAATAGCCATACGACTTGGGAAAATGCCGTGTTTAGTGATGAGATACTGAGTGCGAATGGCATTAAAACAGCCTGGTTGGTGACTCACGCCTGGCACATGCCAAGAAGTATGCAGGTCTTTGCAAATCGCTCGGTGAAATATATCCCAGCCCCACATTCCTATGGCGCACTCGCGTGGGACAAGCTGTGGTTTAAATGGATACCACAGGCTCGGGCAATGGACATTAGTGTGACCGCACTTCATGAGTGGCTGGGCATTGTTTGGTATCGACTGAAGGGGCGTTAGCCAAAGGGCATTCTGCCATGTGTAGCTTGTAATTGTTAATGGGCTTGCATATAGTCTGGCCGAATATTTGGCTATAGGAGAGCGATATTGTCGTGAAAACGGGTCACTATAAAACAGTGCTAAAGTCCATGCGCCTGCCTTTTCTGGTGCTCACGCCGGTGAGTATTTTGCTGGGTGTTGCAACGGCTATCGCGTCCTCGGCGGAGATTTCATTGCTGAACGTCTTTTTGGTGCTCGTGGGTGGGCTAATGGCGCACATTAGCGTTAATGCATTCAACGAATACTACGACTTTAAAACGGGCTTGGATGCCAAAACGATCAAGACGCCATTCAGTGGTGGTAGTGGTGGCTTAATTGATGATCCGGGTGCTGCCATGCCGGTTTTTTACGTTGCAGTTGCCAGTTTAGCCCTAACCATGCTGATTGGTTGCTACTTTATGTTCAGCTTGGGGAGTAGCATTCTGCCGCTTGGTGTATTAGGCGTGTTGACCGTTGTGACGTATACGCAATGGCTAAATCAGCGTCCTTTTTTGTGTTTGATTGCACCGGGTCTGGGCTTTGGCATCTTAATGGTGGTCGGAACGCATTGGGTACTTACTGGTGAGTATTCGATGTCGGTATTTTGGGTTTCATTAGTGCCGTTTTTTCTGGTCAATAATTTGCTGCTGCTGAACCAGTTCCCTGACATCGAAGCAGATAAAAGCATGGGTCGCCGACACTTTCCAATTATCTATGGACTCAACACCAGCATCCGACTCTATGCAGGTTTTGCGATAGCAGCCTGTGGTGTGGTGATTATCGGCATTTTGTCAGGAATCCTGCCGTTACTTAGTGCGATT
>PDPG01000057.1 GCA_002747455.1 Pseudomonadota bacterium | reverse complement strand
TAACCGGAAAGAATATCTTTTATGTGGCAAAATGTGCCCTGCCATTTTTCTTTATGATTGCGCTGGCGATTGTGATTATTACGATATTTCCGCAGATTGCACTGTACCTGCCGAGTTTAATGTCTTCGGGCTAGGTGGGTGATATCTGGCAAAGGGATAAAACGCCAAACTCACAAAGCCTGCAACAGCCCACAAAGCTCTGCCAAGCCAATCGCCTCAATCTCATTGCCCTTGGGGTAACGCTTCTGATCCGTGTAAACCACAAACATTTTATCCGGCTGGATGTCGCTGACTGGTGAGTGGAAGCCTTTACTAACTTTAGGTGCGAGGCTGCGCTTTATTTCAATTGCCCAGATACCGTGCTTACTGCCCAAATCTAACAGCAGATCAACCTTCGCGAACCTGCCGTGACCCAAGCAGAGTAACAACCACCACAGCAAACTTTTACCGTTGCTTTACAACTCACCAGCTAAACCTGCAAGTCTCCGACCTTTCCCGCAGTATACTTTGCTTATGACTATTTCACCGGAGGAAGTCTTATGTCTGAGTATGCAATTAGCCGCCATCCTGTGCCCGAGCTTACGGAAGTGCCGGAAGATATTCGTGAGTTAATTCTGGAGGTTCAGGAAAAGTCTGGCTTTATTCCCAATATATTCTTGGCACTGGCGCACCGACCTGCTGAGTTTCGAGCATTTTTTGCCTATCACGATGCGTTAATGGAAAAGGATGGCGGCCTGACCAAAGCCGAGCGTGAAATGATTGTGGTGGCTACTTCTGGTCTTAATCAATGCCTGTATTGTGTAGTGGCGCATGGGGCGATTTTGCGGATTCGTGCCAAAAATCCGATATTGGCAGATCAGCTGGCAACCAATTACCGAAAGAGTGATATTACCGAGCGGCAAAAAGTGATGTTAGATTTTGCGGCAAAGGTTTGTCGAGAAGCGGAAACAGTGTCGGAGGCCGATTATACGTTATTGCGTGAGCAGGGCTTTTCAGAAGATGATATTTGGGACATTGGGGCAATCACAGCATTTTTTGGATTATCCAATCGCTTGGTGAATATGGCTAATATCCGGCCTAATGATGCGTTTTATTTATTGGGGCGTCTGCCTAAGTAAATCGCCCCCGAACTCTCTCCCGCACTGATCAAAACCCGCACTGCCCCATAGTGCGCTAGGTTTTGTTCTAGCCGCTCGCTGCTGTTGCTCAAGGGATTACGGAGTCCAATGTCGCGGCCACAGCCATCCCTCCCCGAAGCAGATAGCTTATTTTATATCGCAAGATGATTGAGCATTGCCATTAGAATGTTTCACATGAAACATTCACATCACTTGCCAATACAAAACGAACTAAAAATTTCTCCCAGTAGATCATCGGGTGTGAATTTTCCTGTAATTTGACCCAACGCGTCCTGTGCCAGCCGCAGCTCTTCAGCCATCAACTCACCGGCATTAAACACTCGCAATTGCTCATCTGCCCGATTCACTGCAGCTTGGGTTTCCTCCAAAGCTTGCAAGTGCCTACGCCGCGCAATAAATAGATCCTCGCTATCATCTTGATACCCCATGCGCTGCTTCAACACCTCACGCAATATGTCGATACCAATGCCTTGCTTGGCCGATATATACAAGTCTTCGTCATGCTGACCTGCCTTATGCCCACTTTTATCAATTTTATTACGCACTGTAATGCGAGGCAGGTGCGCTGGCATTTTCTCCAGCAGTTCATGGTGGCTTGAGTCAGTAGACTCCGTGTCATCCACCAAAAAAAGGATCAGATCGGCATTATCAATGGCTTTCCACGCCCGCTCAATGCCAATTTGCTCCACTGGATCATCGCTATGGCGTAGCCCCGCAGTATCAATAATGTGCAATGGCATACCATCAAGATTAATTGACTCTCGCAGGACGTCACGGGTGGTTCCAGCGTGTTCTGTCACAATCGCGGTATCTTGCCCAGCCAGTGCATTTAACAAACTGGATTTGCCAGCATTGGGTTTACCAACAATCACTAACTGCATGCCTTCGCGTAACAGACTACCCTGCTTGGCTTTATTGAAAATATCGTGCAGTTGTTGTTGGATATTTTCCAGTCGCTCAACCACGCGCTGATCCGCCAGAAAATCTATTTCCTCTTCGGGGAAATCCAGTGCTGCTTCCACATACATGCGTAACTCAATAACTTGTTTCAGCAAAGCGTTAATGGCTGTGGAAAAATCACCTTGCAGTGAGCGCAAGGCAGAACGAGCTGCTTGCTCACTGCTACTGTCGATTAAGTCAGCAATGGCTTCGGCCTGTGCCAAGTCCAGCCGATCATTCAGGAATGCACGTTCCGAGAACTCACCGGGCCGGGCAAGTCTGGCTCCATATTGCAGACAGGCTTGCAGCAACATATCCATGACAACCTTGCCACCGTGACCTTGCAGCTCTAGGACATCTTCTCCAGTAAATGAGTTGGGTGCAGGGAAATAAATCGCCACACCATCATCCAGTACTTGCTTGTCCGAGCCAAGAAACTGACGATGTGATGCGCGATATGGCTGGGTGAGCTGGCCCAGCATGGCCTCGGCAATTTGCGAAACTTCAGGCCCAGAGAGGCGGACGATACCAACACCACCGCGACCAGCCGGAGTAGCGATGGCCGCGATGGTGTCATGTGCAGTCATTAGGCTAACAGCCTAACTGAGCACCGGGGCAGTATCGCCCACGATTTTCTTGGTAATAACGTATTGCTGTGCGATAGACAACACGTTATTCACTACCCAGTACAGCACCAAACCAGCCGGGAAAAGCAGGAACATCGCGGTAAAGATGACTGGTAAGAATTGAAAGATTTTCTGCTGCATTGGGTCTGCCACTTGTGGTGGGTTCAGACGTTGCTGAATGTACATACTCAAGCCCATTAAGATAGGCAGGACGAAGCGCGGGTCCTTCACTGATAAGTCATGAAACCATAAAATCCATGGTGCTTGACGCAGCTCCACACTTTCCAGCAACACCCAATACAAGCCCATAAACACTGGCATCTGTATCAGTATGGGTAAACACCCCCCCAGCGGATTGATCTTTTCCTTGCGGTAAAAATCCATCGTCGCCTTTTGCTTTGCTTGTGGGTCGTTTTTATATTTTTCGTTAATCTCTTTAATCTTTGGCCCAAGCTTCTTCATCTTGGCCATTGAGCGGTAACTAATAGCTGAAGGATAGAAGAAAAGGATCTTAATCAGGATGGTCATAATAATGATGGTCCAACCCCAATTAGATACGACACTGTGGATCTTGCTCATCATCCAGAAAATAGGCTTTGAGACAAAACTAAAGATGCCGTAGTCCACCGTAAGATCCAGTCCCGGCGACATTTTTTCCAGATTTTCCTGTATTTTTGGGCCAACGTAAAACTGGCTTTTAAATGTACCTGCCTTACCGTCTGGAACAGTTAGCCACGGCGAGCTCACACCCAAAATATGGTTATTGGTTTCTTTAATAAATTTTGTGTAGTAGTGGTTTTCCGCTTCAGGGCCGGGTATCCATGCACTAATAAAATAGTGCTCCAACATTGCCGTCCAGCCGCCCTTAATGGGCTGTGCCAAGTTGCTATCCTGAATATCATCCAAGGCTACTTTCACGTATTTATCATCCCAATACGCACCACCGACAAAGGATACTGCGGTTAGCCCCATACCTTCTCTTTCGTATGTGCCATGCGTTAGCTGGTGATACTCACTCCCTTCCCAAGTCTCACCAGACGTATTGTTGATGGTTTGGGTCACATCAACCAGGAACTCACCACGCTTAAAGGTGAAAGTTTTGGTCACACTCAGACCATCCGCGCCAACCCATGTCAACGGGACCTTTAACACATCACTATCACCCAGCACAAACTCAGACTGAGGGGCGCTAAAAACAGCATAGTGATTGGGCGCTCTGTCGGAGTTGCCATCTCCGGTGACCAGACCGGATTGCGCAGCGTACTGTTTTCGCCTATCTAACACACGGACGGGATGGTTTGGTTCCTCTAGGCTAACCGGGTAGGTCAGCAAGTCAGCTTGAAGAATAGTGCCGCCCGTCAGACTAATTTGTAAATCCAATACGTCGGTTTTAACACGGATATTTTTGCCAGTGACAGCATTTGCATGGCTTACCCCTGAGTTTGCAGGAGCCGCAGGCAAATTCTGGGTCTGCGGAACATCACTCTGATTGCTTTTTCCTGCCGGAAGACTGCTTTGAGAAGCAGTTGCAGTATTAACCGGTGGCGGTGCATGTCGCTCCTGCCAGGCAGACCAGATCATGAAGGTAATAAAAGCCAGCATGAGGTATAACAATGGGCGTTGTTGTTCCATGAATTATCCTGGGAGTTTTTTACAAATATATCGCCATTGAGCATCCAGTTGTGTGCGAATTTCTTGGTTCGATAATTCTACCGCTCCGCTACGACACATAGCAATGATATCAATGCTGGGGAGACCAGCTTTGTGATGACGAAAATTTTCACGTATTAGTCGCTTGATACGGTTGCGACCTACGGCAAGCTTTACGTTCTTTTTAGCGATGGCTAATCCTAGACGAGGATAGCCAAGCTCATTCTCTCTGGTTAACAGGGTAAAATTAGTATTGCCGAATCGCCGTGCATTAGCAAACACATACTGAAACTCTTCTGCCTTAGTGAGTCGGTCTTGTCGCTGAAAACTTTGCCCCGTCATACAATCTTTCCGCTTGGGGGCTTAGTTCAAAGCCCCAGCTGGAAAAGTTATGGGCAAAGCTTGGCGCGACCTTTTGCTCTGCGTGCCTTAATGACTTTACGTCCGCCAACGGTGCTCATACGTGCACGAAAACCATGAGTACGTACACGTTTAAGATTGCTGGGCTGAAATGTTCTTTTCATGGTAGTAAACCTGACTTAACGTTATTTAGCTAACCTGCCAAAAAATTACCGGCATGGCAAAGGCCGAGGAAAATAATGCAATGACTTGTGTTTGTCAATGTTTTTATTGTCGCTTCTTGTTGTCCCACTTGGGTGAGTCATGTGATACCAATCCCATTAAATTGTGATATCAGACATCATCCTCCAAACCTGACACAAACTGTGTGGATAGTACCAATATTTAATGGAAATGGTATGAGGTAGCTAACGGTTTTTATTATTTAATATTTAAAAACCTAGTAGTAATAGTAGAAGAGCTTCCTTTGTGTGGATGCTTTCAATTTTAGCTACTTAATCAATAACTTGTATTTCAGTTACCTGCGGTATGGGTTTTGTTTAACGCTTGTGTAACGTGTGGGTAAATTGGGGATAAAACAGGATTGTTAGTTATCCCCAAGTTATCCAGTGCTTTCCCATCGGTTTGTACCTCGGTCTGTGCACAGCCTGAAAGTATCGGCTCTATACTGTGATATATCTTGAATTACAAACACTTAACGTAAATCGTAGAGAAGGGATGGTTTGTCCGCAAATAGAGTTGATTAAAAAATGATCATGCTTGATTGTTGTGTGTTGCTTATTTCTATTTTTCTTTGCAAATCATATTGTTAGTTTTGTCATTGATGGTCGGTAGAAAAATAATTAATTAACTATTGTGGATAAAACAAGGTTTCTTGTAGACTGGTCTGCCCACTTTTCTGGAACCGCCACAGGAATATCTTGCCCTATGCTTTGGTCTGATTGCTTAAAAAAATTAGCTTATGTCTTACCAGATCATGAGCTGAATACCTGGTTAAGAACCCTGCAAGGTCAGGAGTTTAATGATACTTTGCTGCTATTGGCACCAAATGACTATGTGTTAAAGCATGTACAGAAGTATTTCTTTGAGCAAATTGTCTCCGTGGTTCGCCAGGTTAAGCGTAATGATAGCTTTCAGGTCAGATTACAGATTGGTAGTGTGGATGCGATTCCTGAACGATTGAAGCAATCTGCTGAGGAGAGTCCATCGCCATCGGTGAACAGCTCAGCCTTATCCTATGATGAAGCGCTCACTGGTGTTGTCCATAAAGAATCAGTAAGTGCTCCCCATGCCCCTGCTGTATCAAGACCATCTGTTGAAGGTTTGTCTGATAGTAAATATCAGCTGACATTTCCCAATAACCTGAACCCCTCGTTGTGTTTTGATAACTTCGTGGAGGGTAAGTCCAACCAGTTGGCTCGCGCATCTGCCCTACAGGTGGCTGATAATCCAGGGATCTCTTACAACCCGCTGTTTATCTTCGGTGGGGTTGGCTTGGGCAAAACCCATTTGATGCACGCGGTTGGCAATGAGATCAAAGCCCGTGATCCTGCGGCGAATGTTGTCTACTTACACTCCGAGCGCTTTGTGAATGGTATGGTGTCGGCATTGCGTCATAACCGTATGGAAGAATTTAAAAACCACTATCGTTCGGTTGATGCGTTGCTGATTGATGACATTCAGTTCTTTGCCAACAAGACGCAAAGTATGGAGGAGTTTTTCCATACTTTTAACGTGTTGCTGGAGCTGAAAAAGCAAATCATTATGACCAGTGACCGATTGCCGCGTGAGGTGGAAAATCTGGATGATCGTTTGCAGTCGCGCCTGGTTTGGGGCTTAAGTGTTGAAGTCGAACCGCCCGATGTGGAAACTCGCGTCGCTATTCTGAGAAAGAAAGCCGAAAGCCAGGGTTTGGAAATCCCAAACGAAGTCGCTTTTTTTATCGCGCGTCGCTTCCGTTCCAATATCCGGGATCTGGAAGGTGCGTTGTTGCGGGTGATTGCCATTTTGCGCTTACGCAATAGTAAGACGATCACGCTGGATTTTGTGCAGGATGCCTTGCGTGACCAATTGGCGGTCATGGATAAAATGGTAACGATTGAAAGAATCAAGAAATTAGTGGCAGAATATTTTAATATTCGGGTGACAGATCTTGATTCAAAAAGTCGTGCTCGGAATATTACTCGCCCCAGGCAGTTGGCAATGGCGCTTTCTAAGGAGTTGACCAACCATAGTTTGCCAGAGATTGGTGAGAAGTTTGGTGGCCGGGATCACACAACCGTGTTGCATGCCTGTCGGAAAGTGCGAGAATTAATTCAGTCGGACAGCCCCTTTGAAGAAGCGCACCGGATTTTATCCAGAACCCTGCGAAGTTAAGACAATAGAATGGATGAGCGATTATGAAATTTACAGTGTCCAGAGATACCCTTGTTGAGCTGCTGACGAATGTGGTGGGAGCGGTTGAAAAGCGACACACCTCCAAGATCCTGGAAAATGTACTGCTCAGTGTTTACAACGGCCAGCTTCGTGTGGTCGGCACCGATCTTGAGATTGAATTAAGCGCCGCTATTAACATCCAGGTGGACGAAGAAGGTGCGGTGACAGCGCCTGCCCGGAAGCTGTTGGATATCACCAAGGCTTTGCCCGCAGAGTCATTTATTTTGATTGAGCATCACGCAGAAGACGCACGTCTATGCATTAAAGGTGGTCGCAGTCGATTTGAGTTGGCTACCTTACCGGCAAAAGATTTTCCAGAGCTAGACGAGATCCCGCTGGATACTGAAATTCATATCGTTGAGAGCCAGTTTAAACGACTTTTGGATAAGACATCATTTTGTATGGCCAATCAGGATGTGCGCTATTACCTGAATGGCTTATTGCTGGATATTGAGTCTGGTGGCATTAGCACGGTTGCAACGGATGGGCATCGTTTGGCGCTGTGTGAGCTGAACGATGACGGTATTCAGGTGACGGATCGTTCCGCTATTATTGTGCCACGCAAAGGCGCGCTGGAGCTGTCACGCATTTTAGAGTCTAGCTCTGATGTGATGCTTAAAGTCCAACTGAGTCACAACCACATTCGAGTTGAGAAGGATAATGTCCGTTTTACTTCAAAATTGATTGACGGTAAGTACCCCGATTATCAGGCCGCTGTTCCTTCAGCGACAACTGTTTCAGTGCAGTTGGATCGGGTTGTATTTCGGGATACGCTAGCCCGTGTGGCGATTCTTTCTAATGAAAAGTTTCGGGGTATCCGCCTGCGATTGGATGCGGGTGTCATGACATTGATGTCGAATAACCCTGAGCAGGAAATGGCTGAGGAGGAGATTGACATTAATTACAGTGGCGATGTCTTCGAGATTGGCTTTAATGTTAGTTATGTGCTGGACGCGGTGAATCATCTGGAAGGCGAGATGATTGATTTTGACTTTACCAGTGCTTCTGCCAGTGCCCTGTTATCTTCATCCGACGATACAGGGGTGCGTTATGTGGTTATGCCAATCAGGCTCTAAGCTTACCCCATTTGTTTGTTGTGTTGCTTGAGCAACTGTCGATTAGCCATTGTCGAATTATCGAAGCGGCTGAGCTAGCACTCTCTCCCGGTGTGAATCTGATTTGTGGCAACAATGGTTCAGGGAAGTCTTGCATTTTGGAGGCAGTTACCATCTTGTCCAGAGGGCGCTCATTTCGTAGTGCCCAGATTGCAGATGTGATTCGTCATGGTGAGGAATCTATGCTGATTCGGGCAAAGAGCTCGGATGGTGATAATCACTTTAATATCGGTATTGAAAAGACTCGTCATAGCACTCGCATACGCGTCAATCAGCAAGACCTGCATACTCAGGCCGCACTGAGCCGCTTTCTCCCAGTCTCTGTAATTGATCCCAGTTCTGTTGAGCTACTCACTGGTTCGCCTGCTTTGCGTCGTGCTTACATCGACTGGATTGCCTTCTATTTATTCCCTGAGTTCCACAAGGTGTGGCAAAGCTATCGACGCATTTTGAAACAACGCAATCTTTGTTTGCGAGTGCCAGCTTATTTGTCTGCACTACCTGTGTGGACAGATGAGTTGATTAAAGCGCAGATTAGAATTCAGGACTACCGTGATCGCTCCCTGTTGGTGCTTGAGCCGCAATTAAATTTTTTAGCGTCGGCACTCTTGGAAAATCATTGTTTGAGCGTTGAGTTGACGACAGGGTTTCCTAAAGGAGTGGAATTGAGTGAGGAGGCTCAACGCACGTTTTACGCAGAACGGCGGGATAGCGAAATTAAATCGGCACGGACATTATCGGGTGCGCACCGCGCTGATCTTCGGGTGATGTTTAATCAACAGCCGGCTCAACACACTGCTTCTCGCGGACAGCTTAAATTAATCGTCATCGCGATGTTGCTGGCGCAAAGCCGGAGCATTGATATTGGTCATGAACGAAAGGGAATCATTGCGATTGATGATCTTCCTGCCGAGTTGGATAGTGATAATAAAACGCGTCTGTTATCGACCCTACGCGAGCTTGACCAACAGTTATTACTGACAACGACACATCCCGAAATAATTCCACTGCATGGTTCTGATCGAATGTTTCACGTGAAACATGGGGTGGTTACACAACAGTGTAACCCTTAAAAATTCAAGCGTTTAACTATTCTTTGCAAGACAAAATGTTATAATCCGGCCAGCGTAAAATAAGGTAAATTGCATGTCAGAAGAACAAACCTACGATTCCTCCAATATCAAAGTTCTTAAAGGTTTAGAGGCGGTTCGCAAGCGTCCTGGAATGTATATCGGGGATACCGATGACGGGACAGGTCTGCACCACATGGTGTTTGAGGTTGTGGATAATGCGATTGACGAAGCACTCGCCGGACACTGTTCTGAAATCAAGGTCGTTATCCATAATGATGGCTCAGTGTTAGTTGCGGATGATGGCCGCGGTATTCCCGTAGATATCCATGAGGAAGAAGGTGTATCGGCTGCCGAAGTTATTATGACCGTGTTACATGCGGGTGGTAAGTTCGATGATAATTCCTATAAGGTTTCCGGTGGCTTGCACGGTGTGGGGGTGTCGGTCGTTAATGCCCTCTCCGAGGAGCTGGAGCTGACGATCTACCGCGATGGCTTCGTGCATACTCAAAAGTATCGCTTGGGTGAGCCGCTAGGTCGTATGGCCAAGGGTGAGGCGACAGAGAAAACTGGAACGGCAGTACGCTTTTTACCAAGTCCGGATATTTTTGCAATAACCGAATTTAGCTTCGATGTTTTAGCCAAGCGATTGCGTGAGCTATCGTTCCTGAACTCAGGTGTGCGTATTAATCTGGTGGATGAGCGAGGTGAGGGAGAGTCCCTGATCTTTGAATATGAAGGAGGAATTAGTTCCTTTGTAGAGCACCTGAACCGCAAGAAAACATCCATCCATCCGAATACAATTTATATCGCGACCACTAAGGATGATGTGGGTGTTGAGGTGGCACTACAGTGGAATGATACCTATCAGGAAAATATTTTTTGCTTCACCAATAACATTCCACAACGGGATGGTGGTACTCACTTAGCAGGTTTCAGAGCGGCACTGACGCGCACCTTAAATCAATACTTGGAACGTGAGGGGTTGCTGAAAAAGGAAAAAGTTAATCCGACGGGTGATGATGCGCGTGAAGGTTTGACAGCAGTCTTATCCGTCAAAGTGCCGGATCCAAAATTTTCCTCACAGACAAAAGATAAGCTGGTTTCTTCTGAAGTTCGGGGAATTGTTGAGTCGGCTGTGAGCGAGCATCTGGCGGATTTCTTACTGGAAAATCCGACAGAGGCTAAGGTTATTGCCGGCAAAATTGTTGATGCGGCACGGGCGCGTGAGGCAGCTAGAAAAGCCCGCGAAATGACACGCCGCAAAGGTGCGTTGGATATCGCAGGTTTGCCGGGTAAGCTGGCCGACTGTCAGGAAAAAGATCCGGCACTTTCTGAAATATATCTCGTGGAGGGTGACTCGGCGGGTGGTTCTGCCAAGCAGGGGCGTGACCGCCGCACACAAGCGATTTTGCCGCTAAAGGGTAAAATCCTCAATGTTGAAAAAGCTCGCTTCGATAAGATGTTGCAATCGGCAGAGGTTGGAACGCTGATTACTGCGTTGGGCTGCGGTATCGGTAAAGAGGAGTTTGACCCCGATAAATTGCGCTATCACCGCATTATTATTATGACCGATGCGGATGTCGATGGCTCACATATCCGCACACTATTGCTGACATTTTTCTATCGTCAGATGCACGAGCTGGTCGAAAGAGGCCACGTTTATATTGCTCAGCCTCCGTTGTATAAAATGAAAAAAGGTAAACGCGAGCAGTATGTAAAAGACGATAAAGAGCTGAACCATCATCTATTACAGATCGCATTGGACGGTGCGGTGCTGGTGACTAATGAAGAAACACCAGGAATTAAAGGTGATGGTTTAGCAAGGTTGGTTAATGCCTACATGCAGGTGACAGAAGATATTGCTCGTTTAAAGCAGCGTTTTGATAGTGAAGTCCTGGAATCGATGCTATTTACCGATTCAGCTTCTGATCAGTTGGATCAGGCTATGGTTGAGTCATGGCTGGCTAGTGTCTGCGAAAATCTCAATAATAAATTTAATGGTACGCGTCACTATCAGTCTGAAATAAAAGAAACAGAGGCCGGCAACTGGAGTGTGCATGTAACTCGCCGTATGCATGGGGTTGATACAGTATTGCTGTTCAGTGATAGTTTATTTGCAAGTGAAGAAATCAAGCGTCTGCACCAGTTGAATCAACAGTTGACAGGTTTGTTGACAGAGCACTCATGGATAGAGCGTGGAGAGAAAAGGGAGCCGGTTATTCGTTTCGATGAGGTGATGGACTGGTTAATGAAAGAAGCATCGCGGGGCTTGAATATCCAACGTTATAAGGGACTTGGTGAAATGAATCCAAGTCAGTTATGGGAAACAACAATGGATCCAGACTCTCGGCGCATGTTGCAGGTGACTATTGAGGATGCGTACCAGGCGGATGAAGTGTTTTCCACGCTGATGGGGGACTTGGTAGAACCACGACGCGAGTTTATAGAAAATAATGCCCTATCGGTATCGAACCTGGATATCTAACCCATTCAGGATGATGATGGATTTTCAAGGTAGCGATGAGTGGCGCATAAAAATAATCGCTAGGAAAATAGAATGAAAATGAGAAGGAATCTAAGTAGTTTGACCGTTTACGCGGCGGTCGCTACCGTTATTGCTGCGTGTTCAGCAAATCCAACTACAACTGATAATAATAAAACGCCTAGTGCGGAAAAACCGCTAAAACCGGCCCAGCTTAGTAAAAAGCCAACTAAGGCTGAATCGTTGGAGAAAAAGAAAGCCATTGTCGCAATGGCTAAACCGGGTTCTGTGAAAAAGCAGGAAGTGAAGAAAGCAGCTGTGGTTATTGCTAAACCGCAGAAAGCGAAAGCTGCAGTCAGGGCTAAGCCTAAGGCTATTCGGGTGGCGAGAGCATCCACACCAAAACGCGCAACTTATCATAGGCCTGCGCCGGTTCGAGTCGTTCCACGGAAAAAGCGGGCAGCTCCACGAAAAAATCAAACAGTTCAATCTCGCCTCTCCGCTTCACGAGTTACAAAAAAACGCCCGTTGCATAAAGTCGTTCGTCGCACTTCTCAGCCTGCCAAGGTGCGTACCAAAGTGGTGGCAAAAATCAACAAGCCAGTACGCCAAAGGCAACGGTTAGTACAGAGTAAGATTGCCAGACCACGGATTCAGTTAGCCTCCAGAAAGACTCGCGTACCCAAAACGATTCGGGCTAGTGTCCGCAAGCCTGTGAGAAAGGCAATGGTAAGAAAGGCGGCATACAGCAAGCCAGTAGCTCGGCGTTCTGTTCAAAAAAGAGCACACAAGCGAATTAGTCGTATTGATCCGAACCATGCATTTGGGTATGCGTTATCGAGTGCGGCGATTGCGCGGACTCAAACCAAGCATCGGGTACGTTACGATGGCAGCTATGTGAAAATTGGTTACCCTTGGGGAGATGTACCAAAAACAATGGGCGTTTGTACCGATGTGGTTATTCGCTCCTATCGCCGTTTAGGCATCGATTTGCAACAAGAAGTTCATAAAGACATTAGCAACGATTTTTATGCCTACCCAAATTTAGCAAAGTGGGGCTTGAACAAGCCAGATCCGAATATAGACCACCGACGTGTTTATAACCTTCAGGCATTTTTTAAACGCCACAAAGCGGAGCTACCTCGCTCCAAAAATCCACGGGACTATAAGCCGGGTGACTTAGTGACCTGGATGGTTGGGCCTGACTTCCCACACATTGGCGTTGTGGTCAACCAGCGGTCGCCCAGTGACCCTAACCGTTTAATGATTTCACATAATATTGGTGCAGGCCCAGTCATTGAAGATATTTTATTCCGCTTCCCAATGACGGGGCATTACCGCTATACACGTGCTCATCAAAAGGTGAATCCGGCACTGTATTTTGCGAAAACATCACCTCCAGCATCGGTGCTCAGAAGGCAAAAGCAAAACCAGCTTAGCGATGCACAGTTGTTGGCAGCCAGCCAATACTTAAATGCCACTAAACAGCCAGCGGTTGATCGTCAGGCCAAAGCTCCGGCTAAGGCAGCCTCTAAGTCACCAAGCAGAATTTATCTGGCACGCGTGGATTCTGCACTTATAACGAGTGGCAATAGTGATTTAGATTCTGCCGCAGTACAGGCACTATTAAAGCGCTAAGCAGTATGTGATTTGACGATATTATTTGTGACTTGGCGAATCAGGAAAAAAAGGTTACCTTGATTCGCCAATCTAAAATAATGGAGTGAAATCATGGCACGAACACCCTCAACTATGCTGGAGCTAGGCATCAAGGCGCCTGACTTCAGCTTGCCGGAGCCGCTGACAGGAAACACAGTTAGCCTGAGTGACTATGCTGGTCAGCCTGTCCTAGTATTGTTCACTTGTAATCATTGCCCTTATGTGATCCACATTCGGGATTCCTTTACCGAGTTTGCGAAGCGGAACCAGCCCAAAGGTTTGGTGGTGATTGCAATTAATGCTAACGATGTTGAAAACTATCCAGCTGATAGCCCCAAAAAGATGGCCGAAGAAGCAGAGAATCATGGCTTCACTTATTCCTATCTTTACGATGAAACCCAGGCCGTTGCTAAAGCTTATCAAGCGGCCTGCACGCCTGATTTTTTCTTATTTGATGCTGATCACAAACTCTATTATCGTGGTCAATACGATGATTCACGTCCCGGCAATGACGTGGCTGTAACAGGAAAGGATATGCAGAACGCGGTGGACTTGCTATTGGCGGGAGAAGCTGCGCCCAGCGAGCAAAAGGCATCACTAGGCTGCAATATCAAATGGAAATCTGGCAACGAGCCAGATTATTTCTGATGAATCAAAGGCTGATTAGTCTGACGCAGGTCAAGTTTGGCTACGTGAAAAAGCGGTCAACACTGCTTGGAGTGCTGCAGTTGAAATGTCCTCGTTGACCGCGACTGCAAAGTAGCGCGTATCCTCAACCTTCAGACCAACACAGGCTTGCGCCAGTGCCGTTGTGCCTCTGGATAGTGAATGCTCATCAAACTGAATCACCTCGATGATTTTACCATAGGTTTGGGTTAGAGCATCACACAGTGCTTCAACGGCACCTGTGCCTTGTCCGTGAATGACCGGGCCATCGCCCACCGTAAACTGTGCCGAAATCTGACCAGACTCTGTATGTAAATCAAAACAATTTAAGCTCCACGACTCCGCTGTTTCAGTGAAGTGTGTATCGAATAGTGACTTAATCTTGCTAGAAGAGATTTCCTCCCCGCTGGCTTCAACGGCTTGCTGTACCACCTGACTGAGTTCCGTGTGCATCCACTTAGGCAACTCAATGCCATAATCACGTTCAAGCACCAAGGCAACGCCACCTTTACCGCTTTGGCTGTTAATGCGTACAACTGCTTCATACTCTCGACCCAGATCGGCCGGATCAATAGGCAAGTAGGCAACATTCCAGTGCTCCAGATTGTGCTGCTTGTGGTACTTAATGGATTTACGAATTGCATCCTGATGGCTGCCAGAAAATGCGGTATAGACCAACTCCCCAGCCCAAGGATGACGGGGGTGAACGGGTAGCTCAGTACAATGTTTAACCACATCGATCACCGCCTGAATATTTGAAAAATCAAGCTTAGGATCAACACCCTGGGAATAAAGATTCATCCCCATTGTAACAATATCCATATTGCCGGTACGCTCGCCGTTACCCAGCAGTGTACCTTCAACACGATCTGCCCCGGCCATTACTCCAAGCTCAGCGGCGGCAACAGCACAACCTCGGTCATTATGTGTGTGCAGGCAGATGCGCACTTGATCCCGCTGTTTTAACAGACGGCAGAATAATTCAATCTGGTCAGCAAAGATGTTGGGTGTTGACATTTCAACCGTAGCCGGAAGATTGATAATCACCTCACGCCCTGTTTCTGGCTTCCACTCAGCAATTACCGCATCACACACTTCTGCGGCATACTCCACTTCTGTGCCAGTAAAGCTCTCTGGCGAATATTGAAAGCACCATTCTGTGTCCGGGTATTGGGTCGCATAATTCTGCACCAGCCGTGCTCCCTCGGCCGCGATTGTTTTTATGCCTTCCTTGTCTAAACCAAAAACCTGTTCACGCTGCACAATGGACGTTGAGTTATAGACATGAATAATGGCACGACGTGCACCGATTAACGACTCATAAGTCCGGGCAATGAGTGACTCTCTGGCCTGAGTCAATACCTGAATCGTGACATCATCAGGAATCAAGCTTTCAACAATCAGCTTACGCACAAAGTCAAAATCTGGTTGAGACGCGGAGGGAAAGCCCACTTCAATTTCTTTAAAACCTATTTTGACCAGATGAAGAAACAGCTGCGTCTTCTTTTCAACATTCATTGGGTTAATCAACGCCTGATTACCATCGCGTAGATCGACACTACACCAGTCCGGTGACTGAGTAATCTGCTTATCCGGCCAAGTACGGTCGGTCAATGAAATGGGTTGAAATGGGATATATTTGTTGTGGTCAAACACGGGTTAATTCCTGAAAAATTGAGTAGTCGGCCAATTATAGTTGTATTGTTGAGCAATGAAACTGCGAAAAAAAAGCTAAAACCAGTCTCCTCGCATGATATATTTAAAAATATAGCCTTTTTAGAAAATATCTATCGCAAAGGGATGCAATAGTGAAAGCAAATACTACGATAGACTCGTATGATAAAAAAATATTGCAAGCGCTACAGGAAGATGGCTCACTCACGAATCAGGAATTAGCTGATCGCGTTGGCCTGACCGCTGCGCCTTGCTCACGACGAGTCAAACACTTGGAAGAAAGTGGCGTTATTGCAGAACGTGTCGTGAGGATTAATGAGCGTAAGGTTAATCTACATACCATTGTGTTGCTGTATATCAGTATGGACAAACACATCCCTGAACGATTTGAGGCTTTTGAAGAAACGATCAAGGACATACCTGAAGTCATGGAATGCTACATGATTACGGGGAACTCTGCCGACTATCAACTGAAAGTCTCCGTGCCTGACCTGGATAGTTATTACAATATTTTGTTGGGTAAAATTACCCGCATTGAAGGTGTGACAGGTGTGCACTCATCATTCATCTTACGCAAAGTGGTTGATACCACTGCATTGCCGTTGGGCTACATACCTTAACTTGGTAACCAGCTAGTTGATTTCGGCCGTTGCTTCCGCTTTTGATGGTGTAGCATCATCGGCTTGCTCAGAAGTAATGAGTGTAGACCGATCACGCAGCAGCGTCTCAATGTTATTTAGCACATTCTCGATACGCTCAAACTCGTCATTGTAGTTCACCTCGTTGACATAGCCCGACACGATGTCCTCCACATCCTTTGCATACTTCCCTACCAGTGGCATTTGGGTAAATAAACTCAGCAACCAGATGATGATGGCAATGACGATAGATGCACCAATCACAGCCCCCAGCCCACGGAACACACCTGCAATAAAATTTACCCACACAACACGCCAGGGGCTGGAGACATATAACACAAAATTCTCCATGCTCTGAGCGGCACGCTCATGGTGGCTACGACTCATTGGTTTTGTTTGTTTTTCCATGATTTTGAACCGACCAAAAAGTGCATTGTAAACGATGTGATTGATACCGCGTGTAACAACAATGCTTAATTAATATCGGCTATGGCAGGTACTGCTTTTTTACATCTACTTAGGGCGGAAAATCTGACGCTGACAGTAGAAGGTGGCTGTGAGCTGTTAAAGAATGTCAGTTTCGACATCAATGAAAAAGAAATTGTCGGCCTTTTAGGCCCCAATGGTTCAGGCAAGACATCATTGTTGCGTTGCCTTTATGGTGGTCAATCTCAGTATCAGGGCGATATCTACCTTAACGGCAAGCGCTTGTCACAGCTACCACTGAAAAAACGAGCACAACAAATTGCCGCCGTTACCCAAGAATCCCCTGCTGACTTTCAGCTCACAGTGGAAGCTGTCATTCGCACCGGACGCACCCCACACCAGCACTGGCTTACAGGCTTAGATTCGCGTGCTGAGTCGGTCATCCACAAAAATATTGAGCGATTTAAGCTACAAGACTATTTGCATCGTGACATTAGCGAACTCTCCGGTGGAGAGCGCAAACGTGTTCTGTTATGTAGAGTACTGGTACAAGAGCCGGAATTGTTGCTGCTCGATGAGCCTTGTAATCACCTTGATATATCCAACCAGCTCAGCCTGCTGCTGCAGCTTCGTGAATTAAACATCGGCTGTCTGGTTTCTCTACATGACTTTACCTTTTTATTGATGGCAGCAACCAATGCCTTGATTTTCCTTGGTGACCAACGGGCAGCACAGTCGGTCGTCTTCTGGATGTTCGGTGGCTTGGGGCGGGCAACGTGGGAGCTGCTATTGCTACCGAGTATTTTTGTTTGCCTTGGTGTGTTGGCATTGTTTTGGAATGCGCGTAGTTTAAATGCGTTAATGATGGGGCAAGAAACCGC
Organism: Pseudomonadota bacterium; assembly: GCA_002747455.1. GTDB lineage: Bacteria > Pseudomonadota > Gammaproteobacteria > Thiotrichales > Thiotrichaceae > Leucothrix. The sequence continues at coordinate 31,442 of PDPG01000057.1, read as the reverse complement.
CGCTGCGCTGGGTATTTCGGTACGGCGAACGCAAGTAGTCATTTTGCTGCTTGCAACACTGGTGACTAGCCTGATTGTTTCTTTGACAGGCACAATCGGCTTTGTTGGTCTCGTTATCCCACATATCATGCGAACTATTGTGGGGGGAGATAATCGGGTGCTGCTCTTTTTCAGTGCGCTGGCTGGGGCCGCATTTATGTTATGTGTTGATATAATCGCAAGACAGTTATTAGCACCTCAGGAGTTGCCAATCGGTATTATCACCGGAGCACTGGGCGGGAGTTATTTCTGTTATTTGCTTGCTCGTCGGTGAGTCAGGCGTATTGAGCGCTTTTCTTTTTTAATGCTTTCGACAGTGAGTGAGCTATAAGCAGCAGTCACACAAAACAATACGAGGTCATCACTGTGCATAAACTCGCTAATCTAAGCCACGATGCAATTCGCCAACGCCTGAAGCCAACGCTAGCACCCACTCATGACCTGCCGCGCGATGCATTATCATCACGCTTGAGAAAAGCCGCGGTATTAATCCCTTTCGTTCAACAGGATGGTGAGTGGCACATACTATTTATCCAGCGAACAGAGCATGAAAAAGATCGGCACAGTGGCCAAGTAGCTTTTGCAGGTGGCAGATACGAGGAAGGTGATGAGTCGCTGGAAATGACGGCATTGCGTGAAGCGCATGAGGAGGTGGGTATTGAGCCTGCTCATGTGCGCATTTTGGGCGAGTTAAATCATCATTACAGCATTAGCAATTATGAGATTACACCAATCGTTGCCACAATTCCCTGGCCTTATACGCTGACACTACAAAGCAGCGAAGTGGCCGCCGCTTTTACTATTCCATTGCGTTGGCTGGCAGATCCACAAAATCATTCGCTGGAATATCGTCAATTTAACGGGGCTGATATTCCGGTAGTCTATTTCAAAAAATATAATGGCTACCTGCTGTGGGGCGCAACGGCGCGTATGACCATATCACTACTGACCTTGCTCAAAGACGAGGCCTGAAATTTGCCAATAATCGTTGTGAAGCCAATCAAGCAGGAATACCGTCGGCGGACTGGTCAGCAGCTCAAACGGGCATTATGATGCTCGGTAGATTTCATCACTTTTATCATCCGAGGCCCTCTGGTGCGTATCCCCCGATATTATATTGACCAAGCACTCGCTTGTGACCAAATCATTAGCCTGCCAGAGGCGTTGCATCGCCATGCTGTACAGGTTTTACGTGGCAAAGTCGGCGACCCGCTGATTTTATTTAACGGTCGGGGCGGCGAATACCACGCGCATTTCACCGAAGTCAGCAAACGCAGCTCCAGTGTGGCAATCAGCCATTTTGATAACGTAGATCGGGAGTCATCGCTGGACATCAGCCTGGTGTTGGCGTTGATCAAATCTGACAAGTTTGATTTTGCGATACAAAAAGCGGTTGAAATGGGAGTGACTGCTATACAACCTGTGGTTGCTGCGAGATCGGTACTTAATCTGAAAGCAAGTCGTCTGGAGAAAAAAATCCAGCACTGGCAAGGGATTATTCATAGTGCTTGTGAGCAATCTGGCCGTACCCGTATCCCTGAGTTATTCGCCGTTGAGCCACTACATGATTACCTGACAACACACGATGGCCGGATGAAAATTACCATGTTGCCGGAAGCCAATAAAACACTGACAGAACTGACCGTACCTGAGCAGCCTATTGCATTATTAGTGGGGCCAGAAGGTGGCTTTCGGGATGATGAGGTGGCATTGATACAGCAACAAGCAATTCAAACAGTATCATTTGGTCCAAGAATCCTGCGCGCGGAAACGGCTGTCATTGCAGGCTTGGCCGCGTGCCAAAGTCACTGGGGAGATGTTTAACTCGTTTTATCGTTGATTCGCCTGCTTAGGTCGGAAATGACTGTGTCTAGTAACCCCCCCTGTTTAGCATCTTGATTGGCCCCGCCAATATGGGAATGATAATAAAAAAGATAGTCCCTAAAACTGCCCGATTAATCTATGAGATTTTCAAACAGCTTTCTGTTACAGCGCCTGCCCGGTATCGCCGTGCCAGTGTTAGTGATGGCTTTTTCTGCATCGCTGGCAAAACTGGTGTGGATGGTATTCGAGCCACCTCAGGATGTCTCGGCCGCGCCGGTATCTCGTGAGCAGAGCCCTATTGTCAATCAAAGAGCACTGAACCTTGGTCGAATTATTGCGGATAATCACTTATTTGGTGAGGTAAAGCGGCGGCCCGTGCCGATAAAAAAATCACCTGTAGCCACTAACCCACCACCCAAGCCTGCCAAAACTGTTGCGCCACCTTTGGCATTAAACTTACACGGCTTATGGGCAAAAAAACGCTCAGATGGACGTACAGAGGCTAGCTTTAAAGCATTGCCGCTGCATAAAGCCGATGATATCGTGGCAAAAATTTCAATGGATCTGGATGCATTATTTGGCATCGACACCGAAAAAAAGGATGCAACACAAACGGCACAACCCGCAGAGCCAACGGCCAAAATCGGCAGCTTTGCGATTATGTCGCACTCTGGTGGCCACCAGCAGATGTATAAAGAGGGAGACAGTATTGCCGAGGGTGTGAAGTTGACAGAAATTTTTGTAGATAAAGTCGTGGTAGAAAATCGTGGCGTGCGTCAGGAGATATCGTTATCAGAGGGGAAAAATACGACGGCCTCCACGCCCGCGCCTGCCACCGCCACAAAGCGGCCAACACCATCACGCACCACGCGGCCACGGCGAAGCGCAGGTAAGGCGGTGTCGGCCAACATCATGGCAGGTCAGCACCGAGGCATTCCGACAGAAAGATCCAGCTCACGGCGGCGTAGTGGTCATAATCTAGGGCAGCGAGACCTTAAAAAATTACGTCAGGATATAATGAATGATGCATCGATATTGGCACAATACACCGCACCAGAGCCGTTGTTGATGGATGGTGCGGTCAAAGGATTCCGCTTACATCTGAGCAATCGCTTGCGGTTGTTGTATCAGATTGGTTTCAGGCCCGGTGATGTCGTGACAGAGCTCAATGGTGTTCGCCTGAATGATCCGGCAACGGTAAAGGATGCCTTGTATAATTTCATCAGTTCAGATCAACTGTCAATCAGTGTGCTGCGCGGGCAGAATGAAGAAACATTCCGTTACAGCTTTGACGATTAATTGCGTTCTTACTCACTTAATACCTCAAACTGACGCGATACACGCTGCCCTTTTTCATCAACCAGCGTAATCTCATGTTTTCCCGCATGAACCCAGATGGCTTGCTGGTGAATATCTTGAGTTGTGCCCAAAAAGGTATTATCCAAGTGCCAGAATATCTGTGTGGAAGGTGTGCGGTGTACTGCCTTAAACACTACTTTACTGCGCTCATTGGCTAAATCTTTTGGAATATATACCTGAGTATTCTGGCGTGGATAAATTAATGAAATAGGGTTTTCACTCAACGATTCTGATACATCCAGCATCACTTCACAGTCTTCACGCCAATCAGGTAATGCTTGATAGTTGGCATTGAATCGCTGGTAGTAAAAAGCTTGATCCGGCGGCAGGACAAACCAATGCCGTGTCTGCATATTGCTAATCGACTCACAACCACTGTGTACCCGTTTTACATGATCATCCTCCCCGACCACATGAATCCGTTGGTGGTTGGGGGAGATACGCTCGAAGTGGCTACTTTGCGGAATGTCATAGGGTTTGGATTCGCACAGCTCATTGGCCAGAAAACCATCGTCTTTACAGATATTCACGGTCTTCATTTGCGCGCTGGGCTTTTCAAACCATGAGTCATCCAGATTCAGGCGGTTGAACATATCAAACATCATCGGCGCGGCGAGTTGCACGCCAGTCACCCCCGGGCGACCTTCACCTGAGGCATTGCCAATCCAGACACCAACCGTATATTGGGGGGTTGTGCCAATTGCCCAAGCGTCACGGTGCCCAAAGCTGGTGCCGGTTTTCCATGCAATTTTGTGGGTGCTGTTAAAGCGCTTCCAGTAGCCTGCACTTCCGGGGCGGGTGACTTCTAATAAGGATTGTAGGGTCATCCATGCCGCAGGCGGGCTAATGGTGTTGATGCGGTGAGTTTTTGTAAGCTGCGCTTTGGCATCCGATGGATTATCCGACTGAGATTGGACGATGCCATCCAGTGTAGCCTGTCGGTAAAAACGCCAATCTGAAGCGTGATGTTGTTGGGCGATAAAAGCTAGATTGGCATAGAGGTTGGTTAGCTCCCACAGACTCGCCTCGGCCCCACCCAGTATCAGCGGTAGACCATAATCACGGGCATTGCGGTGCAAATGTGTCAGTCCCATTTTTTTGAGTGTATCTAAAAAGCGTTCGACACCGTGGTAGCTCAGCATATTCACGGCAGGAATGTTCAGCGAGCTGGCTAATGCGGAACGGGCGGGTACTGCGCCTCGAAAGTCTCGATTAAAGTTTTTGGGACGATAGCCAGAATAGCGGACGGGCGTATCGGCCACTAATGTTTCCGGCAAAAGCTCGCCTTGCTGAATCATGCTGGCAAACAGGAAAGGTTTTAAGGTGCTGCCCGTACTACGAGGGCGCGGGATTAGGTCAATGGCATGACCAAATTGATTGGCTCGGTCACTGGGGGCATTGCCGATATAGGCCAGCACTTCAAAGGTTTTATTGTCGATGACCAGCATGGCGAGATTATTGACTCCACGCAGCGCCAGTGTCTCGCCGTGATGCCTTGCAATCTGCAATGCGGCACGTTGGGTATTGTAGGCAAGGCTGGTATGAAAGCGAGGAGCCTGTGACGGCGAATATCGCTGGTGTTTCAGGATCAGTGTATCCAGCAAGTGTGGTGCCAGGCGTGGCAGCGGCTCAGGTTTTAGTGGCAATGGTTCAGCAACAGCCAGTGTATAGTCTAGCTCCGAAATAACGTCATGTGTCTTTAGGGTCAGGAGTAATTTATCGCGTTTTGCCTTGAGTCGTTGCCGGGAGCGTCCAACATGTATTAGTCCCGGACTGTTGGGCAATACTGCCAGCATGGCACTTTCTGCCCACGACAGCCTGTCCGCTGCGCGTCCGAAGTAACGCCAGGAAGCGGCTTCCAAACCAACCACATTGCCGCCAAAGGGCGCATGGCTGGCATATAAATTCAGGATTTGGTCTTTTGTAAAGCGGGTTTCCAGACGAATCGCTTTTAAGGCTTCCAGTATTTTATTCCAAAGGGTGCGGGGTGGATTGTGCTGAGAAAGGCGGATCACCTGCATGGAAAGTGTGCTGGCACCACTGACAATACGCCCGTGTTGTACATTTAGGCGGATAGCACGCGCCAGTGCCAGCGGGTCTACACCGGGGTGTCGATAAAAACGCTTATCTTCAAAGGCAATCAGGCTGGCGGCAAACTTTTTGGGCACCTGCTTAACCGGTGGAAAACGCCATTGCTCATCATTGGCAATGTGCGCGCCCATCAGCTTGCCTTCCCGACTTAGCAGAACGCTGGAGTACGGCGCATTAAACAGCGGCTCAGGCAGGCATTGATAAAACCAGATGCCAAACAGCAAAGCCGTCAGTGCAAACAAAAGCCTATGTCGCATTAGCTACTCCGGCATAGGCTTGTTGGAGTGATCAGCAACGGGGCTTACTCCGTGGTGGATGCTTTAATCCATTTCTCCACCACTTTCCGACCGTTAAAGCGGATGAAGTACCATAGCTTACCTTCAGCGTCTTTGGCTTCGGATAGCACAGTCACCTTGTCGCCAGCAATCACAAACATCGTTGTGATGGACTCATCATTACTGTCGTTGTACAGGTAAGCCCGCTTTGTGCTGATGGTCTTGGTGGTAGCGGCCTGGGCCTTTGCCGCTTCCTCAGCCGTTACAACATGCACCCACTTACCGCGCTCACGCGCTTGGAGATGACCATCGTACATAGCTTCCACCGAAATGGGCGGCACATAGAATTGACCAAGGTACGCAGCATTGGCAACGATAGTAAAGGTTTTCTCCTCACCTTTTTTCAGGTCGAAATAGTAGCGAACACGGTCATCACGCTGATCTTTATATTGATAAAGATTCGATGATTTTGTTTGCCCTAAGTCGTTGAGGATTTCCCAACCCGCCGCAACAGGTAAGGTCAGTGCCAGATATTCCACCTTGTCAGGATGGTCATTTTTGACCGTCACCGATATACGAACATCTGTACCCTGAGGGATACTGCTGCCATTTGGCAAGCTACCCCAGTCCAGTGTACTGCCTTTTTTGTTGTCACTATAATGCGTCGTTAGGCTCAGGCCTTCGCTTAGGTTTTTCTCATCGCCAGTTTTGGGCACACCATGAGAAATCACGCTGGCATACAGGCGAACCCCACTGGTGTTATTCACCGTTAAGGCTGCTGGCTGTGTTGCCGGTAGATTGCTGCTAGACAATGGCTTGTCACTTTCAATCTTGGCAGAGTCAAGTTGTCCCAACGTGTAGTCTGCTGTAAAGACGCGCTTGTCATCGCCCAGATAATGAGACGCACCCATCAGCGCCCAGGCAATTCCCTGTGTGCTGTGGAATTGATCCTTGCCTAGCTGCTCGCTAATCTGCTCCAGAATCAGGCTTGCACCATCGCGCTTACCCAAGGCCACCATATTGGTCAGTCGAATCCCCAGATCGCCCAAGTGAGAGCTAAAGGTATCATCCCGCTTATCATTGGCTTCAACCGCTGGCTTCATGCCTGCAATGATGCTGTTGGCTGCATCGGGCTGACCGATACTATGATACGCCGAGGCCAGCATCCAACGTGCCTTGCGACTCAGGTCTTGCGACTCACGCAAGCGGTTCATAGCACTCATTTGTGGCTGGCCCGCCAATGACAACACATACAAACGATAAGCCTGTGTGTGTGAGTCATTCGCTGCACTTTGCTCCCAACGCTGCGCCGCTGCGCCTTGGTAAGTCAACCAAGCGGATAACATGGCTGGAGGCACTAAGTAGCCCTGCTTCTTGGCCTCGACCAAGAAGTTACCGGCATAGATACTCGCCCATGCGTTATGCAGGTCTGCACCCGGCCAGTAATTAAACTCGCCCTGCGCCGTCTGGAATTTACGCATTTGCTCAATGGCAGCACTAATATGCGCTTGCACTGCCTTGTTGCGCTGTTCGCTCAATGGCATTAGGCGATTAATATACAGCTGTGGGAATGCCACCGAAGTGGTTTGCTCCAGACAGCCGTACGGGTAACGCAGCAAATACTGCAAGTAGCGCTCCAGGTGCAGATGTGGCACCGCAGATAGCTCCAGAGAGGCACTATTTGTACCGCGCAAACCGTAAGGCTGGAAGTCATATTTCCAGGATTTGCCCGGCTCAACAGTGTGTGTTGCAACACGGGTGGTCACCGTATTTGGCCGACGAATATCAATATAGATATCAGACTCTGAGCGGTGCTCGCCGCTGCTGGCCACAAACTTCAACTTAGCGCGTCCCACCTGATTCTTGGTTTTCAGGCGAATAAAGCCAAGTTTTTCGCCAGTCTTGGCAAACGCCAGTGACGTTTTCGCATCACCTACGACGCTTATGAAGTCATCTGTAGTAACCTGTAACGAGACGTTCTTGATGTTGTCATCGGTGACGAACAAAGACACGGGCACATCAAATGTTTCTTCAGTGCCTAACACTTTTGGCAAGCTGGCTTGCAAAATTAACGGCTGGCGAACTAACACCTCCTCCTCGGCACGACCAAAGGCACCGTGCTCTGCTGCCACCAACATGATGCGTACCGCGCCAAGGTAAGGCGGCAAGGTCACTTCATGTTCCTGGCTTTCTCCAGCTTTCAGGCTAAACGGCCCTAGCACTTTAACCACGGGTGGGAAGCGACGTTTGCGGTTTGCATCCGGGTCCACCTCGGCCTTGCCACCACCAATCGCCAGCATTCGCTCCAAACTGCCGTTATACGCACCTATTACTGAGTCAAACAAGTCCCATGTTTTAATCCCCAGTGATTCCTTCACATAGAACTCACGGTGCAGATTAGGTGTGCTGAAGTTGGTGAGTCCCAACAAGCCCTCATCCACCACGGCTAACGTGTAATTCATGGCCTTGCCGTCTTTTTCCGAGACTTTAATCGTCTGCCTGGTTTCGGGCTTCCACTCACTGGCTGCCTCAATCACTGGCTTCAAATAAGTATTTGGGTCAGCGACTTCAATCGGCACAATTCCATAGAGACGCAACGGACGCTCGTTCTTTTTGTCTTTATGCGGCTGTAGCAGGGTGATATTCACATAAGCATTTGGCGCCATTGCTGCAGTGATGGGTATCTCAACCTTGGTACGCTTGTCGCTAAACTCAATCCACTGCTGGTTGAGTATCTCGCTACCCGTTTCTACCGTGAGTAGGGCGCGTCCTTCGGTAGCAGGTGGCAACTGCACCACTGCTTTATCGCCGACGACATAGGCTTGCTTATCGGTAAACAGGTTCAGACGGCTGGCAGCGCCACTGCCTTCTTCCTGAGCGCGTCCTGCCCAGCCGGGCCAGTCCACATAGACAATCTGGCCACTGCAATGATCACCTCGCAGGTCACAGGCCCGGACTAAGTAGCGTCCCCAGTCAGGGTACTTAATCTCAAACTCCCACTGACCCACGCCATCTTTGGTGCTAACAATGCTCTCCTGGAGCTTGGCGGCGTTTTCACTATCGGCATAACGCGCCAGCGACTCGGCAGACTTATCCCACCACCATTTCCAGTTGATTTTGTATAAGGTGACTTTCACCTTATTCATGCTCACCGGCTCGCCTTTCGCTGTCAGGCTGCCCAGTTCAACCTTGTGCTTGGTATCGGTTAATAACATGCCACGCACGGCATCGCCTTTTGGCAGCTTCACACCGATATAGCGCTCAAACGGGTGATAGTCGATGGATTGCTGGCTAATACTGAAAGCACCGCTGTTTTCAAAGACGCGACTGGTAAAGCGCGCGTTCAACATGCCTGGTGGCTGCGTTTTGGGCGCAAAGTCTTTGGTAAATTGCAGCTTGCCGTCCTTATCTAAACGGCCTTCTAGTATTGCAGATTCGCCACCGCTAAACTCGCGTACCGGATCATCAAAACTGTAGTCACTAAAGCGAGTGAACTTGGTGGGCTTGCTACTGAAGCGAACCGCAATATCGGCCTTCAAGTCTTCGGCACTGGCACCGTGTAACCAGCGACTAGACAGCGTACCGGTTGGTGCACCATCTGACTTGTAAAGCGTTTCAGTACCAAAATCCAAATCAATTTTTAAGCGATTTGGGCGAACAGTTTCAACACTTAGGTTCTTGCTAAAACGACTGCCGCCTAAGTGTGCTCGCGCAATCCAGTTTCCGGTGGGATCGTTTTCGCTGGTTTTAAATACGAAGGGGTATAAATCACCCACCGACTTTGTGCTGGTTTTACTGGCCGCCACTCGACCACGCGGGTCGATTAACTGCATAGTGACAGGGTGATGCGCTGGTAAGCTGTCATCTTTATCGAACAAGGCAAACGTCAGGTACATTTCATCACCCGGCCGCCACACGCCACGTTCACCATAGATACTACCTTTCAGTCCGTTTTCCAGCTTTTTACCGCCGACATCAAAGTGACTGACGGTGAGTGCGGTACGAGCATTGAGCTTTAAATATGCGGTATCCGAAAACTTTTTAGCCACCAGCAAGAACGGTGTGCCATCCAGTTTGATGTCAGCAAAGCCTTTGCCATCCGTAGTACCGGTCGCCATGACCTGCCCCTGATAATTGCGTACTTCCAGCTCAACGCCTGTCAGCGGATTGGCATCCCGCAGGTCGGTGGAAATAACATGCAAATTACCGTGACCATCCTGCTTGGCAATCAGGCCAATGTTACTAGCGATGAAATTATTGCTGGCAGTGACCATATCCTGATGATCGACATAGTAAGAGTCCTTACATGGGTCATTACGCTCCCGCCAGTTGTAATCGTTGTAATTGTTTTCAGACCAGTTACTAATGCCATCCCAGCCACTTGGCTCTTTCGTGCCGTCATCTTCCATATTAAGCAGGGGCGCGGTTTTATCAGCAACTGGCTTGGTGATGCCGCAGGCATAAGTAGAATGCTGACGATTCACTGATAACTCCAAGCGAACCAGGCTACCGTTGTAATCCTTCATCAAATCGGTGACATCAATAGAGTAGCGATTCCACTGGTCATAATTGGCCGCACTCAGAGACAGGGTTTTACGCCATAAATAACGTCCAACACGACCTTTTTCGTTATCGCCATGAATGTTGTTAGTCTGAAGGAACTGCCCCATGTTATCGGCATAGATTTCAAATGCGCTCACTTCGACCGCATTCACTGCCACCGCTTTAAATGGAATCTCCAAACGACTGCCTTGTGGCATAATGGAGCCATTGCCAATAAAGGCAACTTGAGGTCGTAGCAGGTCGAACTGAACTGTGCGGGACAGTTGCTTGGTGAGCGACTGACCGCCCTCACTGCGTATGCCCGGATTGACATTGATGGTGTAACTACCAGAAAGATTATCTTTCGGGAAAATCTTAATCAGGCTGCCTTCTGTACTTACCGTGAATTTTTTATCTTCTTCGTAAGATTTGCCCTTAATCTGGATGAGACCCTGCAAGTTTACGGACGAGTCCAGTGGATCGGAAAAACTGACCTGAATGTAAGGATTAACACCCACATCGTGGATGACCGCCATGTCAATGACATCAAACTGGTTGAGCAGAGGAACAGAGACTTCCTGTTTGCCTTTCTGATCAATACCGATAGCTGCACCGTCCCAGCTTAACACCACATCCGAGGCGAAGGTTTCACGTTCAATACCTTTGATAGTAAAGCGATGCTGCTTTCCGTTATCGGCAAACTGCCAATCAATAGTTAATGGCTTGTTCTGGAAGCTTGCCGTTAACATCTTCTTCACTTTATCCGGCATAACCCGATCAGAGGTGAGTAATTCACCAGTCAGTGTCATGCGCTTACCCGTATCCGCCGCAGCCACCAAGGCATTGGTTTTGACCTCAAACTCCAGCGGAATCACGCTAAAGTTAAAGCGATACGGCGTGGCACTGGCCGGAATGTCTTTCAAGCCAATCGGAGAAATATCAACGGTGTAACTGGCGCCAGAGGTCAGTGCCTTTTCGGGGACAAAGACCAGCTCGGTTGGTGAGACAAAGGTCGCTGTTCCTTCAATATTTGGGGTCAGCTTAATGACTTTTGTGGCATCCTTGCCAACATCATCTGGTGAGATGACATCACGGTTAAACTCAACCCGCACAGGTGAATTGCGCGGAACCATACCCTTCGTGTGCCGCCCGCTGACTTTTGCCCAGTTAAAGGCAACCTCTGGCGCACTACCGGCGGGGGTCTCTACTTCCACCCGACTTTCCTCTGCTGCTTTTTTGGTTTCGGTTACTTCGGAGTCCGCATCCGCCCCCCCGCAATTCGCAAGCCCAAACGCTGCGATCAACGAGAAAGCCACCGGCAACACCCTCTGTTGTAACATCATTGCAAAATCCCTCAGATATTATCCACTTTTGAGCAGGGTGGTTTGTTTTTATCTCAATAACGCCTGCTACCTCCCTTGAATATAGCAGTTATTAGGTTTAGTCACTGATATATTTATAAAAGCTTGAGGCCCTGCTTGGATATGGGGACGAAATGGTCAATGCATAACAGGGCCGATAAAGATAAATTTTTTGCGAGAGAGGAAATAGAAAAAACTGCGCCCAAAAGGATTCACGACATCCTTAATGACTGGGGCTGGTTAAGGGACTACACAAAGGTTGGGATTAAACAGATGGTTTGTATCGCTGTAACCAACACTGAGGTGCGTGAAATCTGGTCATTGGCTCCGAATGGAACGGCAATACACATTCAGCCGCAACTGCCAGTCGCGCGTGGACTGGCAGGGCTTTTGGATAAATTCATATTGAAGTCATGATGGCATGCTCAGTTCCACTGAAGCTCTACCTTACGGCGACCCCATTTAAATGCTTTATTTAGATCCTTACCCATGTAGATATCAATCTTCTTTTTCCAGCGTTTGTTCATCTTGTCCAACACCAGATACTCACCTTGTAAGCCCTTGATATGAACCTTTGAGCGATGCTTTAAGCCGTATTTGTTAAGCATGTCGCGGGAAACTGCGATAACCTTCATACCCGGTTTCAGACGATCGCCCCATGCCGCAATGTTTGGCGTACTGTCCGTTTGATTAACGTGAGAAGTGTAAGCTGTAGCCGTAACCATCATTCTCTTTTTAAAGCCAGATGGGGGTTGTTTGTTGTTACGAACAAACTTTCTGGATTGAGTTCTTTTCTTAGCGACTTTACGCTTAATCGCTTTTTTAGTTGTCTTGGTATTTTTCTTTTTAAGGTTTTTTGCGATGACTGATTTTTTTTCAGTTGGTGCTGTTGCAGCATTAGCAGCCTCCGCGAGTTTATGCTTTCGGTAAAGAATGGCAACGTCGCGAATCAGTTGTCTGGTGTCATAAGATTTTGATTCTGTTTGAGAAAAAGCAGTATTTGCAAAAGGTAGTAACACAGCCACTAGTGCCAGAACCAGCACACGTTTGAATGATAAAATGTACATAATAATTATAAAGCCCGATAAAACTTTGCAAGGCCCCCCAAGCCCAAGGAGCGCAAATCTTATAGCGGTGTATTTTCTGATTCAAGCGGTTTTTACTGATTTTTAACTGAAATTTCACCGATAATCTATGTTGATTGCTTATTATTCCTATCCATGCCTGAAGCCTTGCAGTGACCCGCTACAATCCGTTGTATCGGGAACAGGGTTAAGAGACCAAACTTTGATCTGTTTAGTTCACTTTATTCGGACGAAGTGAGTCAGTTGCTATCCGTAACTCTTATGTTGTCCTGTTCTAGTCAAACTGATGTGATGATGCGCGGCATTGCTTTAAAAACCGTCGGCGTAAAAGACGTAATTTTACCGGGAGAAATGATACGCAGAGCAAGGGTTATTCCTCAGAGGCCTTGTGTTATCATGCGGCAATTATTATGGAAGGCATGATAACTATGGCAGACCGCACCGCTACTATCGAACGCGATACTTTGGAAACACAGGTCACAGTTTCTGTAAATTTGGATGGCACCGGCAAGGCACGTTTTGATACGGGGGTTCCGTTTTTGGAGCACATGCTGGAACAAGTCGCTCGCCACGGCATGATTGATCTGGAAGTGAGTGCCAATGGAGACTTGGAGATCGATGCGCACCACACGGTGGAAGACATCGGGATTTCGATGGGGCAGGCGTTTGCCAAAGCGATTGGCAATAAAAAAGGCATTCGCCGCTATGGTCACGCTTATGTTCCACTGGATGAGGCGTTGTCGCGTGTGGTGGTTGATTTCTGTGGTCGTCCGACCTTAATTCACCCGGTTGATTATAAACGCAGCCATATTGGTGAGTTTGATACTGACTTATTCCACGAGTTTTTTCAGGGCTTTGTAAACCACGCTCAGGTGGCTTTGCACATTGACAACCTGCGGGGACGCAACGCGCATCACATTGCAGAGACAATCTTCAAAGCCTTTGGCCGCGCCCTGCGCATGGCAGCGGAGCATGATGAGCGTATGCAGGGTATTTTGCCTTCCACCAAAGGCGCGTTGTAAGGGCTGTGAATCATGTCGATTATTGCTGTTGTCGATTACAACATGGGGAATCTGCGTTCCGTGACGCAGGCATTGCAGCATGTGGTTCCCGCAAATACCGAGGTTAAAATCACTGCCAACGCAGACGATGTGTTGAAGGCGGATCGTGTTGTCTTCCCTGGGCAAGGTGCGGCGCGTGATTGCATGAGTGAATTGCAAAAGTGTGGACTGACCGATGTGGTGCTGGAAGCTGCTAAAACCAAGCCATTTCTGGGTATCTGTATGGGTATGCAAGTCCTGATGCGGCATAGTGAAGAAAACGGTGGCGTGGATTGCATGGGTTTGTACCAAGGTCAGGTTCGCCACTTTGCAGGGGTCATTGGGCGTACTGATGCATCCGGTGAGCGCCTGAAAATTCCGCACATGGGGTGGAACAATATCCAGCACACGCAAGATCATCCTTTATGGAAAGGCATTGATTCTGGTAGTCGTTTCTACTTTGTACACAGTTATTTTGTCGAGCCTGATGATCCGTCACTGGTTGCTGGTACTACGGAATATGGCATTCGCTACGCCAGTGCAATCGCTAAAGACAACGTATTCGCCATACAGTCGCATCCCGAAAAAAGTGCGGATGGTGGCTTGCAATTATTACGAAATTTCACCCAATGGGATGGGCAAAGCTAATGTTATTGATTCCTGCGATTGATTTAAAAGACGGAAAATGTGTGCGCCTGCGTCAAGGCTTGATGGATGATGTCACGGTGTTCTCGGATAATCCGGTCGATATGGCGACACGTTGGGTCGAAGCTGGAACCAAGCGACTGCATCTGGTGGACTTAAACGGTGCGTTTGCGGGTAAGCCGGTCAATGGTGAGGTCATCAAGGCGATTGCCGCCAAACATCCGCAGTTGCCAATCCAGATTGGCGGGGGAATCCGTGATGAGGAAACTGTAAAGGCATATTTGGAGGCGGGTGTGCAGTACTGCATTATCGGCACTAAAGCCGTGCAAGACCCGCAGTTCGTCATTGACCTGTGCAAAACATTCCCCGGTCATATCATTGTCGGGATTGATGCCAAGAATGGCATGGTCGCAACTGATGGCTGGGCTGAAGCCTCCACTACCTCCGCGATTGATCTGGCACAAAAGTTTGAGCAGGCAGGTGTGAGTGCGATTGTCTACACGGACATTGCCCGCGACGGCATGATGCAAGGTGTCAATATTGACGAGACGGTAAGGCTGGCAGATAGCGTGTCAGTTCCGGTAATTGCCTCCGGTGGCGTGAGCAATATGGACGACATCAAAGGCTTGTGCGCGGTGGAATCTCGTGGCATTAGCGGAACCATTCTGGGACGCTCAATCTACGAAGGTACGATTGATTTAGCCGAAGCGCAGCAATACGTTGATTCGGTGGCTCGCTAATGGCTTTGGCAAAACGCATTATTCCTTGTCTGGACGTTGATAATGGGCGTGTCGTGAAAGGCGTGAACTTTGTCAATATCCGCGATGCCGGTGATCCGGTCGAGGTGGCTGCGCGGTATAATCGTGAAGGTGCTGATGAGATCACTTTTTTGGACATTACCGCCAGCTCGGATGACCGCGAAACAACGGTACACATGGTAGAGAAAATTGCCTCCGAAGTGTTTATTCCCCTTACTGTGGGGGGCGGCATTCGTGAGTTGGAAGACATTCGTCGTATGTTGAATGCTGGCGCGGATAAGGTATCCATTAACACAGCGGCTATTTTTAGCCCTGAACTGGTGCGCGAGGCGGCGAACTACTTTGGCTCACAATGCATTGTGGTTGCCATTGATGCAAAAAAAGTCAGCGCAGAGGGCGAGCCGGATCGCTGGGATATTTTCACCCACGGCGGGCGCAAGGATACAGGCATTGATGCCGTTGAGTGGGCCAAGAAAATGGCGGAGTATGGTGCGGGTGAGCTGCTGGTAACCAGTATGGATCGTGATGGCACCAAGGCAGGATTTAATCTTCCCTTAACCAAAGCTATCACTGATGCTGTTAATATCCCCGTAATTGCTTCCGGCGGTGTGGGTACGTTGCAACATTTAGCCGATGGTGTCACTCAAGGGGGAGCGGATGCGGTATTGGCGGCGAGTATTTTCCACTTTGCCGAATACACCGTGGGCGAAGCCAAACAATATATGGCGGATCAGGGGATTGAGGTCAGGTTATGACACAGAATACGCTTAGTGAAGTGGCTGCGGTATTGGAAGCTCGCAAAACAGCAGCCCCTGATGGTTCTTATGTGTCCAAGCTTTACCATAAAGGCACCGATGCCATTTTAAAGAAAGTGGGTGAGGAAGCCACTGAAGTGGTGATGGCCGCTAAAGATGGCAAGCCGGATAAGCTGGTTTATGAAGTCGCTGATCTGTGGTTTCATACTATGGTGTTATTGGCTGAACAAAATTTACACCCGAATGCGGTTCTGGAGGAGCTTCAGCGGCGTTTTGGTACATCGGGCTTGGTGGAAAAAGCCAGCCGTAAAACTGATTAATTAGGAGAAAAAAGAATGTTAGCGATTGGTATGCCTAGCGTGGGTTCATTGGTGATTATCTTGTTAATCGTTCTGGTGCTATTCGGTACGAAGCGCCTACGTGATGCTGGGGGTGACTTGGGCGGTGCGATTAAAAATTTCAAAAAATCCATGAACGATGCAAAAGGGGATGCGGAGCAAAAGACGGAAGAAGTCGTTGGCCAGACCGCTCAAGCAGATCCGAAGATCATTGATGCGGAAGTCAAAGTGAAAGACCAGGACAAGGTTTAATCCCAATACGCAGGTGTTCGCATGTTTGATGCAGGTTTTCTGGAGTTCCTCGTCATCGGCGTTATCGCATTGCTGGTGATTGGGCCTGAGCGCCTACCCGGTGTTGCTCGAACAGTAGGGGGGTGGATTGGCAAGGCGCGCGCGTTTGTGGACACCACAAAAGCTGATATTGAGCGTGAGTTGAATGCGGCTGAAATGCGCGAACTGCTGCAAAGTCAGAAAAAAGAAATTGATGAGTTGCGTGATATGGTTGGGGAAACTACGAAAGACATTAGCCAGCAAGCTAGCGACATTCGGGAGAGCATTCAGTCCAGTGTGGAAAGCGTGACAGCGGACATCAAACAACCACCGGCGGAACAAAAACATTCCGACACCACTAATCTGACCAGCCCTGAACGCAATGACTAAAGCGACCACACCAGACGAAGAAACAAAACTCGGTAGCATCGTCAGTCACTTGGCCGAGCTGCGCGACCGTATGCTGCGTATGGTCATTGCCGTGGGCGTGATATTCCTGGTGCTGGCTCCATTTGCCAAAGATATTTATGCCCTTTTTGCCAAGCCACTGACTGATAGTTTGCCCGATGGGGTCAACATGTTGATCATTGGCGTGGCCGCGCCCTTGCTGGTGCCGTACAAGCTGACGCTGATGATCGCTTTCTTGGTCGCCTTGCCGTATGTGTTTTATCAGGCATGGCAGTTTGTTGCGCCGGGTTTATACAAACATGAAAAACGCCTGGTGCTGCCATTGCTGACCTCCAGCGTTGGGTTATTTTATTTGGGTGTGGCGTTTGCGTATCTGGTGTTGCTGCCGATGATGTTTATCGTGCTGCCGATCTTCACTCCCGCAGACACCACCTACAGCCCGGATATTAGTTCTTACTTTGATTTTGTAATGATGATGTTCATTGCTTTTGGCTTCAGTTTTCAGATGCCAATAGCCACCATCTTATTGATCAGTACCGGATTTACTACCGCCGAAAAACTGGCTGGCAAACGCCCTTATGTTATCGTCGGGGCCTTCGTTATCGGCATGATACTGACCCCGCCAGATGTAATTTCCCAGATATTACTGGCCGTTCCCATGTGGCTGCTATTTGAGCTTGGCTTGTTTATGAGCAAGTTTTTCGGACAGCGTATTAAAGAAGCCGGTGATGCCCGCGATGCTATGCAAAAAAACGCACGGCAAGACGCTGACCTAGCCGTATTGGAAGCGGGAGACGGCAAGGCTGAGAGTGAAGCCGAGCCACGTTCTGCGGCGGCAACAGCGGCAGGTGCGGCTGCAGGGAGTAGCATTGGAGAACAAGCCAATGCACTGTGGTCTGACGATGATGAATCTGGAAAAAACTACACAGACGCGGAAGAAGATCAGGCGTATCAGACGTTTGAAGACTACCATCCGCATAATGATAATAATAAGTAGAGTAGTGGAGCGCACACGTGAGCCAAGTCATTAAACCCGCCACGGAAATGACCACAGGTGAATTGGTCGCCTTTCTGACAACAGCAAATGAGGCCTACCGTAGCGGTCAGCCACTGATTACGGATGCCACATACGATCAGGTCTATTTGGCTGAGTTGCGCTTGCGTGAAGCGGATCATCCCTTCCTGAACACCGTTGAGCCAGAAGCAGACAATACTGAGAGCCCGGTCAAAAAAGTACGCCATGCCACGCCAATGCTTTCCACAGACAAGGCGTACACGCAGGAAGAAGTGACTGCTTTTGTGACACGGGTTGTCAAGTTTGCCAACAAGCTGGGCATTGACGAATCAGCACTACAATTTCGGATTACCCCAAAGTTGGATGGCATGGCGGCAAATTACCGTGATGGTCTGTTGGTGACACGTGGCAATGGACTACTGGGCAATGACATTAGCCGCAATCTGGCACGCGGTCTGGTGACGGTTGGTGGTGAAAATACTGGCGTTGGCGAGATTGTCATTAGCAATGCCTATTTTAACGAAAATCTCAGCGATCAATTCTCCCACCCTCGCAACTTTGTCACGGGCTTAATTGGTGCTGATACGCTCAGTAAAGAAGCCGTTGAAGCCATGCAGGATAAGGTGATTCGCTTCGTGCCTTATTCACAACTTAACTTTGAACAATGTGACACCGAGGCGCTGAGAAACAATGTCGAAGCCCTGTGCGCCAAGGTCGAAAAGGATTGTGAATATCCCGTCGATGGCAGTGTGATTGATGTGCTGAACCCCGAACTGCGTGAGGTAATGGGCTCAACCAATCATCACCACAACTGGCAAATTGCCAAAAAACTCAAGGGTGAAACCGCCCTGACAACGGTTGAAGGCATTACTTGGCAAACTGGCCGCACTGGCCGTATTACGCCTGTGTTGAATGTAAAAACCATCAACTTATCCGGTGCCGATATTTCTAATGTCACGGGGCACAATGCGGGCAATATCAAAAACCTGAATGTTGGTATTGGCGCAGAAATTGAAATTGTGCGCAGTGGCGAAGTCATCCCCAAACTTCTGGCGGTGATTCGTGAAGGCGAGGATGCTGTGATTCCTGAGAAATGCCCTGCCTGTGACGCACCGGCGGCAATGGAGCGCGATTTCTTGGTGTGTCAGGGCGATGCATGTGTGGCACAGCTTGAAGCCCGTCTGCTGCATTTTTTCAGTGTGCTGGGCAATGTGGATTTATTTGGCCCGCGCACTATTGCCGTTTTGGTTGAGAACAATATCTGCGAACTGCCGCTGATCTACCAGCAACAAGCCGCAGACTTTGAACGCATGGGCTTTGGGGCAAAGCAGGCCAGCAATTTGGTGGCGCAACTGGAACGATCCCGCAGCGAAGCCGTGGAAGACTGGCGTTTTCTGGCCGCCTTTGGCATTGACCACCTGGGGCGTGGTGACTCCCGCAAGCTACTACGTGTTCACAAGCTGGAAACCCTACACAGCCTCACCAGCGAACAGCTCATTGAAATACCGGGCTTTGGTGAAATAACCGCCGATGCCATCCCACGCTCAATCGAACAACGCTGGCCAGTAATTGAAGCCATGCTAAAGCTTGGGTTTAAGCTGATCTCAGATGAACCAGTGGCGGCTATTGACAGCCCGATTAGTGGTAAATACATTGTTTTTACCGGCTCCATGCAGCGGCCACGACCCGAAATGCAGGAGCAAGCGCGTCAACTTGGGGCGAACGTGCAAACCAGTGTGAATAAAAAGACTGAGATATTGGTTATTGGCGAAAAAGTCGGGGCGAAAAAGATCGAAAAAGCCGAAGCCTTGGGAACGCAGGTGATGACTGAGGCGGACTATCTGGCGTTGATTGGAAATTAATCCCATAATTGATGCCATTTCAAAGGTTGGTGTTAATTTTTATCGGTAGAAGAACCCGTGTGACCGATATTTTGATCAGCCATAGCGGCAAGATGTGGCAATGGAACAAGGGAATGGATGCACGAATGACGAGGCGCATTGGCTAAAAGGTGTCAAACTGCCTTAAATTCTTTATCATTCAGCCTTAGCCTCCCAATTTTACTGTGTGCCTGATATGACCGATATTTTTATCAGCTATAGCCGACGCGATGTCGAAGTGGCGAAAATACTCTCCCAAACACTCGAAGCCTTGGGGTATACCGTGTGGTGGGATATGACAGGTCTTCATGGAGGCCAGACCTTTGCCGAGGTTATCCAGCAAAAACTCTCCGAGGCTATTGGAAAGGGTAGAGGGTCGGGGAGAGGGGATTAAACGAGCGCTGGTGTGGAGCATAAGGGTGATTCAGAGCGTGATGGGTCACGATTGATTGATGAAAAAGTTTTTGCTACCCGCATTGATTGTTATTCCGCTCATTATCACGGCCTTGTTTTACCTGTGGTTTCGTGAGGGAACCGTGTGTTATGAGGCCTTGGGTATTGGCAATCAACAGCGGTTTTTTTTCAATCATCCGCTGATCAATGCCTTGCCCAGTTTCGCGCATGTATATGCCTTTTCCTTGCTGACGTGGTGGATAAGTGACCGCAAATATGCATTGTATTCGGTGTTGCTCTGGGTCATTATCAATAGTGTGTTTGAGTGGGGTCAGCGCTTGGCGGTTGATCAGGTTCACTTTTTCCCCACGCTCCTTGCCGATTATTTTGCAAATGGTCGTTATAGTCACAGTGATATGTTGGCGATTGTGTTGGGGGGTGTGGCCGCGTATTTCACCATCACCCAAATCAACAAGGCATAAGTTCCATGAAGGCTATTTTTTTACAAACGGGTGTAGTAATACTGGGCACATTGTCTATTTTGGGCAGTGGTGGCCCACAGTACAACGACATCACCTATGAAAATAATACCAGCAGCGGAACCTCGTCAAAGGTCGATATGCCCAGCCACGTGAGCGCGGTATCGGCGTATCAATCGGTCTTGCTAACCTGGGATGAAGATAAGGATGCCACAGGTTTTAAGGTGTGCTCCGCCACTGCGGATATTGTTAACTTTGATCAGTGTCAGAATTATGCAGCAGGCGCGGTGACGAAGGTTAATTCCGGTCATTCTTTGCATATTAAGAATCTGTCCGATGAGGAACTGTATTATTTTCGGGTTGTGGCGGAAGATGATGAGGGGAATTTTAGTCAGGCCAGTGCGGTGGTGACTGCTCGCCCCAGTCTTGGCTTAAATGATACAGGGATTACCGTATGCCGTGAGGCGGGCAAAGTGAATGTGACATGCCCATCCCGTTTTTATCCAAATCAGGATGCAGATAAAGGCTGGGATGTTAGTGCTGCGGACAGCACGGATGGTCATGCCGGTTTTAAATTCATCAAGCTGGATAGTAATGGGAATGAATTGCCATCGTCTGCGGGTAGTTGGACGTGCGTTAAAGACCAGCGCAGCGGGTTGGTCTGGGAAGTAAAGCGCGATGATGGCGGGGTACATGATGCGAATGATCGGTTCACTTGGTACAGCACTGATTTCAGCACGAATGCCGGTACCCTAGGTTCCGCCGCTGGCAGTACGGATAGCTGTGAGGGGTATGATGCAGCGGCTTCGACCAGCTATTGCAATACGCAAGCCTTTGCAAAGCGGGTTAATGATGCCAAGTATTGCGGCCTGAACAACTGGCGTATGCCAACACGCGATGAATTGGTGTCTATTGTCAACTACGGTACAGTGAACCCTTCGGCTGATATAGGCTTTTTCCCGCTGACTCGCTCAGATCTTTACTGGACAGCAACCTCGGTGTATTCGTCAACCATTTCTGGCGATCAGGCGTGGGCGATAAACTTTAATTACGGTGGCAGCAGCAAGGAAGATAAGGTGAAAAGCTTGCGAGTGCGCCTAGTGAGTGATGGGAAATAATCGGGTAGGCCATGATGACACAGAAAATGATAGTGAGAGTACAGTTAGCTTTGACGCTGAGTTTGCTGTTTGGCACAGCATCAGCGGAGGCGCAGTCCTGTAATGATGACATTGTGGCAAGCACCCCGAATGCACGCTTCAAAATATCTGGCGACCAAGTGAAAGACGTTCGTACCAATCTGACGTGGCAGCGTTGCGCAGCTGGTCAGACGTGGAACTCGGCGACATCGCGCTGTGCCGGTGCGGCCTATTCCCTGAGCTGGGTTGAGGCCTTGGCTTTAACCGATGGTGAGTGGCGTTTGCCTAACATCAAAGAGCTGCTTAGCATTGTCGAAAGCGCCTGCGCGTATCCGGCGATTAATGACTCGGTTTTTCCCGATACGCCGGAAACGGCATTCTGGACGGCCTCACCTTACATCAATAACACGCATACCTGGGTAGTGCTATTTGGTGATGGCAATGACAGCGGCAGTGACAAAAACAACGGTGCGGCCATTCGTCTGGTTAAGGATTCTTCTGACTAAGCAAGTAAGAATTCATCCCCGCGATTGCCTGCAATATCCTGGTTTCCAAGTCTGGTACAGCGGAGCGCTTTAGTACATCCAGCGCCAATATGGCTTCTTTCCATGCCGTCACTTTTGGAAAGTCATCGAATAAAGTGGGGATGTAGTGACGCTTTAAAATGTCCAGTCGCTGCAATAATGGCGCGAATGAATAGTCAATCAAATGTAGCGTTTCACCAGCAAAAAATGGCGCAGATGAAATACTGTTTTCCAGTGTGCCTAGCTGACTTTTTAGCTCTGCACAGCGTTGCTTGGAGGCGTACTGGTCTGTCGCCGATGTGACCATCCAATAGCTGGCTAACATGGCCGAGCCAAACTCCATCATGGCGCGGTGGCGGGCTTTTTCCAGAGGATCAGCTGGATGCCGGTCTTGCTCTGCGGTGTCATTCAGGTATTCCAAAATAACGTGAGATTCAAACAATACCGTGTCACCCACTTGCATTACCGGCACTTTGCCCAGTGGTGAAATTTTTAAAAACCACTCCGGCGGATTGGCCAGATCAATGTATTCAATCTCGTATTCCCGACCCAGTTGCTCCAATAACATGACAGAGCGCTGTACAAAGGGACAGATTGCAAAACTGATGAGCTTAATGGTCATGGGTCGTACTCCTGTTATTCGACAATAGTGCGTATGTTATACCAATCCCATTAAATTGTGATAACAGACGTTACCTTCCAAACCTGACACAAACATTCAATGGCCAAGCGGCTACTAACCCACTGCCAACCACACGCCAACGCCCATCATTAATGTACCGGCGATGCGGTTGAGGATGCGGACATTGCCACTTTTTTCCAGAATCTTGCGCAAGGTTCGGCCACCACTGGCGTAGAGTAATAAGCAGATAAACTCAATGCCTAATATGATTGCAACGAGTATGGCAAGCTGAGACGCGATGGGATGTTCCTGATTCAAAAAGGGCGGTAGTAGCGCGATAAAAAATGCCCAGCCTTTGGGGTTGGCAACGGCGGTAATAAAGCCTTGCATTGCCAGCTCTCGGCGAGTGGCGGTTGAGCCAGTAGTGAAGTCGTCGCAAATTGCCATTTTGCCGCGTGATAGCCACAGTTGGATGCCTAAATAAAACAAATAAGCGCCGCCAAGGTATTTAAACAGGGTGAAAAAATGTGGATAGTTCAGCATGATGGCAGCCACACCAATCACCGCAGAAACGGCCACCAGTCCAACGCCTAACAACTCCCCCATCATCATCCATAGTGCGCGTTTTATACCAATGGTCATGCCCATTGTCATGGCGAGCGTCATGCACATACCGGGGGTGGCCGATACGAAGAAAAAGGTTGGCAAAAATACTGCCAGAATGGATGGCTCGATCATAAGAAAAATCCAATTATCAACAAAAGTACATTAAACCGCAGATTTAAAACGGAATCGGTCTACATTGTTTACACTATAAGGGTCGTCGCTTTAAAACCAAAAGTATTCTTATCATTTGTCGTTATGTGAGGGTGTGTGCTTTAGGGTGGCATGGCACTTGCCGTTCTGGCTAGTCGAACAAAGAAAAGAAGAAAGTCCCAAGGTACTACTGGCTTACCGAGCTTATGCTGTAAAAGACTGATCGAATAAACAAAATGAATAGTGCATTACTATACTTCTTGACAATCTGGGACTCATCATTCGACAGTGCGCTGCCAGTGGATAATAATAAAGTTACATGAAAACAATATAATATGTTGTTTTTATTAAAGTTAATGTTTTTTAGTTGAAAACTGCTGTTATCCCGCCCAAGCCTATAATGCAGCGGGATAAAAACAAGATAATAGGGTGCTAAGTGAAGGTATTTTTGGTTGGTGGTGCGGTGCGGGATCGTTTGCTGGGGATGCCAGTGACGGATCGGGACTGGGTTGTGGTGGGTGCAAGTCCCAGGCAGATGCAGGCGGCGGGTTATCGTTCTGTGGGTAAGGATTTTCCGGTCTTTTTGCACCCAGAGACCCATGAGGAATATGCATTGGCGCGTACTGAGCGCAAAACCAAGGCAGGCTATCATGGCTTTGAGTTTGATACGGCTGCGGACGTGACGTTGGAGCAGGATTTAGCGCGTCGTGATTTGACTATTAATGCCATCGCCGAAGATGCTGATGGGAATGTGTTAGACCCATATCACGGCCAGCAGGATTTACAGGCGCGGATATTGCGGCATGTGTCCCCCGCCTTTGCCGAAGATCCGGTAAGAATCTTGAGAATTAGCCGTTTTTTAGCGCGGTTTCATCGCTTGGGTTTCCGTATTGCCAATGACACCATGCGCTTAATGAAGGCAATGGTCGGCGACGGAGAGGTGGATGCCTTGGTGGCCGAGCGGGTCTGGCAGGAAATGGCTAAAGCCCTGCAAGAGCCAAACCCTGAGCAGTTTTTTTTGGCACTGCGCGAATGCGGTGCGTTGCAAGTGTTGTTTCCTGAAATTGATCGCTTATTTGGTGTGCCACAGGTCAAGGTTTACCATCCTGAAGTGGATACAGGCATACATGCCATGATGGTATTACAGCAATGTTGCCTGCTGACAGATGACCCCATGACACGGTTTGCTGCATTGACCCATGACCTTGGCAAGGGCGTGACCCGAGCCGATATTCTGCCGCATCATTATGGTCACGAAGCGGCAGGTGTGCCCTTGGTTAAGGCGCTTTGTACTCGCTTGAAAGTGCCGAACGCGTACCGCCAACTGGCTGAGTTGTGTTGTGAGTATCATACACATATACACCGTGCCTTTGAGCTGAAGCCGAAGACCCTGCTGAAGGTGCTGACGGTGACGGATGCTTATCGGAAACCTGAGCGATTTAAGCAGTTGCTGCTGGTGAGTAAGGCGGACAGTAGAGGACGACCCGGCTTCGAGGATCGTGAGTATTTGCAGGGAAGTTTCTACGAAACCTTGTTCGAGGCTACCAAAGCCATTCCGGTCAAACCAATTATTGATAAAGGTTTTAAGGGCGAAGCGGTGAAAGCGGCACTGCAGCGCGAGCGGCTCAAAGTAATTACAGATTTGCGGCGTGGGGCCAAAGGGCCGGAAGGGATTTATTGAAAGCCAATTTACAAGCCTAATACACCCACCAGCCAAGGTACAATGGCTGCTGTGGCAAGAGCGGATAGGGCCATTGCCAATCCTGAAAATGCACCCAGTTGGGTATTTACCTGGAATGCTCTGGCAGTGCCAATGCCGTGCGCGGTGACGCCCATTGCGATGCCTTGGGTGCTGTTGTCTTTAATGCCCACTAAGTCCAGAATTCGCGTGCCAAATACTGCGCCTAAAATGCCGGTGACAATAACCAGCGCGGCAGTTAATGAGGGTAAACCACCAATCTGTTTTGAGATTGCCATTGCCACGGGGGTCGTGACGGACTTTGGTGCCAGTGATAATTGCGTTTGTGCGCTACCACCAAAAAGGCGTGCGAGATATACCGAGCTTAGTGCCGCGATTGTTGCGCCCCCCGAAATGGCGAAGCCAACCGGAAGCCAAACTTGTTTTAGTTTGGATAACTGCTTATATAGCGGTATGGCCAGTGCCACGGTGGCAGGGCCAAGTAGGAAGTGCATAAACTGTGCACCTACAAAGTAGGCTTCATAGCTGATACCCGTCAGCATTAAAAAAATGATCAAGGTGATGGACGAGGTCATTACCGGATTGAGCAGAGGCGTGTGGTTGGCGCGCACATATAAGCGATGACTGAGGCTATAGGTAATCAGGGTAATGGTGAAGCCAAATAGCGGTGTGGAGGATAAATACCTGAGAATTGTTGATAAATCAGTGAGTTCAGTTGGCATTGTGTTTACCCAGCTTTTCCAGTAACAGGTGGCAGCCCTGCATAATCCACGCTGTTGCAATAATAGTTAGTATTGCGCTAAGAAGAATAGCGGCAGTGATTGGCAGCCATTCATGGCCGATGCGTTCAAAGTGCGTCATGATGCCCACACCAGCGGGAATAAACAGCAGTGATAAATGGCTGAGTACGCTGGTGGCTGTGGTGTCCAGTGACTCCGGTGTTCTACGGCGAATGAGTAGAGTCACAAACAGGAGAATCATACCCATCACCGGGCCGGGAATTGGTAGTTTTAGATATAACACACTAAATTCACCAACTAACTGGTAAATCAGTAAAATGGTGAAGCCATTCAAGAAATTCATGGTTCTTTTGGGTCTAGTCGATAAGGTTTATGGCGGGCTTGTTAAGTGTCATGGGGCAAGTGCCTTCTGCTAAATGATGCACTAATCATCGCTGTCTTTGTTCACTGGTTTCGCCTTGTAACAACCTATGAGCTGCTCCCATTTTTCCTCACCATCACCCTGCAACACAGCAATGATTAATTGAATCAGCAGATATAAAATGGGCAGGTAGTACCAGAAAAAGCCAATGAATGCGACGAGGGGACTCCAGCCCCACAGTGAGGTAGCGGTAATATACGCGATGACTGAACTGATTAGTGGCAGTATTGACAATACAAAGGCCAATGGCGCGGCCACTAATCCGTGAAGTGACAAGCTGGTGGTTAGCCAGTCGTAAGTGGCGTAACCAGTCAACACTGCCATGAGAAAATAAATCGACACCCAGGCACAACCGGCGCGGCTTTTCCATTTATCCGCACGTTCTTCAAACAGTAATTGCATCTGATAAAAAATGCGTCGGGCATCTGAGCGTTTCATCGAAGGAAAGGTTTTTTGGAGCACTTCCGAGCCTTTCATTATCCCCGACTTAGAGTCACGCAGCAGTTTGTTGACATTAGCCGGAAATAAAGGGCGTAGCACTTCCATATCTTCCGAGTTAGCTTCTTGATGTAAAAACGACTCCAGAGATTCACTGGTGGCATCGACTCTGATCTTTTCTTCACGCCATGCTTTGCGGCCAATTTTTAGGTATGCCGTATAATCAGCTACAGGTTTGAATTCCCCGTTGTAGCGTTGGCGCAGGATGACAAACGATAATCCAGCGCGGGAAAGCTCAGTAAACGACTGACCCATTTCTTTTAGCTCATGCTCAAAGAAAAGCTCACCGTTGCGTACCAAGCTGTTAATAATAAGGGGGGTGTTGTTTTCGATTGCTGCTTGCAGTGCGGAGTCTGATATTCCAAACATCAGCTTTAATCGTTCAAACACGTTTTTATCTTGCGGCATCCCGCTGATTTTTAAAGCATAGATAAACATAAAGTTCCCCAAGTTTTAATCCCGCACTTATCCAAGCCAGTGCAGGTGTGCCCTTTTATTATCCCAAACTTAATCTTCTGAAAGCTGACCGGGTCGTACCTTTGCCCACTGTGTAGTATGGTTCGAGTTAGCATTTCTCATGAAGTTATTCCTGCGAGGTGGTGGGGGGCTTACAAATTCGGCCACTTATTTTACATGGTTTTGCCATGTGTTATGGGTGAAAATTGCCATATCATTCATTAATTGGCATGAGTTTAGTGCTGGCATCTGATACGAGTTGTGCTAATTGGCGCTCTGAATACTTTCCGTAAAGAATCGCTTTAATGGCTTTCAGGTCAACGACTTGTTGATTCTCGCTAATATCTGCCAGTAAGCGTGTCAGGAGCGAAAAGTCGATTTCATTGATGTAGCTGATATTTTTTTCGAGCTTCCAGAGTTTATCGTCAGAGGCAAGTGGCTGATCTCGCAAGTGGAGGCTGAATAGGCCGGACTTCATAAAAATGGTGATGCAGTTGCGGATAGTAGACTGATTGGTTTCGTCTTGTAGTTGTCTGGCCAGTACATCTTCCAGGTCTTTGCGGGTCATAGTGTCAACATTGAGCAATGAGTGGTAGATACGGATCAGCTGTTGCTTGGGAACGATATACCAATGGTGACTTGCTAAGAAATGGCGGTATAGCTCATGGGGTGTTGGTTTTTCCTGCGGTGTCTGGGGTACTGTTGAGTGATAGTCTGATGCAGTGCCACTCTGGTGGTTAGTGACGATCCTTGTTGCGTGGTCAGAGTGAGGTGGGGGCGATTGTTTGGGCTTTTTGTGGTTTAGATAAGCAACCGCCTCTTGGCTGCCCAAAATCGGTATTACGTGAATTGTCGGAATATATTCTAAAAACTGGCGAAATGTTGAAAACCCATGTTTTGTTTCGTCAAACAGCGGATCAATTTCCAGCATACGCTGTTTTAACTTTTGGCATGGCACATAGTTATCTAGCCCACGAAGAGTATTTCGGGCCAAAGCAGCGTCTCGGTTGTAGCCACTACTGGTTTTGCGTATGGCGCTGGTCTGACTGTCTGTAGCAATATATTGAGAGCAGTAGATCGTATTGCTTTTGTGCAATGATGACTTGGGGCCAACGCCGATCACCTCTTTGCCCAAATGATGTAGCTTGCAAAACAGTGGTGAGAAATCGGCATCCCCCGTA
Organism: Pseudomonadota bacterium; assembly: GCA_002747455.1. Classification (GTDB taxonomy): domain Bacteria; phylum Pseudomonadota; class Gammaproteobacteria; order Thiotrichales; family Thiotrichaceae; genus Leucothrix. The sequence continues at coordinate 2,852 of PDPG01000057.1, read as the reverse complement.
GCCAGTACATAACAGTTAGTTTCTGGCCTACGCAACACGCATTCAGTCACATCAATGGTGAATTGGACGCCTGCCGCGTGCTTGGTATCGGTGGGGTGAAAGTTGGCTGATAACTCAAATCCAAGCTGATTTAAGTTGTTTTGAAGCGGTGTGATATTTGGCGTTGACCAGTTGCCATATGCCTTGCGTACCACCGTTGAGCCTTTCTTGTTCAGCATGGCTAGCAGGTTCTCCAAGCCTCTGGTTGTTATCCAATTGCTCAGGTGTTCAACATTGATAAAAACAGCAATGTTTGAGGTATTCATTATGTATCTCTTGAGTGGCCAGCTTATAGGTGTCGTTATTGTGAAGGCAGTAGGTGGTTTGCGGTATACACCCTCCTAGCATATACAGTAGGTGGCTTACTCGACAGGCCTTCGGAACTTACTCAGGGATTTATCCGACGAACGTATGTCGGTGGTGTGATTTTCCATGCATTCAAATTATCGGTTCAAATTAGCATAAAATATTGAACAGCCCGTAAGCATTGTTCAGCCAATTAGGCCAGTCAGGCAAAAAGTAGCGAAAATCAACTACCAATTTCGCCAATTGTTGCTATAACGTAGGCTACCCCCCGAACGGAACACAAAAAAAGGAGTTTAAGAAAATGCCCCCTAAGAGTGGAAAAATACCTCGTTTTGGTATGCACGTGGCTGCGTGGCTTTTATGTCTTTCTAGTGGCGTCGCACAAGCTTTGCAGCCCCCCGATGCCAGAAATAGTTCAGACCTTGATGTGATGGTGATGTATATCAAGTCTCATCCTGAAGTGTTAGCAACACTTCAATTCATTGATTTGAGAGCAAAAACCATTTTCTATGGGAATGGTTGTAGTGTGCGGTTCTCTCGTGAATATGTAGTGGATCCTGGCGGTCGCATAGGGGGAGCTGCACCCTTAACACTGAAAGAGGTCAGGTGTTCTGAAGTCAGACCAGAATTGGATGAGGCAGATGAGCTTGGCGGGATTACTGACAGGGATACCAGCTCTTGTGATGCAGTAGTCGAGAAAGAAGCATGCGAAACGAATTAGTTTTATCCTCCCGTATGATGTAGCCCCCCGTTTTTGCAGATACCGCCTACCGTAAGTACGCAGTTACGTGCGGTGGGTGGTGTGTCTGCCGAGGGCTTAGCGGTTACGACTTTGACGTGGGGTCTGCTAAGTCCTCCATCATGTTATCCCCCCTTCAGACAGAGACTATATACCGCTTATTTCTTGCCCTCACATCATTTTGGATGAATTGCTGCATTGCAGCGTATTTTAGATTATATTAGCCGCCTTGAATTTGTCTGGGCGATCAGATGCGTTCATATTACCGGGTATCAAGTAAACCATCAGTCATGATCAAGGGTGGCTTTGGCATCAGGTAATTGAGGAGTGAGGGTCTCTGGGTGTCATCTTTGGGGTGACGGTCTGTACTCAAATAGTAACCATGAGAATGTTATGAGCGAAGCAATACTAATTTTTAACGCGGGTTCCTCCAGCATTAAGTTTGCCTTTTACGGCTCTGAAAACTGTGATTTGTTAGCACAAGGTTCGATCGGCAAAATCGTGACAGGGGCACCTGAGTTTCGGGTGGGTTGCGATAAAGAGAACTGGCTGACAGGAATCGGTAGTGTGCCAAAAACGGGTTCTCATAAGGAGCTGAGTGCCTGGCTCATGGATCACTTAGATGCTCAAAAGACATTAACCCTGATGGCTGCTGGTCATCGGGTTGTTCATGGTGGGACACGGTTCAGTGAGCCTACATTGGTTACACCAGAAGTGGTTCAACAGTTGGCCGAGTACACACCTTTAGCACCCAATCATCAGCCTTATAGCTTGGCCGCAATCGAAGCTATTCACTATAAATGGCCAGATATTAAACAGGTTGTTTGTTTCGATACGGCCTTTCATCGAGACCAGCCTGCCGTCTCACAACATTTTGCTATACCGCGCAAACTGACTGAGGAAGGTGTTATTCGTTACGGCTTCCATGGCCTGTCTTATCAATATATTGCAAATACTCTGCCAGAAGTGGCGGGTTCCCGTGCCGATGGCAGGGTGATTGTTGCGCATTTGGGGAATGGTGCGAGCCTGTGTGCGATGCGTGAGCGCAAAAGTGTTGCGAGCACGATGGGTTTTAGTGCTCTGGATGGATTGATGATGGGGCGGCGTTGCGGAAGCATTGACGCAGGCGTTGTGTTCTACCTAATGCGTCATTACGGGAAGTCACTTGATGAGGTTGAGGAGATCCTTTATAGACAGTCTGGTTTGTTGGGAGTCTCCGGCATTAGTTCGGATGTGCGTGAGTTGCAACAAAGTCAGGCAGCCGAGGCGTATGAAGCTTTAGATCTATTCACCTACCGCGCGGCATGCGAGGTGGGCACTATGGCTGCGTCGCTGAGTGGTCTTGATGTATTAGTATTTACTGCTGGGATCGGTGAGCATTCTGCCATGATCCGCCGCAAAATCTGTGAGCGTTGCGCATGGTTGGGTATAGATATTGACCCCAACGCCAACGATAGTGGTCAGCTCAAGATCAGCAGTTCAGGCTCTGAGGTGGATGTCTATGTGCTTCCAACAAATGAGGAAGTTGAAATCGCTGCGGCGACGCTTCGTCGATTATCCGATGATGACGATACTGACTATCCAGACCTTGGCCGTTACTCGCATCAACAACCGGCCAGCTCCCTCCAAGAGGCAGCCATTATCAACTAATTTCAAAAATAATCCCCCAGGTCGTTGACAGCCGTTAAAAACGGTCTATAATGCGCCGCTCTTTACGAGGCAAAGCCGCTTTTGGGTTTGCTAGTAAGGTTTTGAAATTGAAGTGTTT
>PDPG01000056.1 GCA_002747455.1 Pseudomonadota bacterium | reverse complement strand
TCACTCAGTGATTCGTACCACTCGATGAAATTTGCCTTACTGGGTACTATGGTGTTACTTTTATCTCTAGTCATTTCTAACCTCTCGTGTAGGTTGGTTGTGTAATAGCTTGGCCAGTGCTCCAACACTGGTCAGGCTTGAAATTATGTTGCCTTCTTCGCCTCGTCCTCCTTTGCTTTTTTCAAAATCCTGCCTAACTCTGCGTTTAAGCTTCTATCAGCCTGTCTCGCGCGCTCATCAAGCCATTCCCGTATTTCAGGACTAAGCCTGAAAGATGTTGGTCGGTTAGTATGCTTCAATGTGTTCTCCTTGATTACATTTGATTACACTATAGCATTCCACTTATTTGTAATCAATATGAATACAAAAAAACCTTTGATTGTAGTTAGACTGATTACCATAATGCGCTTATGTCTAATCACAGCACTACTCCGCCGGCTACATATTCAATAAGAATGCCCTCTGATATGCGTAAAGCTCTTGAGGAGTCAGCGAAGCTATCTGGCCGCTCTCTGCATGCTGAGATTTTATTAAGGCTTGATGCTTCGATAACTAGGAGTACAACCGCCTCAGATTCCTTAAGTGATGAGCAAATAAAGCAAGTACGTGGGCTGATACGTGAAGAAATGATGCGAGAAACCCAATGACCGAAACAGAAAAAGAACAAACTTATGATGATGTCTCATTTAGGGTTGAGCAACTATTTAGCCGGTAGACTAAAGAACCAAATCAGCCGCTAAAAGTGGCAGTAAGGGAGAGCCTAAGAAGCTTTAATTGGACAAATCGTCAAAAACCAGAGAAACCACATGACGCGGTATCTTGCTGCCTTTTTACTTATAGCCTCATCAGGCCAGTTATTCGCAGAGTGCCCGTCTGGGCTGTATGTCTACAAAGCAGACGTTACGGAAGTCTATGACGCCGATACCATCACCGCAGACATCGACCTAGGCTTTCACACTTGGCGTAAAGACGAAAAGCTCCGGCTTTACGGTATTGACGCGCCAGAAGTCAGAGGGAAGTCACGACCGCAAGGCTTGTTGTCACGCGATTGGCTAAGAGGTCAAATCCAAGGCAATCCTGATTCAAACAATCAAGTACAAGGGTAAATTCCGTGGCAAGTATGGCCGTTATCTTGTCCGTATTTATCTAAGGCTGGGTGATAAATGCCTAAACCTGAATGATGAACTGGTTCGTCGCGGGCTAGCTGTATACCGAAGGTACTAATGATTCGCAATCAATTATTCTTTCGCCTATGTAGCGCATAACAGGAACAGCCATTGAGTTACCCAGCATCTTATATTTTTGGCTGTTTGATATTGGGATGGTGATGCTTAAGGACAGACGAAGCTACGCTGTCCTACTCACAAAAAGCGACAGGCTGCCAACCAAGCCTCTTCCATGCTTCAGTGCAAGCCTCAATTCCTGAGAATAATGATAGATATTTCACAACTCACCCCGCAAAGAACCCCAGTCAAAATTCAACAGCATTCCACCACCCTGTCTAAGCCGATCATAAGCCGCGTCACCGATGACCATTTTCATGTCATCAGTAACCAAATTAGTCAGCACCGCAGTGGGCTTGCATTCCTCCCACCTAAGATCAAAGATTCTGAAAAACGCATCAATTGCCGCCTTGCTTTCCGACGACCGACCTAGCTCATCAATGATTAACAAATCAACACGAGACAACTTTTTCAGCCAACCCTGACGATCAGCAAACCCTCTAGCCCAATATTCATCAAGATACTCGCTGGCCTTTACCCGAACCACGCTATAGCGTGAAGAATGCAGCTTCTTAGCAATCGCTGTGGCTAGGTGATTTTTCCCTGTACCGGGATTGCCCCGCATAATCAAACACGCACCGGCATCCAGATACCGATTGAAGTTTTCGGCATAATCCCGAGCTTTTTCCAGAACCTTTTTCTGGTCTTCAGTCGAGGCTCTGTAGCTGTCAAAACTGCATTCTACAAACCGCCTGGGGATATTCATTTCACCCAACGCGCCGATCGTTGCCAGCCGATTCCGGCAGTGTGGGCAACCATCTGGATACCAACGCACCCCACCATCTTCCCCCATCATGTTAACCGGATATTCGCCGTGCTCATCGCAGTGCTCAAACCGCTGTGTAAACCCTTCGTCATTGTTACCGGGCTCGCCACGAGCAATGACAGCATCAATCAATGCATCAAGTGTTTCACCTACCCCACCCGAGCTGGGCGACTTCACCCCGTAAGCGACCTGTGGGGCAAAGTCGGCAAGCGATACTGTTGCATAATTTTTAAATTGACTGGACTGCATTACCCACCTCCTGCTTTGTTTGATTCAATTGCGCAGCCTGCTGCCTCAAACGCTTTCCGCGAGTAGGCATACCCTCATCCTTCCACCGCATCTGGTTCAGGTAGGTTGAAAGATGCAGCTTCCAAAATGGGGATTCATAGTCCCGAACGTGGTCAGCCTGCCTATGCAGAACCTTCAGGATTCCAGCCTTGGCTTTCCGAATATCCTCCGGTGGCTTTTTCTTGCAGAGCTTGGCCCAGGCTTTTTTTGCAGGCTCCTTTCCGACTTTGGGCAGCGGACTGTTTTTCCAAAAATCATCAAAGGTTTCCTGAATCACACAAGCGGAGCCTTCAGGCGTAGCTTTTTCCGTTTCGGGATTTTCCTGCAAATCGTCAGTCTGGGGGGTAAGGGGGGTATTTATATCTTTACTTATCTTTACTTTACTTACCTTTACTTGCGACCCTTGGGGGACTCCTTTAGGGAGATTACAAGGAGTCTCTACGCAATCCTTGTCACTAACCTTTTGAATTTCATAAGGATAACCCTTCATCACACGCTTGTTTTGAGGATTAATTTCCTTCAATTTAACCCAAGCATCGCGGTGTTTTTGCTTCAACTCAGCTTCTTCGCTAAATACAGTGTTGTACTTTGATGCATTACCCTTTCCGCTTCTGATACGCTGAGTGATTTTTTCTAACCAACATTCCAGTGCTTTTTCTGCAATGACTGGATGATACCAACGGCCATCCTCACACTTAACAAAACCGTACAAAGCCGCATCCTTGATGCGATTCCATGTTGTCAAATCACGGCCTAATCCAGCCAACTGGCACAGTTGACGATCATCATCAGGCAATGATGCAGCAGGCACTCTATGCCAAGACGCAGCCCATAACTGAAATGCAAAAAATCCCGCCTCAGGGTCTACCGTTGCGGAAAATTTACTGTCCCTCAGTCGCGCTACATCCAGCGGCATAAAGGAGTAATCTGCAAGGTCACACTCAGGTGTTGTAAGTTGTGCTATCGCCCTCTGAGTGCCATTAATTGACAACTGATTATCGTCCATACTTCCACCTGCTGTACTTATTGTTTGCACACTGCTCATGCCGCCACCCACATTCTTATTGCTGTTGAAATAATCAATACCCAAATCAACGATGAAAGCACCAACGCATTAATTGGAATTCTCCATGTCGTATGCTTCATTATTACCAGTAACGGCCTTAGGCCCGATGCGTCCGGCTTTTTGGCTAATCGAATAATCATGTTGAAACACCGCCTTCCACTCCTACGAGTGGCCGTGTAAGAAATGAGATCCAATCGGAATTTTTACTTACCAGCGAGCTTACGCTAGGCTTTTCTTGACTATTAATTTTCTTGTCGCCATCAAGGTTATGGCACTTAAGAACGATTAATTCGTTTTTATCTAATGCCTGCTCATATTTTGCAGCACAATAGCGACCAAACTCGGTCAGCTCGCAGACTGCTAATTTTCTTCCCCCAATAATACGTAATGCTATAACGCCTTTTTTGCTTAAAAAATTCAGTATCGTTGCAATACTTTTAATGTTTAACGAAGGAGTGAGATCTGAAATCTCACTGGAGTTTTTGGCACCGCAATAGATAGCCAAAACCACTAACCAGTGGTCTTGTTTCATTTTTGGCACTACTGGCCACGCCCTGTACTTTCTTACAGCGTCACTTGACGGATTAGCAGAATCATTCATAATACAACCTCTCTATGTTAAATCTTGACATCGGCTGGTCGGCTCTCTACTGACCGGCCTTTTTTATGTGTGCTTTCTTCTTTTAACGCCTCAGCCTCAGCAATTAATTCGTGAGGCCACGATATATGCCCGCACGGGTTGCTAATCTGGTCAAAGACTAGAGTTTTTCCTGTTACCCCTACTGCCCTACTACGTGGCTTGACAAACAAGGTTTGCTCTTTTAGCTCGCCTCGCCTTTCCCCACACTCAGGGCAAAAGTCAGAGACTTCTATTTCCACGACGCGACAGTCACCGCCGATGTTTTGAATGGTTCGTATATCCATACTTTCTCCCTATGTCGGCCTGATTAATCTCTATGCAAGAAAAACAAGACTTTGTTCATTGATAATTTTCATTGGACAGGATCAGGTATAGATGTAGTCTGTCTCATGTTTAATACTTTTTGGTATAACTTGGATGTCTCAGGATTTAACTTTTCACAGTTGAACGCTCCGCCTGATGCTAATTCGAGCTTACAGGCAACTGAGAACCCCAAGGTTTTACGGTCACCCCTTTCCAATCGGCATAGGGTTGAGTAGGCAACACCTGCCTCTCTGCAAACATCGGTGATGTTTTGGCCTCTTTTCTTGAGCTTGGCCTTTGCTTCTTTGATGTGCTCTATATTCATACCTTGATATATTGCCATAGGCTATATTAAGGATCAAGCGGAATTTATAGCCCCAGGCTGTACTAGATAAAAAAACAAAGATGGATAATGGGAAATAGCAATTTTGAGACAAACCTGAATTAGGTGGTTAGTGATGAGCACAAAAGGAAATAGAAGAAAGCTTAACGATGTAGAGATGTCGTGGGCAAAAAACCTGAAGAAAGCTCAGAAGGAGGCTAAGAAAAAAGATCCTAAACTTACTCAAGAGTATATAGCCGCAGCCGTTGGGATTAGTCAGCCTACTCTGTCTCACTATATGGGAGGGAGAAACGCATTAAACAGAGGGGTGCTTTTTGAGTTGTGCGCAGTGATCGGGGTTAATCCTTTCGATATAGCACCAGAGCTTATTCCTAGCGAGTTATTTGGTAGCAAGACGAATCTGGATAAGCTGCTCAGCACTTTCGTGAGGCTTGATCCTGATATGCAGGAGAGCTACTTGAAGTTAATGGTGAGTTCACTGAAAGACTAGACTCCATCATCTCAAGGATTAAGTCCTGCTTAACTAAGGGTAGTTTTGAAAAAGCAATTGCCGCCCTCATCAGCTTATCGTCATCTTTAGTTGATTTTTGAAGCATGTAACAATCCCTCCCATATTCGTCGTGTCTTTACCCATAAGTGACCATTCTGTAAATGCCCCTATTAACAATCACGAGTTTACAGACTCGGGAATGCTCATTACACATAACATAAATTTATGCGTATTATAATTATATTTTGGCTCAAGATTTTTTACTTTGTCACTTGTATGGGTGGGGTGTGGGGAGAAGTGCAGTGAAACCAAAGACAACGGATATGGATAAGCAGGCAGCTGAACGACTCAAGGAAGCTTTCAAAGCAGCACAAGACCAGCGCAGAATAACTTATCGTGATATTGGGGAAAAATTGGGGATAACGGCTGGTGCTGTTAGTCATTACATGAATGGGACCAATGCGCTTAATGTTCGAGCCCTACTGAAAATATGTGCGCTACTCCCCGGAGCGTCGGCCAAAGAAATTTACCCAGAAATATTTCAAGGCGTATCACTAGAGCAGGCAGATGATCCAGCGGGGATTCTTGATACAACGGTGTTAGGTGATTCAGACGACTTTGCCGAGTTCTTATCTGCTTACGAAGCCCTTGACCCGAAGACCCGTCATCACTTTCTGGAGTTGATGAAGACGATGCACCGGATATAAATTTATGCGTGATATAACGGTATTTTGGCTCAAGGTTGTTTTAATCTATTCCTGATACGACTCTTACGTCAACCACTACGCATAGATGTTTTTTGTTTTTATAAAGGAGGTATTTGCATTGGATAAGGCTATATATAGACCAATTCTGAGATTCAAACGAGGAGAACAGACCGCTTTAAGCTACCTTTCAGGTACTGCAAAGTCAGCAATTAAGCCTCTTGTTAATATTACACCTCACTCATTCGACCCTATTTCGCCTGAAGGTTTGGATGATGTGTTCGATCAACGCCTAGCTCAGGATGCAGGTCGCCTTAATTCTATTTGGGCTGGCTATGAGGCTGCAGTTGATTTAGGTGATATTGACTCCAATGCCCAATGTGTACAAGCAGCACACCCAGTAAGGTACTTCTTTAATTGTATCTATGGGGACGAGGTGCGGGCAAACATCAACCCTGTCCTCAGGTTCAATAGCGACGATGATTATATTGCGGCTGTTGCCTCCGTATGCAGAGATTTTAATATAGCACCCGTTTTGCGATTAACGCCTGATGATTTAGCCGAACCAGAAACTGAGACTGTAATCAGTAAAATGCTCGGTGAATGCGGGGTTTCATCGCAAGAGACAGAAATGGTTGTCGATATGGGGTACATAACCACTAAAGGACGATCACAGATTATGGCGAAAGGAGCTTTGTCAGCAGTTCCATTCGTCGAGGACTGGGCGACACTTTCACTGGTGGCTGGCTCATTTCCTGAAAGTCTATCCGACTTCATTGTTGGGAGACATACGATTGAACGGCGAGAGTGGCCCGTCTGGTTATCAAACCGCAACGTAGCTGGTCGTGAGGTAATATATGGCGACTACGCTACCATCCATCCCATTCCTGTGGAAGATGGCCTTGACCCAAAAACAATGAATCCGTCCGCTAGCGTTCGGTATACACATGAGCACACTTGGCTACTACTTCGGGGGTATGGGGTTAGAAGCAGAGATGGTGCTGGTTTTACCCAGTTCGTTTCTCATGCGAATACACTGGTCGGATCGCCCGAGTACAGAGGGAAAGATTTTTCATTTGGCGATGCCAAAATCATGAGGATCAGCCAAGGCGAGGACAAACAAGGAAACTTAGAGACATGGGTTACAATCGGTGTCAACCATCACATTTCTGAAGTCGTCTATCAACTCGCCAACCTTGGCGAGTCTTAAGAGTTTTACGTGCCTGCACGCAAATCTCATCTAACGACAAAACCTCTGTGAGGCGCTTATAAATGGCCTCACGAGGTTTACTTTTAACGCCCCTCGATGCCCCCATGCTTTCAAGAATCTGCAACGCTTCATCTCGCCACAGGAAACTGCAAATGGTCTCGGCATCCAGCATGACATTTTTTTTTGCTTCCCTCTCCTGGCTTACTTCTACTCGATTTTGCTCGGTAGAATGTGCAATCCAGACCCCCCACCATTCAGGTATAATCCGCAAGGCAGCATCTCTATGATTCTCAGCGACGACTATTGATACGCGATCAAGGACGCGATTATACAAATCCCTCTGTGTGGGAAGGCGGTCAAGAGTGTCCCTCTCACTCTTTAATTCATAACCAGTAATCTCTCCATTTATAACGGCTATATCAACACGCGTTGATCCATTAAGAATACTTAGTTCATCAAGCATAAGGGTATCATCATCATTTGCATGCTCTTGCTCTAGCAAGCGCCAGACGCTCTGTCTGACATCATAATCCCGCATTATCTCTCACCCCTTATGCGTAAACCCCGGCACCTTGGCATAGTCCGATTGTGCTACCGGGCCACCGACGTTAACAAAAAAACCGGCGCCACACCCGTTATAAATTTAATCAACAACCGTGCCTAGTCTACGATACTTCGACGCAATCCTCATCGAATAGTTTTTAATGAAATGTATCAATTTCGCCCGCAGGTAAATCCACCCAGGGAGTAACCGCTGTTATCAGTGCTTTGCCCAGCCTCCTTCCTTGCGTATCTAAGTCGTGACCCTAACGTCATTAAATCATTCATAATTACTTATCCGTCACCCGAAATAAAAAATCATGCAGTCTCTTAGTGAAGCTAAGCATAAGCAAGTCACCCGTCAAGAATCCAGTGAATATTACTATTAAACACTGCCTTGTTTGAGTTTGAAGTAGATGTCTTTTGCCCCTCCTTAGAAAAATAGCCTTAGGCTATAAATAATGCTTGATCTAAAATATAGCCTGTGGCAATATAAATCCATCGAAGCAATTTCTTCCTCTCACCGCATCTTCGGGTGCGGTTTTTAGGAAGGATTTTTTAAACCGACCCAAGAGGGATCAATTTTGACAGCGCCAGCATGTACTGAATTGCCACAAATATTTATAGCTCACCGTCCGGCACGTTTGGTGGAAGAAAACTTTGAGTCGGTAAGCTGGAAGGATTACACAGCTATTTGCCAGCGCGTCAAAGCTTTACCGGAAGGTCACAATCTAGTCATCGACTTCCTGTCTGATCTGTCAGCCATGCAAGACAACGATCAGCGCCATGGAGTAAGTCGTTTAAAGAATTTCCACCTTCGGCTTTTTAGTCGAATTGAAGAGTTGGAGGATATTCACTCACAAACAAAAGGAGGCAAGTAATGCCAACGCAAGAACTAACACTATCAGAGCGTGCAAGTAATGCGCTAGTCGCAGCCGGAGTAATGGCTAAACAAGAAATTCAGCAGGAAGTTGAAAAGTTTGTTCCCTTAACTGACGTTGAGGTCTGCGACAAAAGCACTCGCACAGAGGTTCATCAGAACTATATGGCTCTGCGAGCCATTCGCTTGGATATTCAAAAGGCATCCAAGGCTGCCCGTGAAGACTCGGTCGCATTCAGTAAAGCGGTGCTCGCTGAAGAGAAAGAACTGACAGCTCTGATTACCCCTGTTGAAGAGAAGCTGAAAGCAAATCGTGATAAATACGATGAAAAAATCAAAGCGGAAAAGCAGGCCGCAAAAGAGCGGGTTCATAACCTTGAAAAAGCAGTTGCTGCAATTAGCGCAACACCTCAACAAGGTATCGGTAAAAGCTCATCAGAAATCAATGAGCTGATTAAAGAGCTGAGAGCAAGAGAAGTCACCGAAGCCGAATTTGCAGAGTATCTGGCTCCGGCTACCAGCGCCAAAGAGTCCGCTATTCAGCAACTTTCAGATATGTATAGCGATGCAGTAGCAGCAGAAGAAAGAGAAGCAGAGCTGGAAGCCCTTCGGCAACAAGCTGCTGAAGCCCAGCGCCTGAAAGAAGAACAGGCCGCTGAAATCAAACGCCAACAGGAAGAAATTGAACGCCAGCAGCGTGAAGCGGAAGCCGCCAAAGTGAAGGCTGCCGAAGCCAAGGCTGCTGAAGAACGTCGTATTGCGGCGGAAGAACAGCGCCGCATTGAAGCGGAAGAGCGAAGGAAGGCGCAGGCCGAAGCCGCCCGCCTCGCCGAAGAAAAGAAAAAAGCCGAAGCCGAAGCCGCTCGCCTCGCTAAAGAAAAGGAAGAAGCCGAAGCTGAAGCTGCCCGTATCGCAGAAGAAGCCGAAGCCGCCCGCCTTGCCGAAGAAAAGCGTCTTGCCCTTGAAGCAAGTCGGCCAGATCGTGAAAAGCTAGCGAAGTTTGCCAGCGATATTGCCCAGTTTGCACGGGACAGTATGCCCGAATTATCCGGCGACGAGCGGGCTGTAGCCGCCTGGATGCTTGGTCAGATAGAAGCCCTGACTGAACAAGTTAAAAGCAAAGTAGCTGAGTAATTATTCGGCTTCCATAAAATTAAATAAGGATTGAGAAGATGTCAGAAGTAACAGAGAGAAATGAAAGTAACCTTGCAGTTATTCAAACCCTGCCTTCATTGAAGGAGGCTGAGGTTAGCCCGGTATCAATGGTTCCGACATACTTAGATGTTGATGAGCTTGAAAAGGGCTTCACCATGCGCTGTTTTTACGGAGGTCTCTCAGAGCGAGATCATGAAGTAACAAACACCGAGACAGGCGAGGTGGAAGTAAAGACACTCAAGTCGGTCATTATGATTAGTGAAGATGATGGTGACATGGTTACTTACGAATCAGCGGCATCGGTATTGGTTTCAACACTGGAAGAAAAGGAAAGGCAGGGGCTATTAACGCCATACAAGACTGCATTCCAGTTAAAGTTTCTTGGTAAGAAAAAGAACAAAACGAATGGCAACAGTTCCGCCCGCTGGGATGTTCGCTTGCTTAGATTGGCGACTTAATCATGCATGCTATTGATTTTTCATCAATGCCGGTACTGGGTGAAGCGGAGTCTAAAAAGACTCCAGCTTCAACCCCAAGTCTAGATAAATCTCATTTCGATTTTTCGGCGCTTAATGAGGCAGAAGAAGGGGAAAGAATTTTCTCAGCAGAAGAGGAATGGCTTAAGAGCCGCTGGGGAAGATTCACATCCTCAGAGATAAATCGGCTTCTAGCGTTAACGGATGACGGATCTCTATCAGATGGTGCTGAAACATATTGCATGGAAAAGGCAGCAGAGATGCTGACTGAGTTTGCCCCGAACACTTACACAAGCAGGGCGATGGAATGGGGTAACGAGAAAGAACCTTATGCTGTTCAACACTTCATTGATGAAATGATGATGCCTCTTGAGAAGATAAACGATAACCAAGAGTTTGTTTTGTCGGATGACGGTACTTGGGGCGGAACACCGGACGGAGTATCACCTTCTGATTTAGATTATGGGCTTGAAGTGAAGTGCCCTAATTCCACCACGCATATCAGCTATCGAACACAGATTAAGTGCGGGGCAACTCTGAAGAAGATGAAGCCCATTTATTACTGGCAGGTACAGTCGCTGATGTACCTCTGCAAAAAAACAAAATGGTACTTCATGTCATATGACCCACGCTTTATCAAGCGAGAGCACCAGTCACATATCGTCCTTATCGAAAGGAACGATGATGACATTGAATACATGCTGAGAAAGATTCAGTTAGCCGTGATAAGACGCGACATGCTAGTCGCACAAATGGATATATAGAAAATGAAAACAATCACCGCACTCGTTCCGCAGGGTCATCGTTCCGCCCAAATATCGCCGGGCAAAACGCTGACACTTAGCAGTGATGCAAAGATTCCGCTTGAAATTACTATCAAGCCATTCAAGCTGACCCGTAGCAAATCACAAAACAAACTAGCTTGGATGTGGGCTTCACACCTAGCTGATTCGTTGGGAGGTGACAAAGCGCACTACTACGCAACATTCAAGCTAAATCACCTCGCACCAGTGATGGCACGAGATGATCCAGACTTTGCCGGATTATTTGACCAATTCAAGGAATTGGTGTTCGGCATGGAAGGTACAAATATTTATGACGCACTATCTGACAGCTTCATAAGCGCCAGCAAGTGCAATACAAAGCAAATGGCTGAAGCATTAACCAACTGGGAGATGGCAGAAGGATCAAATGGTAATCCCCTGCCTCGACCGGATGATTACGCATTCGCCCTGCAACTAAAGAGCTACGAAGAACTACAAAAAACGGGAAAATAATGAAAGGTCTAAAGCAAAAAATAGCAGTTGGGGTATTAGTTTTGGCGGATGTCATGCTATCTGTTTCATGGGCAACAAGTTCAAATGGTAGGAATGAGCGCCACATACACCAGTGCAGTAAATCAGAGACGTCGCCGACGGTAATAATGGCTCCGGTTGTAAGTCGTGCTGTAGTCGCCATTGAGTGGTTTAAATACTACCCGTATGCAGAGAGGCCGAATATAACGTACGTGATGAACGCTGACGGAAGCTCATACTTCTACGTCAAGGCGGTCTGGGTAGACTTTAGGAAAGGAGTTAAGAAGCTTAGTAGGTGTGTATTTACTGGGCCTAACGGAACAGTATTAAACAAGTAATTAAAAAGAGCGCCCGAAAGCGCCCTAATCCAACATCGGCAACTCTAAGCTTTAGACGGAATAGAGTTGCCGGGCAACATATTTACACACTCCAGCGGAGGCAGGTAAGTATCGCAACAATCATTACTAGGCCTAACGGCACTCAGGTAGTGGTCACGCCTTCCGGGAAAATCGTCCATCTCAACGAAACCCCGGTGGAATATTTTGTATACGACCCATCAGTCAATGAATTTATCACACTCGATGACCCAGAAAAACGAGACAGAGAGGTCGAGGGAATAATTAGTTCTTATCTAGCCGAACCTGAATGCCTAGATGGTATTGACGAGGTTGTTATTGGTGAAATCACGGGGAGAATAGCGCCAGTAAGTATATATACCCCCGCTGGGAATCTGGACGAAGACAACTGCGAGTACAAAATCATGCCACTTAATTATAGGCCGGATGATGCCTGCCAGCGAGAATGTATAAAAGACAGAACTTAATCTGACAGACAGTACCAGGCAGGAATTGTCAGATTAAGTCATGTTTAATACAGAGAATGGTTATCTTGATATTTATCAGCGTGATTTTTAGACGGGGACCCCTATTCTCCCCACCTTCTCAGAAAAGCCGGAATTCTTTACACGCAGCATATCACTCTCTCAAAATTTGCTGTTCTTGAGAAAGTGAGTTCTGTAACTCCCTAGCCACTCTGCACTATCTACATCCATGTCAGCGTAAGTGCATGATGTTTTTGGAGATAGCCTGTCAGCTCTTGCGCTATTATCTCCATCGTTCACTTTTGTTATGTGCATGAAAATTAAATTACGCACCGCCACGAATTGCAAACAGTAAACTTATTGCGCTATGATACTATAATTCACAACACTACTATGATTATGGACTACAACAGCAACCGCCCGTGGTGGGACACACTTTTAGGAAACCCGACGACGTTTCTGAAACTTGCGGGGTGGATTGCCCTGTCATGGGTGATCGTTGGGGCTGTGTTCTTTTTCCTTGGAGCTGTGCTTTCTACGAGTGACTGCATCGGTACTGGTATTTAATGCCTGACACGATATTACGGATTCCCGACGAGCTACTCAGCGCTATAAGTGCTGAGGCGGTCGAGCTGGGTCTATCCACAAATTCCCTAATGATAAAAGTACTTTCGGAAAGATACAGTCTGCCTTTCGACAGCGCAGGCAATAGAACACCTAATAAGTATTTCCAGAAAGGCGAATTGCACCAGATCATCACAAAGCTTATTGCTGACAGTAATGCCCCGCTCAGTACTGGCGACATTGCCGGACTTGTCATTCAAGAAAAGAACTTGCATGACAGTCCTGACCTTCCAAGCATCCGTAGATCAATCAGTAACATCCTGTCAGGCATGCATGCAACAGGCTTGATAAAGAAAGCCGGAACCACTGGCCGAAACAACCTCTGGACCAATACTTAACAACACTGCCAATGCTCGTTATTTGATAACGTGGATAACGCTTTATAGTATCACTGCACAAACACAACGGGATACTATTATGCACAAAGCATTCCTCACAATATGCGCCATTTTTATCGAAGGGTTTGTGGCGTATGAAGCGTTACCGATTGCCCAGCACGAACTAGGGAAAGTTTCAGGTAGTGTGTTTGCTGCATTCATAGCTATTGCCGTATTTTACACATGGCTAACAGTATTCACCGGAAGCACTAAGTCAAAGCGGTTACTTGCTGCGACACTTGCTATATTCATATTCGTTCCGTTGACAATGGTGTCAACATATCAATCAAAGACATTACCTGATAGCCTTGCCACAATCGCTACTCATGAAGCAGCCATCGCAGAAGCCAAGAGCAAACAGGCACAGGCAGACCATGCCCACGCAGAAGCCTTGGAACTACACAAAAGCAACGTAGCTGATATTAAGGCAAGCTGGAGAAAGCAAGAAATCGCTCGTATTGCATCGCTAACTCAAGTAAATCGAGAGATAAGAGCAACAAAAAAAGCCAAGCAGCCAACAATCTATACAGCTCTGTTAAAGCGACAGGAGTCTCTTTCAAAGCCTACCCCTAATCCAGTATTTCCGGATGCTCCAGCTCGAGAAGTAGTACCTCTACCAGAGTCAAGTCAGGCAAGTAAGGCAGATGTGAAACTAGATATTGTCGCGCTTCAATCTTCTTTGTTATCAATTCTTACGCCAATATTCTTATGGCTAGCAAACGGCTTGCCTCGTTCAAGAAAGAAGCACCCTTCGTTCGTTCGATCGTTCACTCATTCGTTCGGTTCGATCACTGATCGAATGCGATCAAACGCCCTCCGTGTACCTAGGTATGATGGAGTGTCGTTAGCAGGCGCTGAATGCCCATTTAGAGCACGAATAATACCTGCAAGCAATAGTGGGCAGGTGACCATCTCGGGGATACGTGAGGCACTTGGAATTAGTGATAGGAAAGCGCGAAAGCTACAAACAGAAGCACAAGAGAAAGGTCTCTTAGTTAAAAGATCAAGTGGTTACTTTTATCCTGAAATCCCGGCATCAAATACAGTTAAATTGAGGTCTGTATCATGATCTTCACCCAGAGAAATAACGATAAAAAAGAGGCCAATAATGACTAATCCAAAAGCCGTAACCACACAATGCTTTACAAGTAATTCCGGCATGAAAGTTGTGCGTCTTGAGCAACCTGTTCGGGAAAAAAAACAAGCACCCCAAACACGTCAAAATCAGGGAAAAGTGCTTTCTCAGAGCTTTCCCAGCGCTTCCACCGCTAAGCTTTTAGCAAAGTATAATAACTATGAGACAAAAGCAGAAAAGGCGGCACAGGTACAAACGACAAAAGCTAGACGTGTTGCTGGCAAGATTTTGGCAAAGAAAAAGACAGCTCTGGCGGTACTCAATTCGTTGCATAGTGAGTCGATTGATCCGGCACCAATTGTTGTTATTTTGAGTCATGTAGCTAACAATGTGGTTCCGGGCAAAACAGTAACCGTGAAAGACCTTCACGACATAGCTGGTAGTAAGCCAGCAGGGGTTAGTGATAGATGGTGGAAAGAAGGGTTCCCCTTACTATTAGACATCACTGGGATTACTGTAAAAAGCAGCAAAACCGAGCGCCGGTTTGCAGAGCTTTGCGAACTCGAAAACAGGTGTTTCATGATGTTGGCGATATGCCAGAAAACAGGCGATATTGCATTCGATCAATTCGATCGATTAGGGGGTAAGTTGATCAACACTGACCCATTCACTGAACGAGCGAAGGACGGCAGTTTGATCGTTCACGAACGGCCACACCAGACCGCCGAAGGTAAGGAAGCGGCAAGGCGTGTATTCCAGGCTAGGTATTTAAAAAAGATGAAAGCGCTTGAAGCCAAGGCCTCCCCATCTGATGCTGACTTTAGTGGTGAAAGGCTTGGGTTAATCGAGCTACTAAAAACATACAAGATGGTTTCGTTCGTTGCGCTAATTGCTGTTTTTTTGATTATCGGAGCAATTGCCGAGGGGATTAATAAGTCAGAAATAAATCCGTTAGTACATGAGCAAGGTGAAGTCCTAGATATAGATGCCATTGCTAACCAAGATGAAGAATTTGGATACTTGTCAGATGAATAACCTAACATCATATGTGAGAGCAAGAAACATTGGCAAAATGCCAAGTATTGAGCTACACCCAATTAATATTGCTGGGTTATCTTCCTTGCTGGTGTCCGGTGGCTACTTAACTCACACAGTATCAGGAAATGTATCGCTCTCAATCTTAGTGGGCATCACTTCTGCAGCTGCTTTGTGGGTATCAGATAGGTACGTTAAATTTTCATCACCAGAATCAAATTCTGGCTATCACCCACTAACTGACCCACCTGATGAAGTGAATCATGTGGTTAATCATGGGAAAATGGATACCCAGCTAACAGCGACTTATCGGGAAGTTTTTAAGGATGAATCCATAGTTGTAGAACTTGGGGAGCCACACCCCCGCTTCATTACTCATATTATCTGGCATGACGACGTGAACCTATCTGACGCTAGAAAGCTAAGAACACTGGCAAGAAAGCTGAACATTGAAACGGAAGTTGGCAGAGAGCCACCCTTCCAGATCATCTATTCAATGGGTGGCGGCGCCTCGGGAATTGTTATGCCAAAAATTATCCCTCAAGGTGAGCAGCCGAGTATTATTCCGTTTGACCCCAGTTTTATTAAAAAGGGCAAGCTAATCTCATTCCTTGGTATTGACGTGAGAGGTCGCCCAATATCCAACGACCGATCTATAGCGCCTCACGGTCAAGCTACAGGTACAACCAACTCGGGCAAAACAGTAGCGATTCGTAATCAGATATTCTCAGACTGGCTAGCCTTCCCTGAATCAATCATTTACTCAATTGACTATAAGTCGGGAATAAAAAGCGCACCTCATTCTAAATTCACTTCCGACATGATTGAAGGTGTTCAAATGATTCTTGAATTTAGAGAGCTAGCCAGAAGAAACTGGGAGGTTGTTAGTGAATCGGGGCTAGATAACTGGTTCGAGTTCGAGGAAAAGTATCCTGGCACACTCCCCCCTATTTTCCTGAATATCGACGAGTACCCACAACTAGTAAGTGAGGGCGACAGGTCGATTCTGGAAAAGTGGCAACAAGACAAGATTGACGCAAAGTCATCCGGCGATGCTGCGCCAGTAAAACCGGAATTGGTTAACGACATCATGGGTGAGATCGTCCGTGTTTACCGTGCCGGTGGGGCTTTTGTTTTTATTGGTGGGCAGAAATTCCCAGCTAAAGAATACCCAACATCATTCACTGATATGTTTGATTGCCGTATCGCCATGCGAGTAGTTGATGGCGACGCATCAAGGCAGGCGGTTGATGTTGCAGGAGCCGAGAACCTGCCAGACAGGGGCGGAATGATGTTTAGATTAGCATCCAATCCGATCCAAGTCGGAGCAGCAGCTTTCATGACATCAGATGCTCGCAAGGAGTTGCTTAAAAAGACCACCTGATTCACGTGTTTGCCAAGCTGTATATTTTGCTGGCATAAATTCGCTATAGTAGCATAGCGTATATTATCTAAACTAATAATGGTGATATATGAATCAAGTCAGGTCAGGAGGGATACTTCCTGTGATTGTGGGTGTTCTGGCCTTCGTAATAGGTGCTGTTTCTGTAATTACTTGTTTCGGCAAGGGTGTAGCGATCATTAATACAGGCTCTGGAAATGGAGTCAACGCAATAGTATCTATAATAACTGCGTTTGTAGGTATCTACATTTACAGATCAGGAAACACAATGGCTGCATTACTTCTTGCCATGTTATTTGCGTCACTGTTGTTCTATGGAAATTATAGAGTAGACGGGCAACGGGCGGTAAATGTTGTCGCCGCTGCCGGAAGTGCAGCCGTGTCTGCTGCGAGTAGCGCCGTTACTGCCGCCGGAAGTGCAGCAAGTAATTCAATCAGTAGCTCTGGTGTGAGCGGGTCGGGAGCACTAAAGCCGGGACATAGATGGCTAACTTCAAAAGAAGTAGCTTGGTGTCATCAAAAAGGCAGCAAGTCAAAAGGATGTGTCACAAGCCAGTGTGCTATCAAGAATTGTGGAACCAAGGGTAAGTGATTAAGCAATGGTCGCCCATTTTTACAAATTCTACATTCTCTATTCAATGATAATTATTGTATGGCTGGTTCAGAATTTTTTGCCTCCCGCATTTCAGGGTGCGTCTTCTGAAACTGGACAGGCATTTTATGGGTGGCTAACACAAATAGATGCCGTGTTAGATGGTCTTAATTTTATTCGTGAGATTGGCGAGAGAATGGGTGGTTAATGAACCTATTCAAAAAGAAAGCGCAGAAAAATTGGACCCCGCGCAGCCGTAATACAAGAAGAATTAATAAGCTTGAAAAAAGCCTTTCGGACTTACATGAAAAAGTAGACCAGATTGGCAATTCTGTTCAAGCGATTGATATAAAGACAACGACAACAATCAGGCTGATTCCCAGTCTGATTATTGCGATATTAATTGTTTACCCTCTTCAAACCTTAATCCTTGAAACATCAAAGGATCACAAAGCGAGCGCATGGCTTTCAGGCTTCATACTTGATGCAAAAAGCTTCACGGCAGAGCAAGGACTGAAATGGGGAATTAATGTTGTTGGTGGGAGTACGGACTACGCCCCGCCATTAGCAAAACGACTCATAGTTACATCGAATTTTAGTAAGCGAAGAAAGCACCCTGTAACCGGGCTTGTTCGGCCTCATAACGGAACGGATTACGCTTGCAAGGTTGGTGATCCAGTCTATTCCATGCAATCTGGTGTCGTGAAGTTTGCAGCAAGGCGGGGTGCTGCCGGAAATATGATTGTAATTAGTCATGCAACAAGGGAAAAATCAATTTACATGCACTTGGATAAAATCTCAGTGCGTAAAAATGAAAAAGTCGCCACAGGAGAGAAGATTGGCACTTGCGGTAAGACAGGGCGGGTTACCGGGCCACATCTGCATATTGCGATACTTAGCGCAAGAGAGAAGTACATCAACCCTGTAACCGTAGTTGGTATTACTCGATCAGCAGATATGTGGGATTACTTTAAAGACACGGTGGCTCAATCGGAAAGCGCTGGCTCAGGAGGCTATAAAGCCGTTTCACCATCTGGCACTTTTGTTGGTCGCTATCAGATGGACAGGGCCACAATTAACTATGCCGGCTTCCGGCACATATCAATGAAAAAATTCAAAAACACCCCGTCTATTCAAGATGAAGTTTACAGGGCGTGGCAGGCTAAGAATCTGGCTTTGTTCCGCAACGGCTCACATATTTGCGAGTCAACAACCGGAAAAATAAAAAAGGCATTTAATCCAGGGCAATGCAGAAAGCAACATGGGGAATGGAGTTTTATACCTGGCTTTATAAATGCAAGTACTCCGGCTTATTTAGTTGCCGGTGCTTTACATGCTGCACAGTTTGGACCAAAACACGCATTGAGGTGGTATTCACAAGGACTTGAATTTAGAGATGGGAATAAAGTTAGGATATCAAAGTACGCTTACTTGGGTGAAAACGCATTTAAAGCTAAATACGGTAGGTTTGCATCTGCAAAACCATTGTTAAATGCGATAGAGAAAGGATACTAAAACAGAGGAGGTTGAGCGGTGAATTATGAAAGATCGATATTAATGATAACATCACTATCGGACGGCTCGGTTAAGTATGTATCCGAAATAAATCCAGAGATCAAGTTCACTGAAGACATCAAGCAAGCCATGTCTTTAAGTTGGGTGCAATCGGAATTTGTGAGTATCTGTATTACCGTTAATCACAGATTTGAGCGAATACCAGCACTTGATAACACCCCTTCCGATTTTTCATTTGGTGATTTATTGGAAAATATTAAAAAAGGAGTGCTACATGATCCAGATCGGTAAGTTGATTAGTACTGGTCTACGGAAAAGATTGATAAAAAGACTACCCTTGCCTATCCAGTATTATTTAGGAGGGAGAAATGCAATCTCTGCCGATATTTCATCAGCTCGTACAGTGGCATTACGACGTGCTGGTAATAGATGTGAAATATCAGGGGCAACAAGAAACCTACATGGTCATCATTTATTTGATGTCTCGACGTTCCCGTACTGGGCGGCATCGCCGTGGAACTTCGTCATACTGACCAAGACACTACATGAAAGATTCCACGAATGGAATGGCGGCACAGCCAAATCATGCACAATACTGCACTTCTGGGTGTGGCGACATTTCTCACAGCAATGGTGGAAAGGTTACGGATTTATTTTCGTTATGGCTTTTCTATTATTCACATCCATATTTTCGAAGCCTAGTGCCTTGCCGTATTGACTTGCCAAGCCGTGCTTTTTGCGCTCACAAGACAGAAGAAATACATTGATATAAACATCAGCGCAAAAATAGGTACAGGCTATGGATTTTAGATATATAACAATATCGGAATTCTCACGAAGAAGCGGCTATACTGAGCAGGCGATCAGAAACAAAATGAACAGCGGCGTATGGATTGAAGGCATTCACTACAGAAGAGCACCAGACCGCCGACCACTAATAGATGTTGTGGAGTATCATAAATGGGTGGAGCAGGGAGTTACACAGGGATTGAGGCTCGCGGCCAGAGCATAAGAGTCACGTTCAGCTACAAAGGCAAACGAAGGCGAGAGACTCTAACATTACCCCCTACCCCTGCAAACCTCAAATACGCTGCAAGACTTCGCGGACAGATATTAAATGAGATAGGCATAGGATCATTTAACTACGCCGAACACTTCCCTGAATCAAATTATGTAAAAGAGCACTTCCCCGAAGCAGCAAAGCCAAAAACAGTAATATTTAGTGAGGTCGCCGGAAGGTGGCTTAGATCAAAGTCTGGAGGGGAGTTAGCAAAAGGCACTTTAGTTAAATACCGTCAGGCACTTTCAAGTACATGGTTGCCCCTTTTATCAGATACAGATATTAGAACCATTAAATACAGTGATATTCTGGAAATAATCGGGGGAATAGATTGGCCCAGCGCCAAAACCAGAAATAACGCACTAATACCATTACGCCAGATATTTGAAATGGCTTACTTGGATGAAACCATTGATAGTAATCCAATGGAAAGAATCAAAAATCTGAAGGTTCAGAAAACACCACCCGACCCTCTTTCTAAAGAGGAAACTGATATGATAATAGATCATATTAGACTAAAGGATCAGCAGGCTGCCAATTACTACCAGCTTTCTTTATATAGCGGAATGCGACCAGAAGAAATAATTGCAATACGCTGGAGTGATTACGATTCAAACAAAAAAGTATTAAGGGTTCAACGCGCCCACTCATACGGCGAAGATAAAACGGTAAAAAATGAAAATATCAGGGATATTGATTTAACACCGCAAGCCATTGAGGCAATCGAGAATCAAAAGCAATTCACACTTTTAGTTAATGAACACATATTCCATAACCCTGCAACTAATAAGCCTTGGGACGATCAGGACAAGCAGAGGATTAATTATTGGAATCCGGCACTAAAGAAACTTGGCATCCGTCACCGACGCGCATACGAGACCAGGCACACTTACGCAACAATGTTACTTATGGCTGGGTGTAACCCAGCTTATGCGGCCTCACAAATGGGCCACAGTCTTCAGATGTTTTTCAGTATCTATGCTCGATGGATACGAGCGCGGGAAGATGCAAAAGAGCACGGAAAACTTAACGATTTCTTGGGAAACACCCCAAGTTTGCCCCACAAATATAGGAAACCATCTAAATAATGTTATATAACATGCACTTAGATGGTGCCGAAGAGAGGACTTGAACCTCCACGAGCCAAGGCTCACCAGCACCTGAAGCTGGCGCGTCTACCAATTCCGCCACTTCGGCAAAGTGGTGTAGAATCTCCCGCTACGGCGGGAAAACGCGCAATTTACAACTACCCTCAGGTTTTGTCAATGGCTTAATTTAAAGAAAATGGCCATCAAGTGATCTGTGGATTAAGCAATCCTAATCACAGTTACTCAAACCTATGTAACATTAATCATCTAAAGACACAGTATTTCCGTACCCTATGCCACGTTTTGCAGTAGAATGCAGCGCTTAATAACAAAGGACAAGCAAGAATTTTGAAATACAAAGACCCACATAAAGCCAGAGAAGCCGAAAACTACGAGCGCCCTATCGCCAGCCGTGAGTTAATCCTCAAGGTACTCAGTGACAGCAGCACACCTTTGGAATTTGCTGATCTGAGTGGTCAATTAGCTATTGAAGAACCAGAACTTAGGGACGCGCTCAAATACCGCCTTCGTGCTATGGAACGTGACGGGCAAATCATATTCAATCGCCGCAGGCAGTATTTGCCGGTTAGTAAGGCTGACCTAATTTCCGGTCGCATTAGTGGCCATCCCGATGGGTTTGGCTTTCTGATACCAGATGATGGCAGTGATGATCTATTTTTGCATGGCAAGCAAATGCGTAAATTAATGCATGGTGATCGCGCATTGTGTAGCGTGACAGGCATTGATAAAAAAGGTCGCCGCGAGGGTGCTGTGGTTGAGGTGCTTGAACGCAATACTGAGCATGTTGTTGGGCGTTATTTTGTGCGTGGAGGTATTGGTTTTGTAGAACCTGATAACAAGCGCATTGCAGCGGATGTACTGATTCCTCCGGGCAATGGCGGTAAGGCAAAACATGGGCAAATTGTCAGAGCTGCGCTGGTTGAGCAGCCTAATACACGTCAGTTAGCGATTGGCAAAATCGTTGAAATTCTGGGTGAACACATGGCGCCGGGGATGGAGATTGACATTGCTCTGCGTTCGCATGACTTGCCTCATGTTTTCAATGAGGAGGTTCGTGAAGAAACCCTCAAACTGGGCGATGATGTCACAGAGGACGATAAGCTGGGGCGTGTTGATTATCGGCATATTCCTCTGGTCACCATTGACGGGGAAGACTCCCGCGACTTTGATGATGCGGTATATGTTGAGCGTAAAGGTGACAACTGGAAGCTGATTGTTGCCATTGCAGATGTCTCTCATTATGTACCAATTGGCAGCTCCTTAGATCAGGAGGCATGGAATCGTGGCACTTCTGTGTATTTCCCTGAACAGGTGATTCCAATGTTCCCTGAGGAGATTTCTAACGGACTATGCTCATTAAATCCACAGGTTGATCGCCTGTGTATGGTGTGTGAAGCCATTATTGACCCAGATGGCGATATTCTTAGTTACGAGTTCAAAGAAGGCGTGATGCACTCTGCGGCTCGCCTGACATATACCGACGTTGCCGCCGTGCTGGTGGATGAGGACGAGGCGCTTTGCGAACAATACTCAGCCCTGTTACCTCACCTTGAAGCGTTGTACGATTTATATCATGCATTGCGACATGCCCGCGATATGCGAGGGTCAATCGACTTTGAGACAACCGAAACCAAAATCGAATTTGGCAAAGACCGCAAAATCAAATCCATCAAACCCACTGAGCGCAACGATGCCCACAAGATTATCGAAGAGTGCATGATTGCTGCGAATGTGTGTGCGGCACGTTATCTGAAAAAGCATCGTATGCCGAGTTTGTACCGTGTCCATGCACGACCGGATACTGAGAGTCTGGATAAAGTTCGGGAGTTTTTAGGTGGCATCGGACTAAACTTGGGCGGTGGTGCCGAACCCGAGCCTAAGGACTACGCCAAGTTATTAGCCAGCGTACAAGATCGAGCCGATGCCGGTTTGATTCAAACCATCCTGCTGCGCAGCCTGCCCCGTGCTATTTACAGCCCAGTGAATCCTGACAAGCCAGAGGCAACGCGCCATTTTGGTTTGGCGCAAAAAGATTACGCACATTTTACATCACCTATTCGCCGCTATCCTGATTTGTTAGTTCATCGGGCAATTCGTCACCTGATTCGTGGCGGCAACGCTGCTGACTATGCTTATTCCCTATCCGATATGTCGGCGCTTGGCGAACACTGTTCCATGACCGAGCGTCGTGCAGATGATGCCACCCGTGACGTATTAGCCTGGCTAAAAGCAGAATACATGCTGAACAAAGTCGGTGAAGTCTTCGATGGTTTCATTACGGCAGTCACAGGCTTCGGCTTATTCGTTGAATTAGCGGATATTTATGTGGAAGGCTTGGTACACGTTACATCACTCAAGAGTGACTACTATCGTTTTGATCCGGTACTACACCGTTTGACGGGGGAAAGCTCTGGCCGAAGCTTCCGACTGGGCGATCCAATTACTGTACAAGTGGCGCGTGTTGATCTGGATGATCGGAAAATTGACTTTACACTACCCGGTGCCCCCGATAGCAACGGCAAGCGTCCGCCCAAAAAGAAGAAAAAGGCCAAAAACGCCTCTGAGGTTAAAAGCCGTAAAAAGTCACCCAAGCGCAAGAAACGTAAATCGTGAAGACATTTTTAAATGGTGTGCATTCCGTTCAGAATGCACTGGAGCATGATGCTTCCAATATCACCCAGCTGTGGATTGCCGACAATAAACGCAATCCGCGCATTGATAAGCTGGTCACAAAGGCAGAAAAACTTGGCCTAACTATACAAAGTGCCAGCAGTTCCGCACTCGACCGCATGACAGGCAGTCGCAAGCACCAAGGAGTTGTCGCGGAGTATTCTGCCCCCGATGCCGCAAATGAAAATGACTTACTGGAATTACTGACGCATACTCAGGAGCCTGTATTGCTCTTGGTTTTGGATGGTGTAACCGATCCGCACAATCTCGGTGCATGCCTGCGTACTGCCGAAGGTGCGGGGGTACATGCGGTCATTGCCCCCAAAGACAAGTCCGCCAAACTCACACCTGTGGCCCGCAAAGTTGCTTCTGGTGCTGCAGAGCGACTGCCTTTTATACAGGTTACCAACCTCGCCCGAACCCTGGATTTGTTAAAGGCATCCGGGGTGTGGATTACTGGCACCAGCGACAAAGCCGCGACCAGCCTGTATGACTGTGACTTTACCGGCCCAATGGCGATTGTGATGGGCGCCGAGGGCAAAGGCGTGCGTCATTTAACGGAAACGTCCTGCGACTACCTCACGGCAATACCCATGGCCGGATCGGTATCAAGCCTGAATGTCTCGGTGGCAACGGGCGTGGTATTGTACGAGGCTGTTCGTCAGCGACGCACCCAAAAAACCAACTCAGCTTGAAGCAACGATCAATTATTCCCTATGGTGAGTGCCCTATCAAAACGGTTAACCCTAAGCACCCTCATACACTTATTCTGGTAATTAACCACTCGCAGCGAAAAATGACCACCATATTTAATCTTCCGCATGTAGGGAGCCTGTCTTGAGCTGATTTCATAACTCCTTGCATTATTCTTAGCGACTACATCCGTAACGTTATAATGACAGATTTTCCTCGGCTCATGCCCCCGCATCCCCCGATCAACCCAACCACACTGACCGTGACTCAAAGCCCGATCACGGGTTCCGACAGTCGCAGGAATAAACGAAACTGTAACACTTCTTGTGGATGCATTATAAGTTAACCCCATATGACCGCCCGCTAAACAATTGAGGTTATACCCCCTTGCAAAGGCTACCGAAAGCAACGATGAAAACACAAACAAAGCCGCTATCTTACATAGAACACTCACGCCTCTCATAATAATTTCCTCCCATAAACTTCACACTTACCATGATGCTATTAAAAATTCAACACCTCCTCCAATAAAAAATAAATTATCAATAGTAGCTATTATCTGCACCAAAGATAAACAGATTAAAACCTAACGCACTCTAACTTCGGCCTTATATTTATTATCCAATTTACGGCGTGTGCAGCTTTTAGCAAACCAACCTTGCTGTTTGTAGGTGGATTTTGCCGAGAGCCTGATTCAAAAATACAGCCATTGTATGGCTCAGTATGTTTCGTGTAATCCTGACAGCCAGATACCAGTCATGGGATGAAAGTGGTTTTGTAGCAAACTCTACTCATTGGCATAAAGGTCATGCATTTTATCTACCAGCCTTTCATCATCCTCAATAGCCTTGATCTGATTGACGACACCGCTTAGATTGTTATCAAGCCTGAATGTCTCAGTTGTGACAAGTGTGATACTGTACGAAGCGATTCGTCAGCGACGCGCCTGATTCGTTTATTTTTAACCCGAAGAGTTTTACTATGTTGACCCTATATCAGTTCAGTTCCTGCCCCTTTTGCTGGAAAGTACGCGCATTATTGAATTATGCCAAACAACCTTATAAGACTGTCGAAGTAACGCCTATGGGCATGAAAGAGCTGGAGTTTACTGAGCACAAAAAAGTGCCCGTACTTACGGATGATGGGAAAGTCATTGTCGAATCTGCAGCGATTGTAGACTACATCAATGAAAATTATGCGCATATAACAAGCAATGAGGCCAGTCAGCAGTGGACAGACTGGGTTGACGAGACACTGGTTCATTACTTACCCACCCTGGTTCACCCTAACTTTTTGACCTCATGGAAAAACTTCGGAGTGATCATAACGGCCGAACAATATCCTTGGTATAAATTACCGATTGTTCGTTTGGTTGGCGCCATTGTTATGCCAAAAGTTGCCAAAAAAATGAAAGCGAAGCATAAAATCAATGATGTAACCGCGGAGTTTTTGGCAGCGATTGATCACTGGGCACTCAATGGGCTTACTGACCGAGCGTTTTATGGTGGCGATCAGCCTGATTTTGTTGACTGTAGCGTCTTTGGCGTAATCCGCTCTGGCGACCAGCTCGGCGTGGTCGACCTGGCAAAAAAACACAATTCTACATTTGCTGCATGGTATGATCGCTGCTACCCGATTATGTCTGAGTCATCAATAACATTATGAAACTGCGTCCCCTACTGTTGAGTTGTTTTATTGGATTCACCTTGGCTGCTTGCGAGAAAGTTGAAACACCCGCTGAAGAAAATGCCGATGCCGACTTGGTAAAAGTAAGCGTCGAAACAGCCATCCCATCTACAAAATATGATGAGAAGGGTCTGGTATTTGACTACCCATCAGAGTGGAAAGTGTTGGAAGATTCAGTGCAGGATTCCGTGCGGTATGTATTTATCGAAAGCCCTGACGAAGCTTTATCCATTATTCAGATTTTCCGTAAGGATGAAGCACCAACACTGGAGGAGTTTGCCTATAGCTACGCACAACAAACCCAGATGACACCAGTTGACACTGACGATGAAGTAGTGGATGTGGAACCCAGTGCTGTACCTCAGTCCGAGTTTATGGCGATCACCCGTGATTTAGACGGCGTGTCATACGACTGGATTGTGGAAACCATTCCAGCAGTTACCTCCGGCCTTAATGACGATAGTAATGACTATCGAGAATATTTCCGAAAAGACAGTGAACATTATTCAGCTTTCCTAATTAATCAGGTTGATAAGGATGCACTGAATAAACACGAAGGCTCTTTTGAGTTGATTTTCAGAACCTTGCAACCCATGAAATAAGCCATGAATGCAAACTTATCTGCCGCCCTGTGATTCCACTGACTAAACAGAGTACTCCTGCAACACAATGAATATTCAACAAGCACTTGCCAAGTTACTGGCGCAGCAATCGCTGACTATGGATGAAATGTCAGATGTCATGCACGACATGATGAGTGGCAAAGCCACTGATGCCCAAATCGGCGGCTTCCTGATTGCCTTGCGCCTAAAAGGTGAAACGGTTGACGAGATTACCGCAGCCGCTCAGGTAATGCGCCATCTAGCCACGCCAGTGGATATTCATGCTGATCATCTGGTCGATATTGTGGGTACCGGCGGTGATGGCATCAGCACCTTCAATATCTCAACGGCCTGTTGTTTTGTACTGGCCGCAGCAGGGGGACATGCCGCAAAGCATGGCAATCGGTCGGTTTCTAGCAAATCCGGTGCTGCCGATGTACTGGAAGCCGCTGGAGTCAACCTGGCAATCTCACCGGCACAAATCAAAGCCTGCGTCGAGGAACTGGGTGTTGGCTTTATGTTCGCAGTCATGCACCACGACGCAATGAAGCATGCCATTGGTCCACGCAAAGAAATGGCGGTTCGTACGGTGTTTAACATACTGGGGCCACTGACTAACCCTGCTGGCGCACCCAATCAAGTATTGGGTGTGTTTAGTCGGGAACTGGTGCGTCCTCTGGCGGAAGTGCTGAAAAATTTAGGTAGCCAACACGTACTGGTGGTTCATGCCGAGGATGGTCTGGATGAAATCAGCATCGCTACGACAACACAGATTGCTGAGCTAAAAGATGGTGTGATAACGGAGTACACCATCCAGCCTGAGGACTTTGGCTTTAGCCGCCAGCCACTGGACAGTATTAAAGTAACAAGCGCCGATGAAAGCCTGGCAATGTTAAAAGCAGTGTTAAACAACGGTTCAGGCGCTGCAAGGGATATTGTCTGCCTAAATGCTGGCGCAGCAATTTACGTCGCTGGGCTAACGGACTCACTGGCTGAGGGTATTGTTAAAGCATCCGAGGTCATTAGCAGTGGTGCTGCAATGGATAAATTAACTGCATTAATCGAGAAGACCAACGCATGAGCGATTCAGCCGTATTCGATGCACCGGGCGTACCGGACATTTTAAAGAAAATTATTGCCGAAAAAGTGCAGGAAGTCAGACATCGCCGCGCTAAAAAGCCCGTTGAAACACTGATGCAAATAGCAGTCAACGAGGCGCCGGCTATCCGCCCATTTGTAAGTGCCATCGAGGAAAAACTGGCCAATAACGAGCCTGCTGTCATCGCTGAAATCAAAAAAGCCTCCCCCAGCAAGGGCGTGATTCGAGAGCATTTTGTACCTGCGGATATTGCTAAAAGCTATGAGGCAGGAGGTGCGGCCTGCTTATCCGTCCTAACAGACTCACAGTTTTTTCAGGGAAGCACCAAGTATTTAAAGCAGGCACGAGCAGCCTGTAACCTGCCGGTTATCCGTAAAGATTTTATTATTGACCCTTATCAAATTTACGAAGCCCGTGCGATGGGTGCAGACTGTATTTTGCTCATTGCGGCTGCACTCAGTAGGGAGTTGTTATACTCACTCTATCACGTCGCTTTGTCACTGAATCTGGATGTGCTAATTGAGGTACACAATGCCGAGGAACTGGCGATGTCCCTGCCGCTGGGGGCAAGATTAGTGGGAATTAATAATCGCAATCTGCGCTCGTTTGAAACCTCATTAAACACCACGATTGATCTGCTGGAAATGATTCCAGATGACCGGATTGTGGTGACTGAAAGTGGCATCCACACTGCCGAAGATGTGGCATTTATGCGAAATCATCAGGTCAATAGTTTTCTGGTAGGTGAAGCACTGATGCGTGCCGATGACCTCACTGGCCAACTACGCTCTTTATTCTTCTAAGGTAACTCCATGTTAACTCATCCGAATTTTGACCCTGTTGCGATTCATTTCACGGACACCTTTGGCATACATTGGTACGGCCTAATGTATGTTGTTGGGTTTGTCGCCTTTTTACTCATGGGTAAATATCGTGCGAAAAAACCGGGCAGCCTGATTACTCCAGATCAGGTGGACGACATTTTGTTTTACGGCGCACTTGGTGTAGTGCTTGGTGGCCGCATCGGCTATATCTTATTTTATAACTTCGATCATTTTATCCAAAACCCCGTCATCCTCTTTCGCATCTGGGAAGGTGGCATGAGCTTTCATGGGGGACTGATCGGCGTCATTATTGCTATCGCTTTGCTGGCGCGTAAGTTCGCTCTGCCACTGTTAAGGGTCACGGACTTTATTGCGCCACTGGTACCACTGGGTTTATGTGCGGGGCGTATCGGTAACTTTATCAATGCTGAACTTTGGGGTCGTCCCACCGATGTGCCTTGGGGTATGATTTTCCCGAATGTGGACAACCTCCCACGCCACCCGTCACAGCTATACCAGGCGGCGCTGGAAGGCTTGACGCTATTTTTGGTTCTATGGATTTTCTCCAAGAAGCCACGCCCGATGGGTGCCGTGTCCGGCCTATTCCTGATGGGCTATGCGCTATCCCGCATCATTGTTGAATTTTTCCGAGTACCAGACGAACAGCTTGGCTTTGTAGCGTTTGGCTGGATGACACAGGGCCAGCTCTTATCTGTTCCAATGCTTCTGTTGGGAGCATTGATGTTATGGTGGGGTTATAAAAAACATCCGGTTGCGAGACACTAACGTTATGCGCCAATACCTCGAATTAATGCGCCATGTAAAAACGTACGGTCATGTGCGTACCGACCGGACAGGCACCGGCACTACCTCAGTATTTGGTTATCAATCACGCTACGATCTAAGTGATGGCTTCCCAATGGTGACCACCAAGAAGCTGCACCTGCGTTCCATTATCCATGAGCTACTATGGTTTCTGAAAGGCGATAGCAATATTGCCTACCTGCAAGAAAATGGCGTTTCTATCTGGGACGAATGGGCAGACGAGAAGGGAAATTTGGGGCCGGTTTATGGCACACAATGGCGCTCATGGCCCACACCAGAGGGGGGGCATATTGACCAAATCAGCCAAATTCTGGAACAAATCAAACATTCACCAGACTCCAGGCGGATTATTGTCAGTGCTTGGAATGTGGCACTCATTGAGCAAATGGCGCTCCCACCTTGCCATACCCTATTCCAGTTTTATGTGGCCGACGGAAAACTGTCATGCCAGCTCTACCAGCGTAGTGCTGATATCTTTTTGGGGGTGCCGTTTAACATTGCATCCTACGCACTACTCACCATGATGATTGCGCAGGTGTGTGATCTACAGCCGGGCGAATTTATCCACACGCTAGGTGATGCACACCTTTACAGCAACCACCTGGAGCAAGTCGATACCCAGTTGGCGCGTGAACCATATCCCCTGCCAACATTGAAGATAAATCCCGCCGTAAAAGATTTATTTGCGTTTACTTTTGATGACTTTGAGTTAGTCAATTATCAGTGCCATCCACACATCAAGGCGGCGGTTTCAGTCTGACTATCAAGATGCGCTGCCTGCGCCTGATGTTCGGTTAGGCTGGGGTTACTGTTACTTCTATCTGGTTCTTACGCAAATTATCAGCAGCTCGGTTGAGCTCATCCAGGCCCTGAGTTGCACGACCCTTGATAACATTGAGAAACTTCTCCTCTTCACCAATTGCCGACCTGCCTAACAGGTCGGAGTGCATGCTGAGCACTTCCAATCCCGCATCACCCAAAATAGCCATGCAATAGGAAAACACACCAATGCGATCCATACCCTCAATTTGCACCGTCACCTCTGAATAATCATAACGCGCATCAAAGGCCGCAATGCTGTCGATAATCAACTGTAGATGATAAGTATCTGTCGTTGATTGCAGCAACTCACGCTGCTCCTCAATAGACAGATCACTATTTATAATCATCATAATCGCAAAGTTTCCATCAAGACTAAAGGATGAGGTGGCCATCAAGTCACACCCATCCTGAGCTAACTCAGTCGATAACCTGCGAAGAATAGATATGGATTTCTCCGTATCCCCAATCACAACTACTCGATAAGTATTTTTCATGTAAGACTCCTTCTCCTTTGTCAAACCTTAATCGACTCAACATTAAGGATGATTCTACCCCAGAGCATAGCCGGTGTGTTAGATGAAATAGTCACCCTCAGGCGAGTCGTTTATAATGGCGCACAATGAATTGTATTGATAACGGCCGCTACTGCGTATGGTAAATCCTCTGCTTGAACCTGTTACAACACTGAAAGGTGTTGGTCAAAAAATGGCAGAAAATTTGGATAAACTGAATATTCAGACCCTTCAGGATTTGCTGTTTCACCTGCCCTCTCAGTATCAGGATCGAACCCGCATCCAGTCGATTGCCAACTTGCAGGGCGGCCAGCATGTGTTGGTAGAAGGCTGTATTGAGCACACTGACGTTGTGTTTCGCGGACGACGCATGATGCTATCACGCATCAACGATGGAACCGGCTGCCTGACCCTGCGTTTTTTCTACTTTAGTGGCGCACAACAAAAAGCGCTCAGTCAGGGCAAACACATCCGTTGTTTTGGCGAGGTGCGACGCGCACTCCATCAGCTAGAAATGATTCATCCAGAATACACATTACTGGACGAGCAGTTTCCCGCACCACTGGAAAAAACACTGACGGCTATTTATCCGACCACCAAAGGCTTACAGCAACGAACGCTGCGCCGCCTGATCACTGAAGCCATTAAAAAACTTCCTGCCGTTCAGGAATTATTGCCTGAGTCCGTGCTGCAAGCCAAACAAATGCCCGCACTGGCCGAGGCAATACGTGCCATTCATCAACCTGAATCCGGTAGCAACCGCGCCATACTGAACGGACAGCATTCCAGCATTCAACGACTGGCCTTTGAAGAACTACTGGCGCATCAACTTAGCCTGAGAAAATTCCGCCGACAAACACAAGCACTACCGGGCATTGCAATGAAAAATAAGGCAACGCTCTTGCAAGCCCTGCAACAGGCACTGCCCTTTTCGCTGACTACGGCTCAACAACGGGTGATTCAGGAAATTCGTCGGGACTTGGCACAAGGCTCGCCCATGTCCCGCTTACTACAAGGAGATGTCGGCTCAGGAAAAACCGTGGTGGCAGTTGCGGCGGCACTCTTGGCAATAGAGTCAGGCTATCAAGTCGCCTTAATGGCACCTACCGAAATTTTGGCCGAACAACATCTAAAAAGTTTTACCGAGTGGCTCGAACCACTGGGCCTAAATGTAGGTAATTTGTCCGGCAAACAGAAAGCCAAAGAGCGCCGTGATCAGATTGAGCGCGCGGCCTTGGGGATGAGTCATTTGGTCGTGGGTACGCATGTACTGTTCCAAAGTGAGGTGGCCTTCTCACAGCTTGGTCTAATTATTATTGATGAGCAGCATCGCTTTGGCGTGGAGCAGCGCCTAGCCTTACGGAATAAAGGTCACAGTGAGCTGGGCTATCCGCATCAGTTAGTGATGACCGCCACCCCGATTCCTCGAACTCTGGCCATGACCGCCTATGCGGATATGGATTACTCCGTTATTGATGAATTACCACCCGGTCGCACCCCAATAAAAACAGTCGTCATTGCTAATAATCGACGTGATGAGATCATCGGGCGTATCCGCTCGGTTTGTGAGCAAGGCGCACAGGTTTACTGGGTGTGTACCCTCATTGAAGAATCCGAAGCATTGCAATGTGAAAATGCTGAGGCCACCGAAGCCATGTTACGT
The DNA here is from genome assembly GCA_002747455.1 of Pseudomonadota bacterium. Lineage (GTDB taxonomy): Bacteria > Pseudomonadota > Gammaproteobacteria > Thiotrichales > Thiotrichaceae > Leucothrix. The sequence continues at coordinate 17,056 of PDPG01000056.1, read as the reverse complement.
GAACAGTTATCGGGTATTCATATCGGCTTAGTGCATGGCCGGATGAATGCGCTCGAAAAACAACATATCATGGCACAATTTAAGGCTGCCGAGATCTCCCTGCTAGTCGCCACAACGGTCATTGAGGTAGGGGTTGATGTCCCGAATGCCAGCCTGATGATTATTGAAAATGCCGAGCGTCTTGGGCTTGCCCAGTTGCATCAGCTACGGGGGCGGGTTGGCCGAGGTAGTGCTGCCAGTAGTTGTGTCCTCATGTATCAAGCACCTTTGTCCAACATTGCCCGCAAGCGTCTGGATGCACTGCGCAATAGCAATGACGGCTTTGAAATTGCACAAATTGATTTAGAAATTCGCGGCCCCGGTGAAGTATTTGGCACACGACAAACCGGCGAGCTGCAATTCCGCATCGCTAATCTGGCACGAGATCAGGATATGTTACCTAAAATACAGGACACTGCAGACTTGTTATTCAACAATTATCCTGAAACAATCGACCCGTTAATTGACCGCTGGGTTCGTCAGGCAAAGGTATTTGTTCAGGTCTAGCGAGGAAGAACTACTTGCCGCAGAGATTAGCTACACAAACTTAAATGGTAAAAGACAATTACTGATAAACTTCCCATCATTGACACGCTTTACGCGATTAATACACCGGAGGGTATCGCATTAAAACTATCTCCTGCTGGGCCGGTGCTGCGTTTTTATGCCTGGCTTATTGATACCCTGATTCGTGGTGCGGTGTTATTCTCGCTCTTGTGGGTGCTGGCTTTCTTCGATAAGGCAGGCACAGGGGTGTTTTTGATTCTGGCATTTGCGATTGAGTGGTTTTACCCGGTTTATTTTGAGCTATTCCGTCAGGGCAAAACACCCGGCAAGTCTATGCTTGGTTTGTTTGTCGCTCAGGAAAATGCCAGCCCGATCACGCCTGTCGCCTCCCTGATTCGTAACCTGTTACGCGTGGTTGATTTTTTACCATTCTGCTATGGCTTTGGGTTGTTCTGTATACTAAGTAACGCCCGCTTTCAGCGCATTGGCGACATGGTTGCTGGTACGGTAGTGCTGCGACAACCTGAAAGCCAACAGTACCATCTGGAAACTGAGATAAAACCCGTTGCTCCGCCTGTACCACTTCGGCTTAACGAGCAACAAGCCTTGATTTGTTATTACCAACGACGGCCCATGCTCAGCGATGAACGCGCTGAGGAGCTGGCAAAGGTCTGTAGCCCTTTAACCAAGGATAGAACTGCCGCTGCCGACTACTTATCCGGCATAGGTCGTTGGATAATGGGGAAACAATGAGTTCAAGTCGTCAAGAACAATTTACCCGCCGCCACGATGCATTGTGGGATCACTTCGAGCAAGTGCTTGAGTACCGTGCCCTGCCCAAACGTCATCGCAAGGCTATCGACAAACCTGAGCCCCTGGATATACCAACGGCTTACCGGCAAATTTGCCAACACTACGCATTAGCGAACGCTCGCATGTACAGCCCTGTTTTGGTTGATCGTTTAAACCGCATGGTGGTTAAAGGCCATCAAATTCTTTATGAGAGCCGTAGCCAGTTTTTGAGTCGAGCGCTGGGCTTTTTCGCACGAGAGTTTCCTGCCCTGATCAGAAAAGAATGGCGGATTGTGGCAGTTGCCAGCGCACTTTTCTATGTGCCCTTTTTTGCCATGATAGTGCTTCTGCAATGGATGCCTGAGCTGGTCTATAGTGTATTAGGTGTAGGTCAGATTCACGGCATGGAAGCCATGTATGACCCCGCCAATGAGGTTCTTGGACGGGAGCGAGGCTCTGATTCTGATCTGCTCATGTTTGGTCATTACATTCGCAATAATACTGGCATTGGATTTCAAGTCTTTGCTGGCGGAGTGATGTACGGCATTGGCACTTTGTTCTTTATGTTATTCAATGGGATATTTATCGGCACGGTTGCTGGACACCTGACCCATCTGGGCTATATCGACACCTTTTGGGGCTTTGTATTGGGACATGGTGCCTTTGAGCTCACCGCGATTGTGATCTCAGGTGCAGCCGGATTGAAACTGGCCATGGCACTGATTGCTCCGGGTAGAAAATCACGCGTCAGGGCTTTGATTGATGACGGCAAGGTTGGCATAAAAATTATGTACGGTGCAGCCACCTTATTCATTATGGCTGCGTTTGTCGAGGCGTTCTGGTCATCAATGGCGTTACCCGTTGCCACGAAATACACCGTAGCTGCTATTTTGTGGACCTTGGTATTTGCCTACTTCTGGTTTGTTGGCCGAGACAAAACTCATGCAGCTTGAAACCATTACTGCCAACATTCGCAGCCGGAATGCCTGGGAAGCCATTGACCTGGGCTTTGCGATGGTCAGGGCATGGTGGCTGAGTATTTACACACCACTGGTGATATTGCTGGTGGCTATCATTGCGGCACTATTCCTGCTGTTGCCTAATGACTATTACGGATTGATTCTACTTATTCTATGGTGGCTAAAGCCCCTGTATCACCGCCTAATCCTATATGTCATTAGCCACCAAGTATTTGGTAATTCGCCCAGTTGGGCCGATACGCTCAAAGCCTTGCCCGAGCTACTTTTCAGAACCGGCCTATTAGGTGAGCTAACTTGGCGACGCTTCTCATTTAGCCGAGGCTTTCGCCTGCCGGTAAGACAGCTGGAACGACTAACAGGGTCAGAGCACCGTGCACGACAGCAGTTACTTATCGAGAAAGTTCACGCCCCTGTCATTTGGCTCAATATTGCTATCTTTCATTTCCAGATCATATTTTTCTTTTCCTTCCTGATGCTGCTCTGGCTATTTGTGCCGGGGTACTATGCAGATGAGCTATTTTATGAGCTTGTGTCAAATAGGCTCCCAACTCTCGCCTCAGCCATTGAAATTATTGTTATGCTGGGATTCGTTGCGGTCATAACCCTTCTTGAGCCTTATTATATCGCCGCCAATTTTGCCCTGTACCTAAACCGGCGTACGCAGCTTGAAGCATGGGATATTGAGCTAGACTTTCGCAAAATGGCCAGCCGCTTAAGTGGACTGAAAAATCAAATCAATGCCCTGGTCGCCTGCATAATTGTTAGCCTATTTAGCTCTAGCCTGCTCAATCAGTCCGCCAAAGCGGAGGACAACCGCGCCGAAAATACACCATCCTACACAGAACACTTATCCGATACCCGCTTGGGCGCCAGTGAATCTTCACGGGTCATTCAGGAGGTTATGCAAAACGAGCATCTTCATCGGGAAAAAACAACCAAACGCTGGCGACTAAAAAAAACTGACGAAACAGACACCACTGAGACCCCCGCCGATGTACCGGAATGGATACAGTGGCTGGCTAAGCGCGTTGCCTCGGTCATCGAATACGCTTTGTGGCTGATCATTGCGCTAGCGATTGTCCTGCTCTACGTTTATCGACGGTACTGGCTGCCGATCTTCATCAACTTACCCGACAAACAAGATGACACGCTTCAGCCGGATATCCTGTTCGGTATGGATGTGCGAAAAGAGTCCCTGCCAGATGATGTAATTGCGGCGGCCAGAGCTTTATGGCACGAAGGCAAGACCCGTGACGCACTCAGTTTACTATATCGTTGCGCCCTCACGCGGCTGATAAACCATGACCAGTTACCACTGGAGCATAGTCATACCGAAGGTGATATTCTCAAACTCAGCCAGCCGGTGCTCGCCGCTCAATCTTACAACTATTTGCAGAAACTTACCCATAGCTGGATGCAAGTTGCCTATGCACATGATGCCCCGATGGAAGCAGACATGAGCTATTTGCTGGATCGCTGGCATGATGACTTTGCCCACGAAACGCCGGAGACGCACAAATGAGCCTGCGCCAACGTCTTATTGCCGGATTAGCCTTCGGAGCGCTGGCATGGCTGTTGTGGACGGGCTTAGACAATCTTGAATACGTCGATGAGGTCAGTTTTCGACCGTTGACCGGCGAAGCGCGCAGCAACCCGCTGTATGCCAGTCGCTTATTTTTAAAAGGCATGGGAATCCCCACACAAACCGTTGAAAGCCTGCAAAGCCTCAATAAACTACCAGATACTGACACCGTTCTGTTTATCAGCGCCACCCGTTATAACCAACGTGAAGAGCAATTTGAAGCGATACTGGATTGGGTAAAACGAGGGGGGCATCTAATTACTCGCAGTGTGCTGGACTGGGACTCCTACGCTACTGATAACGAAGAACACAACGCAGAGGATACCGCTGTTGACACAGATAATGACAAGCCCAACGCCGACAGTGAGATACCAACAGCACCGCCCGACACTGCTGCTAACTCAGATAATGACAATCCCGCAGCCAGTGCCGACCCACTACAGCTGTATCTGGGAGTGTATACCGGAAAAGCTATCCCATTTGATGAGAAAGATGCTGAGACACTACAACTCCCTGAAGCCGACAAGCCGCTGGAAATTGCTAATGATTACTATCGAGCGATTGATCTGAGTCCTGACAACGATCAACAGGGACTGACGCAAGTTAAGCTCAATGATAGAAATTTTATTATTCACCAGCAGGTTGGCAAGGGACTGATTACACTGGTCTCTGATTTTACATTTATCGAAAATTATAATATCGACGACTACGATCATGCCGAAATCCTCTGGCACTTGGTTCATGCTAATAACCGCTCTTTGCAGCAGCCAGCGGCAATCTGGCTGATTCATTCCGAAGAAATGCCCCACTTGTTCCGGATTATTTGGAAACATTTTTGGCCATTCTGTATCATGCTGGGCGGCTTGTTGCTGATTTGGATGTTACGGGTTTCTCATCGCTTTGGCCCATTGATCCCAAAAGAAGGGGAAGATCGCCGCAATTTGTTGGAGCATATTGAAGCCAGCGGCAATTACTATTGGAAAAATAAAGAGCAGGCGATACTCATTGACAGCACCCGTCATGCCGTTCAGCAACAACTGGCGAAACGTATTCCCGCCTGGCACGCCATGAGCAATGACCAGCAAGCCCATTTACTGGCAGAGCGGGTGGGCATTGACGAACAGCAGATACTACATCTATTACATGGCGACATTCGCCATAAGCCACACGAATTCACTGAGACTATTAAACAACTAGAACATATCAGGATAACAGTATGACAAACATGCAGGCAGAACAGGCCAGTGTGCTCATCGACACAATCAAAACCGAGATTGGCCGCGCCGTCATCGGTCAAAAAGCCGTAATTCATCAAACATTGTTGGCCCTGATTGCAGGTGGCAACGTATTGGTTGAAGGTGTGCCGGGCTTGGGTAAAACACTGCTGGTGCGCGCGCTGGCTAAAACCTTTGAAGGCCAATTCTCACGGATTCAGTTCACCCCTGACCTGATGCCTGCGGATGTCACCGGACACACAATGGTTGACCTAAAAAGTAATGAATTTAATTTACGGCGTGGGCCGATATTCACCCATTTATTACTTGCCGATGAGATCAACCGTGCCCCTGCCAAAACACAATCCGCCTTGCTGGAAGTCATGCAGGAGCGTCAGGTGACGATTGACGGAGAATCACACCCTGTTCCCCTGCCCTTTATGACCCTGGCCACGCAAAACCCATTGGAGCAGGAAGGCACTTACCCTTTACCGGAAGCGCAGTTGGATCGCTTCTTACTCAAAATTTTTATTGAATACCCCGAAGTAGACGAAGAAACACTCATGGTTGCCGCCGTGACCAACAAGCAAACCGGAGACCAATTCAATCTCTCGCGGGTGATGACAGTGGCAGCACCCGATGATATTTTGGCACTTCAGTCACTCGCGGCTCACGTACAAGCCGATCAACAAGTGATTGATTATGCCGTGCAGGTGGTTCATGCAACCCGCAATTGGCAAGGCCTTAGCCTGGGCGCTGGCCCACGCGGTAGCATTTCACTGATTCGTGCTGCACGTGCCGAAGCGCTGTGCCACCAACGTGACTTTATTACACCGGATGACATTAAAGCTGTTGCCCTACCAGCCCTCAGACACCGTGTTGCGCTCTCCCCCGACATGGAGCTGGAAGGCCATACGACCGATCAGATTCTCGAATCTATACTGCAAAACATTGATGCGCCTCGGCAGTAACACATCCCATGACCTTAGCCATCCCCGGTAAATCGTTCTACAAACTGTCGGCAGTGCTGGTTGCACTGTCGCTTATCGCCAGTTTTTGGACACCATTTATAGTTATCTGGAAAATAGCACTGGGGCTATCGGCGCTGATATTACTGCTGGATTTATTCTTGCTATATCGACAAGAATTTCCAGAAATCACCCGCAGCTTTCAGACCTCAATTTCGTTGGGTGTCAAACGCCCCATTAACCTATCGCTGTACAACCCATCGAAACGGCTTTGTATGGTGGATGTCTTCGATCATTTTCCGATAGAACTGGAGGCCAAAGGTCTGCCGGTGCAGCTCCGTATTGCCGCCAATCAGTCAGCGAAAATCCGCTATTGGGTCACAGCGAAAGCACGAGGGCGCTATCAGTTTATGAAGGTGCAACTTCACCTGCACTCCCGATGGGGCTTCTGGGAGCGTGACCTGCATCTGCACGTACCCGATGAAATCCATGTCTACCCTAACTTCTCAGCCATTCCACATTTAGCATTGCTGGCAACTGATAACCGCCTTAGCCAGATGGGCATTATTAAAAAGCCCAGACGCGGGCAAGGTCAGGACTTTCATCAGCTTCGGGAGTACCGCGAAGGAGATGGCATCCGCCAAATTGACTGGAAAGCCACATCCCGTGTTCGTAAGGTCATTGCCCGCGAATATCAGGATGAACGCGACCAGCAAGTTATTTTCCTATTGGATTCAGGCCATCGTATGCGCGCCAAAGACGATGAACTGTCCCATTTTGACCACACACTGAATGCCATGCTGATGCTGGCTTACGTGGCTTTGCGACAAGGCGATGCGGTCGGCCTGAGTACATTTGGTGGCAATAACCGCTGGGTTTCACCCAAAAAAGGCTACCACACCATTCAGGACTTGCTAAATACGGTCTACGACTTACAGGCAGGAACCGAAGCGCCGGATTATACACAGGCCGCCAGTGACTTCATGGTACGCCATAAAAAGCGGGCCTTGGTTATCATTTTAAGCAATGTGCGCGATGAAGACAGTGCGGAATTGCAAGCCGCTGTTAGTTTGTTAAGGCGTCGCCACTTAGTTCTCTTAGCCAGCTTGAGAGAAAAAGCACTGGACGATCATCTGCAACAGCCCCCATTGGACATGCAGGGAGCTCTGCGCAGTAGTGCCATCCACCATTATTTACAACAGCGCAAAACTGCTTTCGAACTCCTGACAAATCGGGGGGTATTAGCGGTCGATGTGGAGCCGCAGGAATTGAGCGTGTCACTTATCAATAGCTATCTAAATATCAAATCCAGCGGCAAATTGTAGCGTCTTAGCTGCCTCTCTCCCGACAGCCATTATTACCAGATGGTAACGCCCAAATCTTGCATCTTTTCAGAATAAGACTACATTAACGAACTATGAGTGTTCGATGCATTTTCTTGTTGGCTGTCGTTGCCGGTGTCTCGGCTACGATGGTTGGTTGTGAGCGTAAGTCCCCCGAGAACAACCAACAGCAATCAGAGCTGCGTGAGTTGCCCATTCCACCAATGGCGTTGACGACCCCGTCGTTGCCTGACCTAAGCGACACACCCAATGGCTGGCTGTATCAACCCCACGATTACGAAGACCCGTTTACCCCCGAAGATGTTCCACCACCCTTACCTTTAGAGCCTGATGTCCCATTGACATTTGCGGAGGAACTGGCTCAGGCGGCGCTGGCCCGCACCATGCACCAGGTACGATACGATGGCCGATACATAAAAATAGCCTACCCAATGGGTGACGTGCCCGCAGATATAGGCGTTTGTACCGATGTTGTGATTCGCGCATACCGTGAGCTCGGCATAGATTTACAGCAAGAAGTACACGAAGACATACGGCGACATTTTCCAAAATACCCAAGCCGCAAACGCTGGGGGCTGCGAAAGCCGGATACCAACATTGATCACCGGCGGGTTTACAACCTACAGACTTTTTTTGACCGCAAGGGTGAATCATTACCGATCACTGACGATCCGACCAATTATAAACCGGGGGATCTGGTGACTTGGCAGGTCTCCCCCAAACTCCCCCACATTGGTGTAGTATTGGCGCAAATCAGTGTCGCAGATCCCCGGCGTCACCTGATTGCGCACAATATTGGTAATGGCCCCGTGATTGATGACATGCTGTTCGACTTCAAGATCACCGGGCACTATCGTTATCATCCAAAGAAGCGCGTAGATAATGCATCAACGCAGCGTGTTATGCACTCAGGAAAATTATAAGCCATCGCTTCATCTTGCTTTTTTTACCTGTCATCTGGATTAACAATAACAGGCAGTAAATAATCGCTATTTTAGCAACGTCAATCAATGCCAACCTTGCTGCCCAAAAATAAAAAGGAATTTTCATGTCAGCCACCCGTCACCGACAAAGCCTGAAGGTCATTCTATTTAACCTGCTAGCCGTAGGCTGCTTCGCCACTGATGTATTAGCCACGACCAGTGTTCCGCCTCCCCCTCAGCAAGCCCAGACAGACAAGGTAGAACAAGCCGCACAACGATTCTATAAAATTGGGAGCAATAGCGAGCGGCTGGCAGATGATAGTAAGGAATGGGCATGTGTTGAGGACACCACCACGCAATTATTCTGGCAAAAGCGCGATCCCGCCAGTGACTTGCATGACGTCAATGAAGCATATCGTTGGTATCAGCCCGAACACAATAATCCCGGCCAGCCTCGCAGCAACCCAGAACTCCCCGGTATCGACATCAGTTGTTACGGATACCGCTCGGATGACCCGGCCACTTACTGTAATACTCACGCATTTATTCAGCGGGTCAATCAGTCAAACTACTGTGGCTTTGACGATTGGCGGTTACCCACCATCGAGGAGTTACTGAGTTTGTCCACTGGTGCAGCAGACAACCAGCCCGCGCTAGATTTGGCGTATTTTCCATTCTACGATCCGTTTGCCTACTGGACGCGCTCGGTGAATCAGGATGGTGTTGTGCTGACAGTTATTCAAGGGAATAAGGTTCTCAGTAACTCTGAGCGTTCTGATCATATTCTGGTACGCTTGGTACGTGGCGCTTCCAATGCTGAATAATAAGATCTAGCTGCATACGAACCAGCCCATCGCGCCTCAAAAGAACGGGTGACTGGAATTACGCCGTACCAAATGAGAGTATTCAGGTTTATCCAAGCTTTTGGGAAACCTGATGAGTTCCAGTACATCTACGATCAAGCCAAGCTGGCGACTGTTTAAGAACGCGACCCTTCTTGCCGAGCAAGCAACTCAAGATATTCTCAGCGCCGCAGACACAGCCATCCGTGAACGAGGCGCATTCCATATTGTGTTAGCAGGTGGCACAACACCAAAGGCAATTTACCGCTTGCTGGCCAAGTCAACAAGTGACTGGCAACACTGGCATATCTACCTTGGTGATGAGCGTTGCCTACCCGCCGATAATGCTGAGCGGAATAGCGTCATGGCTAGTGAGTGCCTGCTAAATGCTGTTCCAATTCCTGCACAAAACATCCACTTTATTGCAAGTGAACACGGCCCTGAGATCGCAGCACAGGCTTATGACAAAGTGCTTCGCCAAGTAGCAAAGTTTGACATGGTGTTACTTGGCATGGGGGAAGACGGCCACACCGCCAGCCTTTTCCCCGGACACATTCACCCCAAAGGCCCACTGGCGCTTCCTGTGCTGAATGCACCCAAGCCACCGGCTGAACGAGTCAGCCTCAGTTCAGAATGCCTCAGCAATAATGAGCAAATATTGATCTTAGTCACAGGGCGAGCCAAACATAACAGAGTGCTCGACTGGATTAGTGGCATTGACATGCCAGTCACCGCCATAACATCAACGCATCAAGCTCAGGTATATTGTGACAAAGAGGCTTGGGTGGGAGATATGTAAGACCCGCTACAGCGAGCAGACGCCCCGCTCAAATACTAAAAATAATTAGGGACATAAGAATAATGAAAATTGTAGCTGCCGATATTAATAACGAGCAGGCAGAGATTGCGCTGCTGAAAGTGTCCATTGATGGCACGCGCCAAGAGCTATTCAGAGCCCGCTACCAACCTGCCGACTTTTTAAGTCCCCGCTACTTAATTGAACGATTTTTATCCGATGCCGATGCGACATCTGCATTGATTGAGCGCATGTGTATTTCCGTGGCTGGTGTGGTAAAGGAAGGTCATTGCCAGCTACAGTCCCCACAGTGGGAGCTGGATGCAGAAAGCCTGCAGCAGCATTTTTACATCAACGAGATTTCCCTTATCAGTGACTTTGATGCGGCCGCACGTGGCATCGAAGTAACCCCTCCTGAGAACTTGATTACCCTGAATGAGGGCATTAAACGCGAACGTGGCATCCGGGTTGTGACCGGAGCCGGACATGGCTTGGGCATGGCGTGGATGGATCATACTCAAGACGTATTTAGCAAGAATGACAGTGAGGGTGGGCAGGTTGATTTCGCACCGGTCAATAAGGAACAGATTGAGCTGCTGGAGTACCTGATGGAACACTTTAATCATGTCTCTTATGAGCGTATCCTGTCCCATAAAGGTCTGTTGGAGTTGTACGCATACTGCAAGCAGAGTGATCTAGGTGCGTGTCACGATATGAGTATTACAAAGATGACTCAGACTGCAAGCGATGACCCTGCTGCTGCGCGTGCGCTAAAGCTTTTCGCCACAACCTATGGCGCCTATGTTGGAAATCTGGCGTTGCTGTACCGGCCAATGGGCGGTATCTACATCGGGGGACGGGTTGCTTGCGAACTGCAACAATGGATGCAGTCAGATCACTTCATCAAGGCCTGCCTAAAAAAAGGCCGCATGAGTAAGTTGGTTCAGCAAACGCCGATCTATTTGGTCACGAGTGCCTGCATGAATTTACAGGGGGCAATTGAGACTGCAACTTACCGTTACTAGCAACAAGGAGCGAGGAATGTCACGACATCAAAAGGATGAGGGGGATTTACGTAGGCATTACGTTGAACCCAAGATGATCACTGCATTAACCCGAAATACACTGGTATTAATACTGGCGGGTGGTGAAGGTTCAAGACTGAAGGATTTAACCAAGTGGCGTGCAAAACCGGCTGTCCCCTTTGGCGGGAAGTACCGCATTATTGATTTTGCACTATCAAACTGCCTCAATTCCGGCCTGCGTAAAATTGGCGTACTTACACAATACAAATCCCATTCCCCCGGCGGCATGTGAGGTCAATTGACCGTGAGTCTGTTTAATAGACTGTTAAATGTCTACGATGAAACCAACACTTTTCATATTTTCTGGGCTTCCGGGAACTGGAAAATCAGCTATAGCGAAAGAACTTGCAAAAGCTGTAAGAGCCACCTATTTACGAATTGATACTGTTGAGCAAGCGATAAGGGATTTATGTGATTTTAAGGTTGAGGGAGAAGGCTACAGGCTTTCATATAAGGTGGCCTCGGATAATCTTAAACTTGGTAATAGTGTTATAGCTGATTCCTGTAACCCCATTAGGTTAACTCGCAAAGAATGGAACGAGGTAGCAATAAATGCTGGTGCAAACTTCGTCAATATTGAGATTATCTGTTCTGATAAATCAGAGCATAGGCATCGGGTCGAGACAAGAAGTACCGATGTTCCCAACCTAAAGCTGCCAACGTGGGAGCAAGTCCAAAGCCGTGAATATCATCCATGGGAATCTGAGCGCATTGTTATTGATACAGCTCAAAAAACAGTATTGACTGCAGTTCAGCAGTTGATGAGTGCGCTCCGTGAGCAAAACAACATTTAATCGGGTAGCCGAGGGTCTCTAACCCTCAGCCCCCACAACACCCTGCATGCGGCTCCACACAGGGCGTTTCACTCCAGATCAACACAGAGTTGATAGCCTTTGGCAATACCAAAATAATTGATCCAGCCACGCCAAGTACTGGCGGCCCCAATTTCATGGTTAAACCCTTGCCATTCGTTGTTAGTTATCATCTAATAGCGGCATTAATCGCTAAGGATGGTGATCTTCCTACAGAGGACTTTCACCTCATTAGTTCATGCCCATGCTAGGCGTACACAAGTCATTCAAGCTGACGTCACATGCGCGACGTAGCCTAATTCAGGTGTTGTGCAACAAAAAGAATGTAAGAGAGAACGAAATGTCGAAAACATATTGGCAAATAGCGGCTGGTTCTTCAGGTCGAAACTATTCAGAATATTTTATCAAGTTTGGAGTAGCTTTTGTTGGTGGTGATCTTCAGAGAAAAACAATGAGCCTAGTTCGAAAGGGTGATGTGGTTGTTATAAAAAATGGCTTATACCAAATATTAGCTGCAGGTGAAGTGGTAGAAAAAGAAGGAGAAGCAAACGGTTGTGGAGACAAATCTTGGTTACGTGATTTTGATGGTTGGGATTTACCAGCATATTGTTATGTTAATTGGCATGTCCCTCCGAAACCAATAACCACAGATGGTTTAACGAGAGCAACAATTCACAAACTTCCTCAAGCGAAGCACCAGAAAATCGCTGATGATCTTCTTTTGTTACCAGTGCACAGTCCCGATCCAGAACCTGAAGAAACTAACCCCATAAATGACGACCAAATCCTTAGGCACCTTGTAAATGAAGGTTTGCGCCCTTCGTCTGCAGATGATCTTACAAACACACTTCGCAAAATTCGCTTGTTAGCCCAATACTATTATACGAATTGTCGGTGGGAAGATGTCCGCGAACATGAAACTAGAACATTCTTGGTTGCTCCTCTCCTTTTAGCACTAGGATGGTCTGAACAACAAATTAAAGTTGAACTTCCTTGTAGCAAGGGAAGGGTTGATATTGCATGTTTTTCAAAACCCTATAAGCGTAAAAATAAGGAGTGTGTATTAATCGTTGAGACGAAAGATTTTTCATCTGGGCTTGACTATGCTCCAGAACAAGCCCGAAGATATGCAGAAGATTTTCCATCTTGTCAAGTTGTCTTAGTAACTAACGGTTTTTGCTATAAAGCGTATGTCCGAAAAGAAAACAAAACTTTCAGTTTGGAACCTTCGGCATATTTAAACCTGCTCAAAGCAAGAGAAAGATATCCTCTTGATCCGGTGAATGTTGATGGGGCTTTGAATGTTTTGAGTTGGCTACTGCCAAGTTCTTTCAATCGATGAGTGAAAAAATCACATAATCGGGTGGCCGAGGGTCTCTAACCCTCAGCTGTAAAACTCCAGACCCAATCTCGCGGTTAGGCCCTTGCCATTCGCTAGTAGTTATCATCTAATAGCGGCATTAATCGCTAAGGATGGTGATCTTCCTACAGAGGACTTTCACCTCATTAGTTCGTGCCCATGCTGGGCGTACACAAGTCGCTTCACCGGACTCGTTGCACTCGCAGGTGAACTCAGCGTTGGCTGCCAATCAATTACGGAAAGTGCATGAAGCTAACTGAGAAACAAAGTGGCGTATTGAGGGGAATGCTCCTTGGGGCGTCTATAACGCTCTGCATCATAGGCTTGGGGTCGTATCTGAATCCGTTCGGCTACACAAATAGCCTGAACTTTATCGACAAATTAACTGTTGCGATTTTATGGTGTTTAATCCCCGCCACTTTTTTAGCTATTTCCATTGGCCGCTTGGCTAAACATCGCTTTTTCACTCCAGAAGACATCGACGGTGGAGGACTGTCAGGAAACGATACGAAGCAAGCAAGTTTGTTACAAACACTACTACAAAACACTTTAGAGCAAACGCTCCTCGCCTCGCTTGTCTACTGTGCTTGGTCAATCGTAATGCCCAGCACTTGGCTGTCGGTAGTTCCAATTTCTGCCATCGCTTTTGGCTTGGGACGTATACTATTTTTTATAGGCTACAAAAAGGGAGCGCCATCAAGGGCTCTTGGATTTACACTTTCTTTTTACCCGTCAATAGCTATGCTTGTTATCGTAATTGGGAATGTATTATGGCAACACATCAGCTAATCGGGCAGCCGGAAGTCCCTAGCCTCCAGCCCCCGCAATGCCCCGCGTGTGCACCCCACATAGGGCAGCCTCACCTAGCGTGGTACGGCTGAGGCGTGTTCCACTGAAGTGATGAACGCCACCATTCCCAAAACTTATCGGGACATCAACAACGGCACACTGCAATGCTCCAGCAACTCTTGTGTGACACCACCCATCACTAGCTCACGCAAGCGGGTATGACCATAGGCACCGGTCACTAACAAATCAGCGGCAGAATCCACCACACGGTTTAATAATAAATTGCCAATACCGATGGAACTGTCAGGAATGCGGTAACTTTTCGCATTGACATCATGGCGCGCTAGTTGAGCCAGTACCAAATCCACATCAGCATATCTTGCAGTGGCACTTTGTGGCTCCGCAACTGTAATCAGCTCCACAGTTTTCGCCAGTCTTAAAATCGGCATCGCGTCATGCAATGCACGGGTGGCTTCGCGCGAGCCATCCCACGCCACGGCCACTCGCTTTGGCTGACGGGAGTCACACTTGATAAACGGTGTCACCAACACCGGACGACCTGATTGCAAGATCACTTTATCAGGATAAATCTGCCCAGCGGTCTCTCCCTGATCTTTTTTCGCCTGTCCCATGACAAGCAAATCTGCACAGCGTGAGTGACCAGTGATCACTTCATTATAGTCACCCTGCAACGCGAGTAATCCCGCGCCAACATCAAACTTCTCAGCCGCATCGTGGAATATCTTGCGTGCAATCTCGGCACGTTCCTCAAACTCTGCATCGTGCTGCTTTCGGGCCTTCGCCACTATTCCCCCGCTCACGTAGGCAGGAAATTTAATGTCAGGGGTTACAAACAAGCCAGTCAAATGCGCCCCAATCTCACTGGCATAGCTGGCGGCAATTTCAACACGCTGCTGGCACGATTCATACGAATCTACCGTCACCATTACTTCTTTCATTTCAACCTCTCGTCCTTATTATCAAACCAGACTATAACAAATAACTGACTTGGAATGTCCTGAAAATGCAGCTTTTTAATTGACGCTTATCCGCTTATCAATGCCTGTTAAAAAGCATCAATCAGGGGAAGCACTTGTTCAAAGCGGGTAAAACTGTGATCACCACCACGAAAAATCAACTGATGGCAGTCTCTGTAAAAACTGGCCGCTCGCTGCCAGTCCAAGGTTTCATCGGCCATCTCAACCATGAGAAAGAGCTTGTCAGGATCAGCAGGTTCCAGCAAATCCATTGCATTTAAGCTGTCTACGTGGGCTTGTGTGAACTCATAGGTTTGCTCGGAATGCCAAGCCTTTTGTGGCCCAACGGCCTGCCGCAACACCAGACCGGCATGAACCGCCGGATTGATTAACACGGCTTTTAGGGAGTATTTTGCAGACAATACCGTGGCATAAAAACCGCCAAGCGAACTGCCTACCAGTTTGGGCGGTGTGTCTGCGTTTTCAATAATATCGCTCAGCAGTTGCATTGCTTCTAGCGGGTCAATCGGTAAATCGGGGCAAACCCACTCATCCTCACGCCCCTGCTCGCTTAGCCATTTTAATAAGGCCTGTGCCTTATGAGATTGTGATGAGGAGGTAAAGCCGTGAATGACTAAAAACATGGAAAGTTCCTCTGGGTGATCGGCACACTTAACGGCCTGACTTATTCATAAAATGCTGAGCAATCGGATACAAAATGGAAGCTCCCAACTGCATACTACGCTCTGCTGACCAGCCTGCACGGGGATCGGGACGTGCCGCATTGTCTTTAAATGGCATTTCCAATGTCATGGCAGCAATGTTAAAGCAGTGTCCCGCCCAGTTACTCGCCAATGTCATGGAAACCTCGTCGTCAAACTCTTTGGCCGGATAGCCGTGTTCGGTTTGAAAGTCAGGGTTGATCGCTGCAAAACACCGTTTAAACGCGGCTTCTTCCTCAAGAATCGCGGCATCAACCGGCAAGCCTTCCTGTCCGGCGATAAAATTCCACGGTAGGGTCTCATCGCCATGAATGTCAAGGAATAAGTCACAGCCAATTCGCTCCATCTCGCGCTGAACATAGAACACCTCGGGGCAACTTTCTGCATCTGCCAAGCCCCAGACCCGGTTGAGATTTACACCCGCCGCATTAGTGCGAAGATTCCCCAACGTGCTGCCATCAGGATTCATGTTCGGCACAACGTAAAACACACATTGAGCCAACAACGACTCGGACAAGGCATCATCTTCATCCAGCAAGCGCAGCAAAAAGCCCTCAGCAAACCACTCAGCCATTGACTCACCGGGATGTTGACGTGCAATTAACCAGACTTTTTTCTTGTGACCGTCATCCTCGCCAATGCGTAACACATCAAGATCACGCCCTTGCAGACTTTGACCAACCACCGTCAGACAACAATCAGGGGCGCACTGTAGTTGTGCAATCAGTTGCTGGTGACGTGCTAAGGAATAAGGCGTGAAGTACGCGTAGTACACCGCGTCACTTTGTGGGGTATGCCTGATATGCAGTTGGCCGTTGTGGTACTCGGTATCCACACGAAACCAGTCTTCCTGATCGTAGGAGGCTAAGGCCTGATAACCCTCCCAACCCCCTTCATAAGCGGCACCCGCAGCATTTTGGATAACCATCGTTAAAGGCACATCCCGCACATTTGACACGCGATAATAAAACCACTGGTAAAATTCAGAGTGGCTGTCCGGGCTAATGCTTAGCTGGATATTATCGGTCGAATCAGCATTGATGACTTCAATATTACCGGCATCAAATGTCTGTGTAATGATTGGCATATGACATCCATAATGTGTTCAATGGGCGTTCATTGTAGGGCAATTGAAGCAAATTATCCTCTGGATATAGACGATTATTAACTCCCCCACACCTCCACCAACTGCTGCACATGCTCGGCATAAGCCGCTGCCTGAAATGCCTGAAACGCTTGCCAGGAACAAAACGACTGCATATCCGTCACCCGGTTCGGAAATAAAATCCCGTCCAGATGGTCATATTCATGCTGCCAGGTACAGG
>PDPG01000041.1 GCA_002747455.1 Pseudomonadota bacterium | reverse complement strand
ACTTTCACTTTGGTGGGTAAAAGCAACTTATGTTGCAGCCACACTGACAGATTTTGCAAATCTTTCAAACGGTTAGAGTCTTAAGTTGGCGCTTATGGGAGTGTTCCCCATGCCTGTGGGGATGAACCGCCCCGGCAAAGAGTGCGACCACACCACAAACAGTGTTCCCCATGCCTGTGGGGATGAACCGAATGGACAGGCGCACGCGCATACTGGCAAGATGTGTTCCCCATGCCTGTGGGGATGAACCGCACGAGCGATGGAGCTGCACGACCACGTGCCTGTGTTCCCCATGCCTGTGGGGATGAGCCGCTGCTGCCGACATCCATCAGTTAGCCACCCCAGTGTTCCCCATGCCTGTGGGGATGAACCGTCGATAATGCACAATCTCCATTGTGCCGTCTGGTGTTCCCCATGCCTGTGGGGATGAACCGAGATCGGGGTCACATCCGTTACGGTGAATCAAGTGTTCCCCATGCCTGTGGGGATGAACCGGCTGTTGGATTTCCAGCGGTCTTTTTGTGTATGTGTTCCCCATGCCTATGGGGATGAACCAAGCAGCTGGCGGCCACCCGACGAGAATTGAAGGTGTTCCCCACACCCATGAGGATAAACCACCTTTAAAAACCTTGTATCGAAGCGAGTGGGTGCTTGTATCGCAGCCCGACAAATGGTGTTCGCAGTGGATAATTTATTCAGTTAAGTGTCAGTAATTTTTTAATAAACTGGCGCTGGGCTTTGTATTGACGCTGACGAGCTAAGGGGT
Source organism: Pseudomonadota bacterium (assembly GCA_002747455.1). Taxonomy (GTDB): domain Bacteria; phylum Pseudomonadota; class Gammaproteobacteria; order Thiotrichales; family Thiotrichaceae; genus Leucothrix. The sequence continues at coordinate 119,749 of PDPG01000041.1, read as the reverse complement.
AGCTTTCACTGGTCTAATCTATTTAATTGCAGTATGGTGAGCCTTTTGCTGTGCGTGTGCATAACCACGAGGTGTTCGTTGGTGTCTGTCGGTGAATGTCAAAAAATAATAGTTTAAACACTTAGGTCGGAACTCATGAATTCGAATTGCAATCATTTTAGGATGGCTTGCCTGATCTCTGCTACAGCTTTGTTGGCTGCTTGTAGTAACACGGGGGAAATTAAACCAGACTCAACGGAAGTGGCCGTTAAAGCCGCAACAGAAAACAATGCTGTGTCAGTTGTAGAGCCAGTAAAAGCATCAAAGAAGATGGTGGCAAAAACGGCGGTAAAAAGAGTGCCTACTGTCAAGCCTGTAGTTATAGAGCAGACCAGGAAAGCACGGGTTCACACACCGCCTGTTAAGCGGGTTGCAACTGCCAAGCCAGTTCGCAAACCGGTGGCTAAACGATACACAGCACCGAAACCTCATATTCCAGCCAAGCCTATTGTGGTGGCGACTCATAAAAAAGCACCCACTGTGTCCAGGCAGGTTGTCAAGCGGCCTGTAGCAAGAAAGGCTGTGGCAAGAAAAGCCGCAGCCAAGCAGGTGACACGTCCTGTTGTCAGGCGGCCAGTGTCGCACAGAGCAGCAGTGCCTGCTAAAAAAGTAGTGGTTGCCCAAAAAGCGCATCAGGTGCCTGTACCTGCGGTACGCATTCGTCCGGCGGCTGTACCACGGAGCATGCCCAAGCGTTCGGTTTATGTATCACCCAAGCAGCGAAAGCCTCGTGCGCGAGTGCAGCAGGCCAGTTATCGTCCGGCCCCCAAACAACGGGCTGCGGTAAGAAGGGTGGTTCAGCGTCCAGCGAGGAGCATGGGGCACTATAGTCAAAGTCGTTTGACAGGAGATTTTGCCGGAAATTATCGGGCACAGGCATTCATTGATAAAATGGTATCGCGTTACGGTTTTGATCGAGGTTATGTAAGTAACATAATTAGTCAGGCTAAAGCGACAAAATGGTTGCGTAAGATGGCTTATCAGGATGCCAACCCGCAGCTTCGTAAAAAACGTGAGGGTGAGCCTAGTTGGTCACGCTACAGAAGCCGTTTCCTGACACCTAAACATATCAATACGGGGACCGCTTTTTATCGGAAGTATCGCCGCAGTCTGGAGCGTGCGGCTGCGCAGTATGGTGTGCCGTCGGAGTATATTTTAGGCATTATGGGTGTCGAAACCATTTACGGCGGTAATGTTGGGACGGATCGTGCGCTGGATGCGTTGGCCACCATGTCATTTATGAATCCACGTCGGGGTACATATTTTGAAAGCGAGCTGGAAGCTTACTTGTTGATGGCTCGTCGGGTAGGGCTAGATCCGACACAGCCAAAAGCCTCTTATGCTGGTGCATTGGGTCTGCCTCAGTTTATGCCAAGTAATATCAAAAAGTACGGTGTGGATTACGATGGTGACGGTGCTGTGAACTTGTGGACACCACATGATGCGATTGGCAGTATTGCGAATTATCTCAGTAAACACGGCTGGCAGCGTGGTGAGATTGCAGCAATTCCAGCGAAGCGTACGGGTGGCTCTGGTTATTCCCGGATGAAGTGGGGCTTTAAGCATAAATACTCACTTCCCACGTTATCAAGAAAAGGTTTGGCACCTGTTTATCCGGGGGTATCTGGTCGGGTGCATATGCTGAAGTTGAAGACCAACAATGGCTATGACTATTGGATCGGTGGCAATAATTTCTACGTCATTACTCGATACAATCACAGTAGTTTTTATGCTATGGCGGTTCACGAGTTAGCGCAGGCAATTCGCAAGCGTGTGAAACCAAAACGAACACTGCCACGGGTGATCGAAGCCTCTGTTGATCAGGATATGCTATTACGTGCGGCGAATGATCTGTTGTAAAAACCAGCTTTCTCGCGCGTCGTATGACAAGAAACCTCAGGCCTTTGCTTGAGGTTTTTTGTTTAAAGGATTACATTCTGCAAAACTTTATTTGACGGACAGTATTTTGATCTCTTTAGCCAATATTACCATGCAGTTTGGGGCGAAGCCTCTTTTTGAAAATATCTCCACAAAGTTCGGTGAGGGAAACCGCTACGGTTTGATCGGTGCCAATGGTAGTGGTAAATCAACCCTAATGAAAATTCTCGGCGGCGACTTGGTGCCTACTTCCGGGAATGTCTCAAAAGATGAGAACGAGCGTATTGGTAAACTGCGTCAGGATCAGTTTGCTTACGAAGAGTTTTCGGTTATTGACACTGTTATTATGGGGCATGAGGAGCTTTGGGAGATCAAAGCAGAGCGCGATCGTATTTATTCATTGCTTGAAATGAGTGAAGAAGACGGCATCAAGGTTGCTGATCTGGAAATTGCTTTTGGTGAGATGGATGGCTATACCGCTGAGTCCAGAGCAGGGGAATTGTTGCTGGGGCTGGATATTCCGGTGGAGCAGCATTATGGCCCAATGAGTGCCGTTGCGCCGGGTTGGAAACTGCGGGTGCTCTTGGCGCAGGCATTGTTTTCTGACCCTGATATCCTGCTGCTGGATGAGCCGACCAACAACCTGGATATCAACACCATTCGCTGGTTGGAAAAAATTCTCAATGAGCGTAAGAGTACCATGATTATCATTTCCCACGATCGTCACTTCCTGAACAGTGTGTGCACCCACATGGCCGACTTGGATTACCGTGAATTGCAGGTATTTCCGGGGAACTATGATGAGTACATGACGGCGGCGACTCAGGCTCGTGAGCGCATGATGGCAGACAATGCCAAGAAGAAGGCAAAAATTGCAGAACTTCAGGCGTTTGTTAGCCGCTTCTCAGCAAATGCATCGAAGGCGCGTCAGGCAACATCTCGTGCCAAGCAAATTGATAAAATTCAGTTGGATGAAATAAAGCTATCCAGTCGAGTAAATCCGTACATTCGTTTTGAGCAAGAGAAGAAACTGTATCGTCTGGCACTTGAGGTTGAGAATCTAAGTAAAAGCTTCGATGCCAAGACCCTGTTCGAAAATATCAATATGATGGTTGAAGTCGGTGAGCGCATTGCAATCATTGGGCCAAACGGTATTGGTAAGACGACTTTATTACGCTGTTTGCAGGGGAGTCTGGTGCCTGATACGGGGACGGTTAAGTGGTCCGAAAATGCCAACATTGGTTACTATGCACAGGATCATGCAGAAGACTTTGAAGGTGGTGAGTCGCTGTTTGACTGGATGGATCGCTATCGCGGAGAAGGGGATGATGAGCAGGAAGTCCGCAGTGTGTTAGGGCGTTTGTTGTTCTCCAAGGCAGATAGCGAAAAGTCCGTCAAGGTTATCTCGGGGGGAGAACAGGGGCGTATGCTCTTTGGGCGCATGATGTTGCAAAAGCCAAATATCATATTAATGGACGAGCCGACCAATCACCTGGATATGGAATCGATTGAGTCTTTAAACTTAGCATTGGAGCATTATGAGGGCACATTGATTTTTGTGAGCCATGACCGAGAGTTCGTTTCTTCTCTGGCAACGCGGATCATTGAATTAACGCCGACAGGTATCAACTTCTTTACAGGTACTTACGACGAGTATCTGGAAAGTCAGAGTATCGTTTAGTAGCTGACTTTCTAGAGAATAAAAAGGGCAGATCCTGAAATGGGAATATCTGCCCTTTTTTTATTAATGCCTACCGGGTTTTCTTTAAAACAGTCGTGGCATATTCATCAGAATGGAGTGTTAGGAAGCCGCGCTTTAGAGAGTATTTAGCCTGTTTTCTTCGCTTACTACCCAGCACCTTATAGTTAAGTGTCAGGTTGTCTCTGTTGACTGACCACTTTCCAGAGAACGTCAGCATTTTATACTGGTAAACATAATTCATATCCTTCATAAGATGGATTTTGACTGGCGCACCGGATATTGACTTCCAATAGCCATAGAGTTTTGATTTGTCCGATGCTGCCAAGGTCGAACTGGCTATTAGCATAAGTAAGGTTGCTAGTAGCCCCGTTGGTAATAATCTCATAAAGCCCTCACATTGATTTAAAGAGGGCGGCTTTTTAACTAATTATTACTGAGTGTCACCTTAATAGCCAAATTTTGGCTTAATATGCTTCAATGTTTCCTGAACCGATCAGTATTAATAGGACTATTCCAAATAAAATACGGTAAATACCAAATGGCACAAAGGTGAAATGTTGCAGGAAACGGATGAATAGCTTCATTGCCAAGTAAGCAACAATAAAGGCGGTGACAAAGCCCAGACCCAATGACACTAAATTTTCGTTGGTAAATTCATCATAGTGTTTAAGGAAGTCATAGCCACTGGCTGCAATCATGACTGGCATTGCCAGCAGAAATGAAAACTCAGCACTTGCTTTGCGGCTCAGGCCGACCAACATCGCGCCGATGATGGTGGAGCCTGCACGACTGGTGCCGGGAACTAATGCAAAAATCTGGGCAATGCCTACCCAAATGGCTTGCTTGAAAGTAATGTCATCGACAGACTGGGTAGCGGCCACTTTATCCCGTTGGAAGTACTCAACAATCAGGAAAACGATACCGCCCACAATGAACATAATGGCCACTGTTTTGACCGTAAAAAGGGCTTTGATCTGGTCGCTGAATAAAAAGCCAATGGCACCGATGGGGATAAATGCGATGGCGACCTTTACCCATAAATCAAAATATTTGAAGGTGAATTTTTCCCGATAGTTTGCCACAACGGCCAGTATGGCAGCGAGTTGGATGATAACTTTAAACGCGGCGTTAGCCTCGGTTTGGTCTAAGCCAAGCCAGTCACCTGCTACGATTAAATGGCCTGTTGATGAGATTGGGAGAAACTCGGTGAAGCCCTCGATGGCTCCAAGGATGATCGCGTGAAGATTGTCCATATTATTGTCGCTTGTGATGTGCTTGGGTTATTTTTGAAATCCGGCGTAAGGTTACAGGTTTATCGTAATGTTGAAAACTGTTGTTACTCGCAATTGTTACACTTTTAAGTGGGGAAAGAGGCTACATTCTTGCGTACTTCAGAGTAGGATACGCCGTCGAAAAATTTCTTTGTGATATACCCTCTAAATAATCGGCTAGGATTGTAATGAGACCGGAACCAGAAAATGCCAAGTTTATGAATAACGAGAATAAAAAAGCGATGAAAGTTAAAAAGACACGTTTTTTTAAGGTGTTACTACTGCCACTTGCCGTTATTATCGCGGTGCTGGTGGTGCGTGGTATGACGCAAAGTAAAGTACCATTGAAGCATGAGGCGAAGTCATTTCCTGAAAGGTCTGCTCATGTGATGACAGTGAAGTCCATTCCGTTTCGGGCAAGGGCGGTTGGTTATGGGAATGTGGAGCCATTGGTCAAGCTGGACTACCGGTCAGAAGTTGGCGGGAAAATTACCTACGTCCATCCCAATCTGAAGCAAGGTGGGAGTATTGCTAAGGGGACAGTCGTGGTACGTATAGAGCCGACCAGTTATGAAATATCGTTGGCACAAAGCAAGGCCGGATTGGCCAATACGCGGTCGTCATTAGCGCGGCTGGATGCTGAGGAGAAAAGCGCCCAAAACTCTCTGGCGATTGCTCAGCGTAATTTATTACTGGAGCAGCAGGAGTACGAACGAATTAAAAGCCTGTGGGATAAGCGTTTGATATCTCGATCGGTGCTGGATGCAGAGAAACAAAAAGTACTACAGTTGACATCCACCGTGCAGAGTATTCGCGGTAATCTGGATACTTTTAGCAGCCGTCGGGCAGCCATTAACGCCCAGATAGAACAATCTAAAAGTGCCGTTGCCACCAAGATGGACACGCTGGCGAAAACAGCCATTAAGCTACCGTTTGATGCACGTATCGGTAAGGTATCTGCTGAGAAAGGGGGATATGTGGGCATCGGTGCACAACTGTTTGAGGCGTTGGGTACCCAAACGGTCGAGGTAGAGGCACAGTTGACAATCGGCCATGCTGCCTCATTGCTAAGTGGTGGCGGGGACGATAGGGCGAGTCAACTGCAATCACCATTGAGTGTTCGGCAAGCCATGAAAGGCACATCGTTGGATGCAACCGTACGCCTGGTTGCGAGCAATCAGGTGATCACTTGGCCAGCGACGCTGGTGCGCATTGGCGAAACGGTGGATTCGATACGCGATACTATCAGCTTTGTCGTGCGCGTGGAGGATCCTTATCGTGGCTCAACGCCTGGCAAACATCTACCCCTATTAAAAGGCTTATATGTTGCGGTTGAGTTTCTGGCCGCGCCCCAAAGTCGGATTGTTATTCCAAGGAAGGCGGTGCATGAGGGACGGGTATATTTGCTCAATAAAGAAAACAAGCTGACGATTCGGGAAGTTGAGGTGGCGGATACGCAGGGAAATTTGGCGGTTATCTCTGATGGTCTCTCAGAAGGTGAGCGGATTGTGACGAGTGATTTGATTCCTGTGATTCCGGGTACACCGATCAAGGGCGTTGATGTGCCGGAGGAGATTGAGCAACTTCGTATGGAAGCGCTGGGTGAGGGCAGCAGATTATGATTCATTTTTTTGCCAAGCACCCCACCGCTGCCAATATCTTGATGATTACCATTGTGGCGTTGGGGTTGGCGATGCTGCCGGGGTTGAATAAGGAAACATTCCCTGCGCTTAAATTGAATATGTTTCATGTGGTCGTGAGTTATCCTGGGGCCAGTGCTTCGGACGTTGAAGAAGCCATTTGTACGCGCCTTGAAGATGCAACGGATGGCATCAGTTTTGTCGAGGAGCAAAGCTGTGAAGCGCGCGACGACGTGGGTATTCTTGCCCTAACCATGCAGGAAAGTGCTGATGCCAAACAATTTGAGGATGACATCATCTCGGCAGTTGATGGGGTGGTTGGTTTTCCGTCTGATGCTGGAGACCCGCTAGTGTATCGGGTTGGCCGCACCGATCGCGTGGTGGATATTGCCATTACTTCGGAAGGTTTGACGGCTGCGGAGCTAAAGGCACTGGCAGAGGATTACCGCAAACGCTTATTAGCCATTCCGGGCGTGCCGATTGTGGAGGTAAAAGGCTTTTCTACCCATCAACTCAATGTCATGGTGAGTGCAGAAACCTTGCTGAAATATCGACTCAGTATTAATCAGGTGGCTAATATCATTCGCGCACAGGCAATTGATTTACCGGCTGGGACGCTGGAAAGTTCAGATAGGGCTTATCAGATACGCTTCTCAAATGCCCGAAAAACGCCTGAAGCATTAGCGGATCTTGTCATTATCAATACAGAGAAAGGGGGCGAAATCCGCCTGGGGGACATCGCCAGAATTGAAGATCGTTTTGATCTGGAAGAAGAGCGCATTGAGTTTAATGGTAAACGTGCGGCCATTGTACGGGTGAGTAAAAATCGTATAGATGACACGCTGACGGTTTTTGGCAAAGTGAAAGCCTTTGTGGATGCCGAAAATAAGGTGTTGCCAGAGTCCACCAGTATGGCGCTGACGAATGATCGGGCGACGATTGTCAGTGAGCGCTTGCAGTTGCTGAGTAAAAATGCGTTTCAAGGGCTGATTTTGGCGAGTCTAGTGCTGTTTCTGTTCTTTAGTTGGCGTTATACGCTGTGGATTGCCTTGGGCTTACCCATTTCATTTTTGGGTGGTCTGGCAATAATGAGCTGGCTTGGGGTGAGCATTAATATGATTTCTATGGTCGCCTTGCTCATGGCCATAGGTATCCTGATGGATGATGCGATTGTGCTGTCCGAAAGCATTGCCCATGAATATAAGAAAACACACGACCCACTGACTTCTGTTGTAGTGGGTACGCAGCGGGTGGTGCGTGGTGTGATCTCATCCTTTCTGACCTCAGCACTGTTATTTGGTAGCCTGTTGATGATGAAAGGAACGATTGGTCAGGTGCTGGGTGTATTGCCGGTTGTGTTGTTATCGGTATTGACGGTGAGCTTGCTGGAAGCTTTTTTGGTATTGCCACATCATCTAAAGCAGGCACTTGAGCACACCCACGAAAAAGAACCCATGCGCTGGCGGGTGTGGTTGGAAGCGGGCTTTCAGAAGTTGCGGGATGGTGCGACTCAATTGGGCACATTTGCGATTCGTTTTCGTTATGGCACGGTGGGGCTTGCGCTGGGAATGCTGGTCATTTCCATTGGTATGATTATCACGGGTGCGTTGAAGTTTAGAGCTTTTCCAAATCTTGAAGGTAATATTCTGGAAGTACGTATCTTGCTGGCGCAGGGGGCACCGTTGGCACAAACCAGGTCGGTGGTGGATAAATTATTGAGCAGCCTTGAGCAAACGGAGCAGGAGTTTGCGGATCAGAATGATCAAGCATTAGTTAAAAATGTCCAGGTTACTTACAACTACAATGCAGATTCAGCAGAAAGCGGCACGCATATTGCGACGGTCAGTGTGAGTTTTCTGGAAACTGAGTACCGGAATACGTCATTGCATGAATTTATTCCGCGTTGGCGGGAAAATACTGGCGATATTCCCATTGCCATCAGCCTTCAGTTTAAGGAGCCGGTTGCGGGGCCTGCGGGGCGGGCGATTGATATTCGCCTGACGGGGGAGAATCTGGAACGCTTGTCGATGGTCTCACGCGAGTTGCAAAACTGGTTATCCGGCTATGATGGCGTTTATAACTTAACGGATAGCCTGAGGCCGGGTAAACCCCAATTTGTATTTACACTCAAACCCGGGGCGTTGGCATCGGGTGTTAGTGCGCAGGGCATTGTCTCTCAAGTACGAGCGGCTTATCAGGGTGTCAAGGTCGGTGATATCTTTCAAGGGCGTGAGGCGTATGAGATTCAGGTTAAGATGGATAGCCCAAAGCAGCAAGCCTTGGCTGATTTTGAAAATTTTATGATCATTACAGATAAAGGGCAGGCAATTCCATTGGTCAGCCTGGTGTCGGTTGAAGAAAAGCGGGAATATGCGCGCATTGGACATATCAATCGCAGTCGTGTCATTAATGTCTATGGCGATATTAATGCGTTAAAGGCAAATACTTCTGAAGTGCTGAAAGATATGCAGCGCAAATTCCTGCCAGAATTAATGACGCGATTTCCTGATGTTTCAGTGGCCCTTAAAGGAGAAGTGGAGAGTGGTAAGGAGACCAATAGCTCCATTTTAGTGGGCTTTATACTGGCTTTGCTTGGCGTGTATTTATTACTGAGTTTACAGTTTAAAAGTTATATCGAACCCTTGATCGTCATGGTGAATATCCCGCTGGCACTGATTGGGGTGATTTGGGGGCACTTGATTATGGGGGTGGAATTTTCCATGCCTAGTATCATTGGTTTTGTGTCATTGGCAGGGATTGTCGTCAACGATTCAATTTTGCTGGTGGAGTTTGTCAAGTATCGCAGTGCCGAGGGCATGAGTCTGCATGATGCAGCGACTCAGGCTATTCATGACCGGTTTCGCGCGGTGTTTATGACGTCTATTACAACGGTGGCGGGGATGACACCGCTGTTGTTTGAAACCAGCCTTCAAGCTCAGGTGTTAATCCCATTGGTGACAAGCGTTGTCTTTGGAATGTTGACAGCCACGCTGCTGGTGTTGCTGGTGTTACCAGCCCTGTATGGCATTATGGAAGATATGGGGTTTGTTGAAATTGCCGAGCCAGACCCGGATGTCGCACTCTCACCGGCCTGATACTGTCTGTCAGATTAAGCCCTGCCTTCTATAACCCAGCGGGAGGGGCAGGCGATGTGGGTGCCGTTGTCTTGAGTGGTTGAACTACATTGCTTGAGGGTGATTGGTGGCGTGTTTGCTTGCTTTGATTATTTCAATTTGTCTTTTTTGTCTTAGGCGCCGCTTAAGTAGGGCGGCTTTTACGGCTAGCGTCAGCTCCTTGTTACACACAGCGAGATACTCAGCTCGCTCATCTTCTGCAATGTCATCATCTTTAGCGAACTGCTCACACTCGGCTGAAATATAGCGCTTTTCTTCATCACTAATCCTGATTTTTGTGAGGGAGTGCAGACCCGTGATGAACTCTTGAGGTGTTGTCGTATCGGTCAAAGGACGGGAGGCCGCCATTAGTGGATGCACGCATGAGCAGGTCAGCAACGCTATGATGGTCTGGCGAGTGTTCATTTTTACTATCTCTATTATTTAAATGATTATGTGCGATCGACTCTGCTCCAATATATAGCCTATTTGCTGGCATGTTTACACTAACGAATAATCATCATGGCCGATATAAAAAAATAATACCCTTACCGATACACTGTGCCATCAATTATCGGCGTATAATGCCTGCTTTTAATTTAGCCAGAAAAGAAAACAGTGAGACTATCATCTGACGAGTTTCGTCGCTGGACGCATAAGTCCATTACATTGCTAGGTATGTCGGGCGTTGGTAAGACCTACCTTGCCAATATCCTGAGAAATAAAGAGTGGTTCCATTATTCCGGTGACTACCGTATTGGTACGCGCTACATGAACGAGCCGATTCTGGATAATATCAAAGCACAGGCGATGCAGGTACCTTTTCTACAGGATTTGCTGCGTACGGATTCAATCTATATCTGCAACAATATCACGGTTGATCACCTAAAGCCGTTATCCACCTTTTTGGGAAAGTTGGGAAATCCGGCCTTGGGTGGCCTGACATTAAAAGAATTTAAACGGCGCTTGAAGTTACATCATCAGGCAGAAGTGGCGGCCATGCTGGATGTCCCTGAGTTTATTGAAAAATCCCGACAAATTTATGGTTTTAATAACTTCATCAACGATGCAGGTGGTAGCGTCTGTGAGTTGGATGATGAGCATGTACTCGATACCCTGCAACAACATACTTTGATGTTGTATATTCAGGCGACAGAAGAAGATGAAAAAATGCTGATTGAGCGTGCCAAGCTGTCTCCCAAACCCCTGTATTACCGTGAAGCGTTCCTGGATGAGCATCTAGCAATGTACATGGAGGAGAAGGCACTGGAGTACGTTGCTTTGGTGGAGCCGGATGATTTTGTGTTATGGGTCTTTCCAAAACTGTTTAGCGCCCGCATTCCACGCTATGAAAGCATTGCAAACCGTTTCGGATATACCATTCAAACCTCAGAACTTCATCAAGTCAAAACAGAAGCAGACTTTCTGAAATTGGTGGAAACAGCCATTGATCGACAGGAGTAAACGAATATGCCATTAGTTGCCCATAATAACTTGCCCGCTTTTGATGATTTGCACAAGGAAGGGCAGATCATTCTCAGTGCTGAGCGCGCGGTCCATCAGGATATTCGTGCACTACACGTTGGCTTCTTGAATATGATGCCTGATGCGGCTTTGGTCTCAACCGAGCGGCAATTCTTCCGTCTAATTGGTGCGAGTAATCCGATTGCACAGTTTTATGTGTATCCGTTTGCGTTACCGGAGCAGACACGGGGTAAAAAAGCCCAGCAGCACATCAATGAGCATTACACGACGTTCGAGAACATTCAGGCAGAAGGGCTGGATGCACTCATTATTACGGGCGCTAATGTCACTCATGATAGGCTGTCTCAGGAGGTATTCTGGGAGCCGTTAATCAAGGTGACGAAGTGGGCACACCAGAATGTGACATCGACACTATGTTCCTGCCTGGCGACACATGCCGTTTTAGAAGCGCACCATGGTCAACGTCGTCAGCACTTGGGCGATAAACGCTGGGGGGTCTATCCGCATTGGGTGAAAGATCCGTCCCATCCTTTGGTATCGGATATTAACACCCACTTCGACGTACCCCACTCTCGATACAATGTCATGACTCGTGAGCAATTTGAGGAAGCGGGTTTGAGGATATTGGTTGAAGACAATGACGGCGCGGTTCATCTAGCCGTGAGTGGCGATGGCATTCGTACTATTTACTTTCAAGGCCACCCTGAGTATGACGAAATTAGCTTGTTAAAGGAGTATAAGCGTGAGGTTGTGCGTTATTACAATCGTGAGCGGAGCGACTATCCACCTTTTCCTGAAGGCTACTTTGACCTAACGACTCAGGTGATACTTGATGAATATCTGGATAAGCTTCAGGAGGCGATGGTGCGCTGCCAAGCCATGCCTGTATTCCCTGAGCACTTGATAAAGCCGCGTCTGCAAAATACCTGGCATGACTCTGGGTTAGCGATTATCGGCAACTGGATGGGCTTGGTTTATCAGCTCACCAATACTGATCGCAGGTTGCCATTCATGGATGACGTTGATCCAAAAAATCCGTTAAATTTATAACTTCGATTACTTTGTACAATTCTGATACGGTAGAAGGAGTTCATTCAGTTTGTATTAATTTAGGTGTCTGATAATTGGTTAAATAATAAACTTTTTGAGTTTAAATGGAGTGGGGAGATGCAGAGGATAAAAAATATTTTGTGATTTTTTGAAACTGTCCTTGTATAAAGCTTATAATGAGCCGTCCACTATTTAGGAGAGGTGTGTGCTGCCTTGTGCAAGTAAGTGGTGGTTTGTGATTCAATTTAATAAAACGAGTTTAAAGAATGAATGTTAAAACAAAACTAGCAACAGCAATTTCAGCATCAATGATGGCTGCTGCGGGAACTGCGGTAGCGGATGTAACATTGTACGATTACACAGAAGCCACCAGTGCTTATGAAGATGCCTATATTGATGGTAGTTTCAGTACAACAAATGGTAATGGTCACGATCAGGCAGCCTACAATGCGGCCTTGTCTTTAGAGTACGATCGAGTGTTCAGCAGTGCTCATCGTAACCTCAGTGTGAATGCAAATGCGAAAGGTAGCGTGAGTCGTAGCTCTACCGCAGGCGCTGATTCTCAAGATAATTACTCCGCGAGTGCTGGTGTCAATGCTGATACCTATTTCCGTCCAGGTTCAAAAGGTGCTTTCTGGTATGGCTCTGGTGATCTGGGCTTGAAGAAAGATGCGGAGGATCCATTTTTCAAGATTGGTATCGGTTTGGGTTATGGTCGCGTAGTAAACGTAACACCAATGGCCAAAGCGATACGCTTAGTTGAAGCATTAATGGCGCAGGGCGCGTTAAGAGCCAAGCCAAGTAAAGCGACCTATGTGAGTGTTGCTCAAATCATTTCGCGTGAAAATGAGTATTCGAGCAAGTACCGTCTGGGTAACTATGAGCAAAAGTGGATCACTGATATTGAGCAAGCGTTGGTGGCCAGCGGTGTTCTGAACGGCTCACTAAATGCAGCCGGTGTGATTAAAGCCCGTGATGTGCTAGTCGATGAGTTCATCACAACTCGTAAAAGTGGCTGGTTAGTACGTGCAGGTTTGGGTGCCGTCCTGTCAAATTACGATGGTAGCGATGGTGGTGATCCATCTTTCGACTTGGAAGCAGAATACCATCGCCCAATAAACAACCAGACTCAGTTCTCTGATGTAGCGAGCCTGTCTACTATTTTTGGTGATGATGATACGGGTTATCAGTTCACTAACGAAATGTCCTGGACACGTGAGATCACAGATAAGGTTGATTGGGTGAATTCCTGGAAGCTGGATTACAGCAAGTCTGGTGAAGATGGTGGCAACGACAATACAACCAACACCTTGAGCTCAATCTTCTACTACTATCTGAACAACCAGTTGGATCTGAAGGTGGCTGCTTTGGCATCTAAATCCAACGATCTTGATGACGTAGATACCTCGCTGAATGTGGGCGTGAGCTATCGTTTGCGTTAAGCAAAAATGGGATAGTCTGCGATATATCGTGACTTAACCTAAAAAGGGCGTGGCCGAAGGTTGCGCCTTTTTGTTTTTCAAAAAAGACTACCCACCAAGCTGCTTGTTGCTATAATAGCTGCTCGCGTCTCGGTAGCTCAGTTGGATAGAGCGGCCCCCTCCTAAGGGGCAGGCCAGGGGTTCGATTCCTCTCCGGGACGCCATATTTACTATAAAAATCAATAAGTTAATGGCTGGCTCTGTATGGAGCTATAGAAAAAAGTTTGTCAATGTTTGTCAGTATTGACAAACGCCCCACCGCTCTTCAGTTTCCCCTGTTCTTATACTGTCTTTAATGAGTCGTTCACGGGTTTGTTATGGTGAACTTAATGACACTGTGACGTTAATTTTTTTGTTGTCACGGTAAACCGTCAGTTGCACAGAATCACCGGATTGGTATTCATCTAAAATGTCCAGCAAGTCTGCAACCGAGTGAACGTCCCGACCATTTATTTGCTGTATCACATCTCCCAGTACACTTTGATTGCCTTGTTGGGTAATCCCTCTTAGACCAGCTTTTGCCGCGCCGGTATGAGGTGAGGTGCTGAGCACTGCGACACCTTGAATACCAAAGCGCTGGTTAATCAATGAGTTATAGCGTTCATCCATTTGCACCCCAAGGATTGGGCGAATATAGTGACCGTGGGCAATGAGCTGTGGCACCACTCGATTCACACTATCAACCGGAATGGAAAAGCCAATACCTGCAGAGGAGCCAGAAGGGCTGTAAATAGCGGTATTAATACCAATTAGCCTACCTGTACTGTCAAGCAGCGGGCCACCAGAGTTTCCGGGGTTGATTGCTGCGTCGGTTTGAATCAAATCTTCAATACGCCCACCTGCCTCGCTATCAATTGAGCGACCTAAAGCGGAGATAATGCCGGTGGTTAGCGTATGATCAAGCCCGAACGGATTGCCAATGGCATAGACTTTTTGGCCCACTTGCAAGTCTTGGCTGCGGCCAATCGGCACAGGGTTGGGGCTATTGGTAGGGATGTTAATTTTTAATACCGCCAGGTCATGGCGCGGACTGGCACCCACTAATATGGCATCATAAATTCGCTGATCGGCAAGTTTTACGGCAGCGGAGGAAGAGTCTTTAACAACATGGAAGTTGGTTACTACATGCCCCTGATTATCCCAGATAAAACCTGAGCCGGAACCTAATGGTGTTTCCCGATATGTTCGCGTCCACGGGTTTAGCTGCGTATCCAGTGTTGTAATGAAGACCACAGACGGGCTGGTTCGTTGAAAAATGTTAATGGCATTCTGTTCATCCGCCTTAAAGTCCCCGCGTTCTGTCACTACTCTGGGCTTGCTTGCATCATCCAAAAGCCAATTTTTTAGATAAGGCTTACCGATAAATAAAACGACCAGTGTAACGATGATTAATAGAGTGAGATTCAATAAGTTCTTCAGCATGGTTCGATGAGTTTATTCTTTAAATTGGGGCTAAACGGGGCCGGTATTATGGCTGATTCATCCGGCGTTTGCAGTGTGAATATTGGCTAACGCGCAGCAAATAGCGGCTCAATGGTAGTTTTATCGTGCTTGGTTTTGAGCATATAAAAAAGGCTCGGACAGTTCGCCGAGCCTTGATCATGTAATCGCTTAACGATTAGGTATTTTCACGATGTTCGATCAGGTCATCAACCACGGAAGGATCCGCCAATGTTGAAGTATCGCCCAAGGTGTCCAGTTCATTGGTGGCAATCTTGCGCAGAATACGACGCATGATTTTTCCAGAGCGTGTTTTAGGTAGTCCCGGAGACCATTGAATCAGATTAATCTTGGCAATTGGGCCGATCTCGCTACGCACCAATTTGACCAGCTCCTCTTTGAGCTCATCGGTGCCCACTTCGCCATCCATCAGGGTTATATAGGCGTAGATACCCTGTCCGGTCAGGTCATGTGGATAACCAACCACGGCTGCCTCGGCGACTTTATCATGCAGACCAAGTGCTGCCTCAATTTCGGCAGTACCCAAGCGGTGACCTGATACATTCAGTACGTCATCAACACGGCCCGTAATCCAGTAGTGGCCGTCTTCGTCACGACGTGCACCATCGCCGGTGAAGTAATAGCCCTTAAACATGGAGAAATAAGTGTCATAGAAGCGTTTGTGATCACCAAATACGGTACGAATCATAGACGGCCACGGGCGATCAATTGCCAGATTACCTGCAGCAGGGCTACCCTCAATCTCATTACCTTCATCGTCCAGCAGGATTGGATTCACGCCGAAAAACGGTTGCATTGCAGAACCAGGCTTCAGGTCGTTGACACCTGGCAGAGGTGTCATCATGTG
This sequence comes from Pseudomonadota bacterium, assembly GCA_002747455.1. Taxonomy (GTDB): domain Bacteria; phylum Pseudomonadota; class Gammaproteobacteria; order Thiotrichales; family Thiotrichaceae; genus Leucothrix. The sequence continues at coordinate 103,782 of PDPG01000041.1, read as the reverse complement.
CGCGCCGGTCTCGGTCTGCCACCATGTATCCACAATTGGGCACACGCCGTTGCCCACCACGTTGTAGTACCATTCCCATGCTTCGGGGTTAATTGGTTCGCCTACTGTCCCCAGTACGCGCAGGCTTTTACGTGATGTTTTTTCAACAGGCCCATTACCAGCCCCCATCAGGGAGCGGATAGCAGTTGGCGCCGTGTAGAAAATGCTGACATTATGTTTGTCAACAACCTCCCAGAAACGGGAAATGTCAGGATAAGTTGGCACACCTTCAAACATGACTGTGGTCGCACCATTAGCCAGTGGGCCATATACGATGTAAGTGTGACCCGTCACCCAGCCCACATCTGCGGTACACCAGTAAACATCGCCTTCCTTATAGTCAAACACCGCTTCGTGAGTCATGGCAGCCTGCACCAGATAGCCACCTGTGTTGTGCTGCACACCCTTTGGCGTGCCAGTAGAGCCAGATGTGTAAAGGATGAATAGCGGGTCTTCGGAATCCATGTGTTCTGGTTCACATTGGGCGCTGGCCTCAGCAACTGCTTCGTGATACCAAACGTCACGCTCACCATGCCACTCAACCGGGTCGCCGCCTCGCTTAACCACGATGCAAGAATGAACATTAGGGCAGTGTTCCAACGCCATGTCGGCATTGCTCTTTAGTGGAACACGACGGCCACCACGCATGGACTGATCAGCCGTCACTACGACACGGCAGTCCGAATCGTTAATACGGCTGGCGAGTGCTTCAGGAGAGAACCCGCCGAAGACAACAGAGTGGATCGCCCCAATACGGGTGCAGGCCAACATTGCAATCGCGGCTTCAGGAATCATTGGCAGGTACAGTGACACACGGTCGCCTTTTTCAACACCACGCGCTTTCAGTACATTTGAGAATTTGCAGACTTCCTCGTGAAGTTCACGATAAGTAATGTTGCGGCTTTCCTCAGGGTTGTCACCTTCCCAGATAATGGCGACTTGGTCTCCACGCGTCTCCAGGTGGCGGTCGATACAGTTGTAGGCAACATTTAACTTTGCTTCTGTAAACCAGTTGATGTGCAAGTCATCACTGTCAAAGCTCCAGTCCAGTGTTTCCTTCCATGGTTCAAACCAGCTGACATATTTGTTGGCTTGCTCATTCCAGAAACCTTCAGGGTCATCAATAGACCGTTTATACATCGCTTCATATTGGGCTTTATTGATATTTGCCTGCGCAGCAAATTCCGCCGAAACCGGGAACGTTTTTTCAGACATAAGTACATTTCTCCATGGGTAATCGCTCTTTATATTAGGTATTAAAAAGAGGCCACGATTGAACTCCTCACTCAATTCGGCTACCGATAGTAGCATTTTAGCGGTGATCCGCTAAGTGGTGGTTCTAATTGTCTCTATTAGTCTTAAATATAGTGATTAATGATTAGCTCTTATTTTTCATATTAATAACAATAATATTGCAATTGTTTGGTTTATTTTTTAATCAGTTTAAGTGCTATTAAGGTAAAATAAAGGGTAATTATAGAGATATTGTGCAGTGCACAATAAGCTGCTATATTTCTTCCTCGCTAGGCAATGAGGATTGGCGATTCGACGATAAAAATGATGACTTATGTTAAACTGTCGCCACCTGCAAGAATTAGCGTAATACGTGTTAACCGGCAAAGGATTTAAGATGTCTGAACATAATAAGTTAGAAGATGTTGCAAGCCAGCTTGAGGCTGCCACAGAAGTCATGAAACAGAATTTTCACAATATTCAGTCTATGATGAACGAGTTCATAACGTCACATCAGGATGTAAATGTGGATTCTTTCGACCTTTCCACAGCATATACAGAGTGGTTGAAAGCGGCGGCGGGCGACCCGAAGAAGGTGATCGAAGCCAATGTGCAGTTGTGGCAGGACTCTGTTGCCCTGTCTCAGCAAATGTTCAATGCCATGTGGGGGCAGTCGAGTGAGCCTGTGATTACTGAAGCAGCAGGTGATCGTCGTTTTAAGCACGATGACTGGTCAGGTAACCCTGTGTTTAGCACCATCAAGCAGTCCTATTTGTTGATGTCCAAATGGATGCGTGATGTGGTGAAAGATGTTGAAGGCTTGGATGATAAAACCGCAGAAAAGGTTGAGTTCTTTACCGAGCGTTATTTGGATACGCTGTCGCCCACTAATTTTGCAGCAACCAATCCAGCAGTGATTGAAAGGATACTGGAAACCAAAGGCGAGAGTTTGGTCAGTGGCTTTAAAAATATGGTGGCTGACATGGATTGTGGCAGCGGTCATCTGAATATCCGTATGACAGACACGAAAGCGTTTACCTTAGGTGAAAATGTTGCGGTGACACCGGGTAAAGTTGTTTTCCAGAATCGTATGTTTCAGTTGATTCAGTACGCGCCAACCACTGACAAAGTCTTGAAACGTCCAATAATGATTGTTCCGCCTTGGATTAACAAGTTTTACATTCTGGACCTTCAGCCTAAAAACTCGCTACTAAAATGGCTGACTGATCAGGGTCATACAGTCTTTGTTATTTCTTGGGTCAATCCCGATGAAACCTACAAGGATGTTGGTTTTGAGCACTATATGAAGGAAGGTGTCATTACCGCGATTGATGCTATTGAGGCGGCCACGGGTGAAAGTGAAGTCAACGCCATTGGTTATTGTATTGGCGGCACCTTGTTAAGTCTAACGCTGTCTTACCTAAAGAAAATTGGAGATGAGCGGGTTAAGAGTGCGACCTTCTTAACGACCATGATTGACTTCTCTGAACCGGGTGAGCTTGGTGTCTTTATTGACGAAAAGCAAATTCAGAACATTGAAGAGCGCATGGAAAAGCAGGGCTATCTGGATGGTTCGGGCATGTCTGGTACATTCAATCTGATGCGTGCGAATGACTTGATCTGGTCGTTCTACATTAATAATTACTTGTTGGGCAATGATCCACGCCCGTTTGATTTGCTGTTTTGGAATTCCGATTCAACACGTATGCCAGCGAAAATGCACTCTTGGTATCTACGGAACATGTATCTGAATAATCAGCTTAGCCAACCGTGTGCCTTGAAGGTAGAAGGCGTGGAGATTGATTTATCGAAAATTGATATTCCTGCCTGCTTTGTTTCCACAGTGGATGATCATATTGCACCTTGGTTGTCTACCTACAAAGGTGCCAAGCTGTTGGGCGGCAAAACTCGCTTTATGCTGGGTGGTTCAGGTCACATTGCAGGGATTGTGAATCCTCCAACTCAAGTGAAATATGGCTATCGCTTTACCGATGATTTGCCGGATGACCCACAGGCATGGGCAGACAGTGCTGAGCAGCATGAAGGCTCGTGGTGGCCGGAGTGGGATAAATGGGTACGGGCACTGGATAATACACAGGTCAAAGCACGTCAGCCGGGCAGCGGTAGTCTGAGTGTGATCGAAGATGCACCGGGAACATACGTCAAGTGCCGTGTGGGTGAGCCTGTGCCACAGCTTGAGATGACGGAGCTAAAGCCAGTTGCCAAGAAGCCTGCGACCAAAAAAACGGCGGCAACCAAGCCAGCAGTGAGAAAAACTCCCACCAAGAAGCCAGCCACAAAACCAGGTACAAACAAGGCATCTGCTAAGTCCGATGTAAGTAAGCCTGCGGCAACGAAGGCAGATAGCATGGCGCAAGTGCCTGAAAAAAAGGCCACTCCAGCGGCGAAAAAGTCCGCTACTGGTAAAGCGGCAGATACCGCTGCCAAGCCTGCGGTGACCAAGGAAGAAAACAAGGGAAGGGATAAGGAGTAGGTGCTTATCCGAGTTGAGTGATTGCTATCACACAAAGTGGCGGGGAGAAGTTCCCGACCCCTACGGTGGGCAGTGCTCTTTAGTCTGATTGACGGGGAGCACTGCCTTTAGGGTTTTTACATCTTAATGAATTAACGAAAGTCATTCAGCCAGCGGATAATGCGCTGTATGACTTCCTTAAACTGCTGGTGTTTGATTGGCTTGGTTAAATAGGTTGAGGCGCCGGCGATCACGCCCTTTACTTCATCCAATGGCGTGTCTTTTCCACTAAGCATAATAACCGGCGTTCTTTTATAGCGCGGATCCTTACGAATTTTTCCGCAGGTTTCGTAGCCATCAATGCCTGGCATCATAATATCCAGAAAGATCAAGTCGTAGTCATGGTGTGCGATTTTATCAAGCGCTTCTTCACCAGATTCTGCGAACTCACATTTGATGCCTGTGGTTCTTAACTCAATTTCCAGTTGTTTGCGGATGGGGGCGCTGTCATCAATCACCAGTGCCAAATACGATTGCTTAGGTGCCAATGCATCTGCCTGATCGGCATGAACCTGGGTGTCGGCTAGAGGCTTGGCGTTGGGTGTTGCCGATTTGTCTGTGGCTGCCTGGGTATTTTTGCAGCGAGGAGTGCAGCCAACCTGCTTAGCCAGTGTTTCCATATTACGCATAATGCGCGTAACCAATAATGGCCGGTGTACTTGCATATCGCCTGTCGCACAGTCTTGGTCATTACTGACCACTAGCAATAATTGACGATCCTGCTGTTGCTGCGCAGTCTGAAGGCTGTCCGGGTGGTCGTTGACAATGAACACATCGGCCTCAGCGGGAGAAGCGATGTTGAACACCAATCCGCGAGCGGCGCAAAACGTAATAACACGCTCGAATGTGGCCTGATCAGCCGCTGGAAGCCCTATAAAACACACAGCAATACTTTGCGGCTCTACTTGTGTATCGGCGATGGGTACTGGTTCTTTTGGTGTATTATCCATGTATTCAGTCTAACCATTTTTCCAGATAGCTCTGGAGTGTTTCACGATCAACTGGTTTTACCAGATAGTCATTAACACCTGCAAGTTTTGCTTGTTGTCGGTGCTTGTTGGTGGCGCGTGACGTAATCATAACAAATGGTAGTAGCTGTTCCCCCTGGTAGCGCTGACGAACAGCCTGTGCAAATGCCAGTCCATTCATGCGTGGCATTTCCAGGTCACTAAAAATAATGTCCGGTGTGGCTTCATCCAGCATTTGTAGGGCTTCTTCGCCATCAACAGCAGTGACGGTGCGGTAGCCAAGTTGCTCGGCTGCAATACTCAGTGCCTTACGGTTGCTCAGTGAGTCATCGACGATCATCACCAAGGCCGATTCTTTGGTTTCTGGTTTGGCCTCGTGTTGGCTACTGTCAGTATCGGTATCAAATTGGAAGAGTCGCGGCATATCCAGAACGGGTGAAACTGCGCCATCACTTAGCAGGCAAGCACCGATAATACCGGATACATTGCTCAGCCACGGTGCTAACGACTTCACAACCACTTCGCGAGGCTGTAGCAGGGAATCGACGAGCAGGGCATACGCTTGCTGATTGTGATGAATCAGAATGGCATTGTGCTCAATGTTTGGATCAGGTCTGGGATTACCCCAACCCAACAGGTGAGAGAGTTGCCTGACCTGATAATGTTGATCGTTAATTTGAGTGCTTGCCTGGCTACCCTCAAATGACAGCTTGCCCGGCTTAATCGTGCTCAGTTGATTGAAGCTCTCCACCGGAATGGACACGATATTTCCAGCAACACTTGCCATTAGGGTGTTGGCAGCCACCAAGGTCAGTGGCAGGCGAATATGAATGGCGCTGTATTCGCCGACTATTGACTCCAATTCCAGCGTACCGCGTAGTTTCAAGACGGCATCCCGAACCACATCCATCCCAACACCACGACCAGAGATATTGCTGACAGCATCTTTTGTGGTGAAACCAGCCAACAGGATAAGCTGGAGCTTCTCATTGTCGTTTAGCACTTTTTCGGGACTGATAACACCTTGAGACAAAGCACGCTGATGGATGCGCTCTGGGTCCATTCCCTGGCCATCATCCCGCAAGGTCATAGAGACATAACGCCCTTCTTGTTGAAAACTGAGCTCAATATGACCTGTTTCATCTTTTCCTTTGGCCAGACGCTGTTTGCCTGGCTCAATGCCATGATCAACAGCATTACGCAGTAAGTGCAGCAGGGGATCGGTCAAGCCTTTCAGAATGTCCGTATCAACTGCCATATCACTGCCGCGAATAACCAATTCGGCTTTTTTATTGGTACTACGGCAAGTTTCTCGCACGATGCGCTCAAGGCGTGGCGTCAGAGTTTCCAATGACTCCATCCGCGTATCCAAAATGGTGGTATTTAGCTCGCGGTTAATCCGTTGTTGTGAATGCAATTGGTCGCTCAATTCACGCAGGTTCTGTTGCATACTGCGTTCAATATCACGGTTATCGGCAAGCGTCTCACTCAACAAAGCGTGAGCGCTGTGTAATTCGTTATAAACCTCCAGTTCTAATTGATCAAACTCTGGCGTCTGATCTGTGTGTTGTCTGCCTTGCCGTAACTGGCGGTCGATGGAGTGTTCCAACTCGTCCATATTGGCATTCACGCGCTCTTCCAGTTGGTGTAATTGCTGGCTTTGTTGCAGGATGAGCTTAACTCGATCATTGACCTGACTGGTTGATGTCACTAGCTCCTCTGCCAGATTAAGCAAATCATCAATCAGGCTAATAGGTACCCGCATACTGGGTTCGTTGGTAGTGCTGCGACTGCTCGCCGCATTGGGTGTGGCAGCGGCAAAAAGTGTTTGGGAAACTGACAAGTCAGTGGGTAATGGCAAAGGGGTGGTCGGATGAGTTGGTGTTGATGCGTTGCTTTCTTGCTTTGCTGGTGGGTCAAAAACCACTTCATCCTCGTCTCCTTCCTCAGCATCAACGTGACTGAGTTGCTTGGCAGCATCGTTGAGCTGTGGCAGCAGGTCATTAAATGATTCCGGCAGAGGCTGGTGGTTGAGAATGGCCTCACCCATGCTATCCAAACAGTCAGCGGAGGCAGAGAGTAATTCCTGCATGTTGCCAGACAGTTTATGCTCAACTGAGTACTCGAGAATTTCTTCCAGTTGATGCGCCAATGCGGCCATTGAGTCAATGCCCACCACGCCGCAGGCACCCTTAATAGTATGAGTGAGTCGGGCGGCCAGTCGGTGTTCATCCTTGTTGGCCGTGCCGTGGGCAATTTTATGGATAAGTGCAGTGGATTCAGTGATTTGATCAGGCGTATCGGCTAAGAAAGCGCTGAGAATCTCTGGGTGTACATCCGCATCCCATGCAGTGTGTTGTGTGTTGACGACTGCTTCGGCAGTGGAGGGTTGTGCAGATGCTATCGCTGATTGTGTGGATTGTGTTTCTGGCTCGGCGGTCTGTGGTTGTGGCTTGACGATGGATAGCAGTAATTCCTGAAGTACCGATTCACCCAGTGGCTTGGGCCAAATCGGGTCGGTCAGCGCACTGTTTAATTCTGGCAATAGCAGCGTGTCTTGTTGGCGTATATTGGCCGCTAACAGCTCTACCCATTGAAACAAGTGACCGTCATGGTGAATCTGGCGATAAATTTCGGGGGACTGTGCTGCCACCAACAGCATGTCACAAAGCCAGTCACAGACTGGCAACAAGGCTGGGTAGTCTAGCATTTCCGCTGCCATGCGCAGTCGTTGCAACTCCTCTGTCACTAGAGCGGCCTGATTCTGGCATTGTTCTACAGAAAGCTCCTCATCTGGCAGAGTATATTCGGCCAGCTGCATGGCAACGTCTTCCAGCTCCGCAGCAATTTCTTGCATCGTATCAGTCATTGTGAATACCTATGCCTTAGCACTTTAAGATTTCAACTTGAACACATTCACCGACTCAACCAGTTGTTTGGCATAATCAGTCATATCACTGGTGAGTTGGGCTAACAGACCCATTTCCTGACCAGTGGCTTTGGTGGTTTCTATAATCCGTGAAGCGCTTGACTGTAAGGTTTCACCCATTTCCATTTGTTCTTTCGAGGCACTGGCGATGTCGTTCACTGATTCCGTTAGCTGATTGGTTGCATCCAGTGTTTCCTGCATCTGGCGGCTGGCCTCATCGGCGAGCGCCGAGCCTTCCACAACCTGCTCAATGGTATGATCCATGGTGGCAATCGTGGACTTGGTTTCCTGCTGAATGTTTTTAACCAGTGTTGAAATCTGCTCAGTTGATTCGCGAGAGCTTTCGGCAAGGCGTTGAATCTCATCGGCAATCACCGAGAAGCCTTTACCCGCATCACCAGCGGCCATTGCCTGCATATTGGCGTTCAGCGCCAGCACTGTTGTTCGCTCGGCAATGCCGTTGATAATGTCGGTGATATAACTGATTTCCTGGGAGCGTTCGCCTAAGCGTTTGATGCGCTTGCCTGTATCCTGAACTGTGTCGCGAATCTCGCTCATACTGCTCATGGAGCGTGATACAGATTGGTAGGCATGTTGTGTTGTGTCCGAGGTTTTTCCTGCCAGATCATTGGTTTGCAGTGCCGATTGGGCAATGACTTCCAGGCGGTGGCGAATCTGCTCGATTTGCTTTGCTGCTGCTTCTACTTCCTTTTGCTCCTCTTTTGCCAGGGCATTCACCGATTGTGAACGCTCGTTAACAATAGCAGAGGTCGTGTCTACTGATCCGGCGATATCTTTAACTTTTTCCAAGACCTTAGTGGTATCTTCGGCTAATTGATTGATTGCATCAGCCAGTGGGCCCGTTGCATCTTCGGTGACCTTGGCGCGAACCGTCAAATCACGTTCACTCAAATCGGCCACAGCCTCCAAAAGCGAAAATACGGAGTGATTAATCACTTCATTGTCGTGATCGACCTGCTGTTTAAGGGCATTGTGTTCGTCCATCATGGCGTTAAACGCGTTACCCAGTTGACTCAGTTCATCACGACCTTTGAGGCGAGAACGGGCCGTTTCATCCCCTCTGGCAAGATCAGATACGACTGTGGTCAAATGGGTCACTGGGCCGGCAATAGAGCTGTGGAGCAACGTACCAATTGCCATGACAAAAATCAGCCCCAACATAACTGCGGTTGCAATGACTGCTGTCGATAAGTCGATATTGCCTTTGGACGCTTCGTAGACCTGCTTGTTTTCATCCCAACTTTCGGTGATTAGATTAGTAAACAGGTCATTCAGTGCATGGCTTGTCCCGATGATTTCATACGCCATCTGGTGAACTTTAGGCGGATAGGCGTGACTTGAGGCTCCGTCGCTGGCTTTGATTTCTTCTAATGTGGTAGAAATTTTATCTAAACCCTGATCCAGGCGAGTCTTCCCTTCAGTCAGGCGCGTCAAAACCTCAGGGGATGTATCCTTAATCAGCCCTAGATAGTCTTGCCACTCCTTATCAAATTTCTCTCGCTCCGTTTTTAGCGACAGCCATTCTGTTTTGGGGGCAGCCGAACCCAAGCGAATGTTATAGAGCGGGGCTTCAATCGCGTCTTGCAATGAGTTTTTGATATGTGTTGTCGCCTGTAGTTTGACGCCTGAGTGATTCAGATTAACCAAGGCTTCGGAGGCACTCAGTAGTGCCCAGATACCCATGCCGCTGACCAATGCCAGAATCAACAGGGGTGCGGTGACGGACAATGCCACCCGCGAACGGATAGAAATGATACCGCCCTGAATATCACGTTTAGACTTAGTGCTCATGCTTCTATTCCTGATGAGTCTGATTGCTCTGTTGCACGTTGTATGTTTGGTTGGGGTTGTTGGTCGTGTGCGATTAGCAAATTGAATAATTCGGTGTGATTCGCTTCATAAACGGGCTGCTCAGCAATGTCGATTACCCGCTTAATCCAAAAAGGCATGTCATCCTCTGTGATAGGGCGAAGCTCCTCAGCCACTATTTGTTGTTGTACGGGTAGCTGGTCGATATGAATAGCGGCAGGTGGTAGTCCTGTTGTTTCGATAATTAACAACCAGTGAGGCTGATCTGTGATGGTACGGCCAAGCAAGCGGTGAATATCAATGACCGGAATCAGCTTTCCTCGTAGACTGATCATTCCCCGACACCACTCAGGGGCATGTGGTATTGGGAAGACGCTACGTTGTTCGATAATTTCTGTTTTAATGCTCGGTTCTAACAGAATGTTAAAACCAGCAGCCGAGTAGGCGAACTGGGTCGCAGCGGAAGACTCAGGGGAGGTATTTTGAGGCACATCCGTCATTATTTAATATCGCTCAGTTGTTGGGAGTCACCTGGTCACTAGGTAGCACGGACTCACAATGATTAGAGTGCGATTGGCTTTATCGTTGTGTGAGAACTTGCTTCGACTGGCACTCATGGTATTTGCAATTAAAAAAGAACACAGGGGGGTATAGTTCTACAAATATTCGGTTTGGCGCACCGTCCACCTTCAATTTGGGGGTAAGCTCTAGGGAAATGCTTGCTAATCGACACCAAACGCCGCGGCCAATACTAGCCGCAAAGCTACCGTTTGTCTTATTATTATAAATAATAAGCTCAATAAAAAAAGTCTATAGATTGTGTTGATGCTGTCAAGCAAAAAGGCCCAGAATACTTTTACATATACCGGGCCTTGATGGTTACGCGAGTTAATTTAATCTAGCTATTTTCGCCGTCAGACACGCTCGACGGCCATTGCAATACCCATACCACCACCGATACACAGGGTCGCCAAGCCTTTCTTCGCTTCCCTACGCTGCATTTCGTGTAGCAGGCTTACCAAAATCCGCGCACCTGAAGCGCCGATTGGGTGTCCGAGGGCGATAGCACCACCATTGACATTAACCTTATCAGCATCCCAGCCCATATCCATATTTACAGACAAGGCTTGAGCAGCAAACGCTTCATTGGCCTCAACTAAATCTAGATCAGCCACTTCCCAGCCTGCCTTAGCCAGACATTTCTGGCTGGCAGAAATGGGGCCTGTTCCCATAATCTTTGGATCAACCCCGGTGGCTGCATAAGAGACAATTTTGGCCATTGGTGTCAGGCCCAGTGCTTTGGCCTTGCTGGCACTCATGACCATCACTGCAGCCGCACCGTCATTGATGCCTGAGGCGTTACCTGCAGTGACCGTACCTTCACGGGCAAAGGCCGGGCGCAGCTTACCCAAGCCTTCTGCGGTTGTGCCTGCGCGAGGAAACTCATCTTTAGCGAACACGATTGGATCACCGCGACGTTGCGGAATTTCCACAGGAACAATCTCATCATCAAACTTATCCGCATTTAGAGCAGCTTCCGCTTTTTGCTGAGAAGCTGCCGCGAATGCATCCTGAGTGTCGCGGCTGATGTTGTACTGTTCAGCAATGTTCTCTGCCGTCACACCCATATGGTAATCGTTAAACACATCCCACAGGCCGTCCTGAATCATGGTGTCCTTCATTTTCCAGTCCATCATCTTCTGGCCATTGCGTGAGTTTGGCAGCACGTGTGGTGATGCACTCATGTTTTCCTGCCCGCCGGCAATGACAATATCAGCATCGCCACACTTAATAGCCTGATATGCTAATTGCACAGATTTTAGACCGCTACCACATACTTTATTGATGGTCATGGCTGGAACGGACTCCGGTAAACCGGCCGCAATTACACTTTGGCGCGCTGGATTTTGTCCTGAGCCTGCGGTCAGTACCTGACCCAGAATGACTTCATCCACAGAGCCACCATCAACACCGGTTTTCGCAAGCAAATCGGCCACAACCTTTGCGCCCAGCTGTTGGGCAGGAACGCCAGCCAAGGTGCCACCAAAATTACCGATGGCCGTACGACTTGCCGCAACAATTACAACATCATCACTCATTAGTTCACTTCCTTCAGGGGTTAGAAAATAAGGCTTAGAAGCTCATGAACAAGCCGCCATTCACTGGAATATTCGCACCAGTGACATAGCTAGACTGATCATCTGCCAACCAAGCAACAGCCTGTGCGATTTCCTTTGGCTGAGCCATACGTCCCATTGGGACTTCATGGACGATACTTTCCAGAACGGCTTCTGGCATTGCCGCAGTCATGGCAGTTTCAACATAACCTGGTGATACCGTATTTACCGTAACACCCTTACGTGCGCCTTCACGTGCTGCGGCCATTGTGAAGCCGTGTAGACCCGCTTTTGCTGCAGAGTAGTTAGGCTGACCAAATTGTCCACGCTGACCATTTACGGATGAAATGTTGATAATGCGACCAAAACCACGTCCCATCATGCCGATCATTACGGGCTTTGTGACGTTGAATGCGCTGTTTAAATTGGTATCGATAACCGCTTCCCAGTCACTTACGTCCATTTTCTTCAAGCTGCTGTCACGCGTGATACCTGCACAGTTGACCAAAACATCAATCGGGCCAACGGAGGCTTCAACATCAGCAACCATCTGCTGGGTTTGCTCAAAATCAGCAACATCTGCGGCAGCCAAGGCAATGTCATAGCCATTGCTTTTCATGTCAGCTTGCCACTTTTCGGCATTTTCCTTATCACCGGGGTAGTAGCCTGCAACCACGGTACAGCCCTTATCCGACAGTGCCATGCAAATGGCCTGGCCGATTCCGCCATTACCGCCTGTAACTAGTGCGATTCTCTTATTACTCATAACGATGTTGTTCCCTTGTGATTAGAAAATTATTGCTCACTCGCTCCTTCCATGACCGGAGAAGTTTGCTGCGATGCACAAATTATGCTATAAATGCGGCAGTGTCAAGAGTGGTACCGTACCGTTTGGCGGTGCTGGATTTTTTGAAATGGTAGGCTGATAATGACGGCTGACCCTAATCCCATATCAAGGCGAAGCTATGCGAGCGCACTATCTGAGTTCTTTCTTCCTTCCCAAATCTATTGCCATGTTCGGTGCGAGTGAGCGCCAGAACTCTGTCGGTAGAGCGGTGTTTGAAAATTTAATTAATGGCGGATTTAAAGGGGATATTTACCCCATTAACCCCAAACACAAGAAAGTTTTTAATCATCAGGCCTATGCAAAGCTGGCGGCGTTGGGTAAGCCAGTTGATCTAGCCGTTATTACGACACCGGCTAAGACAGTGTTGCCTATTATCCGCCAGTGTGGAGAGCATGGCGTAAAGCATGTGGTGCTGTTTTCAGCCGGATTCCGTGAGACAGGCAGCAGCGGTAGGGCACTTGAGGAAAAGGTGCTAGAGGTGGCGGGGTCTTATGGGATCCGCATTCTGGGGCCGAATTCAAGCGGCTTTATCCGGCCCAAAGTTGGGTTGAACATCAGTTGTGGCTTTAGTATGAGCAAGCCCGGTAATGTAGCGATTGTCTCACAGTCTGGTGCCATTTGTAGTGCAATGCTGGATTGGGCAGACACCAATGACATTGGCTTCTCGACGGTCGTGTCCACGGGCGCTTCTGGCGATCTGGACTTTGGTGAGATACTTGATTATTTGGTAAACGACCCGGATACGCGCAGTATCCTGTTATATATTGAAGGCTTGCATGACTCGCGTCGCTTTATGAGTGGCTTAAGGGCCGCTGCAAGAATCAAGCCGGTGATTGCGATCAAAGTTGGTCGTTTCCATGAGGAAACAGAAACGCCCATGTCGCACACGGGTGCCATGGTGGGAAGCGATGAGGTGTTTGATGAGGCACTGTCACGCGCGGGCGTTGTGCGCATCAGTCACTTTACGCAGCTATTTGCGGCGGCCCGAACCCTGTCGTCTCGCTATCGCAGCGCTGGCAGACGGATGATGATTGTGTCAAATGCAGCAGGCCCCGGTGTGTTGGCGGCTGACTACGCAGTTGATAAGGGGCTTGAATTGGTTGAGCCTTCTGCGGATACCATCAAACAGCTAGCCAAGTTACTGGGGCAGAAACAAGGCCCATGGAATCCTTTGGATCTTCGTTTCGGCTCTGTAGCAGATACCTACCCTAAAGCCATTGAGTTATGCCTGAAAGATGAAAATGTTGATGGCGTCATTGTGTTCTTCACCCCGATTGCTCTGCAAGATCCGGAAACGCTTGCACAGTCTGTGATCGAATTGGCAGATAAATACAAAAAGCCAATCCTGACCTCCTGGATGGGAGGAACACAGGTGGCGGCCTCGCGGGGTCTATTTGCCAAAGCCGGTATTCCGAGCTACCAGACACCGGAGTCTGCGGTAGATGCTTACTCCTTTCTTGCATCATACCAATTAAGCCAAAAGTTGCTGCTACAGTCGCCCAGTAAGTACAGCACTGGACAGGAGCGGGCGGATGTTGAAGCGCCAACCTTGATTATTGAGTCAGCGCTGTCTGAAAAGCGCAACGTGCTCTCTCAGCAAGAATCAATGGCAATTTTGCAGGCATTCTCAATTAACACGGTGCGTAATGCGGTTGCCTACTCGCCAGAGCAGGCGTTGATCATTGCCACCTCCATTGGTTTTCCGGTCGCCATGAAGGTTTTATCACCGGATATTACTCATAAATCTGACGTCATGGGGGTGGTGCTCAATGTTCGGGGCGCACAACGGGTGCGTCATGTGTATCGGGAAATTATCGAAAACGTCAAGCGTAAGTTGCCGGAAGCGCGTATTGATGGCGTGATGATCGAAAAAATGCACATTGCCCCTAATGGCCGTGAGCTAATGATAGGACTGAAAAATGATGCAATCTTCGGACCGGTAATTAGTTTCGGTAGTGGTGGTACACAAGTGGAGGTGATGCGCGACCATGCCGTTGCTTTGCCACCGTTGAACCGCTTACTGGCTGAGAAGCTGATTGATCGAACCAAAGTCCGGCAGTTATTGGGCGAGTTCAGGCACATGCCTACGGCGAACAAAGAAGCGGTAATCAATATGTTACTGCGGGTGTCTGCGATGGCCTGTGAGTTGCCGTGGATTCAGGAAATGGATATTAACCCCTTAATTGTGGATGAGAAGGGGATTGTCGCTGTAGACGCGCACATCCGTGTTGCCTATCCCAAATCCAATAGTGGTCAGTATGATCACATGGCCATTCATCCATATCCCGCACGGGTGGTTGAAAACCAGCAGTTGGCTGATGGCACGGACGTTGTACTACGCCCGATTCGACCAGATGATACGGAGTTACTCGCCACATTTGTGGATAGTTTGTCCGCTGAAGCCAAGTACTTCCGCTTTATGCATGCCTTGCAACACTTGTCGCCTGAGATGTTGGTGCGCTTTACACAGATTGATTATGATCTGGAAATGGCGGTTATGGCGGTGGAGTCAGGCGGGGAAGGGCGTGTATTGGGTGTGGCTCGTTACCTGTCAAATCCTGATAAAGTCAGCTGTGAATTTGCCCTAGTGGTTTCGGATGCACGACAAAATCAAGGGCTGGGGCATCGCCTGATGAACAAGCTCATTGATGTTGCCCATGATAAAGGCATTCAGGTGATTGAAGGCGAGGTCCTGGCAAACAATCACAAGATGCTGGGACTGATGAAGTCTCTGGATTTTGTGGTGGCGAATGACCCGGAAGACATGAATGTGAAGATCGTGAGCAAACGTATTGCTTAGTGCGTGTTTTTACTGAACACGATGTATGTTGAGCCTCATTCATCAAGTTTTGTTTATCGTTTCAATAGCATTTTCGTTAGCTGTTGGGGTGTATGTGTCGGGCAAAGCTGAAATGGTGCTAGGCTCCCCGTGGCATATTTTTGTGCTATTTGGGGTTGCCGTGGCGACTCATTTTGTTATCGAGAGCGTTGTGCTCAACAAAATAGCGTTCAAGTGGCAAGGGCAGGTAGTAGAAGCAAGTAAGCCAGTGCTTGAGCTGACCGAAAGTGGTGCCTGTTTTGGCTACCCAAGTGAGCCGAAGGAAGAAATAGTCTGGAGTAGTGTGACTAAAATAGAAATACTTACTTCGGATGAAGGTCCTTGGTCTGAAGACCTGTGGTGGGTTATTTTTCAGGAGGGTCGTGAGGCACCCGTATCGATTCCAAAATGTACAAAGAATATCACACTTATATTTAAAGTGCTTGAAACAGAGTTTAGCGATGCCTCAATGGGGAGTATCCTGCGAGCCATGGGCACTACTTCAAACACCAGATTTTTAGTGTGGCAAAAAGCGCACAACCGGATAGACAAGAACTCTTAACCTTCAGCCGCAATATGCGCTTACTTAGCCACCGTGCCTTGCTTAGATTTTCATAAGTACTTTAAGATGCGCCACCACACTTCGCGCCAGTGCCGAGACGTTATAGCCACCTTCCAGCATGGAAACGATGTGCCCATTTGCGTACTCGTGTGCAATATCACACAAGCGCTCTGTGACCCACTGATAATCACTCTCAACTAAGCGTAAGCCTGCCATCTCATCCTCCCGGTGGGCATCAAAACCTGCGGATATAAAAATCATCTGCGGCTTAAATTCATGTAAAGCAGGGAGCCAGTGATCATTGACTGCTTCCTTAAACTCAGCACCACCAGCACCCTCAGGGAGCGGTGCATTAATCATCAGCCCCGGTTTACTGGGTTTTGCACGTTCAGGATATAAAGGGTGTTGATAGGTTGAACAGAACAAAATTTGTGGATCGTCTCCGACAATATCTTCTGTGCCATTTCCGTGATGCACATCAAAATCAACCACGGCAACACGCTCTAAGCCATGATTCCTGATCGCATGTCGTGCCGCAATGGCAATGTTGTTAAAGAAACAAAATCCCATGGCTTCGCCATATTCGGCATGATGCCCCGGCGGTCTGACGCTACAAAACGCATGTTTTTCGTTGGTGTCATCGCTGAGTACGAGATCGGTTGCAGCAATCGCCGCACCTGCTGAGCGTAGTGCTGCCTGCAAAGTGTACTCATTCATGTAAGTATCGGGATCAATGTGCGCCATCTGGCTGTCGTCGGCAGGAGACTTCTCAAAAATGTAATTGATATGCTCTTTGCTGTGGGCGAGGGCAAGTTGCTCGGGGGTGGCGAGTGGGGCATCAAAGTAACGAATAAAATCCCCAATGCCAGAGGTGATTAACTGATCATCAATCGCGCGCAGACGCTGCGCTCGCTCTGGATGACCATGACCCATGTCGTGCTTCAGGCAATCTTCATGGCTGTAAATCGCAATACTCATGGTTTAACCCTCATTGTCGTCTCGTTTGTTGGCCTTGAAAAAGCTGTCCTGAACTTGCTGCCACATCTCCAGGTTTTTCGCAGTAGACTGCCTCCAGAAATCCATAGGGTTTGTGGTCATTAAATCTTTCATCTGTTGTTGCAGAGCTTGCTGCTGATGATGAAAGAATTGCAGGCTTTTCTGCATATAGTCATTGAAGCCTTCGCGTGAGTGCTCACTGTAGTAGCGGATGAAATTCTCAAGGCTGTCGGTGGTGAACAGTGGTTCGTTGTTGGACTCTTGTTCAAGAATGATCTGCAGTAAGATACTACGTGTGATGTCTTCGTTAGA
Source organism: Pseudomonadota bacterium (assembly GCA_002747455.1). GTDB lineage: Bacteria > Pseudomonadota > Gammaproteobacteria > Thiotrichales > Thiotrichaceae > Leucothrix. The sequence continues at coordinate 86,598 of PDPG01000041.1, read as the reverse complement.
CTGGCTGTCGATCACTTTAACGTCCAAGCCGTCCTCAATCATTGACTTTATGTCGACTAACCTGATGTAGCAGCTCCCCTCGGTATCATAAAGCCGCCGGTTTGGATATTTCTTAATTAATCTTATCTTCTTATTCATAAAGCGTTTCTGTTATCTCCCATGACACTAGAAGTAGGTAGATGAACCATGGCCCTGTATACTACTACAAATTCCCCTTTTGCGGTATAAGGATAAAGGTGATGCTTTCCTTTGGAAAGGGACGGCATCGGGCGATATGGAGCGCGTATTTTGGAGTCTACGATAAGCAGCAAAATGCGGTTTGCAGGTGTGGCGTACCAACAGTTCTTGCTTGCAGTTACGATTAATGACAATGATCTGAGTCACACTTATCAGCTGGCTGATCAATATGTGAATACGCTATTCGCCGAACTGATGACCGCCGTGCAAACCACTGAAGAATCTTCTAGTGTGCTAAAAAATAGTATTGAATTACAAAAGAAAATCCGCGAGTTCTCGAAAGGCTTTGAGTGCTTTTGCCTTGATACGTTTCAACACTTTAAGCAGCACCAGGCGGCACTGATTGTAGATGACCCGGCAGCGGCCTTTGATCAGTGGACTCGGGTATTTGATACTCAGTATTTAAAATATATGCAACAAGACCAGGTTTGTCGCGATTACGCAAATATTCTCAGCAGTACCGCTCGATTATTCGCTGTGTTCGCTCAGCATCGTTAGGTGAAGTGATATGACTGCCGCTGGTGCTCACTCATCCCCAGAAAATCCAACAGCCTCCTATATTGAAGAGTCAGTGGAGTGGCTACAGGCCGCCGCAGCGCCTTGGTCTCCCTCACCATCACGCTGTTTGGTGGCTGATTTTGGTCTTTGTCAGCTCTACCGTTATCCCGCACTGGTCGATACCGATACATCTACATCGACGATAGCTGCCAGGAACGTACTTTTTATCGTTTATGCGATGGTGAATACTGCCTCAATTCTTGATCTTAGAGATAAACTTTCCATTATTCAGCGCCTGCAGTGGCTTGGCCTGACTATTTATTTGATGGAGTGGGTGCCGCCGCAGTCATCACAGTCCAACATTGGTTTGGCAGAGTATCTTGAGCAGTCGCTGCACCGTTGCGTGGAAAAGGCCTGCCAGGATAGTGCGGCAGATCGCCTCAATTTAATGGGGGTTTGTCAGGGTGGTGTGTTCTCTTTATGTTATGCAGCCATGTACCCAGAGCGCGTCCGTTCATTAGTACCGGTGGTTACGCCAATCAATTTTCACACAGAGAATGATACCCTTAGCCGCTGGGTGCGTTATGTGCCGCTTGATGAACTCATGGTTTCAGGAATGAATATCCCCGGACAGATGTTGGCGCAAGTCTTTATCATGCTAAAGCCCATGTCACTGTCGGTTAAAAAGTACCTGGATATTGCAAAACGCTCGCGGCAAGGTACGGAAGATGCAGAGATCGCTGAAACTTTTATGGCTATGGAGCAGTGGATTCACAATACGCCGGATCAGCCTGCGGCATGCTTTAAGGATTTTGTCGAAAAATTCTATCAACAAAATGCGCTTTATCACTCATCGTTGCATTTGGCAGGGCGGGCGGTGGATTTGCGACAGCCAAATATTCCCACACTGAATATTTACGCTAAAAATGATCATCTCGTGCCACCTGAATCCTCTAAGGCTCTGCAAGAACTGATACCGGCGCACTGCTATCATTCGTTGGAGATTCCTACAGGGCATATTGGCATGTTCGTCAGCCAGAAATCACTCAATTACGTGCCACAAGCTATTGCAGACTTTATTCGGCAGGTGTAGGCGAAGTACCCACGCGCCATGCGGGCTGTGACAATCTGGACTTTGGCTAACCGCCGATTTTGGTACGTTGGGCAAGCTTAACGTAATTGCTGGCAGAGTAGCTCAAAAACTCCCGCTCTTTATCGGTCAGTGGTCGCTTTTTTATGGCGGGGTTGCCAATGTACAGGTGACCACTGGTCAAACGCTTGCCGGGCGGAACCACACTACCTGCTGCGATCATGACTTCATCCTCGACCACAACATTATCCATAACCAACGCACCCATACCGATTAGGCAGCGGTCGCCAATCGTGCACGCATGTAACAACGCCTTATGGCCAATGGTGACATCTTCACCAATGATGAGGGGGTAGCCATTACTGCTGGTGTATTCAGGGTTAGCATGAGTGACATGCAGGACAGAACCATCCTGAACATTACTACGTGCGCCAATCCGAATGTAATTCACATCCCCACGAATCACAGTGCAGGGCCAGACTGACACATTTTCCGCAATGACTACATCCCCGCTCACAACGGCTGAGTCATCAACATAGGCTGTTGCATCAATTTGTGGCACGTGGCCTTCAAAACTACGAATCGTCATGGTTATTTACGAAACTCTATGGATGACTCACCTGGCTTGAGACCAGAGGCTTCCTGCTGTAGACGTGCCTTTTTCTTTTCGCACGGTTTTGAGCAGGAGCAATCACTACTGACTCCCGGGATATTGCCTAATCCACCACAGCTTCCTTTCAGTTCGCGTTTGTTCAGAATAACGCCCAGCGACATGCCAAAAGCCACCAGAGCGAAGATAACAAACGACAATAAAAAAATGGACATGGGTAATACCTTGATTAACGTATTGGGTTGGGTCGATATTATACCGCTTGTAATCGACTAAAGTAGCAAGTTTTTTAAAGGGGGCGATTGTTTATGGCTCATCATGGCAACCTCGACAAATAACAGCTCTGCGGTCGCTAATGCATCCGTCAAGGCATTGTGGGCGTTATAGTGGGGAAGGTTGGCCGTTTTTCGTAGGTTAGACAAACGAAGCTCGGACGGGTCGTAGCCTGCGGACTTCATATCCATACGACGTTTGGCCAGCATAAAGGTGTCGATAATGGGATAAACCGGCGCCATGCCATATAGCTTCAAGCAAGCATCATTCAGAAAGCTGCGCTCAATGTGTGCAAAATGAACCAGCATGACTTTTCCACGTAATGCCTTGAGCAGGTCGCTGACCGTTTCTTCCAGACTTTGTCCCTGCGCTTTATGGTCATCGGTAATTTGATGGATGACCACATTTTCTTCTTTCAGTGCGCCGTCGGTGTCCACGATGGCATGATGCGATGTGCCAAGCACAATTTCATTATCCTCGACATCAAGATACCCCGCACTGAGGATATGATCGACTTTGGGATTTAGGCCCGTCGTTTCAAAATCAAGTGCCAGCAACGGGGTTTGCGATATTGGACAGTTTTTGTCCGGCAAGGGTTCTGCCAAATAGTCCCGCAAAGGGCCTTCCGGTGCCTTTTTTAGTAAACGTTGCCGCTGTTTTTCATAGCCTAATAGTTTGGTAAGAATATTCATCAGTATTTCATTTTAATGCTGTTTTGCATGGTTTGAATTACCTTAAAGGCATTCTTGAGGTATTCCCGCTCTAATTGTGGAATATCTTTGGGGGACAAAAAATTATCTGCTTTTTCACCGTTTTTAATTTGGCGTGTTTGGTGCTGAATCTTTAACTCACCAATATAATCAAATGCTGCCAACAGGTCGGCGGCACCATCTTCGCTGATAGCGCTAGTGCCAGCAGCTTTCTGAATGCGCTCGCGGGTATTAACGGTTTTGATGCCTTGTGACAGGGCATAAACCCGTGCCAAATCAACAATCGGCGCTGTGCCATTGTGCTTTAAGTCAAGTGCATCCTTGTGCTCGCCATCATCAACCAGTACAAAGCCTCGGAAGAAGCCCAGCGGTGGCCGAAGATCCAGTGCATTTTTTGCTAATAGCGCTAAAAACAGCGTGTTCTTCTGAGAACGTGCCAGCATTCGTTCACGAATTTCATCCAGTAAATAATCCTCACCATAAATTGTTCGGAAATCAAAGAAAGTGCAAGCATTTAACAAGGCTTGAGGGTCGGGTGTGTCAATCCATTCTTTAAAGTATTGATCCCACACCTCCTGAGTCTGACGGTATTTGGGGTTCATGGCCATAATTTCGCCAGGGCAAAGAATGAAGCCACACTCTGCCAAACCGTTACATACAAACTCCCCAAGTTGAGTGTACCACTCGGCATCTTTGGGGTTCAGGTCATTGGATATGATCAGGGCGTTGTCCTGATCGGTGTGTGATGTTTGTTCACGGCGAGCCTGAGAGCCGGCTGCCACCCATGCATAGGGTACTGGCGGTGGGCCGAGCTTTTCTTCGGCCATTTCGATCAGGCGTCGAGTAATGGCACCATTAATCGCACTAATGGCTTTGCCGATATGGTCGGCACTGGCATCCATGTCCGTGAGTTTTACTTGCAGTTGGGGAATCACAGAGCTTTCTTGAGCCAACTCTGCAACGGTGTTGGCGCGTGCGATTGCGGTACTTAGGTAAACAGTATTCTTACTTTCGTATTTGATCAGGTCAGTGGAGGTGATCATGCCAAGTAACTGACCATCATCTACTACTGGCAGGTGATGAATGCCTTTTCTTGTCATCAACATTAATGCATCAAAAGCATTGGTGCTGGGCTTAATGGAGCGCACCGAATGTGTCATGATGCTGTCAATCGGCTCATCGGCAGATAAACCTAAAGCCACACAATCCCTGCGTATGTCGGTGTCTGTCAGTATGCCGATAGCCTGACCATTGTCATCTGTCACCATAATGCTGGAAACATCATGCTTTGACATGTGGATAGCTGCTTCCCGAATGCTACTACCCAAGGCGATGACAACAGCCGGTGAGCTATAAATGCTTTCCACTTCATTATGCATCAATGCGGGAGTGGTGCTTGCTGCGGAGGGCGGGGTATTCAGGTGTTGGCTCAGTCGTCCCTGAATGTGTTGTGTCACCAGTTGTAATACATTTTGGGCATTATCTAGCGTGCAGGGGGTGTCGCTGAGGGCTGATTCTTCAATGCTATATACCAGCATGTCTTCACTGACTTCGGCACTGTGTTCTTTGCGACCTGACTCAGACATCAGCAATGTCAGCAAATCACCCTCAGCCGCTTTACCAAGCAACCTGCCATTTTCTGACAACAGGGATGCAGCACCTTTGCGGACAATCATCAGGCGTTGGGAGCCCGAGTTCACAGAGACCGTTGTTCCCCGACGAAGGTAGCGAATGCGGATGGCCTGTGTGATGAGTTCCAACGTGGATTGTGGCAAACGGTCAAACGGTGTGACCCGACCAATAAAGTCACAGATTTCTTTCAGTTCAATGTCCATCGTATTACCTGCCTTATTAATATGTTTTACAGAGTATGGTACAGCGATGTTTGTGTGCAAATGATGCCGATCAATTCGGTGACTGATCGACTCCAGATAGTGTGTGCCAAAACCAGAAAAGGCTCCACGCAGGAGCCTTTTCTGTTAGCAGTGCATTAAGATATTAAATCTTAGTGACTTGTATCTGCTGCACCTGCGCCAGCCGGAATACGGAAGTTATCAACCATATCACGGATTTCTTGTGGGGCAGGCCCGGTCATCTTGGTAACAACCCATGCTACGGCGAAGTTAACGATTGCACCGACCACACCAAATGCATTTGGCGAGATATCGAGGAACCAGTTAGGCTTCATGTCACCCAGGAATGCAGTGCCCGGAATAAACATAATCCCTTTATGCTGGAATACGTACAGCAGAGTCACCGTGATACCTGCAATCATACCGGCAATACCAGCTGCACTACTGATGTTCTTTGAGAAGATACCCATCATCAGAGCAGGGAAGATTGAGGCGGCAGCCAAACCAAAGGCTAGCGCTACCGTACCGGCGGCAAAGCCCGGAGGATTCAAGCCCAGCCAGCCTGCAAGCAATACCGAAAGCGTCATGACGATACGACTGGCCATCAGCTCACTTTTCTCAGACATATTCGGCGTAAGCACACCCTTCATCAAGTCGTGAGATATCGACGAAGATATTGCCAACAGCAAACCTGCCGCCGTTGATAGTGCCGCTGCCAGACCACCGGCTGCAATCAGCGCGATAACCCAGTTAGGCAACTGTGCAATTTCAGGATTAGCCAGTACCATAATGTCACGGTCAACTTTCACCATTTCATTGGTTTCTTTGTCAGCAGTGTACTGAATCTTGCCATCGCCGTTCTTGTCTTCAAACTTCAGAAGACCGGTTTTCTCCCAGTTCTTAAACCACTGTGGACGTGCTTCGTACTCCAGAGGTCCAGATGCTGGTTGAAGCGTGTTCATCAAGTTCATACGAGCCATTGCACCAACTGCAGGAGCAACAGTGTAAAGACAAGCGATGAACACCAAGGCCCAACCCGCAGAAGAACGAGCATCTTTAACGGTAGGTACCGTGAAGAAGCGCATAATAACGTGTGGCAGACCCGCAGTACCGATCATCAGGGATAGCGTGTAGGCAAACATATTCAAGCCACTACCCAGCTTCGCAGTGGTGTACTCCTTAAAGCCAGTGTCAGTAAGCACCATGTCCAGCTTATCCAGCAGGTAGATATCTTCACCCACCATCTTGCTACCCAGACCAATTTGTGGAATTGGGTTGCCTGTGAGTTGTAAGGAGATAAATACGGCAGGTACTGTATAAGCAAAGATCAATACACAGTACTGAGCAATCTGGGTGTAAGTAATCCCTTTCATGCCACCCAGTACAGCGTAAACCCATACGACAAATACGCCGATACCCAGACCTAAACCGTAGTCCACTTCAAGGAAGCGAGAGAAGGCAACACCCACACCTTTCATCTGACCAATAACATAAGTCAGGGAGGCGATGATCAAACAAATAACCGCTACGATACGCGCCGTTTTCGAGTAGTAACGATCACCGATAAACTCAGGAACAGTAAACTTACCGTGTTTACGCAGGTAAGGCGCCAGAAGCATGGCCAGTAATACATAACCACCTGTCCAGCCCATCAGGAAGACAGAACCGCCGTAACCCAGGAAGGCAATCAAACCCGCCATTGAGATAAATGATGCAGCACTCATCCAGTCAGCCGCAGTTGCCATACCATTCAGTACCGGATTAACACCAGCACCGGCAGCGTAGAATTCCTTAGTGGTAGCCGCGCGCGCCCACCAAGCAATACCAAAATAAAGGGCAAAACTGGAAAAGACGACAATATACGTTAATGTTTTTAAATCCATGACTTAGTTACTACTCCTGAACGTCAAATTTCTTATCTAGCTGATTCATGCGGAACGCATAAAAGAAAACCAGAAATAGGAACACGTAGATCGAACCCTGCTGGGCAAACCAGAACCCTAGTTTATAACCACCAAGTTGAAAATTGTTCAGCACATCGAACAGTAGTAGCCCGCAGCCAAATGATACGACGAACCAGACGATCAAGCAGAATATCATCAGTCGTACATTCGCCTGCCAATACAAGCTATTGTTATTAGAATTCATTGAATTCCTCCCTAAATTGAAAAGCATCACATTGCATGATGAATTACTGTTAGCTGTTGCAGGAAGTACTTGTAAATCCAGCAGTACCTAGTGCAATACAGTGCCTCGGATACTACTTAAAGCAAACAAACTAGGCAAGCGTTACCACTTATCACTGATACTGTAGTTCAAAAAAATATATATAGAACCTCTGTAAATGTTGTTTCTTTCTAACGCTTAAGCCCAGAGTAGGCTTAATGTTGAGCTGACCACTGCGTATATCGGTTCGCAAGTCGAGAAGTACCTGGAAAAGGCCAAGGAAGGGGACTGACAAGGAAATCAATGGAACGTGCTAAGGTGAGTCCAACTTACTGAGGGCACTTAACCGTCAAATGGATTGACTATCGGAACATCAAAGCCGACAAAGTCACTGACATTACGAGTCACAACCGAAAAATTATGTACTTTGGCAGTGGCGGCGATCATGGCATCTTCGTAAAGTGTGTCTGATTTTCTATGCATCAACTTTGCCCAAAGGCGAAATGTTCGAGCATCCATTGGGATGATGTTGTAGCTTTCTGCAACAGCATTTAGCCACAACTCAAGTTCTGTCGCCCGCGCTTCGTCTTGCTCACGCGTGATTTCAATACCTGCCTGAATCTCTGCCAAGGTTACCGCAGACAGGAATAGGTCAGCCTCATTAACTGACTCAATCCACGACACAACAGCACCGTGTGGTTTGATTCGCCGCAATTCAGAAACTACATTGGTATCAACAAGATACATATCAGATTATTTCTTGCACTACACGGCGGCGGGCATTTCCACGTTTTGGAATGTATAGGTCATCTGTGCGCCCGACAGGGCTGAGTAATAATGATTTCAGTGATGGTTTTGCCACCGATTGCAAACGCTTCCACTCACTGAGTGACACTAAAACGGCTGTTTCTGTCCCCCGTCGAGAGACCACTTGAGGGCCATCTGACAAGCAGGTGTCTAAAAACTCACTGAAGCGTGCTTTTGCATCTTGTACTGGCCAACTTTGCATGGTGTAAACTCCTCAATCAAAAAAGATAAAAGACTAGTTAGGTGACTAGTTTACCTGTGGTCTTGTGTAAAGTCTATTGTGATTGACTTTGGTTGATAACGATTCATGCTTTTAGTGAATTACTATATGCGATGTTACACCACTCAAAGCCCAATCGCCCGATCAATTGCAGCCATGTCACAATGCTTTTCTAAATGGAGCGCCAGTGTATCCAGTGCGGCATCTACTTGTTCAGCCCATTCACCTGTTTGGGCACGAATGCCTAGTTTTTGTAAAAATTCTTGTCGATACACGGCATTGTCAAATAAGCCGTGTGCGTACATACCCGCAATATTGCCCTGCACATAACCAATCACTTCACCTTGCTGGTTTTTTAGATAAGGTTTTACACCAGCATCTGCGTGGGTTTTTCCATGATGAATTTCATAGCCCGTCACTTGAGCGCCACTACCGATTAAGGTCGCAGTGGTTTGCTGGGTCGTCTTTTCCGCCTCTAGTGTGGTGTCAATCGCCAATAGTCCAAGTCCTTGGCTGTGGTAGCCACCTTCCAGATTGTGCGGGTCACGCAAACTTTTGCCGAGTATTTGCATGCCGCCGCATACGCCCAGAATTTGTACGCCTTGTGAGGCTAGTTGGTGTAGTCGAGCGGCAAAGCCATTCTGTTTTAAAAACTCCAAGTCCACACTGACATGCTTGGAGCCGGGAATAATCACGGCCTCAATGTCTGTTAATTCATGCACCTGATCGACAAAACTGACACTAATTTGCGGCTCATGGAATAGCGCATCAAACTCATCAAAGTTAGACATATAGGGTGTGCGAATAATGGCAGTTTTGGGGGCAGGGGATGTGCCAGTACTTTCGAGCTTATCCTGTTGTGTAATACCGGAGTGCGAAGTGCTGGATTCCTGGGAATACGCATCCTCTGTCGGCAGCGGCAAATTCAGCATTGGCACAATGCCTAGTGTGGGAATGTCAGTTTTGCCAGCCAGCCACTCCATCGCGTTACCCAGCAATGAGGCATCGCCCCGAAACTTATTTAGTAAAAAACCGGCAATGCACTGTTGCTCTTTTTCTTCAAGGCAATGCCATGTGCCCAGCAGGTGAGCGAATGAACCGCCACGGTCAATATCTGAAGCCAGTAATACCTTGGCCTGCGCTGCCAATGCAATGCGCATATTCACAATATCGCCTGAGCGCAGATTAATTTCAGCGGGACTGCCTGCACCTTCGATAATCAGCAATTCATAGTCATCCTGCATATTTTGTAGGCTGCTTTTGACCGTTTTCCAAAGATAATCTTTACGGGCTTGCCAAGGAATCTGTTTGAGTTGTGGCTGAGCTTTACCAAGTAAAATGACTTGTGACAGTGAGTCGGCTTCCGGTTTGAGTAACACCGGATTCATGTGAACGCTGGGACTGAGCCTCGCTGCTTGTGCCTGGAGTAATTGTGCGCGGCCAATTTCACCGCCATCGGGTGTCACGCCTGCATTATTCGACATATTCTGCGCCTTAAATGGTGCGACACGAATCCCCCGGTTGGCATAAAGACGGCAGAATCCGGCAGCTAGATACGATTTTCCAGCATCGGAGGTGCAGCCCTGAATCATCAGAGGGGACAGTTTGACGGTATGTGACATGAATTGTGATCACTCGCAATGATGGAGAATAGGGCGAGTGTGAAGCTTGGCATTTATCTCGTCAATCACTAAAAAAGGCGCATCCTTGTTTAGGGATATGCGCCTTTTGTAACGTGTTTTGAGTCGCCGTTAATGTGCGTCAGTGCAGATTTCCCGATTTTTAATTGCTATTGCGGTACGCACCAGTAATAGCCCGATCAGGCAGGTTAGCAAGGTTAAGAGCAGACCGCCGATCCACATAAAACCAGTTTTTTGTGTGTGTTCAAACACCACCATGCTGGCAATAGTAATCGCAGCAACAGGGAACGAGTAGGCCCACCATGACAAGAAAAATGGCAATCTCAGGAAGCGTTTGGCTTGTGAGAACAGGAGTAATGTCAGGAACAGACCGGAAAAATACAAAATTCTGGCGAATGAATCCAATTCCCCTGTCAGGCGCATATAAGATACAAATCCGACCGCAGGCGGTGCAATCAAAATAAATAATGTTGGCAGCATGTGGGTCGGGATGGGGTCATGGAATAAGAGACGATAAAACACGATCGTCATCAAAATAATCCAGAATAGTATGCCAATGCTGAAGAAGAACCATGATAGTTCGACAAAGCCCAGCGGAACACCAGCAATGGGCACGATTACATTACCCACCGCAGGGATGAACCAGGCCGGATTAATGTGTTGTACCTGAAAGTGGCCTTGGTGCATCCACGTGCTGATAATATAAAGGACGAAGCCAATGTGCGCTGTGGCACCTACTGCCCAGAGTACCCGCCCGATAGCGGGGCTGATTGACAGGAAAACGATGGAAAGCAGCAAGATGCTTATGGAAATCGTTGGGAAAAAACTGAGTTTTACCGGATGCTTCAGCTCGCCGGCCACTTTTTCCGGGAACCGGATGATCTTTTGGGTATAGCTCCAGGCCAATACTAAGAAGATGGCCGACACTAATGTGGGTAGAATGATATTGATCAAGCCAAGATTCATGCCGAATACAGGCTGTGCTTTATGCCAAGCGATGGTTAGCCCCGACAAGCCCATGACAATGGAAAAGAATGAAATGGGCATATACGCCAGGCGTGATTCGGTTTCCTGTTGAGTGGTATCCATGTAACTTACCTGCGAATGAGTAAAAGGGCACCGATCGTACGCTGAGGAAATGATTCTGACATTGAGCTATATCAAAAATGTCATAAGCTTTATTCGTAGCCCCTAATCGACCTTTTTAGTAAAAAATACTTGTCTGAAATTAACTTATTTACAAGAAACAGGCGTAAACTTGGGGAGTTTTAGCACCTGTACCCTAAACGATCGCGATGAATTCCTTATTGTACTTTTTATTTCCGTTCATGTTTTGGCTGCCTGGCGTGACCAAAGAGACTTTAAAAGCCGATTTTATGGCTGGCCTGACGGGGGCTGTGATTGTCTTGCCACAAGGTGTTGCCTTCGCGACCATTGCCGGATTACCGCCAGAATACGGCTTATACACGGCGATGATAACACCCATTATCGCGGCGTTGTTTGGTTCGTCATTGCATCTGATTTCAGGGCCGACGACGGCAATTTCCATTGTTATTTTTGCGGCACTAAGCGGTGGTGATGTTGAGCCGGGGAGTGATGCTTATATTCAAAATGCACTGACCATTACGTTTTTGGCCGGTGTCTATCAGTTGGCGTTTGCGGTGGCGCGTTTGGGGGTTCTGGTAAACTTTGTTTCGCACACAGTAGTGGTTGGGTTTACAGCAGGGGCGGCCATTCTGATTGCCAGTAGTCAGATGAAGTACGTGTTGGGTGTGGATGTTCCGCGCGGAGAATCTTTTCTGCATACATGGTTTGATATTTTCCATCAGTTGCCATCGATTAACTGGGCTATTTTTGCGGTTAGTATGGTGACTTTATTCACGGCTATTTTGATTAAGCGTTTTATACCAAAACTTCCCAATATGTTGATTGCGCTGGTTGTTGGTGGCCTGACTGCACTAGCAATGGGCGGCGAACTGGTGGGGATTGAGTTTGTGGCAGAGATTCCGGCTCATTTACCGCCACTATCATCACCTGATTTTTCCTTTCAGAGCATGAAAGCCTTGGCACCACAAGCCTTTGCTGTGGCCTTATTGGGGTTAATTGAGGCGGTGTCGATTAGTCGTGCGATTGCTTCAAAATCACACCAACGCATTGATGGCAATCAGGAATTTTTCGGGCAGGGTATGTCGAATGTGGTGGGTAGCTTTTTCTCCAGTTACGCTGGCTCCGGCTCGTTTACCCGCTCTGGCGTAAATTATGCCTCAGGTGCGAAAACGCCATTATCGGCCATCTTTGCCGCAGTGATTTTGGCCGCAATTATTTTGCTGATTGCACCGATAACCCGTTACCTGCCAACTGCCGCAATGGGGGGGATCATTTTACTGGTGGCGTACAGCTTGGTAAATTGGGAAACCATCCACAAAATTTTTACCACCAGTCGTTCAGAAAGCAGCATTTTATTAACCACCTTTTTTGCTACGCTATTTCTGGAGCTGGAGTTTGCAATTTATCTGGGCGTGCTGCTATCGCTGGTGATTTTTTTGGCCCGAACCTCTATTCCCGATGTCATCAGCCTAGCATCGGATTATGACCCTGAAACAGGCAAGGCCACACTGATCAAAGAGTCCCGCCGGAACAATTTGAAAGAGTGCCCACAACTAAAAATTATCCGCATTGATATGTCGATTTATTTTGGCTCTGCGAATCATATTCAAAACCGTCTGCATTACATTAGTGAAAAACAGGGCATTAAGCATATTCTGGTGATTGGCACGGCCGTGAATTTTATTGATATGACAGGCGCGGAGATGATTGAGCAGGAGTCTGACCGTTTACAACAAAAGGGCGGCGGGCTATATTTTGCGGAGCTAAAGCCAAAAGTGAATAACTTTATTCATCGTGGTCATTTTGATGAACACATTGGTGCGCGGTTTTTCTTTGAGGGGAAGAAAGAAGCGATTAATAAAATTACGACCGTTGCGTTGGATCATGAGAAGTGCCAGTCTTGTAAACTTCGGGTATTTTTAGAATGTAATTCGCCCCCACTTAAAGGTGGCAAGCCACTGGAAAGTATTCCGGTGGAGGACTATCAGAAGTAGATCGCAGATGGGGCCAGTTCAAATGTGTGTGATGACGCACAGGGTATCGTGGCGGAGTCAGTGGCAGCCTCACTCAATAATTTAAGGAGTAGACAAATGTTTCAGTTTATCCCCGTTAGAGAAGATAATATCTTTGCTATTCGTGTGTCTGGGCGTTTGACCCATGAGGAATATCACAACTTTCTGCCCGAATTGGAAGGTCTTATCAAGCGTTATGGAAAAATTTCCCTATTGATTGAGTTGGATGAGTTTGATGGCGCAGAGCTGGGTGTGCTGAAAGAAGATGTTGAATTTGGCCTGAGTCATCAAGATCAGTTTGAAAAAATTGCCATCGTAGGGGATAAACTCTGGGAGCGTTGGGCGGTTAATTTAGGCAAGCCGTTTGTTGATGGCGAAGTGAAGTATTTCGATAGAGAAAATGCGCATGAAGCGTGGGACTGGCTTCGCAGTGAGCAGCTATTGAAAGCCATGTTGGAAGAAGCTGAGGATACGGATTACAAGCGTGTGCTGGTGTCCGTGGATTTTTCCAGGAACGCGCGTTATGCTGCGCACCGTGCCAAGTCAATTGCAGACCACTTTTCTGCGGATCTGCGGGTGTTGCATGTCGTGAATGAAGCGGTGCTGAATGATTATTACTACCAGCCATTAGGCATGGGGGTTGCTGCGGGAAATGTTGCCGAGCTGCAGGAATCATTGGTGGATAGTGGCAAAAGGCAGCTGAATGCTTTGCTGGAGGAGTTGGGTGTTCCGAAGGAGCAGGGTCAGGTGATTTTGGGATCGCCGATGGCCAGTATCGTGTCCTACGCACAGGCGCAAAATGTGGATTTGATCGTGCTGGGTACGCGTAGCCGTCGGGGAATTGGCTCGTTTGTTGGCTCAACGACTAATTATGTATCCTCACATGCGCGTTGCGATGTGCTGGCTGTACCGCTACCCGCCAAAGCATAGGTAGGTGATTCAGCGTTTGGGCGAGGTATTTACTGCCCCCGCCGAGCTAGGGAGCAGACGGCGTGTCTGTTACAAGGTGGTGTCGCCTCAGTTGATTTGCCAGTGTTTGTGGTACGGCGCGGCTTTCCGTGTTGACCACAAACTGGTGCTTGCGCTCCTCGTTATCCAACGTTTGCCACTGTTTTAACTGGTGTTCCAATACGGGTAAGTCTGCATCCGATGCGCCTGTTTCCCGGTGAACAATCCGCTCACGCAAGGTGTCGGGGCTTGCAGTAAATTCCAGAATGACAAAGCGGTAGCCCTTGGTTTCGGCCAGCCTCTGAAAAAGTTCGCGCTGCGCCTTGTGCATAAACACTGCATCCACAATGACATGAAAGCCCGCTGATAAAACCTGTTCTGTAAGACTCAATAGCTTGTCATAAGTTTGGGCGCTGATGGCTTGGCTATATAAACCCGTGCCGATGTCATTGGCAGCGGAATCAGTAGCTTGCAGCTTATAAAGTCGTTTCCGTTCAACATCCGAGCGGATGCGTATCGCACCCAATTCCGCAGCCAGTGGCTTGCTGATGGTACTTTTGCCGGAAGCGGACATACCCCGTGTGATAATCAACATCGGTTGTCTTGGCTCACTGATGTGTAGTGCCAAGTCCAGATAACTGTGTAGTTCGCTATCCGCCACTTTAAGTTCCTGTGGGCTGATACCTGCTTGCTGGTGGCGTAGGGTATCAACCTTGGCTCGAACCATTGCGCGATAGCTGATGTAATAGGGCAGCACGGTCAGACCAGCGTAATCGCCGGTGTGTTGCAGGTATTGATTCAGAAATGCATAGGCGAGGGTGTTTTGCTGGTGACTCATTAAGTCCATGACCAAAAAACCGACTTCGCACATCACATCGATCCAGCGCAGTGACTCATCAAACTCCAGACAGTCAAATGCAATGGGCTGCTCATCCAGCCAGATCAAATTTTTCAAGTGCAGGTCGCCATGACACTCACGGGTAAAGCCATCACGTCTGCGCTGGATAAAGGTTTCTTCTAGCGCAGCATTTTGTGTTTCTACCCAGTCCGTGATGCGCGCCAAGGCTTGCTGTTCAGCTGATAGGCCGCCGTTCGGCTTGCTTGTATTGTGTGCGTCATCGTAAAAATAGCCCGCAAGTACCGTTAGATTGTCGTCAACATTTTTTAGGATATGTGCTGTATCACCATATTCAATTTCATGGTTTGCAGCGGGGAGTGACTGATGAAACGCTGCCAGCATATCGCCCAAGGCTTCCATGTTTTCAGTGGTCAACAGGCCCTGTTGCAGCCGGTTATCCAGTTGTGCAGACTGCGGAAATTGCCGCATACGAATGGCGTATTCAATGACCGGCCCCTCACCATTGATAACGGGCTTTTCCGGCGTACCATTAATGGTAACAATCCCTAGATAGAGTGCTTTCGCCAAACGCGCATTAAGGCGCAGCTCCTCCTCACAATAATATTTGCGTTGTTGCAAGGTACGAAAGTCGAGAAATCCCAGGTTGACAGGCTTTTTGATCTTATAAGCAATCTCGCCTGTCAGGATGATCTGAGAAATGTGTGTTTCCAGTAGATGAATCTGCTCAGGATGCGTGGTTTCAGCAGCGTGTTGCAGGGATTCTATCAGACGATGGGCGAGGGTAGATGACGCGGCTTGGGGCATAACAATTTCCGTAATAGTCTGCGACTCATCAGCACATTTAACGCTAGCGTCCCGCTTAATTGCATTGACACCGATCAAGCGTGTCATCATCATTGCTCAACTATTTTTTAAATACCCTGTTGGAGAGAGTCCATGAGCAAATTAATTGATGGAAAAGCATTTGCTGACCGTCTTTGCGAGACATTGGCCGATGAAATCGTCTCATTGAAACAAGATAAGCAGTTATCCCCCTGTATTGCTGTCGTGCTGGTGGGCGAAGACCCGGCAAGTGCGACGTATGTCGGTGCCAAAGTGAAGCGTTGCGCACAATTAGGTATTGACTCACGCTCGCACCATCTGGACGCTTCAACAACCGAAGAAGAACTGCTGTCCCTGATTGATACACTGAACAATGATACTGAGGTGCACGGTATTTTGGTGCAGCTGCCCTTACCGAAACAGATCAACAGTGATTCAGTCATCAATGCCATTAATCCCGATAAAGATGTAGATGGCTTCCATATTAGTAATGTGGGGGCTTTATCCGTCGGTCAGAATAATCTGGTGCCCTGTACGCCGCTGGGTTCCTTGATGTTGTTACAGGACGAGCTGGGTGATTTAAGCGGCATGAATGCCGTGGTGGTTGGCCGCTCAAATATCGTTGGCAAGCCAATGGCCGCGTTGTTATTACAGCAAAACTGTACTGTGACTATCGCGCATTCACGCACCAAAGACTTGCCATCTGTGTGTCAGGGGGCGGATATTTTGGTCGCGGCCGTTGGTATTCCTCACTTTATCCAGGGTGAATGGATAAAACCTGGGGCCACAGTGATTGATGTGGGGATTAACCGTATTTACGATGAAGCGTTGGGTAAAAATCGTTTGGTGGGTGATGTGGATTTTGATGCTGCCAAAGATGTTGCTGGTGCAATTACGCCGGTGCCGGGTGGCGTGGGGCCAATGACGATTGCCTGTCTGATGTATAACACGGTGCGTGCAGCCAAGAATCAGGCTGGGGTTTCTTGATTCGTTGCTTCGGCAAAGCATCCTGCGTGGAGTTGCATGCAGGGTGTTGGTCCCAGCCAGTCATCGCCTTTTGATGGTTTAACCCACCGCACCGCCCTATGTTCTAAATACAACCCCGTGAAGGGTTACTTACTTGCTGCCTACCTTGTTTATGTCAAGATTTCTTCAATTGGCAGCAATTGTTTGCCGTGACGAACGGTCAGAATGGATATTTGTTCTTCTTCAATCCGATACACTATTCTGTAATTTCCATAGATAATTTCTCGATATTGAGCTTTATTTAATTCGGGAACAATTCTTCCTGATTTGGGAAACGATGTTAAGTTTTCAGCTTTTGAAAATACCCCGTCTACCCATTTTTCAGCGGCGGTTGGTTTATCTGTCGCGATGTAATTTGCAATTTCGGCTACTCTATCGACAGCCAAAGGAGACCAGATTATTTTCATTGAGAAATCCGTTGCATCACCATTTCTTTTGCTTCATCGTGTCCAACGCCCTCTCCATTGTCTATCTGGTTGATCGACGTTTGTATGTCTGTTAAAAGCTCTATTCTTTCTTGCATTGATTCATATTCGTTGACATCCAAAAGGACTGCGACCCCTTTTCCGTGTTGGGTAATAACAACAGGTCTTTTGGTGTCATGAACTTGTTTTATAAATGACGCAATCCCGGTTCGAACTTCCGAGAGAGGCTTAATATCTTGATCTATTCTTAACCTTTGCATTGCACATTCCATATCTGTATTTCGTACATCGTAACGTACAAGCTAAGGATGTACAAAGTGTTTTAAAGGAATAACGCTTTGCTCAGCGTAACAATACGGTAGAAAAAATACGCCATAATTCTTTGTAAAACAATAATTTAGTAATAGATGCATTAACTGTTTTACCTCCCACACCAAGCAATGATCTTTTGTCGCGCATAAAGCTCGGTGATATACTCCGCACCACTTAAGACCTCGCTCAGTATCAGGACATCACCGTATGCGTTTTATCGTCAAAGTCGCTTCCGAAAGTTTTATCAAAAGCCGCTCAGTTCGTGCTTGGCATTTGAATCAGCTTTCTAAAAATGTGCGTCAGGTACTTCGCGCCATTGATCCCAAAGTTCGCGTTCGTGCGCACTCAAATCGTCTGGAAATTGATTGTACGGCGGAGTTATCGACAAGCTGTCAACGGCGATTGGGTGATGTTCCCGGCATTCATAGCATCCTGACAGTGGAAAGTGCATCGCTGCCAGAAAAAGATGCCATTGCATTCCTTGCTGAAAAGGTTGTTGGTTATTACGTAGATAAAATTTCTGGCAAGAGCTTTGTGGTGCGTTGTCATCGGGTTGGTGAGCATGATTTTTCATCATTGGATGTGGAACGCAAATTGGGTGCGGTACTGCTGGCCAACAGCCAGGATAGCCACGTTAAGCTGAAGCAGCCGGATATTACGGTCTCAATCGAGATACTTCGGGATAAAGTCTATTTCATTCGTGACAAGGTTTTGGGCTTGGGCGGATACCCCATTGGTACGCAGGGGTCGGTGTTGAGCCTGATTTCCGGTGGTTTTGATTCCTCCGTTGCCAGTTACCAAATGATGCGCCGTGGCTGCCGGGTGAATTATTTGTTTTTTAATCTCGGTGGCCCCGCTCATTCGCTGGGTGCGCAGCAAGCGGCTTTATACCTTTGGCAAAAATTCGGATGTAGCCACAGTGCGTATTTTTACAATGTGTCATTGGAGCACTTTGTGGCTGATTTAATGGCATTACCCAACCCTTCGCTGAATGGCGTATTGCTCAAGCGTGCCATGATGCGTGTGGCGGATGTGGTCGCTAGTAAAGCCAGAGTAAGTACCTTGGTGACAGGGGAGAGTCTGGCGCAAGTGTCCAGTCAGACCTTGGCAAATTTATCAGTCATCAATGAGGGTACGGATCACTTGGTGCTGCGACCACTGATTGCGATGGATAAGACGGACATTATCAACATTGCGGAAGACATTGGCAGTGCGATATTTGCAAAAAATATGGTTGAGTACTGCGGCGTTATCTCAAAAAAACCAACCGTTGCGGCCCGATTCTCTGAAGTAAAACAAGCAGAAGAAGCCTTAGGAGATAGTTGGTTTCATGCGGCACTGGAGAGTATGCATAAAGTGTCGATGGCCAACATTATCCAAGAAGTTAATGAGAAACCACAGGTGGGCTGTGTGGCAGAGCTTAATGGACAGACACTAATTGATATTCGGGCAACAGAGTCACCGCTGGAAATGGCTAATTTACATATTCCGTTTCATCAGTTAAATAAGCGATTTGAAACACTGGACAAGGGCAAAGAATATCTACTCTACTGTGATAAAGGCGTTATGAGTCAACTACATGCAGCCTATTTGCATGAACTGGGGTATCACAATGTTAAAGTCTACCGGCCTGCTGAATGAGTGGAGTGGTTACTTTTTGTTTGCGGTAATTCGGGGGGCAGTTTGCAGCAAGGGTAATTGATTGACGTATAAGTAAATTGAATTTACCATCGGTTCATCGTGGAGATTAGAAAATAATAATAAACTACGGTGACGGTTTGTCCGAAGTATTGCATTGAGGAGTAGACGTGGAAAAAATCTGGCTATCAAGTTATCCGCAAGGTGTAGACCCTGAAATTGATCTGAGTAGTTACTCATCACTGAACGATTTAGTGGCTAAAAGTGTTGGCAAGTTCGGTGATAGGCCTGCCTACGAGAACATGGGTAAGCAAATTACTTATCAGGAACTTGATCGGCTAGCCACGCAGTTTGCTTCCTATCTGACGCATGTAGCAGGCATGAAAAAGGGTGATCGGATTGCGATTATGCTACCGAACTTGCTGCAATATCCAGTGGCTTTGTTCGGTGCCCTACGTGCAGGCTTGATCGTTGTCAATACAAATCCTTTGTACACTGATCGTGAGTTGGAGCATCAGTTAAAGGATTCTGGCGCGAAGGCAATCATTATTCTGGAAAATTTTGCCCACACCTTGTCGGATGTGATTGATCACACACCGGTAAAGACTGTTATTACTACACAACTTGCTGATTTTCTTGATTTCCCAAAATCACTATTGGTGAACATCGTCGTCAAATATATAAAAAGAATGGTGCCGAAGTTTAATTTGCCCACTGCGGTTAAGCTTAAAACAGTTTTGGCCGAAGGTGATAAATATCCCTTTCAGGAAGCCGAAGTGGGTCACGAGGATATAGCATTCCTACAATATACGGGTGGAACGACGGGTGTTGCTAAAGGAGCAGCACTGACGCACCGCAATATGCTTGCCAACTTGCTACAGGCACATACTTGGGCAGCGAGTGAGTTACATGAAGGGCAGGAGTTATCCATTACAGCCTTGCCGCTGTATCACATCTTTGCCTTGACGGCTAATGCCCTGTTTAGCATGAAGTTGGGTGCAAACAGCTTGCTAATTACCAACCCCCGCGATATGAAAGGTTTTGTAAAAACGCTCAAGGGGCGACGCTTTTCTTCCATTACGGGTGTTAATACCTTGTTTAATGGACTGATCCACACGTCGGGCTTTGAGTCACTGGATTTCTCGAATCTGCGATTGTCACTGGGCGGTGGTATGGCGGTTCAGCGTTATGTTGCCGAAGAATGGAAGCGTATTACTGGCTGTACTTTGGTTGAAGCGTATGGCCTGACGGAGAGTTCACCAGCCGTATGTATTAACCCTGTTGACCTGAAAGAGTTTAATGGGGCGATTGGTTTGCCACTGCCCTCAACAGAGGTCTGTATCCGTGACGCTGAAGGCGTGGAGCTTGGCCTGAATGAACCGGGTGAGTTGTGCGTGAGAGGGCCTCAGGTCATGAAGGGCTACTGGAATCGCCCTGATGAGACTGCCAATGTATTGGATGCTGATGGCTGGTTAAGAACAGGTGATGTGGCCGAGATTGATGAACAAGGCTTTGTCAGGATCGTGGATCGCTTGAAGGATATGATTATTGTTTCTGGCTTTAATGTGTATCCGAATGAGATTGAAGATGTGGCAGCGAGCCATGCTAAGGTGCTGGAAGCAGGTGTTGTCGGTGTGCCAGATGAAAAATCTGGCGAAGCGGTGAAGTTGTTTGTTGTACCGAGTGATGAAGGTTTGACAAAAAAAGAGCTAAAGGATTACTTACATCATGAGTTGACCGGCTACAAGCGGCCCAAGCAGATTATTATTACGGATGAGCTGCCCAAGAGTAATGTGGGTAAGATACTTCGTCGTGAGTTGCGGGATAGGGATGCATAAGTTGGTTAAGGCGTGATGAAGTAAAAAAGGATACTGACAAAAAAACCGCTGGTGAAAGCGGTTTTTTTGTGCCGGAACATCATGCAGTCATGTTGATGATAAATGATGTCTGTTTAAAGCTGTGGGCCTGCACTTAGCAAGGCTTCACCAGCAGGGGTATCGGTGTACTTCACAAAGTTAGTAATGAACAACTTTGCCAGATTGTGAGCGCGTCTATTCCATTCTTCTGCATCTTTGTAAGTATCACGCGGATCTAGGATACCGCTATCTACACCGGGAAGTGCCATGGGTACGGCAAGGTTGAAGTAAGGAATGGTTTTACATTCTGCTTCTTCAATACTGCCGTCCAAAATTGCATTGATAATGCCACGGGTATCCTTAATGGAGATACGACTGTTGGCTCCATTCCATCCAGTATTTACCAAATAAGCAGTTGCGCCAGCATCTTGCATGCGTTTGACCAGCGTTTCTGCATACTTTGTTGGGTGGAGACTGAGAAAAGCTGCGCCGAAACATGCTGAAAATGTCGGCGTAGGCTTGTCAACATCGCGCTCTGTGCCAGCTAATTTAGCGGTGAAGCCAGATAAAAAGTGATATTGGGTTTGCTCCGGTGTTAGTTTTGAAACAGGCGGCAATACACCAAACGCATCCGCAGACAGGAAGATAACTTTCTGAGCTGCGCCGCCGCGTGAATATGGACGTACGATATTCTCAATATGCTCAATCGGGTAAGAAACACGTGTATTTTCTGTGACCGAGCTGTCATCAAAGTCAATGGAGGAATCTGCGCGGACGGTGACGTTTTCAAGTAAGGCATTCCGGCGAATCGCTTTGTGGATCTCAGGTTCAGCCTCAGCATTGAGGTTGATAGTTTTGGCGTAGCAGCCGCCTTCAAAATTGAACACACCGTCATCATCCCAACCGTGCTCGTCATCGCCGATCAGGGCACGTTTAGAATCGGTTGACAATGTTGTTTTACCCGTTCCGGACAGGCCGAAGAAAATAGCGGTGTCGCCTTCCTTGCCCATATTGGCAGAGCAGTGCATAGAGGCAATGCCTTTCAGTGGCAGGAAGTAGTTCATCATTGAGAACAAACCCTTCTTCATCTCACCGCCGTACCAGGTGCCACCGATAAGTTGTACGCCTTTGGTTAGGTTGAAGGCAACGAAATTCTCGGAGTTTAGTCCCTGTCGTTCCCAATTTGGGTTAGTGACCTTGGCACCGTTCATCACAACAAAATCTGGTTCAAAGCCTTCAAGCTCTTCCTCAGAGGGACGGATAAACATGTTTTTAACAAAATGCGCTTGCCAGGCGACTTCAGTAATAAAGCGTACATTCAGGCGGGAGCTTTCATTTGCGCCACAGAAGGCATCAATGACAAACAGTCTTTTTCCAGATAATTGCTTGGCAACCAGTCGCTGTAGGTCTTCAAACACTTCGGGGGACATGGGCTTATTGTCGTTCTTACCCTGATCAGACCACCAGATGGTATCTTTGGTCATGTTATCGCGGACAATGTATTTGTCCTTTGGCGAGCGGCCAGTAAAAATGCCGGTCTTTACGTTAATCGCACCGGTATCCGTTTGGATTCCGCGTTCATAACCTGTCAGATCATCACGAGTTTCTTCCTGATACAGAGTGTCGTAAGAGGGGTTGTAGACTATTTCGCTTACTTGCTCAATGCCGTACTTAGAGACGTTAATTGTTGTCATCGTTTCCAAAGTCCTGTGGTTAAATAAAAACGCCCCGCTTGGGCCGGGCGGGGCGTTGTGTAGGTTAAAGTGTTTAAACTGCCTGAATCGGAATAACAGTCTCTGCTGCATCCTGATAGCTCTCAATCTCATTGAAATTGAGATAGCGGTAAACATCATCTGCCATGGTGTCGAGATCTGCTGCATACGCCATATATTCTTCAACCGTTGGGATACGACCAAGAATCGACGCAACTGCGGCAAGTTCTGCGGATGATAGGTACACAAAAGCACCATCACCCAGACGGTTGGGGAAGTTACGGGTGGAGGTCGACACCACCGTACTCTTCGCCGCAACCCGCGCCTGATTGCCCATGCAGAGTGAGCAACCGGGCATTTCTGTTCTGGCGCCTACACGACCGAAGATACCATAATACCCTTCCTCCACCAGTTGGGCTTCATCCATCTTGGTAGGCGGTGCAATCCACAGGCGGGTCGGTACAGAGCCACTTAATTTCTCCAGCAGCTTACCTGAGGCACGGAAGTGGCCAATGTTCGTCATGCAAGAGCCGAGAAATACCTCATCAATATGTGTGCCCGCAACCTCCGATAACAGCTTGACATCATCAGGGTCATTTGGACAGGCAAGGATTGGTTCCTTAATGTCATTCAGATCAATGTCAATGACTGCGGCATATTCGGCATCCTTGTCGGCCTCCAGCAGCTCAGGATTAGCAACCCACTCCTGCATCGCCTTGATACGGCGCTCAATGGTGCGGACATCACCGTAGCCTGAAGCAATCATCCATCGCAGCATAACGATGTTGGATTGCAGATACTCAATGATCGGTTCTTTATCCAGCTTTATAGTACAACCCGATGCGGAACGCTCGGCAGAAGCATCGGAGAGTTCAAACGCCTGCTCAACCTTTAGCTGTGGCAATCCTTCAATTTCAAGAATACGGCCAGAGAAGATATTTTTCTTTCCTTCCTTCTCTACCGTCAACAAGCCTTCTTGAATGGCGGCGTAAGGAATCGCATTGACCAGATCGCGCAAAGTGATGCCGGGTTGTAATTCACCAGAGAAACGAACCAGCACCGACTCCGGCATATCCAGCGGCATGACACCGGTTGCAGCGGCGAAAGCAACCAGACCAGAACCTGCCGGAAACGAAATACCCAGAGGGAAGCGAGTGTGGGAATCACCGCCAGTACCAACGGTATCCGGCAGTAGCATACGGTTCAGCCATGAATGGATAACACCATCACCCGGACGCAAAGATACGCCACCACGATTCATAATAAAGTCTGGCAGGCTGTGGTGGGTTTTGACATCAACCGGTTTTGGGTAAGCCGCAGTGTGGCAAAAAGATTGCATGGTCAAGTCTGCGGAGAAGCCCAGACAAGCCAAGTCTTTGAGCTCGTCGCGTGTCATCGGGCCGGTGGTATCCTGAGAGCCTACTGTCGTCATCTTAGGCTCGCAATACATACCGGGGCGAACCCCCTTAACGCCGCAGGCCTTACCCACCATCTTCTGGGCTAATGTGTAACCTTTGCCGGTATCTGTCGGATCAATTGGTTTCAAGAATAAGTCAGAAGGGGGGAGACCCAATGCTTCGCGTGCACGTGCAGTCAAGCCACGGCCAATGATCAATGGAATACGACCACCGGCCTGCACCTCATCCATTAGCACCGGCGTTTTTAGCTCAAATTCAGCAATTACTTCGTCAGTTCCACTGCGCTTCACTACACCTTCGTATGGGAACAGGTCAATTAAATCACCCATTTCCATCTTCGAAACATCCATTTCCAGTGGTAACGCACCGCCATCTTCCAGGGTGTTGAAGAAAATTGGCGCAATTTTTCCACCAAAGCAGAAGCCACCATCACGCTTATTGGGGATGAAAGGAATGTCGTCGCCGATATACCACATCACTGAGTTCGCCGCAGACTTGCGCGAAGAGCCCGTACCGACCACATCGCCCACATAAACCAACGGTATGCCATCTTCTTCCATTTCGGCGATAAGCTTGATCGGGCCTACTTTTCCCGGTTCATCCGGTACAATGCCTTCACGTTCCATTTTCAGCATTGCTCGCGCATGTAAAGGAATATCAGGACGAGACCAGGCATCAGGGGCAGGGGACAGGTCATCTGTGTTGGTTTCGCCGGGTACCATGAAAACTTTTAGTGTGATCTTTTCCGCAAGCTTTGGTTTTGATGTGAACCATTCACCGTCTGCCCACGACTGTATGACCTGTTTTGCGTATTGGTTTCCGGCATCGGCTTTTTCTTTAATGTCGTGGAAGGCATCAAATACTAACAAGGTGTGGGATAATGCGGCGGCGGCCTCGGCAGCCAGATCGTCGTCATCCAAGCAATCAATCAGTGGCTGGACATTATAGCCACCCAACATAGTACCAAGCAGTTTGGTGGCGTGTAATCGGTCGATTAACGGGGAACTTGCTTCACCTTTGGTAATATCTGCCAAAAACGCGGCTTTCACATAAGCTGCTTCATCCACGCCCGCAGGAACACGATGAGTGATCAGATCCAGTATCGTCTCCTCCTCACCAGCAGGTGGGTTTTTCAGCAATGCCACCAGCTCAGCCGTTTGAGCAGGGTCAAGCGCTTTGGGAACGATGCTAAGCTCAGCCCGCTCCTCAACGTGTTTTCTGTAATTCTCTAACATAAAGCCTCTCCGATCTTTAATGTGATGTAGCGTCTGCTCGAAGCCCATAAACCAGAACCGCAACCTGATACTCAACAGGAGTAAAATCAGATTGCGGGATTTTGTGACTCTCTAGTCAGCTCGCGCTGAGAACACAGCGCCTACCAGCCAGTGTGCGCTTTAACGCCTTGGCCAAGTTGTGCAGGGGAGCGAACCGTGTAAACACCCGCAGCCTCCAGTGCAGCAAACTTGTCGTCAGCGGTACCTTTACCACCAGCAATGATTGCGCCGGCATGTCCCATACGCTTTCCCGGAGGTGCTGTAACACCAGCGATGTAGGCAATCACCGGTTTTGTGACATTGCTCTTGATGAACTCAGCCGCTTCTTCTTCCGCGCTACCACCGATCTCACCAACCATTAAAATGGCTTCAGTTTGTGGATCGTTCTCGAATAAAGTCAGCGCATCAATGAAGTTAGTGCCCGGAATAGGGTCACCACCAATGCCGATACAGGTACTTTGACCGAAGCCAAGATCAGAAGTCTGTTTGACACACTCATAAGTCAAGGTACCGGAGCGGGACACTACGCCCACTTTACCCGCTTTGTGCATAGCCCCCGGCATGATGCCGATTTTACACTCATCAGGTGTAATGATTCCTGGGCAGTTCGGACCGATCAGACGTACACCAAGGCTATCGACGATCATCTTTGCATCCAGCATATCCAAGGCGGGAATACCTTCTGTAATACACACAACCAGCTCAACACCAGACTCGGCGGCCTCGATAATGGAGTCCTTACAGAATGGAGCTGGCACGTAGATGACACTTGCATTGGCGCCAGTTGCTTCAACCGCTTCACGCGCAGTGTTGAACACGGGGAGGTCTAGGTGAGTCTCACCGCCTTTGCCTGGCGTCACACCACCTACCATTTGCGTACCGTATTCAATCGCTTGCTGAGAGTGGAAAGTACCTTGCTTGCCAGTGAATCCCTGGCAGATGACTTTAGTATCTTTATTGACTAAAACACTCATTACTTTTCTCCTACCGCAGCAACAATCGCGTTTGCAGCTTCTGTTAGATCATTTTTACTGATTAGGTCAAGACCACTTGCTTCCAGCAATGCCGCCCCTTCTTCGGCATGGTTACCTTGCAAACGCACGACCAAAGGAACCTGAATGTTCACTTCTTTAACCGCTGCGATAATACCCTCAGCGATCAAGTCACAACGGACGATTCCACCAAAGATATTCACCAAAATACCTTCAACCTTGTCATCAGACAGAATGATTTTTAGCGCTTCAGCCACACGCTCAGCCGTTGCGGTACCACCTACATCAAGGAAGTTTGC
The DNA here is from genome assembly GCA_002747455.1 of Pseudomonadota bacterium. GTDB lineage: Bacteria > Pseudomonadota > Gammaproteobacteria > Thiotrichales > Thiotrichaceae > Leucothrix. Next base: position 59,794 of record PDPG01000041.1, on the reverse strand, counting down.
CGGATCACCACCTTGCAACTTGATGATATCCATCGTTGCCATGGCAAGACCCGCACCATTTACCATACAACCGATATTGCCATCCAAGGCAACATAGTTTAATTCCCATTCTTCAGCACGCGCCTCACGAGCATCTTCCTGAGACATATCGCGCAGTGCCTCCAGATCAGGGTGGCGATACAAGGCGCTGCCATCAACGCCGATCTTACCGTCCAGACACAGCAGGTCACCCTGTTCAGTCACGACCAGCGGGTTCACCTCAACCATAGACAAATCTTTTTCTTTGAACAGCTTGCCCATGCCGATGAGGATTTTAGAAAACTGCTTAATCTGAGCACCTTCAAGCCCCATTGCGAAGGCGATGTCACGGCACTGGTAAGGCATTACACCAACTATCGGATCAACGGTGGCAGTCAGAATCTTCTCTGGTGTCTTGGCTGCCACTTCCTCAATATCCATGCCACCTTCGGTTGATGCCATGATTACAATGCGCCGCGAAGAGCGATCCAGAACTGCACTTAGGTATAACTCACGAGCAATGTCGCTGGTTTCTTCCACATAAATGGTATTTACTGGCTGACCCTTTGCATCGGTCTGGAAAGTCACCAGGTTAGTACCCAACAAGCTGCCTGCAAATTCAGCCGCCTCATCCGCACTGTCAAACAGCTTAACGCCACCGGCTTTACCACGGCCACCTGCATGAACCTGTGCCTTAACCACTTTTTTAGGTGTGCTAATTTTTTCAGCCGCCGCCTTAACTTCCTCAACCGTCTTACCGATATAACCAACCGGAGTTGGAATGCCGTACTCACGGAACAACGCTTTAGCTTGATATTCGTGTAAATTCATTCGAGTTTCCTTAAATCTAGGAGATCCTATATAACTGCCGGTTACTTCCGGCGACGATTAACGCCATGAATTGCGCGCCCACCCACGGCAAATGCTGCCTCATGGATACATTCAGACAGGGAAGGGTGGGCAAATATAGTGCGTGCCAAGTCTTCAGCAGTATTCTGGCTTTCCATTGCAATCACACCTTGTCCGACCAGCTCAGAAGCCATCGGGCCGACGAAGTGCATCCCCAGAATACGGTCGGTTGCCTCATCTGCTAAAATCTTGACCATGCCATCGGCCTGCTCCATCGCCTTTGCACGACCATTGGCGGCAAACGAGAAGCTACCTGATTTATAGGCAACGCCTTCTTCTTTAAGCTGTTCTTCAGTCTTGCCGCACCATGCAATTTCAGGATTGGTATAGATAACCCAAGGGATGGCATCGTAGTGCATTTTGCTTGCCTGACCAGCAATGCGCTCAGCGGTGACAACACCTTCCTCCTCGGCTTTATGTGCCAGCATTGGGCCACGCACAACATCACCAATGGCATACACGCCGGGAATATTGGTTTCAAGATAATCGTTCACCTGAACCCGACCACGCTCATCCAACGCAAGGCCAACCGCCTCATCAACAATGTTGTGGGTATTTGGACGACGACCAACCGCAACAATCAAGCGGTCAACCGTTACTGTTTGATCGCCATCTTTATCGCTGTATTCCAGTGTCAGTTCGTTCTCCCCAACCACTGTATTATTCAGGCGTGCGCCCAGCTTGATATCCAGGCCTTGTTTTGTGAATGCTTTGTGCGCGTGTTTGGCAATCTGTTGATCTACTGAGCCAAGGAAAGTATCCATCGCTTCAAGAATGACAACCTCAGCACCCAAGCGACGCCACACGCTGCCCATCTCCAAGCCAATCACTCCCGCGCCGATTACCCCTAAACGCTTGGGAACGGTTTCCCAGTTCAGTGCGCCTTCATTATCCACAATGCGGTCATCAGTGAGCGGTGCGGAAGGAATGTTAATTGGATCAGAGCCGGTAGCAATAATGACATGCTGGGCCTGATGAACGGACTCAATCCCATCATGAGTCGTCACGCTGACTTTTTTATCAGCTAGCAGCTTGCCATGACCTTGCAGCCAGTCGATTTTGTTTGCTTGAAACAGCTGAGCGATACCGCCGGTAAGGCCACTGACAATCTTGTCCTTGCGCTCAATCATCTTGCTGACATCAAGAGCGACACTGCCAACATTGATGCCGTGAACGTCCAGGTGGTGGCTGACTTCTTCATATTTCTCAGAGCTTTCCAGCAATGCTTTTGAGGGAATGCAGCCAACATTCAGACAAGTACCCCCCAGAGCGGGCTTACCCTCTTTGTTGATCCATTTTTCGACACAGGCTGTTTTTAAGCCCAGTTGTGCACAGCGGATGGCGGCTACATAGCCACCAGGTCCGCCGCCAATAACAATTACATCATAGTTATCAGACATTTCTGTGTACCTTAAACTTCCAGTAGGATGCGGTTAGGATCTTCAACCAACTCTTTGATGGTCTTCAGGAACAACACGGCACTTTGTCCATCAATGATTCTGTGATCGTAAGACAACGCCACATACATCATTGGACGAATAACCATTTCGTCATTTTCCACAACCACGCGCTTCACGATATTGTGCATACCCAAAATGGCGCTTTGTGGTGGGTTAAGAATCGGCGTGGATAGCAACGAGCCGAATGTTCCGCCATTGGTAATGGTGAATGTACCGCCGGTTAGATCCTCCATCTCCAACTTGTTGTCACGCGCCTTCACTGCATAGTCAACAATGGTTGACTCGACATTGGCCATCGACATTTTCTCAGTATTACGCAGGATAGGAACCACCAAGCCACGTGGTGCGGAAACCGCGATACCGATATCACAATAGCTGTGATACACAATGTCATCACCATCAATAGAAGCATTGACTTCAGGGAAACGCTGTAGGGCAATGCTGGCGGCCTTAACGAATAGCGACATAAAGCCCAAGCGCGCGTTATGTGTCTTCTCAAACTGCTCTTTATATTTGCTGCGCATTTCCATCAATGGCTGCATATTGACTTCATTGAAGGTCGTGAGCATTGCGGTGCTCTGAGTGGCTTCGTGCAGGCGCTCAGCGATACGCTTGCGTAAACGTGTCATCGGAACACGCTCCTCAACACGTGCGCCAGTCGGTACTGGTGCCGAAGCGGGAGCCGCTGCGCTTGCCGCCGGTGCTTTGCCACCTGCCGCCGCAACGTCTTCTTTTAGGATACGACCGTTTTTACCTGAACCGGTAACATCGCTGGCAGATAAACCTTTTTCATCCAGTGCCTTGCGAACCGCTGGTGCAGTCTGTCCACCCGCAGCGGCTGGAGCTGATGCTGCTTCTGTTGCTGGAGCAGGTGCGGTCTCCTCCGCCGGTGCTGGCGCAGTTGCACCTTCTTTGATGGTTCCCAGTAGCTGATCACTGACAACTGTAGCATCCTCCGCCTCTACAATGGTTTCGAGAATGCCGCTGGCTGGTGCGGGTACTTCCAGAACGACTTTGTCTGTTTCAATTTCCACAAGGGGCTCATCTTGCTCGACAGCCTCACCTGCTTTTTTAAACCAATTTACGACTAGTGCGTCGGCAACCGACTCAGGCAACTGTGGAGTTTTAATCTCTACACTCATTTTAAGTACATGCTCCTAGATGTGTTTTAGGGTGGTGTCTCTGTCTACTTCAGGATAGTGAATTTAGCAATGAGCACACTTGGTAATACGCCGTAAGTTCTATTGCCCCTGTTCCTAAGGTGTTGCTGAGTGGCGCATTCTGTAACATCTCCGAGATTATACTGAGGGGCATATTTGGAAACGTACAGGTTTAACCAATAGTCTATATCAAGCAAGCTTATGCTTATATTAAATGTAAGGTATTGCTATATTTAATCATCACTATGATTGTTGATTTGTCAGCTTCGGGAGGTTATCACAGCTACCTATTTTGTGGTAGCGTTCGCTCAAGGTATTGGGAGGCTTAGGTGGTTCGGCTTTGTGAAATGGTGAGGTCTTTTGAAAACAGATCAAACGCAAGACATTGACGTTAAAGCAATCGCACAAGACGTGTTGGATGCTTTTAACCGGCATTATCGAATTTTTTTGGATATTACCCGTGGCGCAAGGCAGCGTTATATTGAACAGGACTGGGCTGCCGACAGGGTTGCGGCTCGCGAGCGGATTCTGTTGTACTCCAGACGGGTGGATGAAGCATGCGAGGCGCTGCGTAATAAATTTGATCTGCAAGCGATTGATAAGTCATTGTGGAAAGAGGTTAAGCGGGAATATGTCGCGTTACTGTACGAACATCGTCAGCCGGAGCTGGCAGAAACATTTTACAACTCGGTGTTCACTGTATCTTTTAATCGCCGCTACTACAATAACGACTATATCTTTGTTCGCCCCGCACTCTCAACTAAATACCTGACAGGTGATAATCCGGTTTATCACAGCTACTACCCCACTAAAGGCAAGTTAGAAAGTACTGTTCGTGAAGTGCTTAAAGCATTTGATGTCGGGTTGGAATTTGCCGATCTGAAGCGCGATGTCATGCGCCTAACCGATCAGCTACGGCAGTCCTTGAGGACCACGCGCAAGTATACAGACTCCTACCAGATTCAGGTTTTAGCGCCTATTTTTTATCGCAACAAAGCGGCTTATATTGTTGCTCGTGCGTTAGATGGCGCACATCATCATCCCTTTGTCGTACCATTGCTGCATGATGAAGATGGCAAGATTTACGTCGATGCCCTGGTCTCCAAGCACCGTGACATTACTAATCTGTTCAGCTTCGCCCGCGCCTATTTCATGGTGGATACCGAAGTGCCATCGGCAGTGGTTAATTTCCTGCACCAGATGCTACCGCACAAGACTGCGGCAGATCTTTACACCTCTATTGGCCTGCAAAAACAAGGTAAGACAGAGTTCTATCGTGATTTTCTGGATCATCTGAAACACTCGAACGACCAGCTCGTGGTGAGTAAGGGGACGCTGGGTATGGTGATGACAGTGTTTACTTTGCCGTCCTACCCTTTTGTCTTTAAAATTATTAACGATAAATTTGCGCCACCCAAGACAGTGACAACCCAAATTGTTAAAGATAAATATCAATTGGTGAAAATGCACGATCGGGTAGGGCGCTTGGCTGATACATTGGAGTTTTCACACGTTGCTCTGCCTTTGGCGCGCTTCTCCAAGGAATTACTGGATAGTTTATACGAGCGCATTCCATCCAGCATTAAAGTGGAAGGCGATTACCTGATTATTCGCCACCTTTACATTGAGCGCCGTCTAGAACCACTGAATTTGTTCGTTGATAAAGCTGAGGATGATCAACTGGAACGGGCATTTATTGAATACGGAAATGCTATTAAGGATTTGGCGGAGGCAAATATCTTCCCCGGCGATTTGTTGCTGAAAAACTTTGGTGTTACCAATAATTGCCGCGTCATTTTCTATGATTATGATGAAATTGAATTAATGGAAGACTGCAACTTCCGCAAAATCCCGCCACCAGGTACACCGCAGCAAATGATGGCATCTGAGCCGTGGTATTCCATTGATGATCGTGACGTATTCCCCGAGGAGTTTTTGCTCTTTGTATCCTCCCGAGCAGAGCGACGTAAGTTATTTTTAAAGCACCACAAAGACTTGCTTGACGTGACGTATTGGAAAGCGGTTCAGGAAAGGATTCGTGGTGGCAGTTTTGGTGATGTGTTTCCGTATGCGCAGGAAATTCGTTTCCAGAATATCTATGCAGATTCACCGTTATCTGCCACGCTGTCCGGGGAGAATCAGACAGAATCTCCAGAAGTACAGCGGCCTGTGCAATGAGCACGATGATAACAGGAATATCAAGACTGGCGCAAAAGCCGTGGCGAACGGTGGGAAAGGTGTTATTATCCACGGGTTAATTCGTGATTCTGCGGATATCAAAGCAATGGATCTGGGTGTTAAGGTACTCGGAACCCGCCGCTGAGAGGCGTTAAAAATAACAAAGGATCGCATAACGGAGCAGTCAGGTTTGTGAGCGCTCGCTTTGCAACCAGCGACCTTGTGTGTGCCGATGAATACGGCGTTATCCTGAGTCCAACAGCACTTATTTAGGCTAAACATTATCATGGCAATAACAGAACAAAGTCTTTTTGAAAAAATGAAACAGGATTCACTGCTGGATGGTGATAGTGCGGCGTATCTTGAGTCGATGTACGAGTCGTATCTTGAAGATCCGCAGTCCGTGTCAGCAAACTGGCAGCGGTATTTCGACGAGTTACCTCAGGATGTTGAAACTCAGGGGGCGACTGAAGCCTTCCATTCCGCCAAACGTGATTTGTTCCGCAATCTGGGTTTTCGCGCACAGGCGGCATCGGCTCCGGCCAGTGAAGATATTGAGCATCGCGAAAAGCAAGTAAATGTTCTGCAACTGATTAATGCTTACCGTTTGCTGGGGCATATGAAAGCGAACATCAACCCGTTGAAAGAAGGGGAGGAGGTCGTTGTTCCTGAGTTGACGCTGGCTTATCACTCGTTAAGTGATGCGGACCTGGATACTGTCTTTAACTCCGGTTCAATGACCAGTATTGGTGATGCAAAGCTGCGTGACATTATTGCCCAACTGGAGGCTGTTTACTGTTCGACTACGGGCGCACAGTATATGTATATCTCCAACTCGGATGAGAAGCGTTGGATTCAGCAGGAGTTGACACGCCACACCCTAAAACCTTCGTATGACGCTGATACCCGTAAATATCTGCTGAAGCAGTTAGTGGCAGCGGAGACGCTTGAGCGTTATTTACATGCAAAATTTGTGGGCCAAAAACGCTTCTCTCTGGAAGGTGGTGATAGTCTGATTCCCTTGCTGGATGAGCTGATTCAGCGTACTGGCAAGAATGGCACACGTGAAATTGTTATCGGTATGGCGCACCGTGGCCGCCTGAATGTATTAATCAACATCATGGGAAAATCGCCGGCCATGTTGTTTAATGAGTTTGCAGGCAGTGTGGACAGTGGTGGTCGTTCCGGCGACGTGAAGTACCACATGGGTTACTCATCCGACATGCAAACACCAGGTGGCCCGGTTCATTTGGCTATGGCCTTTAACCCATCTCACCTTGAGATTGTTGGCCCTGTGGTGGAAGGGGCTTCGCGCGCCCGTCAGGATCGTCGTGACCCTGAAGATGCGCGACGCTCTGTATTGCCCGTGGTCATTCACGGGGATGCCGCCTTGGCCGGTCAAGGCGTCAACATGGAAATGTTGAACATGTCGGATACGCGGGGTTATCACACTAATGGCACGATCCATATCGTGGTGAATAACCAAATTGGCTTCACCACATCAGCAATTCGAGATGCCCGCTCAACAGAGTACTGTACAGACCTTGCCAAAATGGTTGGTTCGCCAGTATTCCATGTTAATGCCGATGACCCTGAAGCGGTGGTTAATGTAACGCGCCTGGCAGTTGATTATCGTCTGAAATTCCGTAAAGACGTGTTTATTGATCTGGTGTGTTACCGTCGTCACGGACACAATGAGGCGGATGAGCCTTCGGCAACTCAGCCATTGATGTACAAAAAAATCAAGGCACTGCCAACTACACAGACGCGTTATGCTAATAAGCTGATTGACATGGGTGTGGTGAGCAAAGAGGAAGTCGCCTCATATATCGCTGATTATCGTAAGGCGTTGGAAGATGGTGTTGAGACAGTGCCACACCTGATCCCCCCCGGAGTGCATGTACAAGACTTTCCAGTCAACTGGAGTCGTTTTACGGGATCCCGTTGGGATGAAAAAGTTGATACCACGATTAGTGCAGAGATGTTCCAGCGTTTGGGAATAGCGATTACCAAGACACCGGATGACTTTTCACTGAATGCGCGTGTTAAGGCGATTGTGAAGAAACGTGTGCAGATGGCCAACCAGGAAGTGCCCACAGACTGGGGCTTTGGTGAGAATCTGGCGTATGCTTCCATTCTGGAAGAAGGAAATCCAATCCGTATTTCCGGTGAAGATGTGGGGCGTGGTACGTTCTTCCATCGTCATGCGGTATTCCATGAGCAAACTACTGGCGAGTGTTTTATTCCACTGGAGCATATTGACGATAAGCCACGGTCTTTTGCCATTATTGATTCCTTATTATCAGAAGAGGCAGTACTGGCGTTTGAGTACGGTTATGCCACGACAGAGCCAGATAAAATGGTTATCTGGGAAGCGCAGTTTGGTGACTTTGCCAATGGCGCACAGATGGTGATTGACCAGTTTATCAGTTCGGCATATCAGAAGTGGGCGTTGCATTGTGGGCTTATTATGTTATTGCCGCATGGCTATGAAGGGATGGGGCCTGAGCACTCATCAGCTCGTCTGGAGCGCTTTATGCAGTTGTGCGCGCAGGATAATATGCAAGTGTGTGTGCCGAGTACGCCGGCTCAAGTTTTTCACATGTTGCGTCGCCAGATCAAACGTGAGTATCGTACACCATTGATCGTTATGACTCCGAAAAGCTTACTACGTCACCCATTGGCGGTGAATGAGATGGCCGACTACACCGAGCGTGGCTTCCAGAATGTGATTGATGAAGTGGATGAATTGAACCCTGCGAAGGCCACTGAAATGGTGCTGTGTAGCGGTAAGGTATATTACGAGTTGTTAGAGCGTAGACGTGCCGAGTCAATTGACAATATTGCGATTGTTCGTCTTGAGCAACTTTACCCATTTCCGGCTGCTGACTTGAAAGCAGTGCTGGATAAATATCCGAATATTGAGCGTTACAAGTGGACTCAGGAAGAGCCATTTAATCAGGGTGCGTGGTTAAGCATTCAGCCAAACATTCGTGAGGTTTTGGGTGAGGGGGCGACATTGATTCCGGTGACACGCGCCTCTATGGCTGCTCCAGCGGAAGGCAGCTCCAAGGCTCATGATGTTGCACAGAAGAGAGTGATTGCTACGACGCTCAATCTGATTTGACGATACGGTAGAACGGATTGTAAGACTAATGAGTGACTCCCACACGATGCGTTGGGGGTGACTCGTGTGCCATCAGAGACAACGGGTGGCAGGTTTCTTTTGTAATTTCTGGCGAGTTTGAACCATGATAGATAAACACGTAGATGTACTGCTGGTCGGTGCTGGTGCAATGAGTAGTACGCTGGGCGCACTGCTGAATGAACTGGATCCGAACCTGTCCATGTTGATGGTCGAGCGGTTGGGCAAGGGTGCGCAAGAGAGCACAAGTGGTTGGAATAATGCCGGAACAGGCCACGCGGCATATTGTGAGCTTAATTACACCTCGGTTAAAGCGGACGGTAGTATAGATACGGGTAAGCCTGAATTTATCAATCCGGCGTTTGAATTTAGTTTGCAGTTTTGGTCCTATCTGGTGGAAAAACAGGTTTTGCCAGAGCCATCAAACTTCATTAACCCTGCTCCTCACATAAGTTTTGTTTGGGGTGAAGGTAATGTGGATTTTCTTCGCAAACGCTATGAGGCGATGCATTCCCACCACTTGTTCAAGGACATGGAATACTCCGAGGATCCTGAAGTTTTGCGTGAGTGGATGCCATTGATCATGGAAGGTCGCAGCCCAAATCAGAAGGTGGCGGCAACGCGGGTACGTTATGGTGCGGACGTTGATTTTGGGCAGGTGTCCCGTAGTCTGGTTCGTCACTTACGCAAGTGTGATAACTTCGATCTTTGGGTAAGTACCAATGTAGAAGACCTGTACCGACGCGACAATGGCGAGTGGGAAGTTGTCATGAAAGACACTTTGACAGGTCTGCAGAAAGTTGTTCGCGCTAAATTTGTTTTCTTAGGAGCTGGGGGTGGTGCACTGTCACTCTTACAAAAATCTGGCATTCCCGAAGCCGATGGTTACGGTGGTTTTCCAGTAAGTGGACAGTGGCTGGTTTGTCACAAGCCTGAAGTTGTCGAGCAACATCATGCGAAAGTTTATGGTAAAGCGCCTATTGGTGCGCCACCAATGTCGGTTCCACATCTGGATACCCGAATTATCGGTGGTAAAAAAGCCTTGTTGTTTGGACCTTTTGCCGGTTTCACCACAAAGTTTTTGAAACAGGGTTCGTACCTTGATCTGATCAAAACGATTAAATTCAATAACCTGGTGCCAATGCTTTCGGTCGCCCGCGACAATATGGATTTGACCCGTTACCTGATTAAAGAAGTACGCCTGTCGTTTGAAGATCGCATGGATACACTGCGCTTGTTTTATAAAGAAGCCAAGAATGAAGACTGGGAGTTGGCTATTGCTGGTCAGCGCGTGCAGATTATTAAGAAAAATGCTGAGAAAGGTGGAAAGTTGGAGTTTGGTACGGAGGTTGTATCCTCTGCAGATGCCAGCTTGATGGCGTTGCTGGGTGCATCGCCGGGGGCATCGACAGCGGTACAGACGATGGTTAAGGTCATCGAAAAAGGCTTCCAGGAACAGATGGAAAATGGCGACTGGAAAGTACGTTTAAAGCAAGTGATTCCGTCTTATGGTGAATCTTTAGATGGGGATGCTGAGCTATTACATCGTGTGCGTAAATACACCCTGAGTACACTTAAACTCGATGACCACTACAGCAGTGAATGAATCAGTTAACTCATTATTTTAATGATGTTTTTTCATTATAGAGGTGGTTAGCTATCAGGCGATTTAATAGTCTATATTGATCCTTTCGCAAAACAGGCCGGATAACGTTTCAGAAGCGTTCCGGCCTTTTTTAGTGCTTGGGAAACACTTCTTGCGGGTGCTAGTATGACCGCCAATACACAATGGAGCAGTGTCTTTATTACTGCTTTTAATACGCAAATCTGAGGAGGTTGGCTATGCCGAAGTGTGAGGAAATTCATCGCCGAGTGCGCAGTATTTGGGGCGGCGGATGACTTTAAAGGTCAGCTTCAAAAGTTAATCATTGCATGGATGATCTGCGGTATTCACAAAAAGCGGTGAGTGCCATTTGGAGTTTTGTATTTTATAAGGGCGTGACTGGCAACAGCACGAGCCTTTCTTGGAGTAAATAGCATGAGTATTGAGTCAGCAGGCGCGAAATTCCGCGCAGCGATTAAAGCTGAGAAACCCTTGCAGTGTGTGGGTGCGACAACCGCCTATCACGCAAGACTGGCTGAGGCAAGTGGCTATAAGTCACTGTATATCTCTGGTGGTGGTGTGGCCGCAGGTTCTTGTGGTATTCCTGACCTGGGAATTACTACGATGGAAGACGTACTGATTGATTTGCGTCGTATAACCGAGGTGACCACGCTGCCGGTGTTGGTGGATATTGATACTGGTTGGGGAGGCGCATTTAACATTGCCCGTACTGTTCGTGCCTTTACCAAGGCGGGTGCTGCCGCTGTGCATATTGAAGATCAGGTTGCACAGAAGCGCTGTGGACATCGCCCAAATAAAGCGGTTGTGTCACAGGCGGAAATGGTCGATCGCATTAAAGCTGCGGTGGATGCAAAAACAGATCCTGAGTTCGTCATCATGGCGCGTACTGATGCGCTTGCAGTGGAGGGCTTAAATGCCGCGATTGATCGAGCGTGTGCCTGTGTGGAAGCCGGGGCCGACATGATTTTTCCAGAGGCAATGACTGATCTTGAGATGTACAAGCAGTTTGCTGAGGCTGTGGGTGTTCCCATTTTGGCCAATATCACGGAGTTCGGCTCGACACCATTATTTACCACCGACGAGCTGGCTTCTGCGGATGTAAGTATCGCGCTGTATCCGTTGTCAGCATTCCGCGCGGCGAATCAGGCGGCCCTGAATGTTTATACCCAATTACGGGAGCAGGGTACTCAGGCAGGCGTACTGGACACCATGCAGACACGGATGGATTTATACGACTATCTGGGTTATCACGATTACGAGCAAAAGTTAGATGCATTATTTAAGGAAGAGGGCTAAGCAATGACCGAGCAAACCAAACCCGCATTTAAACCCAAAAAATCCGTTGCCCTTTCAGGGACGGCGGCCGGTAATACCGCTGTCTGTACGGTGGGACGCACAGGTAATGACTTACACTACCGCGGCTATGACATTCTGGAGTTTGCAGAGCAGGCTGAGTTTGAAGAAATTGCTCACCTGATCGTTCATGGCACATTGCCAAACAAGGCAGAATTGAAAAAGTACAAGGCAAAGCTGAAGTCAATGCGTGGCTTGCCTGCCGCTGTTATGGCCACACTAGAAAGCATTCCGCCTTCAGCGCACCCGATGGATGTGATGCGTACCGGCTGTTCTGTATTGGGAACGTGCCTGACCGAAAAAGATACCCATCCTGAAGCAGAAGCCCGCGATATTCTGGATCGCCTAATGGCCAGCTTTGGTTCCATGCTGCTGTACTGGTATCACTTCAGTGTTAATGGCAAATGTATTGATGTTGAGACGGATGATGACTCCATCGGTGGCCACTTCTTGCATCTATTACACGGTGAAAAGCCACCGGAAGAATGGGTAAGAGCGATGCACACGTCGCTGATTTTATACGCAGAACATGAGTTCAATGCATCCACGTTTACGGGTCGTGTGGTCGCTGGAACAGGCTCAGATATGCACTCCTGTATCACGGCAGCAATTGGCGCATTACGTGGGCCAAAGCATGGTGGTGCTAACGAGGTGGCCTCAGAAATTCAAAAGCGTTATCGCAGTGCGGATGAGGCCGAAGCAGATATTCGTGAGCGAATGGCGCGCAAAGAAATTGTTATCGGCTTTGGGCATCCGGTATACACGGTGTCTGATCCTCGCAACGAGGTCATTAAGCGGGTGGCCAAGCAGCTGTCCGAGTCCAATGGCGACATGAAGATGTTCGATATTGCGGAACGTCTGGAGTCGGTGATGTGGGAAGAGAAGAAAATGTTCCCGAACCTGGACTGGTTCTCAGCCGTGTCTTACGAGCAAATGGGCGTACCAACGGATATGTTCACGCCATTGTTCGTGATTGCACGTACCTCCGGTTGGGGCGCACACGTAATCGAGCAACGTCAGGATGGCAAGATCATCCGTCCTTCAGCCAACTACATTGGTCCTGAAGATCAAAAGTACGTGCCGCTGGATGAGCGTGACTAAACGTACCGATTGACAATAATTCAAACGAGTCAAAATGGTGGGCGGCAAGTGAAGAGGTCGCCCATCAGCGTTTTTATTTAGGGGAGGACAGCCCCTTGAGCACTTGGCAAAGGAGAGACTCCATGAACACTCAATATCGAAAACATTTAGCAGGAACTGAACTGGATTACTACGACACGCGCGAAGCAGTGGAAGCCATCCAGTCCGGTGCCTATGCCGCCATGCCATATACTTCTCGCGTATTGGCAGAGCAGTTAGTTCGTCGTTGTAACCCTGATACCCTGACTGATTCACTCAAACAGCTGATCGGCAATAAACAAGAACTGGATTTCCCCTGGTATCCGGCCAGGGTGGTTTGTCACGATATTTTGGGGCAAACCGCATTGGTAGATTTAGCCGGTTTGCGCGATGCCATCGCGGATCAAGGGGGAGACCCTGCCAAGGTAAATCCTGTTGTGCCAACACAGTTGATTGTTGATCATTCACTGGCGGTTGAAGCACCAGGATTTGATGCGGATGCTTTCGAGAAAAACCGGGCCATTGAAGATCGTCGCAATAAGGATCGTTTTGACTTTATCGAGTGGACAAAAACCGCCTTTAAAAACGTGGACGTGATTCCAGCGGGTAATGGCATTATGCACCAGATTAATCTGGAGAAAATGTCACCCGTGATTCAAGCGCGTGATGGCGTTGCCTTCCCCGATACTTGTGTGGGAACTGACTCGCACACGCCGCATGTTGATGCACTGGGTGTCATGGCGATTGGTGTCGGTGGTCTGGAAGCAGAAACAGTCATGTTGGGGCTGCCTTCCATGATGCGTGTACCAACCATTATCGGCGTGAATATACGCGGTGAGCGCAAGCAGGGGATTACTGCGACCGATATTGTATTGGCGATTACCGAATTTTTGCGTAATGAAAAAGTGGTTTCGTCCTATCTTGAGTTTTTCGGGGAGGGTACCAAAGGTTTAACCATCGGTGATCGTGCGACGATTTCTAATATGACGCCAGAATATGGTGCTTCTGCTGGCTTGTTCTACATTGACGAGCAAACGATTGATTATTTAAAGCTCACTGGCCGAGCGCCTGAGCAAGTGGCCTTGGTCGAGCAATACGCAAAGCAAACTGGTCTGTGGGCTGATGATCTGGTGGATGCAAAATACGAGCGTGTGCTGACTTTTGATCTGTCAACTGTTGAGCGCAATATGGCTGGGCCATCTAATCCTCACCGTCGCCTGGCAACGGCTGATCTGGCGGCTCGTGGTATCGCTAAAGATTTGGATAAGGCAAAAACCGAAGAAGCGGAAGGCAAAATGCCGGATGGTGCGGTGATTATCGCAGCCATTACCTCATGCACTAATACCTCAAACCCTCGCAACGTGGTTGCTGCTGGCTTGGTGGCACGTAAGGCCAATGAGTTGGGCTTGGTGCGTAAGCCTTGGGTAAAAACCTCATTTGCGCCGGGTTCAAAAGTTGCCGAGCTGTATCTCAAGGAAGCCGGTTTGTTGCCGGAGCTTGAGCAACTTGGCTTCGGTATCGTGGGGTTTGCCTGTACCACCTGTAACGGCATGTCGGGGGCGCTGGACCCTGTTATCCAGCAAGAAATTATCGACCGTGACTTATATGCCACTGCCGTGTTATCGGGCAACCGGAACTTTGATGGCCGTATTCATCCTTATGCTAAGCAAGCCTTCTTGGCATCACCGCCCTTGGTTGTCGCTTACGCCATTGCTGGTACGATACGTTTTGACATTGAAAAAGATAGCTTGGGGAGCGACCAGGATGGCAACCCCATTACACTGAAAGACATCTGGCCTTCTGATGATGAAATTGATGCGATAGTGGAGTCCAGTGTAAAACCTGAAATGTTCCAGCAGGTTTACAACCCCATGTTTGATCTGGGAGTGATTCAAGAAGCGGAAACACCGCTGTACAACTGGAATCCAAAGAGCACTTACATTCGTCGTCCGCCTTACTGGGAAGGCGCATTAGCGGGTGAGCGCACTATGAAAGGGATGCGCCCACTAGCCGTGTTAGGTGACAACATTACTACCGATCACTTATCGCCGTCGAATGCCATCTTGTTGGACAGTGCAGCAGGGGCTTATCTGCACAAAATGGGCTTGCCGGAAGAAGACTTTAACTCTTACGCAACGCACCGTGGTGATCACTTAACGGCACAACGTGCCACCTTTGCCAATCCTAAGCTGCTGAATGAAATGTGCCGTGATGAGAATGGCGAGATTATTCAAGGCTCTCTGGCACGGGTAGAACCAGAAGGTGAGCAAATGCGTATGTGGGAGGCGATTGAAACCTATATGCAACGTGCTCAGCCATTGATTATTATTGCAGGTGCGGACTACGGCCAAGGCTCGTCGCGTGATTGGGCGGCGAAGGGTGTGCGTCTGGCTGGTGTGGAAACCATTGTTGCAGAAGGTTTTGAGCGGATTCATCGGACGAATCTGGTTGGCATGGGTGTGTTGCCGCTGGAATTTGTTAATGGCGATACACGAAAAACCTACCAGATTGACGGGACTGAAACCTTTGATGTGGTCGGTGACATTGCGCCGGGTGCGGCATTAACGGTGATTATGCAGCGTAACAATGGCGAGCGTGTTGAGATTCCGGTGAAGTGTCGCTTGGATACGGCTGAGGAAGTGTCTGTGTATGCCGCAGGTGGCGTACTGCAGCGCTTTGCCCAGGACTTTTTACAGTCCAATGCTGCTTAGGATAACGTCCTCATAATGGGTGATGCAGATATGATGCATCACCCATTCATCCCAATACAAACTTGATGATTTGAAGGAGTAGGCCATGCTACATGCACCACAAATTAAAATTCCCGCAACTTATATGCGTGGTGGAACCAGTAAGGGTGTGTTCTTTAAGCTGACTGACCTTCCACCAGCGGCCCAGGTCGCAGGCGAGGCGCGTGATAAGCTATTACTGCGCGTGATTGGCAGCCCTGATCCTTACGGTAAGCAAACCGATGGTATGGGCGGTGCCACATCAAGCACCAGCAAAACGGTCATTTTATCAAAAAGTGAAAAGCCGGATCATGATGTGGATTATCTGTTTGGGCAAGTGTCGATTGATAAACCTTTTGTGGATTGGAGCGGAAACTGTGGCAACCTGACTGCGGCAGTGGGCTCGTTTGCGATTAGTAATGGTTTGGTGGCTGCCGATCACATTCCTGAAAATGGGATTGCGGTGGTGCGTATCTGGCAGAAGAATATTCAGAAAACAATTATCGCGCATGTGCCGATGACGAATGGTGAGGTGCAGGAAACAGGGGACTTTGAACTGGATGGTGTCACCTTCCCAGCAGCAGAAGTACAGGTGGCATTTGTAAATCCGGTAGATGCCAGTGAAGCCATGTTCCCAACGGGAAATCTGGTGGATGACCTGAAAGTGCCGAGTGTGGGCACGTTTAAAGCCACCATGATTAATGCGGGCATCCCGACGATTTTCTTAAATGCGGACGCCATTGGCTATACCGGTTGTGAGTTGCAGGAAGACATTAATGGGGATGACAAGGCGTTGGCCATGTTTGAAACTATTCGAGCCTATGGCGCGGTGAAAATGGGATTGATTAACGACGTTGCAGAAGCAGCAGCGCGGCAACATACGCCAAAGGTGGCTTTTGTGGGTGCGCCGCAGTCCTATGTTGCATCCAGCGGTAAGCAGATTAACAAGGGTGACATTGACCTGAATGTTCGCGCCTTGTCGATGGGGAAATTGCACCACGCGATGATGGGAACAGCCGCCGTGGCCATTGGCACTGCAGCAACGATTCCGGGAACCTTAGTGAATTTAGCCGCAGGCGGTGGCGAGCGCGACGCCGTGACCTTTGGACATCCTTCGGGAACCTTGAAAGTAGGTGCAGAAGCCTGTGAAGGAGACAACGGCTGGACGGTGAATAAAGTGGTGATGAGCCGTAGCGCAAGGGTTCTGATGGAAGGATGGGTGCGAGTTCCAGGTGATTCGTGGGAATAGACCACAAGAGAATTGAAAGCAAGAAGGAGCTCATTGCTCTAATTAAGGAGTTAAGTGCGGAAGCTCCTGATAAGTGGGGGAACGTGTCCGCGTATGAGTTTTTGGAGGCACTTGGCGCGTGGCTAGAAGATGCCGACGGCTTCTACGAGAACTGTCATATCGAAGTCAGCCCCGAATATCCAAGTTGGCAAATCTTCGCTGATGCCTTACAAGCGGCAACAATTTATGAATAGGTAAAACAGACTAGCCAAAACACATTCCTCATAAAACTCAGGTCATGTGTTTTGGCTGTCATATCTCACCCTAGTGCCTAAAGTGACGCATTCCGGTAAAGATCATTGCCATACCTGCCGCATCTGCCGCTTCAATAACCTCGGCATCTCGCATTGAGCCACCCGGCTGAATGACGGCTGTAATGCCTGCTTCGGCTGCGGCTTGAATCCCGTCTTTAAATGGAAAGAAGGCATCGGAGGCCATCACTGATCCGGGAACCGCTAAGCCTGCGTGCTCGGCTTTAATGCCAGCAATACGCGCGGAGTTCACCCGGCTCATTTGTCCTGCACCAACGCCTATGGTGCGCCCGTCTTTGGCATAGACAATGGCATTAGACTTTACAAACTTGGCAACTTTCCAAGCGAACAGCATGTCATCCATCTCAGCCTCACTAGGTGTTCGGGCGCTTACAATATCGAGTTCCTGGTACAGTCGTTGATCGCTGTCTTGCACCAGTAAGCCCCCTGTGACACGCTTATAATCCAAGGTCGAGTGGGTAGTATCAAAGTCACCGCAGGCTAATAAACGCACATTCGGCTTGGTTGCGACAATCTCACTTACACCATCTTCAACGGAGGGTGCGATAATCACCTCAACGAACTGACGATCAACAATGGCTTGCGCGGTTGTCGTATCCAAAGGCTGGTTAAACGCAATAATGCCGCCAAATGCGGATTCAGGGTCAGTTTGGAAGGCCTTGTCATAAGCCTCTTGCAATGTGTCTGCCTTGGCGACGCCACAAGGGTTGGCATGCTTAACAATGACACAGGCCGGGGAGTTCGTGAATTGCTTCACGCATTCCAAAGCGGCATCAGTATCCGCAATGTTATTGTAAGAAAGCGCCTTACCTTGGAGTTGCTTGGCGGACGCGATACAGGCTTGCGTGTGATTGGGTTCGACATAGAAGGCTGCATTTTGGTGTGGATTTTCACCATAACGCATGGTTTGTGCCAATGTCAGTTGTGTGTTGAAAGTGCTGGCAAAGCCTTTCGGTTGACCATTTTCAACAATTTTCCCCAGATAATTGGCGATCATGCCATCATAACGTGCCGTGTGCTCAAAGGCTTTTACCGCCAGCTTGAAGCGGCTTTGTGTGTCGATAATGCCGTTATGATCATTGAGTTGGCCAATCACATCATCATAGTCATTGGGGTCAACGACAATGGTGACGTGTGCATGGTTTTTGGCACTGGCACGAACCATGGTCGGGCCACCAATATCAATGTTTTCAATAGCATCCTCCAGTGTGCAATCCGACTGGGCGACAGTGGCTTCAAATGGATACAGGTTGACCACAATCAAGTCAATAGCGGGAATGTCATGCGCTTCCATGATCGCATCATCCGTACCGCGACGCGCCAAAATGCCTCCGTGAATTTTGGGGTGCAACGTCTTTACGCGGCCGTCCATCATTTCAGGAAAACCCGTGTAATCAGACACTTCAATGACCGGGATATTATTGCTGGCCAGTAGTTTGGCGGTGCCGCCAGTAGAGAGAATTTCAATATTGCGTTGCTGTAACTGGCGGGCAAATTCCACGATGCCGCTTTTATCAGAAACGCTAATTAATGCACGTTGGACAGGGCGCGAGGTCGCTTGTGACATGAGTAAATCCTTGAACTTCAGTTTGCGAATACCGGCATATTTACCGGATAGGAGCGGGAGTATTGCACAAATTTTAAGGGGGGTACTATTTTGAAAACCATATAGTTAGATATACAGCTTTTTATGCACAGCAGGCCACGCGAGCAGAGACTTGCGTGGCCATTTTTTCTTCACCGGTGCGCCTACTCAAATACTACGCTGAGGCTTTTAAGGCCGCCGCGTGATAAGCGATGTGCTCGCCGATATATGTGGCAATAAAGTGATAACTATGATCGTAGCCCGCTTGCAGGCGTAGTTCTAGGGGCTGTCTTGCTGTTTCGCACGCCGCTTGCAAGTTTTCAGGAAGGAGTTGGCCTTCATCGTAAAACTCATCTGCCAAACCAGAATCAATCAAGATATTGTTGACACGAGCACCATTCTTAACCAATTCTGTAGCATCGTATTGCGCCCAACTGTCTTGATTATTCCCCAAGTAGGCAGCAAAGCAGCCCTGACCCCAGCCACAATTCACCGGATTACAAATCGGCGCAAACGCTGATACCGAGCGGTAAGCTTCCGGGTTTTTCAGCGCGCAAATTAATGCGCCATGCCCCCCCATAGAATGTCCGGTAACAGACTTAACGCCCTTTATCAATGGCAGTTCCGCTTCCAGCAAGTTGGGAAGTTCCTGCGTCACATAATCATACATCTGATAATTGGACGAGTAGGGCGCTTGCGTGGCATTGACATAAAAGCCCGCACCTTGCCCCAAGTCATAACGATCTGGCTCATCTGCCACATTCTCACCCCGTGGGCTGGTGTCTGGAAATACGATGGCAATACCATACTCTGCGGCATAGCGCTGAGCACCTGCTTTAGTGCGTGCATTATCATCAGTGCACGTCAGACCCGATAAAAAATACAAGGCTGGCACGGCACCAGTTTCTGCCTGCGGCGGCAAATACACCGAAAACGTCATTTCGCACTGATTCACCGAAGATTGGTGAGTATAGCGATTCAGGTAACCGCCAAACTCTTTGATACTTTCAATCTGTTGCATGGGGGAAGCCTCACATTAAGATAACAGAACGGATACTTTTACCTTCGTGCATCAGGTCGAAAGCCTTATTGATGTCCTCCAGCCCCATGGTATGGGTGACCATGCTATCCAGCTCAATCTCACCAGACATATAGCGTTCAACATAACCTGGCAGCTCGGTGCGGCCTTTTACACCACCAAAGGCTGTACCCTTCCAGGTGCGGCCAACAACCAGATTAAAGGGGCGAGTGCTGATTTCTTGACCTGCACCAGCAACACCGATCACCGTGGAGACACCCCAGCCCATGTGGGTGCATTCCAGCGCATCACGCATTACATGAACATTACCGATACATTCAAAAGAGTAGTCCACGCCGCCGTTGGTGAGTTCCTGAATGTACTCGCTCACAGAGCCACCAATTTCATTTGGATTCACAAAGTCTGTTGCGCCCAGTTTTTTCGCCATAGTCCATTTATCAGGATTAATATCGACCGCCAGAATGCGTGATGCCCCCGCCATGACTGCGCCTTGAATACAGGACAAACCAATGCCACCCAAGCCAAAGACCGCAACGCTAGAGCCGGCCTCCACTTTTGCGGTATTCAGTACTGCACCAATCCCCGTGGTGACACCACAGCCCAGTAGGCAGACTTTATCCAATGGCGCAGCTTTATTGATTTTTGCCAAGGCAATTTCAGGAACCACTGTGTACTCAGAGAAAGTCGAGCAACCCATATAGTGATAAATGTCTTGTCCACGCGACTTAAAGCGTCGTGTACCATCTGGCATAAAACCCGTCCAGATGGTAGGTGCAATCGTCTGGCATAGATTCGACTTGGTACCGTTACAGTACTCACAGTCGCCACACTCGGCAATGTATAATGGGATGACGTGATCACCCACGCTTAAGTTTTTAACACCGGGGCCAATTTCCACAACCTCACAGCCACCTTCGTGGCCCAAAATGGCAGGGAACACACCTTCGGGGTCTTCACCTGACAGGGTAAACGCATCCGTGTGGCACACACCGCTGGCATGTACTTTTAGCAGAACCTCGCCTTCCTTTGGGCCTGCAACTTCAACGTCTTCAATTTCCAACTTCTGCTTAGGACCCCAAGCAATAGCCGCTCTACATTTCATGTGTGACTCCTTCAAATGTGTGTCATTCAGATGATATTTGCACACAACACAATCACGCGAAACTACGTGATCTGCTCGTATAAAGAGTGCCGCTTTCGGTGGGCCGAAAAGAAGAACAGTCCATGTACATTTGGTTGTGCACCTTCGTTCGCTAATAATAAACAAATTTGCTGGCTGATCGACAATATAATTGCTCGCAACTGTGTTTATTTTTTTGAATGGGGTATTTCACCTGAACGTTCACCGTAGCTGACCAGTGATGCAGTGACGTACTGAGCTAGCTGGAAACGGGTATGATGGGCAGTATTACAAAAATGATAGCTGACTTACTCCAGTCCTGTAGTAAACTGCCACCCGACTAACGATAAAGCCAATTGCTTAACGATGAACCACCGTGTGTACAACGTGATCATTTTCAAAGAATACTGAAAAACTGCCGTAGTTCCAGCGGGTAATCCGTGGGTTTCGTTTGGTGACTCTTCCTTTGGACACGCTGATTTTTTTGGCCTTGCCAAACTTGGCCTGAACCGCTTTCATGGATAAGCCTCGGCGGGGTGCATCGGCTTTGGTGATGACTTTGGCGTGTTTGCCAATCTTAAGAATTTCAGCTTGTGCAACGTGAGATGCTGATAATAACGACAAAATGGTTAATGATGCAGTCAGCAATAAAGGATTAAGTTTCATGGTATTCACCAGTTTACTCATTATTTTAGTTGGTATTAATGCCAGTCATAATCAATAAAGATGCGCTATGTTTAAACCACTAGAATTATTTATTGGTTTGCGATATACGCGATCCAAACACAAAAATCACTACATCTCTTTTATCTCGTTGGCCTCAATGTTAGGCATCATGATTGGGGTGTTAGCACTGATCACTGTTCTTTCTGTTATGAATGGGTTTGAAAAAGAACTACGAGAAAGAATACTGGGCATGGTTGCCCATGTCACGGTTTCAGGGACAGATGGTAAATTAAGCAGTTGGGAGTCCCTGGATCAGCAGGTGGCGGGAACTCGGCAAGTTGACGGTGTGGCACCATATATTCAGCAGCAAGTGATGATTAGTGCCAATGGCGAGATGCGTGGTGTTCTGATGCAAGGCATTCAGCCGCAAAGACAGGGGGCTGTCAGTGAACTGGAAGCGCACATGCTGGATGGTAGTCTGCATACCCTGAAAGACCGCGAGTATGGCATTGCCATTGGTCGTGAGCTGGCCAATGCGATTGGTGCTTTTATTGGCGATAAAGTCACCGTCATCACACCATTGGCGCGAGTCACCCCCGCAGGCGTCATTCCTCGTACGAAGCGCTTTACCGTCACGGCCATTTATAAAATGAATATGCGTGACTATGACGGTAGTACCGCGTTCATTAATATGAATGATGCGGCGCGACTCTTTAAAATGAAGGGACAAATTAGTGGCTTGCGGGTGCGTTTGGATGACCTGTTCGCCGCGCAGGATGTCGCTGCAAGTCTGCAAAAGCAATTAGGCGATGGCGTAAGTGTGAGTGACTGGGGGCGTGATAATAAAACCTTCTTTAGCGCCATTCGTATGGAAAAAACCATGATGTTTTTTATTCTACTGCTGATTGTTGTGGTAGCCGCGTTTAATCTGGTGTCATCTCTGGTCATGGTGGTTAATGACAAACAGGCCGATATTGCCATTTTACGAACCCTGGGGATTTCACCCACGGCCATTAAGAAAATTTTTATTATTCAGGGTAGCATTATTGGCATTTTTGGTGCGTTGCTAGGGGCTGTCGGTGGTGTTTTGTTAGCCGGTAATTTGGAGACGATTATCCCTGCACTGGAAAATTTCTTTGGCTTTAAAATTTTTCCTGCCGATATTTTCTATATTTCAAACGTGCCATCCGAGTTGCATATGTCAGATGTTTGGGTGATTACCGTTTCGGCACTGGTGTTGGCGGTATTAGCGACGATTTATCCGGCGAATCGGGCAGCCGCAGTACAGCCTGCTGAATCACTGAGGTACGAATAATGTTTCAACCCTTAGAAGTGGCCATTGGTTTACGCTATACCCGCGCGCGCCGAGAAAAAAGCTTTGTGTCATTTATTTCCTTTGCGTCCATGATTGGTATTGCGCTTGGTGTGATGGTGCTGATTACAGTGCTGTCGGTGATGAATGGTTTTGAACAAGCCATGCGCGACCGGATTCTTGGCATGGTGTCGCATGTCACTGTGTCAGAAACCGATGCGATGATTGCTAACTGGCAACAACGTCGTGAGCAATTGTTAAAACTGGATCATGTTGTGGCTGCCTCCCCCTTTGTTGAAAAACAAGTCATGCTGAATGAAGGTGGGCGCGTACAAGGCGCAATTTTAGAGGGTGTATTGCCAGAGTTTGCAAAACAAACCGGAGATGTCAGTCGTCACATGCTGGAAGGCAAGGGCAGTTTTGAGCAGTTGGTCGCTGGTGAAAACAACATCATCCTGGGGGCAAAGCTGGCGGAATCCCTAAAGGTGGATGTGGGGGACAGTGTTACTTTGCTGATACCCAATGCCAATGGCGCTGATTTGGGCGAAATTCCAATCCTTCGGCAATTTACCGTGAGTGGCATTTTCCGCGTTGACTTGCAGCAATATGATCAAGGCACTGTGTTCGTGCATATGGCAGATGCTGCTTCTTTGTTTGAAATGGGTGATCAGGTCACAGGCTTGCGTTTACGTTTGGATGATTTATACCAGTCCCGAGCGGTGAGTGAAGTGGTTGCCGCGAATTCCGGCGAAGATTATTGGGTAAGTGATTGGACGCGGCAAAATGAGAATTTTTTTAAGGCGATTCAGTTACAGAAAACCATGATGTTTTTCCTGTTGGGTCTGATCATCGCGGTGGCGGCGTTTAATCTAGTTTCCACCTTGGTCATGGTGGTCACAGATAAAGGCGCGGATATTGCGATTTTCCGCACATTGGGAATGACACCTCGTGATGTAATGAAAGTCTTTATGGTGCAGGGGACATTGATCGGTGTAATCGGCACTGTTCTGGGGGTAATGCTGGGCGTGTTATTGGCGATGAATGTTGATGTCATTGTGCCATTTTTAGAGCGTATGTTTGGTGTCAACTTTATCTCCGAAGACGTTTACGGCATTAGCACATTGGAGTCTCGTGTGCGTTGGTTAGATGTGGTCGTGATTGCGGTATCTGCATTAATGTTGTCTATGTTGGCAACGCTTTATCCTTCCTGGAAAGCCTCCAGAGTACAACCGGCCGAAGCATTAAGGTATGAATAATATGAGTGAAAATAAAACCGTTATTTCTTGTCAGGCGTTGCACAAGCGTTTTACGGAAGGCAAGTTGGATGTTGAGGTATTGAAGGGCATTAATCTGGACATTAAAGCCGGTGAAAAGGTGGCCATTGTTGGTAGCTCTGGCAGCGGTAAAAGTACCTTATTACATCTGTTGGGTGGTTTGGATTTGCCAAGTACTGGCAGTGTTACAGTACTGGACAACAACATGGCTCAGCTCTCGGATGCGGATCGTGGCAAGCTGAGAAATCAGTCGTTAGGCTTTATCTATCAGTTCCATCACTTGTTGGCAGAGTTTACTGCACTTGAAAATGTTGCCATGCCGTTATTGATTCGCGGTTTAGCCGTGAGCGAGGCGACCAGGCAAGCCACTGAGATGCTGGCTAAAGTTGGCCTGGAATCACGTCTGGACCATAAGCCGGGTCAATTATCCGGTGGTGAGCGCCAACGGGCAGCGATTGCGCGTGCCTTGGTGACAAAACCTGCTGCGGTGTTAGCCGATGAGCCAACGGGTAATCTGGATCAGAAAACAGCGTTGCAAGTGTTTAGCTTGATGCAGGAACTAAATGACGATTTGCAAACAACGTTTATTATCGTAACGCACGATTTACAGTTAGCAGAGAAAATGGATCGTCAGTTCAGTTTGGTGGATGGCCACTTGACAGAAACCACCCACACACAGGCTGTTACCGAGGAGGCTTCTGTCTAGGTCTTACTATTTCGCTTTGTCCACAGCAATATCACCTGACTTGGGTTTCTGATTGGCCGGACGCGCCAGACGCAGTTTCTGGTGCTTGCGAATGTGTTGCCGCCAGATAAGTTGAACCGTTAAATAGCCCAGCATTGACGTGAATATCCCTGATAATAAACAGCCCAAAAACAACGGCTGCCAGACAAGCCCCATGCTATTGACCAGCCAATCCCAGCTTAGCTCTATACTGAAATCTATGCCTTCCCCACCTAAAATCCAGTTACCAAGCCGGTAGGCAAAATAGAACACGGGTGGAATGGTTACTGGGTTAGTGAGAAAGACCAAAGCAACGGATAGTGCCAGATTGGCTCTGAAATAAAGGGCAAGACAGGCGGCAATCACCGTTTGGAACGGGAGTGGAATCCAGCAGCAAAATAAGCCGATGGCAAAAGCCTTGCTGACCGAGTGTCGATTAAAGTGCCATAGATTGGGTTGATGCAGACGCTCACCTAAAAAGCCTAAGCCGGGGGTTTCTTTAATTCGCTTCGGATCAGGAGAATATCGCTTAAAAAACTTTTTTGGCATACCATCAATGTCCCTGATTGGCGGTTAATAAACAATGCGATCTCACGACGTGAACTTGCAGGTTAAGCTATAGTGCAACTTCACTGCGCTAAGGTTCCAGCAAAATGGGCCTTCCCTCTGTCGGGAGTTCACACAAGCGAATGGTTAAGTTGTTTTATGCGTAAGATAGCAATCGGGCTATTGCTGGGCAGTATGTCGGCATTATACGTCTCGGAGTTGCCTCATTTCTCACTGAGCGCCAGTATACTGCTTGTGAGTGTTTTTTTCTTGGTCTATTTCCGTCCTTTCGATAAACGAATCACTTGCCTTGTGTTAGCGGCAGCTGCGGGGTTCAGTCTGGTCTTAATGGTCGCTGATGTTCGACAAAGGCAGTCATTTCCAGCAGCCTATGAGGGCAAAGACCTGCTACTTAAAGGCACGGTGGCAAGTTTGGTTGATCGTCATGCTGGCCGCTTGGCATTTCAGTTTAAGGTAGCAGAAGCACGTCTGCTTGAGGGAAATCGCGTCATTCCCTGGCACGGGCTGATTCAACTGAACGCATACCGTGATCTACCGGCTGTCAAGGCAGGGGAGCAATGGCAGTTTCAGGTTCGCTTGAAGCGTGGCACTGGATTTATGAATCCGGGTGGCTTTGACTACGAGAAATGGCTATTTGCAGAAGGTCTTGAAGCCAAGGGTTATCTCAGAAAATCAACACAACAACGGCGACTTGCTCCAGCTGCCTGGTATTCCGTTAATCGTTGGCGGGAGTCTATTCGGGCAAAACTCAATCGTTTATCCAGACATGAAGAACATGCCAGTATTCTCAGAGCATTAATGATTGCGGATAAACAAGCCATGTCGGCGGCACAATGGAAGATCTTGCGTGATACTGGCACCAGCCACCTGATGGCAATTTCTGGTCTGCACATCGGCTTGGTTGCAAGCTTTGGTTTGGTGATGGCTTATGCCATCTGGTGGTGCTTCCCATCGCTAGGTTTATATCTTCCGGTGCGACACGCGGGTGCATTTGTCGGAGTGGCTCTAGCCAGTATTTATACAATGTTGGCCGGTTTCAGTATTCCGACCCAACGCGCCTTATTAATGGTCATAATTGCTTTGGTTCTGTTGGCCAGTAAAAAACAGTTTACCGTCAGCCGAGTGCTGGCCTTGGCAATGGTTGCGGTGCTGCTGATTGATCCTTTGGCGGTGCTCAGTGTTGGTTTTTATCTGTCCTTTGCGGCAGTGGCTATTATCCTATGGATTTTGTCACGTACCGTGGGGAGGGAGTCGCTGCAATTGCTGCGTTTGCAGGTTTATCTATCATTGCTAATGTTGCCTATTGGCTTGGTATTTTTTGGGGAAGGTTCGCTGGTATCCCCGGTGGCAAACCTGCTGGCGATTCCCTGGGTGTCGCTGATTGTAGTGCCGTTTAGCTTTTTGGCGGTTTTATTAAGTTACATTAGTGAGGGGTTGGCAAGCCATGTGGTGAGTTTTGTTAGCTTGCACTTAGATGGATTATTCGTTGTCCTGAATTGGCTGGCAGCCTTGCCAATGGCGAGTCTTGGATTATCGTATTTACCGCTAACGCTCAGTATATTGGCTGTATTTTCTGCGGGGTTATTATTGCTGCCATCCGGGATGACGTGGCGTTACAGCGCTGTGGCGGTGATTATTCCAATGGTATTCTATAAGCCTCCAGCGCCACATGATGCTGGGGCGTTTTGGCTAACGGTGTTGGATGTCGGGCAGGGGTTGTCCGTGGTGATTCAGACACAGCATAAAACCTTGGTGTATGACACGGGTGATCGGCCTAATGAAAACTATGACCTGGGTAAAATGGTGGTGTTGCCTTATTTAAGGCATCAGGCCATATCGGATATTGATGTCCTGGTTGTGTCGCATGATGATCGTGACCACAGTGGCGGCGCTGGCGCTTTACTCAGCGAAATGCCAGTTGGGAGAGTGTATGGTAATCAACCCAATGTCTTGGCGGAGCGGGTTGCTAATGTCTGTCGGCAAGGTGTGGCATGGCGCTGGGGAGCGGTGAGTTTTGAGTTTTTACACCCAACTGAAATCACGCGAGGTAATGATAATAATCGTTCCTGCGTGTTGAGAGTGAGTAACCAATACCATAGCATGTTGCTTACGGGGGATATTCAAAAGCAGGCGGAGCGACTGCTGCTGAAAACTCAGCGAGAGAAATTGGCCGTAGACGTCATGTTGATGCCACATCATGGCAGCAATGGTTCATCAACCCAGGCATTTATTCGGGCGGTTCGTCCGCGTTGGGCGGTGGCTTCAGCAGGTTATCGCAGTCGTTTCCGGCATCCTGATCGCCGGGCGGTCGCGCGCTATCAAAAGCATAAGGTAGATGTGTTGACAACTGCTAAAGACGGGGCCGTTCAGTTTAAATTCCCACACAACAATCACGCAGTTAAGCCTGTGCGGTATCGCAGGGTGAATCAGCGTTTTTGGTCACGGCAGCCCATTGCGGATTAAACAGTGGTCGGCCGCGTTTTCTCAAATATGCTGGGCACTATCACAAGCCACTGATTGCCCGTTGAACGGCTGCATTGCGCGGTTTTACTTTCCTTATTTTATCGGCAATAATTAAGCCGCTTGTGATTTTTGGGTCACCCGAACGGCTTCTCGTGCCGTTAAGTTTTTGGGGTTTTACAATAAACAGAGGAGAATGAGGATTGCTTATGAATAGACGTGATGTATTAAAAGGGGCTGCACTTGGAGCGGTGGCTTCGGCGGGCGCGGTTGCTGCGCCAGCGATTGCAAAAGGACGCCTTGAAGTCAATATGGTGTCTACCTGGCCACGTGATTTTCCGGGTCTGGGAACGGCTGCACAGCGCTTTGCAGAGCGCATCAATACGATGAGTGATGGCCGAATCAAGGTGAATTATTTTGCTGCGGGTGAACGGGTCAAAGCGTTTGACGTCTTTGATGAAGTTGCAGGCGGCAATGCGCAGATTTATCACGGTGCTGAGTATTATTTTAAAGGTAAGCATCCGGGCTTCTCCTTCTTTACATCCGTACCTTTTGGACTGACCTACAGTGAGATGAATGCGTGGATTCGCTTCGGTGGTGGTCAGGAGCTTTGGGATAAATTGACAGGCAAGTTTGGCTTAAAGGCGTTGATGTGTGGTAATACCGGCGTTCAGATGGGGGGCTGGTTCCGTAAGGAAATCAAGTCTGCTAGCGATTTTAAGGGTCTGAAAATCCGCATTCCGGGGTTAGGTGGTGATGTCATGGCAAAGCTGGGTGCATCCCCAGTGTCCCTGCCGGGTGGACAGATTTATGAAAACCTGATGTCTGGTGCGATTGATGCAACTGAGTGGGTTGGCCCGTGGAATGATGAGCTTATGAAGTTTTATGAAGCGGCTAAGTTCTACTACTATCCGGGCATGCACGAGCCGGGTTCAATGCTGTCTCTTAGCATGAATAAAAAGTGGTGGGAAAGCCTTTCTAGAGCGGATCAGATGATGATCGAAGCGGCGGCGTCTATGGAAAATGACATGATGGTGGCCGAATATAATGCTAATAATGGTGCGGCGTTAAAATCACTGGTAAAAAATCACGGTGTTAAATTGCGTCAGTTCTCTGAAGATACTTACGACAGCTTTGGTGAGGCAACAGAGGAAGTTCTCGCCGATGTGATTAAACATGACTCGCTCACAAAAGAAATTTACGAGAGCTTTGTGAAAGCCCGTGCTGATTTGGGGGCGTGGACTCAAGTCTCGGATCAGGCTTATGTGCAAGAACGCAACCGTGTACTAGGGCTGTAATTGTTGCGGATTGATCAATCATAAACGGAGCTGTGTGCTCCGTTTATTGTTTGTGCTGTATTATTTCTGTGTTTTATTTTCATTGTCTGCTTGGGGAATATCCACACGATGACCACCAATTCTGTTCCAGGATACCGACGTTTCTGGCGGCTAGTTGCTGCGTTGATGTCGGTCAGTGTCTTGTTGTTTCTGTTTAGTCGCTATCTGATATTTTGGTTGGATGTACCGAATGTGGATGCATTGATTGGACATTTCCGTGGTGATGCAACCCTACCCACCAGCGCACTGTTAAAATCAGCGGGCTTTGTGCTGTTATGTATTGTTGTATTGGTACGTTTACAGCAAAAAATCACAAAGACACCAGATACCACATTGCAGCAAGACTCGGCAAAATATGCGTCATGGGCTGCGTATCTGGTCAGGGTGGCTTTCTGGTCTGTTTTTCTCATTGGGCTAGTTGACGCGACAATTTCATTTTTGCGAATAGAGAAGTTACTAACCCCACTGGTGGGTGAGTCTCTGTCACAGAGTTTGGAGCAATCAAGCTGGCGTGGAACTTTTGTGCATTATCCGTTAGTGGCTTTATCAATGCTCATTGCCTGGTTTAGTCGCTCCTTAGGGTTTATCTGGTTGGCTCTATTGGTGGTGATTGCAGAATTTGGCATTGTATTATCCAGTTTTATCTTCTCCTACGAACAAGCCTTTATGGGGGATTTGGTGCGTTTCTGGTATGCCGGTTTATTCCTGTTTGCCAGTGCCTATACCTTGGTCGAAGGTGGCCATGTACGGGTGGATATTCTGTACGCAGGCTTCAGTCGTCGCACCAAGGCGTGGATCAACAGTTTTGGTTGTTTATTGCTGGGGCTGCCGCTGTGCTGGACTATTTTGTGGCTGGGCATGGATACCAAACAGGGCAGTTTAATCAGTCCCATATTTAACTTTGAATTATCGCAAAGTGGCTATGGCATGTATGTGAAGTATTTAATGGCCAGCTTCCTGGTGGTGTTTGCAGTGTCAATGGCCTTTCAATTTGCCAGCTACTTACTAGCGAGTATTGCAATTATCAGCAATGAATCTGGCTCGGATGCACTAGAAGGCGGAGAAGCATAATGGAATTAGTCTTTTTAGGAGTGTTGTTTCTGCTGATGGCGGCGGCACTGGTATCCGGTTTTCCAGTGGCTTTTGCCTTGCCCGGTTCTGCGATTATTACGGTGTTACTGGCTGCGGCTTGCGGCTATCTATTCGCTGGTGATGTCGGTGCTTATTTTGCTCAGGACGGCCCCAAGCAATGGCTAAGTGCCGGTGTGACCAACTTCCGAAGTTTGTACTGGGTTGTTGAGCGGGATACCTTGATTGCAATTCCGTTGTTCATCTTTATGGGCATCATGCTACAGCGCTCAAAAATCGCCGAAGATTTGTTGGTGGCAATGGCGCAGTTGTTTGGCCCAATTCCGGGCGGCTTGGGTATTTCGGTGGTATTCGTCGGTGCGTTACTGGCGGCAACGACGGGCATTGTTGGCGCGACGGTGATCGCTATGGGTTTGATTTCCCTGCCCGCCATGATGCGAAATAATTATTCCAAGCCCTTAGCCACCGGCACAATTTGCGCCTCTGGTACCTTGGGACAGATTATCCCGCCTTCGATTGTACTCATTATCCTGGCTGACCAACTATCCAGCGCAGCAGATCAGGCCAATACCGCACGCAAGGCATTGTATAGGGAAGCCACTGGCGAGTTTTCCATGCCGTCGCAGTTTGATGTGGTATCTGCCAGTGCCGGAGATATGTTCATGGGGGCGCTGATTCCCGGTGCCATTCTGGTTGGCTTGTACATGCTGTATATCCTCGTGGTTGCATGGCTCAAGCCTAGCCTCGCGCCACCGGTGCCTTATAAAGGTGCGTATGATGCCAAATTTGTACGCAGCATTTTGCTCTCACTGGTGCCACCGTTAACGCTGATTTTTGTGGTACTTGGCTCCATCATTTTAGGTGTCGCGACAGTAAATCAGGCGGGATCCATCGGTGCGGTTGGTGCCATGATTATGGCAGGCTATCGGCTTCACCGAGGCGGCTGGTCGTCATTTATTCCGGCGATTCTTGCCGTGGCTTCGCTGATATGTATCGCCTACTTACGCAGTGAACATTCGCTCAATGTGCGACATATTCAAAGCGATGAAGATCGTCAAGCCATTATCTATGCGGCTATCGCTGTAGCTGTATTGCTGTTCGCCGTGGCCTGGAGCGCCTGGCGTGTTTACCGAGTCGATGACACCTTAAAAAAGGTCATGGTTGAGACGGCTAAAACTACCTCAATGGTGTTCATTATTCTGATCGGTGCGGCAATGCTGACCTCAGCGTTTCGGGCATTTGGTGGTGAAGAACTAGTTAAACATTATCTGACAGGGCTTCCCGGCGGTTTTTGGACACAGTTCCTGGTGGTCATGTTGGTAATCTTCCTGCTGGGTTTCTTCCTTGATTTTATTGAGATTGCTGTCGTGGTGGTGCCGATAGTTGCGCCCATTCTGCTGGCAAACCCTGAGGCAAATATCACGGCTGTGTGGTTGGGCGTGATGATTGGTTTGAACATTCAGACCTCTTTCCTGACACCACCGTTTGGTTTTGCGCTGTTTTATTTGCGTGGCGTGGCAGAAAAGGCCATTAGAACCATGGATATCTACAAGGGTGCGATGGTGTTTATTGGCTTGCAGCTCGTTGGCTTGGCAATAGCCGGGTATTTTCCGGTGCTGGTTAATTATCTACCGAATCGTACCCACTTATTGTCGGATACAGCCCCGCCACCGATGAATCCTAAGCTTCAGCGTTGTTTGGAAGATTATGTGGTGGATGAGTACAGTGCTGATGAGAGCAACATTCGCGCTGCCATCCGCAAGGCGCGGAGTTTGGATGTGTCTTATTTGCCAGAAGACTTACAGCGTAGCTGGACAGAAGGTACTGCTAATGCTGCAAACAGTTTTGCCTTAATGGCGGATATCGCTACTGCAAAGCAGTCCCTGGCGGCTTATGTGCCGGAATATGAGCCACTGCATCGCAATGTACGGAAGATTGAGCAGGATATTAATCGTCTGTCTGAGCGCATTAAAACACTGGAAGAGGGGATTAGAAATTTAGCCTATGAAGCAGGGGATCACTCGGTAAGCAGCGATACAATGACTGCCGAGATCAAGGCGAAAAAAGCGGAACAGGCACGGCTACAGGAATCTATCCCTGAAAACTGGCAAGCGGCGCGTGATCGTTATTCTGAGCTGAGTCAGGCGCTGACAAAGTCGCGTCGTGAATACTACAACCTAACTGACAGTGCCTACGAATCGGTTAAGGACTTGCAAAAAATCATTGCAGCGACTACTGCATTACGGGACTTGCGGCCACAAATTGACAGTTTGGCAGAATCTATCAGCCATGCACCAAAGGATGCTGCGATGAAAACGATTAAAGCCATTGAAAGTCGTTTGGGGGATGTAGCCGGAGCCAGCAACATCAAGTCGGCACTATCCAAAGCGCGGCGGACAATCAAAAAAGATGATTCAGCAGCAGGCCGGACAAAAGCACTGGGCTATCAAAAGAATGCCATTGATCGTTATGTGGCGCAGATGCAGTGGCGTGAGCGTGCTGAAAAGTCATTGGCTCCAGCGTTGCAGGTCTATGACACGGCGATCTCTAAAACCATTGGTCTTCGATCGCAGCCTCGCCTAAGTGATGCCCAAGCCAAACATATCGCGATGTGTCAGTCTGAGCATCGGGATATTTCGCTGAATTTTTAGGGCATTAATGCCTGTGTGATATGGCTCATTATTTTGTCGGGTTGATGAATCTTTGCTCCAAATTGGTATTGACTTTTGCTGAGGGAGATTTGTCCACAGAAGCTGTGCATAAGTCTGTGAATAGTAGTTTGAAAAGCCTGCGAAAGCCTTTAAAAACCTGGCTTCCAGCAGATTGCTTAAAAAATAATCAGTCTTTTAATTGTTATATAAAACAATAGTTTACGTTACTTTATTTTGATGTGAGAAATATGATTCAATTTACTTGACATTTTAAAACCGACAAACGGTAGGTGTGAATAAGTCAGAAATTTATCCTTGACAAACACCGATAAAATCCCTTCGAAAGACTGTTTTAGGGGTGAATTTGGGCGCTGGTTTTGAGGCGATGGATGTGGAGAAAAATACTGTTGAGTTAAGATTACGTTTTGGCAATGTTAAGTTTTTAATGCTTGTCAATCCGGTGTATCAGATTTAACCTGACGTTCCCCAATCTAGCAGTACCTCCGGCTCACTTCCCTTGGAATTGAGCCGGTGTTTTATCGATACCTTCTATCTTGTTGGGGTTTCTTTGAAAATATCCAAACATTCCGGTTTAGTTAGCAATGCCCGCTTCCTACCATCCCCTAATTGTGATGAGCGGCCTGACCCGAACGATATTAGCCTGATCGTGATCCACAATATTTCATTACCACCTGAGCAATTTGGTGGCGAGTATATTGATCAATTGTTTACGAATTGTCTGTGTGAAAGCGATCACCCATTTTTTGCTGAAATTACTCACTTACGGGTATCAAGCCATATTTTGATTCGGCGAAGTGGTGACGTTGTACAGTATGTGCCGTTTCATAAACGAGCTTGGCATGCTGGTGTGTCGTGTTTTAGAGCACGCGAGGTGTGTAATGATTTCTCAATTGGCATTGAGTTAGAAGGCTCAGACTTTGAGCCATTTTGTGATGCGCAATATGAGTCATTGATTGCCCTGATTCGAGAGCTACAAAGCCAATACCCCAGTCTTGATAAGCAGGCCATCACTGGACACGAACATATCGCACCCAATAGAAAAACAGACCCCGGCCCGTTTTTTGAGTGGGCACGGCTTAGCGAAGCCTTGGGTATGACATTGCCAGCGGATGCGCAGCCTGATTCGTGTTGTTAGTCAGTAATGCGCTCTTCTTTTGTGGAGATTAAGCGTCCGGCCAAGTGTGCGCCTTGATCTAGCTCGATTTCTTCATAATGTATATTGCCAATCACAATCGCACCTACATTGATGCGGATGCGCTTGGTAGCAAATACATCGCCGGTGACTTTGCCTTTAATTTGAATATAAGGGGCGCGTACCTCGCCGGTAATAGTCGCGCCGGGTTCAATTAGTAGTGTGGCATCAGAATCCATTGGCGCGATGACATTACCATAAATATTGCCTTTAACCTGAAGGAGTCCTGAAAAGGAAAGGTCGCCCACTAGCTCAACGTCAGGTTCCAACTGGGATGCAATACGACGCGGTTGTGTGGGTTCAGCAAGTTTCGTTTTTTTTCTGAACATAAGTGTATGGCCTTTTGGCGAATTGGGGCTGTGTTTTGCTGTGCAGATCGGTTTGGAGGGGTATCAGCACAACAATCAGTGGGATTATTATCGCTTTTATGGTGCCGAGTATAAATCTTGGAAAATTTTTATTTCAATGTTTTCATTGGATTGGGTGGTTATGGGTCAATATAAGCAGATAATCGTTTTAAAACTGTCTTTATCGCAATATCGGAGGTTATTAACCGTTCAGTAGTTTGGTCTGGAAACTGTAAAGAATCATCAGAAAAATTAGAGTGTTGTGTATCTTTTTGGTTTTCTTTCTTATACAGTCTAGCAACTATTCCGTAATTCCTTGAGTGTCAATCAGGATTTTGGGTACATCTTAATATGAATGTAAACCGTGATAACACGGATGCGTTGGAGATTGCTAAACTTCCCGCAACATTCAGTTTGGATAATCAAAAAGCATTGCAGCTTCGTGATGAGTTAAAGACTTCCCCCGGTCGCCGTCACCTTGCACATCATGTTAGCCGTTATCCGCTGGATCTACGCGCGCAAGTTCAACGCGTTCTAATGAATCAAAATGAGGATAATCTTGCCGGTGCATTGCAGGATTTGTTCATTGCTTTGCGCGACAATGGCCTGAAGCTGCGTACGCTGGTCTTCCAGCAGGTTCGGGAGCACTTGTCCGAGGCTGATCAACAATATTTTCAGATATGGCTGACGGATGGCTTTGAGCGTGGTTATGACGATCGTTTTATCGCAGGCTCGGTACTGGCCACCGGTTTAACTCAAAAAGCAGAGCCTCTGTTAGTGCTGTCTGAGCGTAGGGCGGCTGCTTATACCAGTTATTACCAAGAGGCGTTGGATTGTCTGGAGTATGGTCAACTGGAAGAAGCACAAGAGCTGCTGGAGCAGGAAGTGTTGAATCCAGAAGGTGATCCCAGAGCGGAACAAGAGTTACTTCGCGTGTATAGCTATTCGAAGGATTATGATAGTCAGGCGCGTTTACGGCGATTATTGCAGGAGCAAGGCCGTGAACCGGGGGCCGTTTGGGATTTGCCTAAACCTGACACCCAATAAAGGTCACTATTATCAATGATTGATCAACCCAATCAGAATATTACGTTGCGTGTGTGTCTTGAGGATGTTGGCACACACAATAAGGCAGTTCTGGATTTCTTTTTTGCCAAGCTTGGTCAGCATATTTTTAAGGTGGTCGATACTCAGGATGAGGCGAATGTACTTATCATTGATTATGACTACCCACCAGCACGGCAGCATTATGAAGAAGCATTCCAAGTCTGGCATAAACCGGCCATTATTTTGTCGATTGCCCCGGTCGAACTTGAGGATGCAATTTGGTTAGCAAAACCACTAACCAGTCGGGCGTTATTGGATGCCGCCGAACAGGTACAATCCAAGCTTTCCGAAAATTTGCCTAATAAGCCTGAGTCAATTACTGCATCCGCAGTTGCCTCTGAGGATCAGCGACAGCACTTGGAGCAGCAAAAACAGGCGCGTGCCGCATTCAAAAAAAACACGCCGCTACAGCGCCCTGAAATAAAACCAGCGGCTGACCATTCGGTCAACATTCCTTTAGTAGGCGATGTCGTTGCTGACCAAAAAGATGCTATGGCAACAGAAGACTTATCGAAGGCTGATGAGGGGATGGTGTCTGGCTTCGAAGGAACTGCTTTATCAGCACAAGCGCCCAGCGAGCCGGAATTGACCCCAGAAGAGCAAGAAGCACGCTGGGCACAACTGTGCGGCTCGCGGCCTGATATTGATCCTGGAGAGGACTATAGCAGTGTGCAGGTGGAGGATAGTTTTTACCTGTCCAGCTTAAAAGATGCAGTGAGATTAGCCAGACAATGTCAGCAGGGTGTGTTACTTAATTTCCCACAAGCGCGTATTTATGTGCTGCCTGAAATACACCGGGTTTTCTGTGCAATTCCGCTGAATACACCGGAGTTTGAAGCCTTTATCAACGCCTGCAATGTGCAGGATGGCGGGAAAATGCATATTTTAAGCACACAGGAAGTTCACGAGCTTAATGACATGATTGTGCAGCAAACCTCTGCGCTTTACGATCTTGAGTCGTTCGTTTGGACAAGCAGTCTGTTGTCTGCACAGGGGGTATTGTCACGGGAGCTAGATCCGGCAAAAGCGGTTGCTTTGAAACACTGGCCAAGTCTGACACGCTTGGAACATTTCCCGCATGTTATGTCGATTGCCGCCTTGTGGTCTACCGGCCCGCTCAGTGCTTTTGATGTCGCCAAGTCATTGAAGATCCCTCAGCGTTATGTTTTTTCTTTTTATAACGCAGCGAGTGCCCTTGGATTAATTGAACAGGATCCTGATAAATTGATTAAAAAACAGCCTACCACACGTGCCACCGAAGCGCCGCGTGGCTTATTTTCACGTTTACTAAAACGTTTGATAGGGGGCTAAAGCAGAAATAATGAGTACTGATAACAAAAAAATTATTTTTACCGGCCCTGTCGGCGCGGGGAAGACAACGGCTATTCGTGTGATTAGTGATATTGATATTGTCACAACAGATGAACAGGCATCCGATATGGCAAAGTTGAAAAAGCCTGAAACCACGGTAGCGATGGATTATGGGATGATTCAGCTAGGTGAGAATGAGCGGGTTCATCTTTATGGCACACCGGGTCAGGAGCGCTTCGATTTTATGTGGGATATCCTCACAAAAGGGGGGATAGGGCTGGTGTTATTAATTGATAATTCTCGTAAAGACCCTCAGCAGGATTTGAGGTTTTATACTCAGGCTTTTCGTGAATTTATCGCAGCCCAGCAGCTTGTTGTTGGCGTAACCCGTATGGATACGCATCGTACGCCCACTGTAAATGATTATCGGCATTGGTTGGACCAGCTAAAAATTAGAGCCCCCGTGTTTGAAGTGGATGCTCGCAAACGCAAGGATGTATCGTTATTAATTCAAGCGATGTTAATGTCTCTGACACCCGGAGCGGAAATGTTATGAGTAATTTTATTTCAAATGAAGATTTATATATGGGCGTGACGCCCGGTGGGAGCTTTTATGCGGTGCAGTCCGATGCGGATCAATTTGGGCGTGAGTTTTTACGCCGTCTGCTAAGGGCTGATGAAACACCCGCTTTCAATCTTGAAAACACCCAAGCACTTGGTGGCTTAAGTAATGAAACAGAGACCTTGGAGTTTGTTCATTTGCTTCAAGATGCCGGTTTTATCTGTGGGCAAAAGGAACCTCAGCTTGCACCGACGGGGAGTTTGGAAAAGATGCTGCCAGGGTTATTGCAAAGTTTGTCTGACAACGGACGTGCCGTCTTGGCTGAAGGGCAGGGACTTTATTTGGGAAGCTCTGGCTTTCCTCACGAGGCCGCAGAAGAACTAGCCGCACTGAGTGCCAGCCTGACAGCAATATATAGAAGACACCAAGATGTCCTCAAAGGAAACCTCGGCTATACACAACGGGCCTGGGGCCTGATTGATGCCGCAGGCAATAGTGAAATCGGATTTTGGCCACTGTATGTTGGTGGCGACCGTTTCACGCTAATCGTGGGAGGGATGCCACAATTAAACCAGCCCGCTTTCACACAACTGGTATGGGCGTTAGAGCGACGTTATGGCGCTCCTGGCGCAATGATACTGAATTAAAATAGACTTCACAGGAGTAAAACTCATGCGAGCAGAAATGCTGAATTCAATTTTGAGTGATTTAAATGGCTCAACTGCTGACATTGAGGCGTCGGCGGTATTATCAAAGGATGGTCTGATGATGGCAGCATTATTACCAGCTGCCATGGACGAGGACCGTGTGGGGGCAATGAGTGCTGCCATGCTGTCATTAGGGGATCGAACGGCTCAGGAATTGGCTCGTGGTACTTTGGAGCAAGTTTTGGTCAAAGGTGACCAAGGTTATATTCTTATGACGCATGCGGGTCACGAAGCTGTTGTAACCGTACTGGCAAAACCGAATGCACGTTTGGGTTTGATCTTTCTTGATGTTAAGCGTGCCGCGGAGAGTATCGCCAAGATTCTTTGAGGTTTCTTATGACTAGTTCTCGTTTATTCTCTATTTGTAATAGGGCAGGATCGTTGTTGCCTGCTGCTTTATGTAGCTTTGTTGTGCTGCAATCTGTCGTGATGGCTGATACCCGTTATGGCCCGGTTCGAGCAGGCGAAACGCTTAGCAGCATTGTAAACGAGAACTATATGGCTAGCCCATTTCCTGATCAGACGATTATGCGGGAGATATTCCGCAGAAATCCTCAGGCGTTTATTTATCATGATATGGGCTTGCTTAAGCAAAATGTCATGCTCACATTGCCAAGCAATGAGACGATTGCTCGGTCTGTCACTCCCACTGTATCAGGAAGAGGGCATGTTAATCGTCGGCAAGCGACTGTTCTATCAAGGCAGAGTGATGCCAAAGTTGAGTCACTTGAGAAAAAACTGGCCTCTGTTCGTGCGGAGAGAGACCGGGCGAATGAAAAGCTTCGTTCACTGGATGCAGAAACGGCGAGGCAGAATGAAAAAATCTCAGAGCTGCGAGCAAGTAATGTACGGCTGAATGCGGAGATAAAATCTGCTAATGTTGCACTCAAGGCAGTGCGAACCGAGTTGTCCGAGGCAAGAGCAAAAGCGGCATCTAGTTTGGCGCAAGCCAAGTTAGATAATCGGGACAATAGTGCTTCATTGACAAGCGAGCAAGCGGCAATAATAGCTGAACGTGATCGTCAAATTGAGTCCTTAGAGGCGAGTATTGCAACACTACAGTCTTCAAAAGATGAAGCGGTATCGGCGTTAGAAAATTCACTTGAAGCAAAAAAGACTGAGTACCTCGCGCTAGAAAAGAAGGTGAAAGCGTTAACCGAAAAGGTTGACCGCTACGAGTCTCAAATTGCCAAATTAAAGGAAGAAAATGAGGCGTTGGCACTTGAACTGTCAGCTTCAAAACGTATTGATGATCGCCCAGTGGTCAATAGCGAGAATGAGGTTGCGACTGGTTCTGCTGTGGACGCAACACCTTCTCACGCCGTAGGTGATCAGAGTTCTAATATAAAAAGTAAAGACACTGTAGCGCGCCTGAGCAGGCCGGTGACATTCCCATTATGGGGTCTGTTATTAGGAGGGCTGGCGCTAACAGCGCTAATGGTATTACTGGCTCGTAGAAGGTCTAAAGTCATCCCTGATGGTTTGGTGCCTGCAGAGCAAGATTCGCTGATCAAGCCATCCGTTGAAGATACGCTGGTTTTCCGTGCTGTAGATCCTAACAAAATTGAGCCAGATGTTGATGCACTAAGGGTTCCACCACGGCGTGATCCATCGCGAGTTGCAATTCTTGATCCCACTATGGAGCAGCCACTGCACGCAGAGGGTAATACTACTGAGGCCTCTGAGTCGGATGTTTCTGAGTATCAACAAACAGAGGCTGAGTTGAAGTTGGCGATGGCTGAAGCTTATGATGAGCTGGGAGACCTGCAGGCAGCGCGTGAATTACTGGCAGAGGTGCAAATAGAAGGCAGTCGGCAGCAATCTGCATCGGCACAACTGATGTTGAAACGATTAGCTGATTAGGGTTCAACTACCGCCTGTCAGGTTTTGCAAGATTTTTATGGCAGGGGTGATAGATTTCCCGACAGGATTCGCAATAAAAAATCATAAGAATGACCTAACCGGGGCCATCCGGCGAATCTTCGGTACCAAAGCTGGAGCATTGTTATGTCGGTATTTATCCTGCCAAAATACTTAAATTCACGTGTTTTTATCAGTGCGCTCGTAGTTTCAACGACGTTGGGCTTGGCAGCACCTGCCTCGGCTGATGTGATCTATGGCCCTGTGCAGTCCAGAGACACACTGGGTAAAATTGTAAACCGTTTTTATGTTGGGCCGAATCGGTCAACACTTCAACTGATGAAAGCCATTGTCGCGGCCAATCCTTCGGCATTCGTGAGAGGGGATATGAACCTCCTGAAGCGGGATGCATTATTGGTATTGCCGGGGAATGATTGGTTAGTCAACGAACCAAGGTTTAGAACACCAAAAAATGTTGCTGCTCCTCAGCATTCAACAGATGCTTCGACTGATGTGGCTGTGGCTAACTTGCCTGATCGTACACCGCAACAAATGCAGGATCGGATTATTTTTCTTGAAGCGGAACGTAGTAGCCTGATTAGTCAGGTTGAGGTATTAAAGCGCGAAACGGCAACGCTGGAGAAGAAAATTAGGCAGCTGGAGTTGGATAGTCAGAAATCTGATGAGCAATTACTAATTTTAGATAAAGAAGTCATTCGCTTAACCAAGCTACTTGATAATCAATCTAAGCTTGTTAATGGCGAGGTGAGTTCTTCAGAGTTGCTTGAACTTCAGGAAAAACTACGTGCTGTTCAACAAGAAACGGTATCTCTAAAGGAGGAATTATCAAAAGCACAAACGGAGTTATCAAACAATATATTCCTCCGTGCGCAAGCTGACCAGACGATTGCGCGACTTACACAGGAGAATCGGCAGCTTCAACATGTGCTGCAGGAGTCACAGCCCGGTATTCACTATTTTGGTGAAACCTCTGAAAGCCCACAGTTGAGTTTGTTTGGAGGAAAACTGAATTTGCCGATTTGGTTAATGGTACTAGCAGGTGCACTATTTTCTTTGGTCATGGTTGCATTGCTGGCAACGCGCCGAAAGCGCTCCGGCGCAGTTAATACGCCTGATCCTGAGCCACAGGCAGCTGATCAGGAAAATGGCTTGGATTTATTACTGGAAACACCGGTTGCCGAAGAAGAACGAAGTTTTGCCCAACTTGCTCACCATCCTGAGGAAAATGTATTCAAAATGTTCGACGAAGGAACATTAGAAGTGGATCTGAAGCTGGATATGGCAGAGGCGTATCTTGAGGTTGCGGATTTTGAATCGGCAAAGTCTGTACTTCGAGAGGTGATTGCTGATGGGAGTGAGCTTCAGCGGCGAAAAGCCAATCGCCTAATGCAGCAGGCAGCTTAGTGAGCGATGGCCAACTTGATCCATAGCCGCTAATCAGTTCTAATGCCAGCACAATGACATCAGCAATATAAAGGCGGCAGTTATGGTTCAAGCTCCGGTAATCACTATTGATGGCCCGGCAGGGTCGGGCAAGGGTACGGTTTCTCAGCGGGTTGCAACAAAGTTATCGTGGCACATTCTGGATAGTGGTGCGCTGTACCGTTTGGTTGCTCATGCTGCAATGGAGAAAGGCTGCACTTTTGATGATGTTGATCAACTAGCCGATATTGCCAGAAATTTAGAAGTGAGTTTTCTTCCCGAAGAAGGTGGTGTACTGAGGGTGATTCTGGAAGGTGCTGATGTGAGCAGTGCTATTCGTAGTGAACGTACCGGAGAGGCCGCTTCAAAAGTTGCCGTTGTCAGTGCTGTTCGTGAAGCCTTGTTGGAACGTCAAAGAGCGTTTGCAGAACTCCCTGGTTTGGTCGCCGATGGTCGGGATATGGGGACCGCCATTTTCCCCGATGCCAGTTTAAAAATCTACTTGACAGCAAGTGCTGAGGTACGCGCACAAAGACGTTTGAAACAGTTGAAAGATCATGGGCTTAGTGCTAACCTCGCCGGCTTGGTTAGCGATATTCAAGAACGTGATGCGCGGGACATGAACCGTGATCACTCGCCCTTGCGCCCGGCTGAGGATGCGCACATCGTCGATACCAGTGCTTTGTCCATTGATGAAGTGGTGTCTGAGGTGCTAAGGCTATACGAGTCCCGCAAATCTAGTTTAGCGTAATTTTTGGTAAGGCTACTGAATACCCTGTTGATTGTATATATTTATCAGTCAGTTAGTAGCTTTATGTAATCTACTTTCTGAGGCGAGTTTGCCAATGAAGGTCAACTTAACCCGACATAAGCAGGGTGCTGTCGATCTATATTTTTAAGGTTTTATACCATGAGCGAAAGTTTTGCAGAGTTATTTGAAGAGAGTCTAACGTTTATCGAAATGAATCCGGGCTCTTTAGTCAACGCTACCGTTGTCGAAGTAACTCCTGATTTTGTGACAGTGAGTGCCGGCCTGAAGTCTGAGGGCGTTATTCCTGCTGAGCAGTTCAAGAACGAAGCCGGTGAGATCACCGTTGAAAAAGGCGACGTTGTTGAAGTAGCGCTGGAAAGTGTTGAAGACGGTTTCGGTGAAACTAAGCTGTCTCGCGAAAAAGCCCGTCGTCTGCGTGCGTGGGAAGTGCTGGAAGAGGCACTTGAGAATGATGAAATTATTACCGGTATCATCAGTGGTAAAGTCAAAGGTGGTTTCACCGTTGAGTTAGGTGATATCCGTGCATTCCTGCCAGGTTCTTTGGTTGACGTACGCCCTGTTCGTGACACAACTTATCTGGAAGGTAAAGAGTTAGAATTCAAGCTAATCAAGCTGGATCAGCGTCGTAACAATGTGGTTGTTTCCCGTCGTGCTGTGGTTGAAGAAGAGTACAGTGCAGAGCGTGATGCATTACTTGAAACATTGGCAGAAGGTAAAGTGGTTAAGGGTATAGTTAAGAACCTGACTGACTACGGTGCGTTCATTGACTTGGGTGGTATCGACGGTCTGTTGCACATCACCGATATGGCTTGGAAGCGCGTTAAGCATCCTTCAGAAATCATCCAGATGGGTGATGAAGTCGATGTGAAGATTCTTAAGTTTGATAAAGAAAAGAGCCGTGTCTCTCTGGGTCTGAAGCAGTTGGGTGAAGATCCATGGCAAGATCTGGTACGTCGTTACCCAGTGAACACGCGTCTGTTCGGTAAGGTAAGTAACCTGACTGACTACGGTTGTTTCGTTGAAATCGAAGATGGTGTTGAGGGCTTGGTTCACGTGTCTGAAATGGATTGGACCAACAAGAACGTTAACCCATCCAAGGTTGTGACGTTGGGCGATGAAGTGGAAGTCATGATTCTGGATATTGATGCAGAACGTCGTCGTATTTCTTTGGGTATGAAACAGTGCAAGGCGAATCCTTGGGATGAGTTTGCTAAGTCATTTAATAAGAATGATGTGGTTAAAGGTAATATCAAGTCGATCACCGACTTTGGTATCTTTATCGGCCTAGAAGGCGG
The DNA here is from genome assembly GCA_002747455.1 of Pseudomonadota bacterium. Lineage (GTDB taxonomy): Bacteria > Pseudomonadota > Gammaproteobacteria > Thiotrichales > Thiotrichaceae > Leucothrix. The sequence goes on along the minus strand of PDPG01000041.1, from coordinate 16,098 downwards.
TATTGACGGCCTGGTACACTTGTCTGATATTTCTTGGCATGTACAGGGCGAAGAAGCAGTTCGTGATTACAAGAAGGGCGATGAGGTGGAAGCAATCGTTCTGGCTGTTGATCCCGAGCGTGAGCGTATCTCTCTGGGTATCAAGCAGATGGATCAGGATCCATTCTCTGCATTCTTCGCGGCTAACCCTAAGGGCAGCATCGTCAAGGGTACAATCACAGAAGTTACACCTAAGATGGCTAAGGTTGATCTGGGTGATGGCATTGAAGGAAGCTTGCGTGCTTCTGAATTGTCACGTGATCGTGTGGAAGATGCCACGACTGTCCTGAAAGTAGGCGAAGAGATTGAAGCGAAGTTTATGGGGGTCGATCGCAAGAGCCGCACAATGAACTTGTCAATCAAGGCAAAAGAGTATGCTGATGAAGCGGAAGTGATGAAAGAGTATAGTAATCGCGCTCCGGCAGGTACTTCTTTGGGTGACATCTTCAAAGAACAGATGGGCGAATAATTACGCTTTATTTGTGTAATCAAGCACATTAGTCGCCCTCTACACTGGGTGGGTGGTGTGTTCAAAAAAGCCGACTGTGTTAATTTACGGTTGGCTTTTTTTATTTAAATTCAAGCTGTTATTCTATTTCTCTCTAGGATTTACTGATCAGTCGTAGTAAACTCTGCCCGACCAATGCAGAGGGGTAAGCGAGCATGACTAAATCCGAAATCATTGACATTCTTTCCAGAAAACAGAGCCACTTAAGTGGTCGTGATGTTGAACTGTCTGTGAAAATTCTGCTGGAACAGATGAGTGATACATTATCGTCTGGAGGGCGTATTGAAATCAGAGGGTTTGGTAGCTTTTCTTTACATTATCGTGCCGCTCGTCGTGGTCGTAATCCAAAGACGGGTGAAGCGGTCGATTTATCACCAAAGCATGTGCCTCATTTTAAACCGGGTAAAGCACTGCGTGACCGGGTAGACGCCGCAAAGGAAAACTTCCCAATTCTGGAACAGTAGTGGCAGCTTGCAATGAGCTGAGAATTTCCTGAGTCATGAGTGAATTATTATTCCTGCTGCTGCCAATTGCGTTTTACTCTGGATGGCGTGCGGCAGGGAAAAGCGTTAGAAGACAAGCCCCAGCGGAAAAGAGACCATTATCTGATAACTTTGTTAAGGGTGTGAATTACCTGTTAAGTGAAGAGCCGGATAAAGCACTTGACGTATTTTTAAATCGCCCTGAAATTGATGAATACACTGCTGAAACCTATCTTCTGCTAGGTAATTTATTTCGCAACCGAGGAGAAGTTGATCGTGCGTTAAGCGTTCATCAAAATCTGATCGGTCGTGCTTCGCTCAGTCGCGCACAGAAGTCCACCACAATGCTTGCCTTAGGAAAAGATTTTTTAGCAGCGGGCATGATGGATAGGGCAGAGCGTGTTTTCACCGAATTGCTACAGAGTCACCCTGAGGACGTTGAAGCACGACGATCATTGCGTAATATTTACGAACAAACCCTTGAGTGGGAGAAGGCGATAGAGGTTACTCAGGCTGTTCACCGCCTCAATAATGAAAACGTAGGTCACTTGATTGCAAATTACTACTGTGAGCTGGCAGATATTGCGATTGATACCGGGCATTTGCAGACAGTTCATGATTACCTTGTGTTAGCTGAGCAATATCACCCTCAGTCCACCCGAACGACAATTATTAGGGCGCATGTGAGTATGCTTCGCCACCAACCTGAGAAAGCAGGGCTGCTTTATCTGGAAGCAGCCCAACACTCGCCGGGTCTTTTGGGTATGATTTTTCCTGATATGGTTGAGGCTTATCAGCAATCTGGCCGCATTGATGCACTTCAGGATCAGTTGTTTGAAATCTATCAACAAAGTGCTGATGTCAAGGTGTTGGAGTTCACATTGCGACTGGCCATTGACTACGGTTTAAGTGAGCTTGTCAAGCGTGATTTACCAGATTTATTAGCACACAAGCAGCTCAATGTACGCACAATTAGCAAGGCACTGACACTCTTTAATCATCAGGATATTGCGACCCCGCAGGACTCACTTCAACTTGTTGACCAGGCAATTTCAAATCACTTACTGACCCAACCGGGTTTCCAATGTCAGCATTGTGGCTACAAAATGCATGACTATTTATGGCGATGTCCCGCCTGTAGTCAGTGGGATGAAATTACGCATATCTAATACTTAGCGTTCAGGCCCCTTGACAATAAACCATGTCAGCTAAAGGGGCCTTTACCAGAGAGCAGAATCTTGTCTGTAAAAAACCTTAATGCACTCTGATTTTCTTACCGGCATGGATAACATTTGATTGCAATCCGTTTAGGCGCTTCAATTTTTCAATGGAGGTGCGGTGTTTACGTGCAATTCCATAAAGTGTTTGGCCTGATTTGACATGATGTATTCTGCGCTTACGCTTAGCGGATTTTGATTTCCTCTTCTTATACCGCTTTGTGTATTTTGTTTTTTTATAGCGAGCTTTACTAAATTTCAGGTTTCTTTTTTTCTTGGAGGATCGGTATTTTTTGGATTTGGTTTTTCGTAGTGAAGCTTTTCTGAGCTTAGCTGGCCTTTCTGATTTCCCTCGGTTCAGCGTGTTGTAGGCTCGCATAACGTGCTTGGAATAACGCTTGACCTGCTTAAATTTAGGGCCATATTTCACACTTACCGCGCCGGGGCCACCATTATAAGCGGCGGCGGCGTAGCGCTTATTGCCTTTGTATCTAACTAGTAACTGCTTGAGGTATTTCGTCCCACCATGAATATTCTGCCATGGGCTATAACCATTTTTTACTCCAAGTTGTCGTGCAGTACTGGGCATAAGTTGCATCAAACCCTTTTCACCTAAGCCGCCACGGGCGCGGGGATTAAAACAGCTTTCAACGGCAATAACCGCGCGAATTAAATTTGAATTAACGCCATATTTTTTTGATGCATGATGAATGGTCTTTGAGAACCGCTTTGATTTTCTTAATAATGTCTTACGGCTATATTGATCGCAGGTAAAAACCGAGCGACGACTCTTTTTCCGGCTTTTGCGTTTTTTTCTTGAGGAGTGCTTACTAGCAGAATACTTTTTTACCGACTTTTCTGGTGGGGCAGCGGTCGCAGTAGGCACTGGGCTTAATGTTAATGTAACTGCCAGCGCACACAGGCAGGTAATAGACTTTTTCATTGTAACTCCGTGCAATTTTTATGAACCACGCACACGTAGCTCATAACTTATTGAGATAGTTAATGATTATGGTTTCAATAATTCGGGAAGGAAACAAGCAGGTAGCCATGAAGGGAGGACGGCCAGGAGACACAACCTAACCGTCCGGGTATACACAGTCGAAACAGAACAGTTGATCGAACTATTTCCTAATCCAAGCTAAACGGGATCTGTAACATCCTTGTCCCAACCTAACCATTTAGTTGATAAATACACAATCTCGGGGAATAACTATGTACCAAATCCCTGCGCGGACTATTCCATTTAACCCACACAGAAACGCGCCGAACCTAATTGCTCGGCAGGTGTTAAGGTGCCATTAAGGATGTCTTTTGGCAAATAAAATATAATATTGAGCTTAATTAAAAATTATGATTGATCGTGGCCGAAAATTATTCGTGAAAATAAAAATGTATACTTTAATAACAACTGAAACGGGCTTTTGATCTGTAAGGGTATGTGGGAATGCCTTAAGATACCACTCACGCACCTACTTTATTCCAACAAGCTGCATGTTTTTTCATATTCTAAACATCATTACGCCCATCTTTCTGGTGGTAGCGGCCGGTTATATTGCGGTACGCCAAAATTTTTTAACGAACGATATCGTTGACGGGCTAATGAAGTTCACCCTGTTATTCGCGATTCCCTGTTTGCTATTTAACGCTACCTCCACTATGAATCTCAGTACAGCCTATGACTGGCGGTTAATGCTGGCGTTTTATTGTGGCGCGACACTCAGTTTTATTCTGGCCAGCCTGATTGCATGGAAACGCTTCGACCGCCCGCCGGGTGAAGCCGTTGCGGTAGGGTTTGGTGGGTTATTCTCCAATCTGGTATTGATCGGCCTACCTATTTCAGAACGCGCTTGGGGGACTGAGCAAATCACCCCGGTTTACGCCATTATTTCACTGCATGCCCCCTACTGTTACCTGATCGGCATTACAACTATGGAGCTGCTACGCTCAGACGGACGCTCATTGCTAGCCACTGCTCAGGTCGTGGTCAAATCCATGTTCAGAAATAGCATGATGATTGGTATCGGGCTGGGGTTTCTGGTCAACTTTTCGGGAGTTACTCTCCCCGAAACGATTACTGATGCAACGACACTGCTAGCCAAAGCAGCGTTACCTACTGCGCTATTTGGTTTGGGTGGAGTTCTGGTGCGCTATAAGATGGCTGATTCACTGAGCGAAGCCGGTAGCATTGCCCTCATTTCATTGTTTGTTCATCCCACACTGACATGGATAGTATGCCAGCTACTCGGTGTCGAAGATCATCTAATGCGCGTAGTCGTATTAATCGCCGCGATGGCTCCTGGCATGAATGCTTATATGTTTGCCACTTTATACCAACGCGGGCAAGGCACTATTGCCAGTCTAGTGTTATTAGCCACAGCGGTATCTGTAGTCAGTGTGAGCTTCTGGTTGTGGCTAATGATGTAGGCATTGCAGGCAGACTCTTATGTCTGAAAATTTCATTTTGTAGCCCAATGGCATGATGTGGTTAAACTTTTTTGTAGTACATTGTTTTTTTGTTAGCTATCAAATTCTGGTTTCCGATACACTCCCGATTTCTGTATGGGAAATACAGAATCCATTTTGAAACACTAGTCACAATGCCAGGAGCCTAATGTGTTTAACATTAATATGAATATCGCGGATTATGATAACGAGTTGTATGATGCAATTGCTGATGAAGCTCAGCGTCAGGAAGACCATATCGAGCTGATTGCTTCAGAAAACTACACCAGCCCACGTGTGATGGAAGCACAAGGTTCGGTGCTAACGAATAAGTATGCAGAAGGGTATCCCGCCAAGCGTTATTACGGTGGTTGTGAATACGTGGATGTTGCCGAACAATTGGCGATTGATCGTGCCAAGGCATTGTTTGGCGCAGATTATGCCAACGTGCAGCCGCACTCCGGTTCTTCAGCAAACCTGTCGGTGTATATGGCATTGCTGGAGCCGGGTGACACGGTGTTAGGTATGAGCTTGTCAGACGGTGGCCACCTGACTCACGGTTCTCATGTTAGCTTCTCCGGGAAGGTTTACAACGCGGTGCAGTACGGCTTGGCTGATAATGGCGAAGTGGACTACGCACAGGTCGAAGCACTGGCGAAGGAGCATAAGCCTAAAATGATTATTGCGGGCTTCTCTGCCTATTCTCGGGTAATGGACTGGCAGCGCTTCCGTGACATCGCGGATGCCGTTGGTGCAATCTTATTTGTTGATATGGCGCACGTTGCAGGTTTAGTTGCTGCGGGTATTTACCCGTCGCCTGTACAAATCGCGGATGTGACGACCTCGACAACACACAAGACTCTGCGCGGCCCTCGTGGTGGAATCATTCTGGCGAAAGCAAACCCTGAAATTGAGAAGAAGTTGAATGCCTCTGTCTTTCCCGGTACACAAGGCGGCCCATTAATGCATGCCATTGCCGCAAAGGCCGTGTCGTTCAAGGAGGCTATGGCACCAGAGTTTGCGGATTATCAGGCACAGGTTGTTAAAAATGCTCAGGCGATGGCGCATACGTTCATTGAGCGTGGTTTTAATATCGTTTCCGGTGGTACGGATAATCACTTGTTCTTGCTAGATCTGGTTGATAAGGGACTGACGGGTAAGCAAGCGGATGCAGCACTAGGTAGTGCGCACATCACAGTGAATAAGAACTCAGTGCCCAATGATCCACAGTCGCCGTTCGTGACCAGTGGTATTCGTATTGGCACACCTGCCGTTACAACCCGAGGCTTTAAAGAGCAGGATTGTATTGATCTGACCCATTGGATTTGTGATATATTGGAAAACATTGAAGATCAGACCGTCATTGACACCGTTAAGGCGAAGGTTAATGAGATCTGTAAACGTCTCCCCGTATATGCAGAGTAAGTAAAATCCATGCATTGTCCCTTTTGCAGTGCCACAGATACCCGCGTGGTTGATTCCCGTCTCAGTACAGACGGCGATCAGGTTCGTCGTAGACGAAAATGCGGTTCGTGTGGCGAGCGTTTTACCACTTTTGAAGTGGCTGACTTAAATATGCCGCGCGTGATGAAAAGCGATGGTGTGGGGGAGGCCTTCAATGTGGAAAAACTGCGGGCAGGAATGATGCTGGCTTTGGAAAAGCGCCCGGTCAGTATGGAAGATATTGATCGGGCGATTCTGCAAATCAAGAAGAAAATTCTCAGCAGTGGTTTGCGTGAAGTTGAGTCCCAGTGGATTGGTGAATGCGTCATGCAAACACTGCGTGACCTGGACGGCGTTGCCTATATTCGTTTTGCCTCGGTTTACCGTAGTTTCGACGATATTGAGGAATTTGTGGAAACAATTAGTCGCATGGAGCGAAGTGCTGCCAGTGATAAGGGTGTTGCCTAAACAATTCCTGACACTTGGTATCGCAAGAACTGATACAATCTCGCCCCTTTTGTAAGCCACCTCCCCCCCCCTATGATTGACAACGTTACCCCGCACCAATACTACATGGCTCAGGCTATTAAACTCGCCCATCGTGCCATTTATATTACTCACCCAAACCCCAGAGTCGGCTGCGTGTTAGTGAAACAGGGGCAGGTGATTGCGGAAGGCTTTACCCAGCCTGCAGGTGACCCACATGCTGAAGCCGTGGCACTGGCGAAGGCGGGAGAGGCGGCAAAGGGCGCGACGGCCTATGTAACCCTGGAACCTTGCTCACATACTGGCAGAACCCCGCCTTGTGCCGATGCCTTAATCAAGGCTGGTGTTTCCAGCGTATATATTGCTATGGAAGATCCTAACCCCCGCGTATCCGGTCGTGGCATTGCCCGACTGCAAGCGGCAGGCATTGAAGTGGTGAGTGGTATATTGGAATCTGAAGCCATCGCTTTAAACCCCGGATTTATTAAACGAATGCTTGAAGGCATACCATTTGTCAGGCTGAAAATGGCAACCAGTCTTGATGGTCGAACGGCAATGGCATCCGGTGAAAGCCAATGGATTACCGGCCCCGAATCGCGTCGCGATGTGCAGTTTTGGCGTGCCCAAAGTGATGCGATTCTGACCGGAATAGGCACGGTACTGGTAGATGATCCATCCCTGACGGTACGGTTGAGTGCAGAGGCACTAGGCATCGACACGAAGGTCAGGCAACCTACCCGCGTTATTCTGGACAGCCAATTACGTTGTCCGCCAAGCGCTAAACTTCTTGGCTTGCCCGGCAAAACACTGATTTATACTCAGAACAATGCACCGGAAACCATACAAGCCCTGGAACGGGCAGGGGCTGAAGTAGTGCTGCTGGATAGTACAAGCCACTCCAGGGCTGGTTTGTCAATGACAGCAGTATTGAGTGATTTAGCACACCGTGAAATTAACGAAGTTCACACCGAAGCAGGTTCACGGATCTGTGGCAGTTTACTAGAAGCGGGTTTGGTGGATGAGTTATTGTTGTATATGGCACCGCATTTGCTGGGCAGTGATGCTATGGGCGCTTTTCATTTGCCGCAGCTAAAAACAATGCAAGACAGAATTAATCTGGATATTAAGGATATACGTGCAATTGGTGAGGATTGGCGTATCATAGCCCGCCTTGGGCAAATAGAGAGGTAAGCGATGTTTACCGGAATTATTCAGGCAGTAGGCAGCGTTAAAAGCCTTAGCAACAAAGGGGGCGATGTCTCACTGGCGATAGCGACGGGAAAATTAGCCATGTCGAATGTCGCCTTGGGTGACAGCATCGCGGTAAACGGCGTGTGTCTAACAGCCGTAAAACTAAGCGATGATGCATTTGTGGCAGATGTCTCACGCGAAACCTTATCACTAACATCACTGGGTGATTTAACGACCGGCTCCCCGGTGAATCTGGAGAAAGCCTTAACCCTGCAAGATCATCTCGGTGGACACTTGGTGAGTGGTCATGTGGATGGCTTGGGTGTGGTTGAATCCCGTCGCCATGATGGTCGCTCGGAGCGATTTAAAATTAAAGCCCCTGCCTCGCTCGCCAAATACATCGCTGCCAAGGGGTCGATTACCATTGATGGTGTCAGCCTAACGGTCAACCGGGTGGATGGTTGCGACTTTGAAATTAATATCGTTCCCCATACCATTCAGGAAACCATTATCGGGCATTACCAAAGTGGCAGTAAGGTAAATCTGGAAGTGGACTTGGTGGCTCGGTATCTTGAACGCCTGCTGTTGGGGGATAAAGCAGCGGTAAGTAATGTCGCTGAGTCGGGCATTACCGAAGCATTTCTGGCCGAAAACGGTTTTAAAAAGTAATACTTTATGTTCAATACTATTCAAGAAATTATTGATGACCTGGCGCAAGGCAAAATGGTCATTATTGTGGATGATGAAAATCGGGAAAATGAAGGCGACTTTTTGATGGTTGCCTCCAAGGTTCGTCCCCAAGATATTAATTTTATGGCGACACATGGCCGTGGCTTGGTGTGCATGACCATGCGGCGAGAGCGTTGTAAACAATTGGACCTGCCATTAATGGTGTCAGAAACCAATGACGCACATGGAACCAACTTTACACTGTCGATTGAAGCGGCAGAGGGTGTGACCACCGGTATATCAGCTTATGATCGCGCATTGACAGTACGTGCCGCAGTTGCGCCGGATGCAACGCCTCAGTCAATTGTTCAACCAGGCCACATTTTTCCCATTATGGCGCAGCCCGGTGGGGTGCTAACGCGGGCGGGGCATACAGAAGCGGGTTGTGATCTGGCCGCGTTGGCAGGTTACGAGCCGTCGGCGGTGATTGTGGAAATTCTCAATGAAGATGGCACGATGGCGCGTCGCGATGATCTGGTGGCGATTGCTGAAAAACATCAGCTTAAAATGGGCACTATTGAGGACTTAATCCGGTATCGCCTGGATAATGAAACCACCGTTAAGCGCACTTTTGAGAAAGTCGTTAATACCGCTTACGGTAAGTTTAAGCTAATCGTTTATAAAGATATTGCGACAGATGCCATGCACTTGGCATTGGTTAAGGGCGAGATTGATGAAAATGACGTGGTGTTGACGCGCGTTCATATCGAGGACTCTGTGTGTGACTTGCTGTCATTGCGTGAGCCGGGCTCAGGTTGGCCGCTACAGGATGCCATGCAAAAGATCGAGGAAGAAGGCAAGGGAGTTGTTGTTGTTTTACGTGAGCCGCGTGAAAAGATTGATATACTCAAACGTTTGCAAAAAGTGACGGGCATGGAAACGGATGATAGCGAAAGCAGCACAGATGCCCCCGCAGAACTCAGAACCTACGGCATTGGTGCGCAGATTTTATTAGACTTGGGTGTCAGGAAAATGTGTGTCATGAGTGCCCCGATGCACTTAAATGGCATTGCAGGGTTTGGGCTTGAAGTAGTCGAATATAGACAGGAATGATTTGAAATGAAAGGTGTAAAAGAAATCGTCGGTGATTTTAGCCCGACAAAGGCGCGGTACGGCATTGCTGTGGGTCGCTTCAATGGCTTTGTGGTGGAAAGCCTGTTGGAAGGTGCGGTTGATGCTTTGGTGCGTCACGGTGTAGATCGCTCTGATATTGAAATCACCCGTGTTCCGGGCGCGTTTGAATTGCCATTAATGGCTCAACACATGGCACAAAGTAACAAATACGATGCAATAATCGCGCTGGGTGCGGTGATTCGTGGTAGTACCCCACACTTTGATATTGTCGCTAATGAGTCTGCTAAGGGCTTGTCAACAGTTGCGTTGAATTCGGGGCTGCCTGTGATCAACGGCATTTTAACCACCGATTCCATTGAGCAAGCTATTGAACGTTGTGGCACGAAGGCTGGCAACAAGGGAGCCGACGCTGCGCTCACCGCTTTAGAAATGGTTTCTCTGATTAAGAAGTTCAATGACTGATTCTGCCTCAAAAAAACAAATGATCACGCAACGCCAGTTGGCACGAAAACTGGCGATGATTGCTATCTATCAGTGGCAAATGACTCAGAATAGCTATCAGGATATTTATCTAGCGATTCAGGATGACCGTGATTTATCACAAGATTTTCGTAAATGTGATCCAGCCTATTTTCAGGCGATAGTGCGTTTTGTCATCGAAAATCAGGAGCAAGTCGATGCCTTGTTTATGCCGCTAACCGAACGTAACCTTGATATGCTGGATCAGATTGAGCTGGCCGCTTTGCGTCTTGCCGCGACTGAGCTTAAAAATCATCAAGATGTACCTTACAAAGTGGTGGTCAATGAGTCGGTGAATCTCACCAAAAAGTTTGGTGCAGAGCAGGCACATAAATTTGTGAATGGTGTCGTTGATAAAATGGCACGTCAGATCAGAATTATGGAGACAGGTGGCGCTTGAGTCATCAGTGGATCAATGATGGCGGGTGAGTTTGATTTAATTGCCCGTTATTTCGACTGGCCTGCGCGTGGTGCTGGGGTTGCGTTGAACGTTGGTGATGATGCGGCACTGTTATCTCTCAAAGCGCAGCATCAGTTGGCTGTTTCTGTGGATACACTGGTTGCCGGCGTTCATTTCCCGCTTGATACCCCGCCTGCAGATATTGCACATAAAGCCTTGGCCGTTAATATCAGTGATATGGCAGCAATGGGGGCGGAGCCACGTTGGTTTACTTTGGCACTTACCTTGGAAAACGACAACCCTCAATGGCTGGCAGCATTTTCTACAGGGCTAAAAGAAGCCGCCACACAATATGCGGTTGATTTAGTCGGTGGTGATACCACTCGTGGCGCGCAGACCATTACCATTCAGGTGATGGGGGAGATCGAGCCTGAAAAAGCACTGAAGCGTTCATCTGCACAGGTCGGCGATGTTATTTTTGTGACCAATACATTAGGGGACGGAGCTGCGGGGTTGGCCGTTCACCACGCCATGCAGGAAGCTGACTGGCAGGCGAGTCCAGGACTGTCTGAGGCGCAGGCGTATTGCTTATCACGGCTGAATCGACCAACCGCCAGAGTGCCTGAAAGCCGCGTCATTCGTCGGTTTGCCCACGCAGCTATTGATGTATCAGATGGCTTGCTGCAAGACTTATCACATATTCTCAAAGCCTCTGCCGTGGGTGCGACGCTTAATACGGATCACCTGCCATTGTCAGAAGCGGTCATGTCACTTTATCCCAAAGAGCAATGTCTTGAGTTTGCCCTCACAGGTGGCGATGATTATGAGTTGCTATTCACCGTTGCCAGGGAGCAATGCACCGCGTTTCAGGCTGAAATGATTAGTCACGGGCTGCGTTGCCAAGCGATTGGGGCGATCAACGAACAGTCTGAAAAAATAACCGATCAGCAGGGAAGGCTACTTAGTGCCAGTGGCTTTCAGCACTTTTAAGGCGCTTGATATACCTCATAATTAATCGCCTCAGCGCTGCTAATAACTAAAGAGTTCTGGTATGAGCAAGAATCCCACACACCATGTGTTAGTTAAGACGGTTATGCGCTCACCGGTACACTTTCTCGCCTTCGGTTTGGGCAGTGGTCTAGCGCCATTTGCTCCCGGCACATTTGGCACATTAGCTGCGGTGTTGCTGTACTTACCGATGCAATATCTGGATGTATTAAGCTATTGTCTGCTGGTGGCTTTGGTTTGTATAGCGGGAGTGTGGATTTGTGGGAAATCCTCTGACATGCTGGGCGTGCATGATCATGGCGGGATTGTCTGGGATGAGTTTGCAGGCTATTTCATTACCATGATTGCCGCACCAGCGGGTTGGCAGTGGATACTTGTTGGCTTTGTGTTATTTCGCCTGTTTGATATTCTCAAGCCGTGGCCTATCAAGTGGGCCGATAGCAAAGTTCATGGCGGTTTAGGGATCATGCTGGATGACATTCTGGCTGGTCTTATCTCTCTGGCCATTCTGCAAGTTCTGGCCAGATTTTTCTAAGGCATCTTATTGTGTTTACGAGCTGGCTGCCGTTAGCTTCCGCGTAACGGTACCAGTAATACCGGAACCCGTGATAATTGCGCGACTTGCCTCGATACACTGCCCACCAGCGCCCTTGATTTCCCTTTCTGGTGGATGCCCATGATGATTAAGTCACAGTCTAATTTTTTGGCTTGGTTTAAAATTTCTTCCGCAACATGCGCTTCGGAAACTTTTATCGACTTAACACACTGACGTAAGTCGGGATCCGTCGTTTTGATCTTTTCCCAAATTGTATCAAGACGCTCTTTTATCAGCTCTTTAGCTTGGCTCACGCGCTGCTTGCGAAATTCTGATTTGTTTTTAAAGCCAGTTAAATAGGTTTCAAGTGTCACCAGCGCTTCGCGGGAAAGAGGCTCGGCGACGTGCAGTATGTGCAGATCAGCATTCGTTTGTTTGGCAAGGGACAAGGCGTGTAACGCAGCAAAAGAGGTATCGTCAGCCAAGCCAGTACAATACAGAATGGAGCGGTACTCAGGTAACATAATAAATCTCCGTAATGAGTTCTAAAATAAAGCAGTGATCACCAACAGCAAACCCCGAAGCCTGTTTGAAGACTTCGGGCGCGTGCCCACATAAGCTAGTAGCCTAAGAGGCTGGGTAGCCAGAGGGAAATAGATGGTATATAGGCAATCACGAAAATGGCGATAATTGCCACGAATGCAAATGGAATTGCCTTCAGGGAAATATCCTCAATACTGGCACCACCAATACCCGAAGCCACAAACAGATTCTCACCCAAAGGTGGTGTTTGGAAGCCAATGGCTAATGTTGCCACCATGACGACACCAAAGTGTACCGGATCAACCCCCAGGTTATACATAATTGGGAGGAGCACGGGCGTCAGAATCATAATGGTTGCCAGCGTTTCCATAAACATACCTACGAAAAGCAGGAAGGCAATAATCATCGCCCAGATAAGGTACATATTATCGGTAAACTCTAACAAACTCTCCGCCACGATTGCGGGGATTTGATTCTCAACCAGCAAGCGTCCAAACACGGTCGCGGTAAACAGAATAAGCAGCACACGTCCGGTAATCCAGGTGGTTGTTTCCAGTGAGCGAAACAGGTCAGCCAATTTTAGTTCACGGTGAATAAATATACCCACAAATAAGGTATAGAAAATCGCAACAACGGCTGATTCCGTTGGTGTGAAGAACCCAGTGTAAATTCCGCCCAGGATCAGGAGCGGTGCCAGAATTGACCAAAAGCCACTCTTAATCGCGTTGCGCTTGGTTCCAACCGCTTTGACTTCATCAGAGCCTTTGTAACCTAGCTTACGGCAGCGGAAATAATTGAGAATCAGGATACTGGTTGCAATCAAAAATGCAGGGAGGAATCCTGCGATAAATAATTTAGGAATTGATAGCGATTGAAACGCCCCATACTTGGCAACGGCTTCAGCAGGCGGCTGCAAGCCCATACCCGCAACACCAAAGATAACCATCGGAATAGAGGGCGGAATAATGACCCCCAGTCCACCAGAGGAAGCCGTCACTGCCGAAGCATAACCGCTGCTATAACCTTTTCTCACCATGGCTGGAATCATCAACATACCGACCGCAGCAGTGGTTGCTGGACCCGAGCCGGAAATAGCGCCAAAAAAGATACAGGCAAATACCGTGGCAGCACCCAAGCCACCTGTGAAAGAGCCGGTAAAAGACTCCGCAATACCCACCAGCCGTTTCGATATTCCAGCGGACTCCATGAGCGCACCGGCCAAAATAAAGGCTGGTAACGCCATTAGGGGGAATGCACCGACTGAGGTAAAGGCGATTTGTACAAACTTAATGGGATTTTCATCAAGATAAAGGAAAGCTGCCATGGCAGCGACACCCAGCGATACGGTAATGGGTGCGCCAAGGATAAGCAGAATAATAAATGCGCCAAATAAAACCGAGACAATTGTTGCTTCCATTGATTAGCCCTCCTTCACTTTAGCCGCAGCCTGGGATTCATGGTCGCCGTCAAGCATCATTTTTGCCGAACGATCCATCTCGTCTGAGTCGGGATCCTGGAACTCAACACCGCCAATAAACTTGAGGTAATTGACTTGAATAATGCGTATCGACATCAATAAAAAGGCGAATGGTAGGATCATGTAAATATATTTCATTGGAATGCCCAGTGTCTGGGACTTCCAGAACAGATTCATTTTGTTGAATACAAAGTCCGAGCTGAGATAAACAAAGTACAAATTGAAGCAAAGCCAGATTACGTCAGTGATAAATTCTGACACGGTGGCAACAATCGGCGGGAATAGTTTAAATTGAAAGGTGACTCGGTTGTGGGCAGCCTTTTTGGTGGCGTGACTGGCACCAAAGTAGGCAAACCAAACAAACATATAAGTCGCAAGTTCTTCTCCCCAAGGGATAGAGTATTGAAAGAACTCCCGCGACAGGATTTGTGCAAATAACAGTGTGATAAACGTTGCTAACAAAAACCGGCAAACGTAGCTTTCGAAATTGTCGAAAAAATTCTTCAGTATATTGGTCATGCTCATAGCACTTTACTCCCCGGCATAAGGTCCAAATAAAAATAGGCACCTTGGTGATCAAACCAAGATGCCTACCGTTGCTCATTTTAGGCTCAATGAGCACTTAGGAGTCACTGGCTGAGGTTACTTGCGGCCTAACAGCTTAAGAATGCTGTCAACCTTTTCTTTTCCACCAACACTTTCATAATATGCAGGCCACACTGCAGTCGTTGCTTTCTCAATCCAGGCCTTTTCATCATCAGCCGGATCAGAAATCTTCATTCCTTTCTTCTGCAGTTCCTTCTTGATTTTATCTTCAGTATCCTTCAGGAATTGCTCACTGTATGCAGTCGCCTCCTTACCAGCTTCCAGGATCGCCTTTTGGACATCCTTACTTTGGCTTTGGAAGACTGATTCACTGATGATCAACGGCTCTAAAGAGAACAAATAACGCAGATTTGTCACATACTTCTGTACTTCATCGAACTTCATGGCGCTCACAGTGATGTAAGGGTTATCCTGCCCATCAACAACGCCCTGCTGAAGTGCAGTAAAGGTCTCAGACCACGCCATCGGTGTTGCATTCAAGCCCCATGATTTGTAAGTAGCAATCATGATTTCATTCTTAGGGACACGGATGACCAGCCCTTTTAAATCATCCAGCGTTTTTACTTCGCGCTTGGAGTTGGTTAATACGCGGAAGCCAGAGTAAGCCCACCCGACGATACGCACGCCCGCATCTTTCAGTGTTGCTTCGGTTAATTCCTTGCCAATATCACCACTGGTCAGTTTCACTGCGTCATCCAGACTTTGGATCATATAAGGTAGTGTTAGCAAACCTGTTTTTGGAGAGAACGGGGTGATGTTATTGATTGCCAGTACTGAGAAATCCAACGTACCCATGGAGGCATCATTGACTGTGTCTTGTTCGCTACCGAGCTGGCCATTTGGGAACATCTTGATCTCGTGCTTGCCCCCAGTTTTTTCTTTAAACAGCTCAGCAAACTTGGTTCCCAGCTCCCACTGCGTACCACCTGCTGCATCGCCCAGTGCCATCTTAAACGTCTTCGCCTGAGCAATAGGCAGAATCAGCAGCGCAGAAAGCAACGCACCAGACACAAGTAGCCTACTATTAAGTTTCATTCCCATCTCCTTTGTTTATTTCGATTTATTCAACAGCAGCGAGTGGCACATGCGCCAAATGCTGAGCCGAGCAGTTACTTTACAATCAATCTTCTGGGTAAGTCCAGTATTGATGTATTTACCTCCGCTTTTCTGTACTCGCCGATTTTCTACCGTTTATAAAAAATAGTTGCTTTATCATCAGCGAATATTTACATTGCGTCTCACAAAGTCTAGCGAACGACCTTCGGGTCAGGGGTGGCGTTGCGCCATCTTCGAACTGAACTTATACATAGCAACACAAGGAAGGCTGTTTCAGCCTCGCTGATGCCCTAGATAACGTACTAGTTGCCCGGCGAGCTGGAACAATCGCGCAGTCGCG
>PDPG01000075.1 GCA_002747455.1 Pseudomonadota bacterium | reverse complement strand
GTAACTCGCTGGATGAAGGTTTGATCTATCTGCAAGTTACCCGTGGTGCGGCAGATCGGGATTTTGCCTATCCAAAAGATGCCAAGCCAACGCTGGTAATGTTTTCACAGGCTAAAAATGTCATCAATAACCCGATTGCAGAGACGGGGATTTCTGTGATTACTGTACCGGATATTCGTTGGGCGCGACGTGATATTAAAACCGTTGGCTTACTGGCTCCCTGTATGGCCAAAATGGAAGCCAAAGCTGCCGGTGCGGATGATGCGTGGATGGTTGAGGATGGTTATATTACCGAGGGTAGCTCCAATAATGCTTATATCGTCACCAAGGACGGGACGATTGTGACGCGGCAAATTGGCAATCAAATCCTTAATGGTATTACCCGTCGTGCGGTGCTGGCATTGGCAAGAGAGCATGACTATAAGATTGAGGAGCGTTTGTTTACTGTTGAAGAATGTTACGATGCGGCAGAGGCATTTGTTACCTCAGCGACCTTATTTGTGCAGGCGGTTGTCAGTATTGATGACAAGCAAGTGGGTGATGGCAAGCCCGGCCCGGTGGCTCAAAAGCTGCGTGAATATTACGTGGATATGGCACTGGCTGAAGTGGGGTCATGAGCGGAATTATTGAACTCTGTGAGTTGTTGAAGGTGCTACAGGCGTTGAGTAGTTTTAACTGAGTATGAAGCCTTTATTGTTTTTTGTGGTGCTGGTTTTTTTGTTGGGTTTTTTACCAAAAGAGCACCACGTCATGCCTGTTGATGGCGCCAGTGTTCGGGACTGGAATCCGAAGTCCTTCTGGTACTATCCTTGGGGGCGCTCCGGTGTGCATAAGGGTATTGATATATTTGCACCGTTAGGCACTACGGTGCGTGCCAGCACAGGCGGGATTGTGCTGTATAGTGGTCACTACGGTATGGGAGGCAAGGTGGTCTACATACTGGGTACAAATTGGCGGCTTCATTACTATGCCCACTTAAACAGCATTGAGGTTTCTTCTTTTACTCCGGTTGCAGCGGGGCAGGTGATTGGCTCGGTGGGTACGACCGGCAACGCAGCGGGCAAGTCGCCCCATCTGCATTACACGATTAAGAGCACGTTTCCCCGGTTCTGGACGTATCAACCAGATCAGCGCTCGGCATGGCGCAAGACATTTTTTCTTGATCCCGGTAAGTTTTTGCAGGGGGTTCCTCAGTAACGCAGTGGTGTAAATTATCGGTGATTTGCCACTGTTGTCGGTATGCTGTCCGCACTTGCTTGCAGGTTGAGTGCCTTCGGGTGTTTCTGGTAGTGCTGTCGAATCGCGGCGGCGAGGGCTTGTTTCTCTGCCACATCAATTGTGCTACCAACTGAGTCATGTTGGGCGTTCGGTACACAAGCAATCAGTCTTTCCAGTAGTTCGTTTTGTGGCTTGGGCATGTTTGGCAGCCAGCGTTGCAGCAGTGCCTTGTCTATTCTGGCAGGCAGAGAGCCTAGAGTTCCAATATCATTTTGATCATGAACCAACAGGCCGGAGGTTGTGCCTCGATCCAGTGTTAGTACTTGTAGGAAGTACAGGGTATGGTAAGCCAGTTGTTTCTGGAAGTCTTCGGTGCTGGGCGAGGGGTTATCATCAATGGCCTGAGACAGAATGTCGGCATAGCTGTCGATAATCCGGCTTATCACACGTTCAGCCAGGTCATAATCGGCTTGTGCATCAGCAGTGCGGTAATTTTCCAGATAGAAATGACACACACCGCGATGACGATTCAAAACGGGAATGAAGAAGTAGCGATTACCCTGTGCGCAAGCTTCTGCGAATTGTTCAGGGGCAGCATCTTGCAGGCAGCGGTGAAACTGCTCTGTCGCTGGCGAGTGCTCAACCACAGGGTTTAAATCCGCCATAATGCGCCAGTAAGCCTGACCATTTTTCAACTCTGTCCAGCTAACGTGTAAGTGTACGGAAGGTGCCAATGGGTTCTGTGGGTGAATGATGCTGGATAACGCGGTCGCTGAGCCGAGCGACCGCATTGCATCTTCTTCGTATTGCACCTGTGACACATTGACAGAGCCACGGTTGAAAACTGCTTCATCCTTAGCAACGTAGCGCACACCACCACCGTGTTGGCCTTCTGCCCGAAACCACTCAACTGGCTCAAACATACTATTGGTTCCGGCGGCCTGACTTATTTGCTCCATGCGATTAACCAGTTGTTGCTGCAAGGCACTAACCAGTGTGTAAGCGCGGCGGGCAGATGGCGATTGTGCTTCAATTCGCTGCATTTTATTCCCTCAGAGTGGCTTAGTTTGTTTACTTTGTAGGAGACTAGGGTTTGACGATGTTTAATAGCTCTACTTCAAAAATCAGTGTTTCATTAGGGCCAATAGTGGAGCCAGCACCCTGCATACCGTAGGCCAACTCTGATGGAATGACAAAGCGATATTTGCTGCCGACATTCATCAGCTGAACCCCTTCCGTCCAACCCGGAATGACTTGATTCAATCCAAACTCAACAGGTTGTCCACGCTCATAAGTGCTGTCAAACACGGTGCCATCTAACAATGTGCCTTTGTAGTGTACTTTTACAATATCCGTTGCTTTAGGCTTGTTACCATCTGACGCAGTTAATACTTCATATTGCAAGCCGCTCTTGGTCACTTTCACGCCTTCACGGGCTTTGTTTTTTTCCATGTACGCCTTGCCTGCTTTAATTGCCGTTTCAGAGGCCTTATCAATGGCACGATCCTCGCTGGCTTGCATGGCTGCGTGTGCTTCTTCCATGGTAAGCGTCGTTGGCTTGCCTTGGTGCTGGTCGCGCATCCCTTCTAGCAAAATGTAGTAATCAATGTCTTCAGAGTATTGTTTAAGGATACGATCTCCGATCATCATGCCGAGACTGTAGCTCAGGCGCTCGTCATCAGTCATTTGCGACTTATTCCGAGTATCTGCCATTACATTTCCGGTCATCATTACCGAAGCCACACAAGTAGCGATCAGTGTCTTTTTCATTTTATATTCCTTGAATAGTGATGTTTATCTAAACACGGGTCATGTACTATCACACTCATCCCGATGAGGTTGCATTTCACATTAGTCCGCGTCGGGGGGAAGTTGAGTCATTGTACACTAATTGCCGTGGGGCATTCATGGGGAATAATTGCCAATTTAACTGTATAAAAAAACTAGCAGACACAAGATGTTGTGCTTGTGTAAGGCCACAATGACTATTGACTTATTCACAGAATGACAAAAGTGTTAGTATTTTTCTAATCTAGCGGCGGTTTACGATAAAGTGGGCGTGATTTATGTCTTAACTATTTGATTTAAAAGTAGTTGTCTATTTTTTGTGTAAATATTCCCATTTCGTTAACAGCCGCATAAAAACTCACTGATAGCCGCTTATCATTGTTTATTCCACAAAGTTATCCACAGGCATTGTGAATGATTGTGGGTAAAGTTTTAATCATTTTATAAAGCAATAAGTTAGAGCCTGTTGACGTTTGCCTAACCAGGCTTAGGATGTAAGAGTCTGATCATTTAAGTGGTTCCATGAGCATAGAAAGAGTGACTATCAGTGAAGGAAAGACACGCCATCAAGTGCCTGTTCGGAAAGTCGAAGCATTACCGGCCAATGGCCATGCGTTTTGAAAAAAGCGATTGATTCTTTGTTGATATGCTTAATTTTTACTTAATTCACACTGAACTAAAAAACGGCTAGGGTGAGCAGAGTGGAATGGTCAGTAACTTATGCACACTAATTGTTGCGTGATGACAATAACCAGATGATGGCCTAATTTTCAGTTAAACGTTGTAGGGTGTTTATCGTAACCCTTTGATTTAATTTAATATCAATGCTATTTACTAAAAATGGTTAAATTTTGCAAATGACGTTATCCACAAGGTTGTACATGTAGTACGAAATAGCTATCAACATAGTTATCCACAGGTTATGTGTGCTTGTGGATAAAATAAATAGTCAAGTATGTTCAGTTGAATAAACTAATAGCGGGCATAAGTAATTATTAGCTCAAGCCTTCCGCTGACGGGTTTCAACTTCAAAGCCCACGATATTCCGGTTGTCTTTGCTGAACTCAACACCAATCAGGTGAATGGTTTTCCCCTGTGCTGCAAACTTTTCTGCATAAGCCTTATCAATAATTTGCTGAAGCGCTTTACCATCGGGGGCTAGCTCAACAACTTTAAACTCAAAGATATATATCTGATGGTTGAATGATAACGTCATGTCGATACGGCCAAGGTTGGTGGCATCTTCCACGGTTACGTTTAAACCCAGAGAAGCGAAGTAAGAATAGAAAACACTTGCATAATAGCCTTCGTAATTTTGGATATTACTATGGCTGTACCAGTTATAAGGAATACTGGAAAAGAAGCTCTGAAACAGTGCTTTTAATCTCTCAAAGTCATTGACTAACAACAAGCGGTAGAGCTGACTGCTTTGCATTGCCTGTTTAGACTTGTCTTGTACCAGCGAAGAAAGCAGGTGCTCATTCAGGCTTTGATACACCTCACGGTTCGGGTAACCTAGCGTGTAAAATAGCTGCCCGCCTAAGTTTTCCTCCTCCTTAATCGTGAGGTAGCCGGTTTGAAATAACAGGGCTTCCGTAGTCATATCATCGACATCAAAGCTAGAGAGCATCGCACTACTGCTGAACATATTATTAAGCTGCAAGGTTGGTACTTGACGCTCTAGCAATAAATCGACCAAAAAAGTTGGTGTGCCGGTTTCAAACCAATAGTTTTGAAAACTACGGGTTTTAAAAAGCTGGAGAATATCAAATGGGTTGTAAACCGCCTCCCCCAGCCAGCGGTAGCCATTATACCATTGGCGGATTTCTTCCCGATCCAGGCCTGCTAATTCAGCAGCAAATGTCGTATCAATATCATGGTCGGTATATCCGCAGATAGTCGAATAATGAGGATCGAGTGTAATGTCATATAGGTTATTCAAACCTGAAAACAAGCTGACCTTAGAAAACTTGCTCACGCCGGTTAAAAAGCTAAATTTGATTTTGGCATCATAGTCTTTGATGGTGCTGTAAAAGCCTCTTAATAAGTCGCGGTTTTCTCGCGCCATGTCCGGTGTTCTGATGGCATCTAAAATAGGTTTGTCGTACTCATCGACCAGAATGACGACGGGAAGTGTGGTCCTAGCCGTTATTTTGTCAATAAGGTCTGCAAAGCGGCTGTCAGCATCATCAAACTGGCGTACTACGTCAAATGTTTGCTCAATGTGTGTAAGCTGTTGGTGTAGTGACTCTTGTAGACTTTGTTGATTGTTATAATTCTTGCGGCCAAAGCTAAAGCGCAGTACCGGATATTGAACAGACCAGTCCCACTTTGGATATACCGTTAAGCCTTCAAAAAGCGCTCTATTGCCCTCGAAAAGTTCTTTTAATGTATCCAAAAATAAACTTTTTCCAAAGCGGCGCGGTCGGGATAAAAAGTAATGTGTGCCATTTTCGATGAGAGATAAGGCCAGCCTCGTTTTATCAACATAGTAATAGTTTCCCTGACGGATTTTTGAGAGGGTTTGGATGCCGACTGGGAGTTTCTTTTGTTCTGTCATAACTGCCTAGTATTCTCTAAGTGAGACCAGTCTATCACGGTCGAGGGGTGGTTTGCCGTGATGCTGGCTCAATCAGTTATGTGATGGCACTTTTGGGAAGGTGCCATTTGTTGACTCCGTATTTTACCCCCTGGGCGGGTCGCCAGATGGTAAATTTGCCTATGCTGCATCTGTGATCAAACCTACTGTCTGTCGCTCTATCGCGTTAGTTGGGAAGTTTTCAGAGCTACATATCCGTTTAGAAAAGTTACCCTGAACACTCATAGTTTTGTAATCAAGCGGTGCTTTGTAATGAAAAAAATACACTTATTACCGATGGTTATGGCTTTTTCTGCAAGTTCAGTTGCTGTTGCTGACGATTGGCCGGTAGGCGAGATCGACAAAGCATCCACATTGCAAAATCAATCCATCTCCATCTCTGTTCTGAATAACGACACAGGCAATAATTTAGTTGTGTCAGGAGTGGATGATTCCTCCAAAAAGTGGGGGCAGGTCACGTTAGATGCAGACAAAAAGACACTAAACTACACACCATACAAGGACTTCACAGGTACTGACTCGTTTTGGTACGAGCTGAAAGATGATCAGGGGCGCATCAATGCTGCAAAGGTCATTGTTGATGTGGCTTCAAGCACACCCAGTGGTCCTTGGCCTTTGGCAAATACAGATGAAGTAGACGCAGAGTATGACTCAGCTATTACGATTCCGGTGTTGGCTAATGATGTGGGGGTTAAACTGAAGCTTGTCGAAGTAGATGAGTGGTCAGTTAATAAAGGTAAGGCGTGGATAAGTGCGAATAACCAAATCACTTATCAGCAGTACGGCGAAAACCGGGGAGATCAGCAAGATGAATTCTGGTACACCCTTGAAGACCAGTGGGGCCGGAGAAATGCTGCAAAGGTTATTGTTTCCATAAAAGGAGATCCAACCACTAGCCCTTGGCCGGTTGCCGTTCCTGATGTCGCAACGGCTGATAACGGTCTGCGAGCCAATATTTCTGTGTTAGAGAATGACGAAGGGGCAGGGCTGGAAATTGAGGAAGTTGATGAAACGACCAAGCAAGGGGGTGAGGCACGTATCTTTGGTGATAAAATACGCTATACCCCTCCGGCTGACTTCTCTGGACGTGACTCTTTCTGGTATCAGTTTGCAGATGAGCAGGGAAGGACAAATAGCGCTAAAGTTACCTTGAATGTTACAAAAAACACGCAAAAGTCCGTTGTTGAGTTTTGTGGTAATACTTATGAAACCGACGGCACAAAAGCCAACACTCGGTTGAGTGACCTATCTCCTATGGCTCCTGTGAGTTATCCATCAACCGCCATTAGGTCGACAGGCGTTGACGGTGACTTGGGAGTTGTTAATGGACGGCGTTACTATGTGGAAGGTGATGTTGGTTCAGAACAAGTAGTATGGATGGATGTTGATGGGGTACTTACCCGTGTTTCCTCTATTCGGAGTGATCAGCCGACTGCAGCACTGGCTATGTATAAGGGTGTCTTTTACTTCACACAAGGCGGACGTTATCTGTTATCACATGATGGAGAGCGGTTAGTGGAGCACGTCGATTTGTTGCAAGACTTCGTATGGGGCATCAGATCACCGGTGGAAATATCCGACACAAATCATTTTAAAAGTACGATCGAACGGGTTGAAGGACAGGGTGATGCGTTGCATTTTTCGGTCAAAAGCATGAAACATATCGACGACCCCATTCCTACTCGTGGGGAGCTGATATTAACAACTTTGTGGCGAATTAGTTCTGACTTAGATTGGAAGCCTGTGAAGTTTGCTCAGACTAGGAGCTTCAGGTACATTTCGTCCCATATCAGAGAAGCAAAGAATTTCTATTACTTCAATGGAATTGATTACTATCACTTTACTTATAGAGTGTCCACTCCAAACAATGGAGCCAGAGATTTTCAGGCGAAACTGGTTGATAATGGCATTGAACTGGATAGTGCTCTTGGTAATGTTGAAAAATTTATTGAGGATAGAGGGCGTTTGTTTGTTCTGACTAAATATACTCGTGATTCAGTTCCTCCTTATACAGAGAGACCTTCCAAATTGTATGTTGTTGATAATGTCAATAATAAGTTTGTTGACTTGGCAACTTGTCCTCAATAGGAGAAAGTTAGTGGGAGGAGCTGCTCTTCCTCCCCCTGATTGGGGTTGACTTATTAGCTGCTGGCCTGTGCGACAGTGATACCTTTGCGCTTACAGATTTGTTTCAAATTAGCTCAACCTTGACTGATAGATCGGTTAAAATTCCCGAATGCATCATATCAAAGGAGTGTTTGATGAACCGATTTAAGGTCAGCAGTATCTGCCTCTCGCTGCTTGTGTTGGGTGGCGGCTGTAGTAGTGATCCTGAGCCAGAACAAGCGGTATCACCATCGGTGCTTGATGACAGCGAGAAAGTGGCCGTCGAGTTGAAAATTCCGGGTGTAGGTGGTGAGCCTGATACGGCAGGCGTAGCAAAAATTTCGGAGAACGTATCTGGTACGGTTCCTGCGGTGGAAGTGGTTGATGCGAACGCTGCCGCGAATGGGGTAAATCTAAATACGCAAACTGGTGCTTCCGTGTCATCGGCTGAAGTGCCGCGACCGTTATTATTAAGTGATGTGATTTACAACCGTTTTGACCAGTTAGCACAAGGTACCGGTGAAACGCCGTTTATTGGTTCGGTATTCTACCCCTTGGGCTGGTCGCCGGATGGCAAGCTTGCTTATGCCATTGAGCCACTAGGTGAGGCGGTTGGTGACTATTTTCTGGATGTATACATTCAGGACTTGGTGACGGATAAAATTCTTTGGCGCGATAAATACCGAAGCTCGCCGGATTCTGGCGGCCATCAAAGCTTTGCCGCCTATTGGATGGCAAAGGAGTCTGGCATAGGAGCACGATTTAAAAAATATGGCATTCGGCCATTGCGGGATGTGGCGCTGTTCTCAGGGCCGATTAATGTTGGTAATGATCAGATCCAATATGCTGTGACCAAAAAAGTGAAGGCGGAGCCGAGTTTTGGCGATATAGCGATGGTGTCGGAGTATCGGGTGAATGTCAGCTCGGCAACCCGTGGTAAAAAGTCGGTGCATAAAAAGAAGTACACTAGACCCTTGGATGTGCTGGATGTTGATGTGATTGGTTATCTCCGCTCGGATGATCCTGAACGAGTTGCTCTGCTGGTCGCTGGCATCAGGCGAGGCTGGGAGGGGCCGCCGCATGTTGTTCGGTTGAAGGTGGTAGGCGCAAACCTTGTGCGCGGTTTTAAAAAATAAACTGACCTGTAGGTTGTGTGTCACAACACCGTCAGCGGAGCGCCGGGCTTGACTAACTACATGTAGTAGTGCCTTGTAATTAAAAAACAATATATGGTATTTTAGCTGCTAGTGTAGCGGTATGTCCGTTGTGGTGAGTGCATATTATGATCACCCCATTCAATCTTGATGACTCTTAGAGAGTGAAGTATGTCAGTAAAACGTAGAATGACCCGTACGACAGCCAGCCGAACCAAGAAAAGCTCAGCGCGATTAAACACGATGAGGCAGCAGAGAAGAGCCACCCGCCACGCGAAGGTGGTTAGGCCTGTCGGTACTGCTGGCAACCTTAGCGAGTAGTTGTATCTTAATGCTGCTGGCAAGGCGGCTCGTTGCTGGAGTGCTCTGTGTCTTGAATCTGGCTGGCCCACCACGCAAGATTGAAATGGCGTTTTAGTGCCTTGTTTGCATCTTGCAAGCTCGGAGTTTTCGATCAGGACTAGAGGTTATTCCGTCTTGGTTGCTTGTTTATCATCTATCTGAATATGTCCTGACTGTCGGGTGTTCCGTTGGCTGATAATGTCAAATATCAATAGATCCGAATGGTTCTATTATCTCGTTTGATGCGGATGTACTTTTTACAAGCGCATCATTGCTCTGTACCCTTCTGAGGAAAAAAATTTATGTTTAAATTAAAACACGTTACTGTCGCAGCCTCTTTCGCACTTGCCTTATCCACAGCCGCATTCGCCGGAGATGATGCCTGTAAGACGGTCACTTTCTCAGATGTCGGGTGGACAGATATAACAGCAACTACCGCAGCTGCCAGTGTCGTGCTGGATGCGATGGGGTACGAGCCTGAAATCAAGGTACTGTCTGTACCGGTGACTTACGTTAGCTTGAAAAATAAAGATATTGATGTGTTTCTTGGTAACTGGATGCCAACAATGGAATCCGACATTAAGCCGTACCGTGAGGATAAGTCGGTCGAGACGTTGGTCAAAAATCTGGAAGGTGCAAAATATACATTAGCCACAAACGAGGTTGGTGCGAAGTTGGGCATTAAAAACTTTACGGATATTGCCAAGCACCGCGACGCATTGGGCGGCAAGATTTACGGTATCGAGCCGGGTAACGATGGGAACCGTTTGATTCAAGGCATGATTGATAAGGGGTCGTTCGACCTGAAAAAATTCAAGTTGGTTGAGTCTAGTGAGCAAGGCATGTTGGCGCAGGTGGCTCGAGCCAGCCGTAAGAAGAAGCCAGTTGTTTTTCTGGGTTGGGAACCGCACCCAATGAATGCAAATTTCAAATTGACCTATCTGGAAGGCGGCGATGATGTGTTCGGGCCAAATCTGGGTGGCGCTGAGATTTATACCAATGTTCGTGCCGGTTATGCGGAGGAGTGCCCCAATGTGGGTAAGTTCCTGACAAACCTGACCTTTACGCTGGCTATGGAAAACGAAATCATGGGCAGTATTCTGAATGATGAAATGGAAGCGGGTAAGGCTGCAGAGGCATGGATCAAGGCAAATCCTGCGGTATTGGATGCTTGGTTGGCTGATGTTAAAACCGTGGATGGCAAGCCTGCATTGGACGAGGTGAAAAAAGCACTGAAGCTTTAAGTATCCGGTGGTTGCGCTGCACCACAAATCGTTAGGTTAGAAATAAAAGCCAGCCCGTGTGAACAGAGCTGGCTTTTTTGTTGTTATCGGAGGTTGGGATGGAATGGTTAACCGAAAATAAGTTGCCGCTGGGTAATTGGATTAAGTCGGTTGTAGAGTGGCTGATGGATAATGCCACCTGGTTATTTGATGCCTTTGCTGATGGCATGGCATTTGTTATCGATAACTTTGTGGATGGCATGTTGTGGTTTCATCCACTGTTTATGATTGCAGTGTTCAGCGCGATTGCTTTTGCCCTGCACCATAGCTGGAAGCTGGTCGCATTGATTGTCGTGAGCCTGCTGTTGGTGATTAATCTTGGCTACTGGGAGGAAACCATACAGACGCTAGGGCTAGTGTTGTTCGCGACCCTGGTGAGTGTGGTGATCGGTGTGCCACTGGGGATTGCCGCAGCGCACCGTCCTTGGCTGTATAGTATTTTGCGGCCTATTCTGGACTTGATGCAGACTATTCCAACCTTTGTGTATCTGATTCCCACGATGATTATGTTTGGCCTAGGTGTAGTGCCGGGGCTGATTTCTACGGTGATCTTCGCTATTCCCGCACCCATCCGCCTAACTTATCTGGGGGTTTCTGGCACGCCGAAAGCTTTGATGGAAGCCGCTGCATCGTTTGGTGCGACACCGAGCCAGTTACTGTGGAAAGTTGAGCTGCCCTTTGCCCGTCCAACCATTATGGCAGGTGTTACCCAGTGCATTATGTTGTCATTGTCAATGGTGGTTATCGCCGCAATGGTTGGCGCACCGGGCTTGGGTATTCCTGTGTTACGAGCGTTGAATACGGTCAACATTTCCCAAGGCTTTGAGGCTGGTTTGGCGATTGTGGTTATCGCAATCTTACTGGATCGGGTGTGTAAGCAAAAAGACCCCGTAGGAGACCAATAATGACTGCTGTTAGCTTTAAAAATGTCGATATTATCTTTGGTGATTCGCCCGATGATGCGGTAAAAATGCTGGATCAGGGTGCGACGCGTCAGGAAATACTGGATGCAACCGGCAAGGTCTTGGGGGCGGCGGGCGCGTCTATTGATATTGAGGAAGGCGAGATCTGTGTGTTCATGGGCTTGTCTGGTTCAGGAAAGTCCACGCTATTACGGGCGGTGAATGGTTTAAATTCCGTCACACGCGGTGAAGTGCTGGTCGATTACGATGGCCGGAAAATTGATGTGGCCAGTTGTGATAAAAACACACTACGTGAGTTACGTACTAGCAAAGTGGCGATGGTTTTCCAGCAATTTGCACTGTTGCCGTGGCGTACCGTTCGGGAAAACGTGGGCTTGGGCCTGGAGCTGAAGGGCATGAGCCGTAAAGCGCGTAACGCCATCGTTGATGAAAAACTCAAGCTGGTGGGGCTGGATGAGTGGGCAGATAAGTACGCTCACGAATTATCTGGTGGTATGCAGCAGCGTGTGGGTTTGGCGCGCGCCTTTGCTACTGATGCCGATATTTTGTTAATGGATGAGCCATTCTCCGCGCTGGATCCGCTAATTCGTGACAAATTGCAAGATGAGCTGCTTGACCTACAACATGCATTGAAAAAGACCATTATCTTCGTGAGTCATGATTTGGATGAAGCGATGAAAATTGGTACACATATTGCGATTATGGAAAGTGGCCGTATTGTGCAATATGGCGAACCAGAGGACATCGTCCTGAATCCGGCCAATGATTATGTTGCAGAATTTGTAGCGCACATGAACCCGATTAATGTATTGCGTGCAGCATCACTGATGAGGCCTCTATCAAGAATGGAGCGGGATGGTGATGAGTATGTGCTGGATTGGTCGGGCCAGAATCGACTGACTCTGGATGCCGAAGAAGGTATCGCCTCTATTCGTGTCTGTGGTGAACCTGCGGAGATGTTGACGTATTCGCAGGGAATGGATTTGCCTAGGTTTAAGGATAAACATCCGGGCAGTATCCTAGCCGCAAGTCCGCGTATTCTGATGCGGGAGGCGATTAATATCCGTTATCATACAGGCTTGCCGGTGCCATTGGTTGAAGATGGCAAATTAGTCGGCGTAGTCGGTGGTGATGAAATCTATCACGGGTTGTTGCGTCTTCAGGATACCTAAGAGCGGGCGCAAGCTTCATGGAGGCTTGTTTTTATTTGTCTAATAATCAAGCTGTTATGATTAGGGTTAGTCGGGGCGAACCCAGCAATTCTCATTTTGCCCCAAAAGGTAAAAAATCAGCGTAGACTATGACCGCTATATTGATGATTATCCGGGAGGTATTTGATGAATACACCTAATGTATCTCTGAGTTTTACTGATATTGTCGCTCAATTACGTGAGACTTTTCGCCAATTTCCTGATTGCCGAAAACCGGGGAATAATGCCCGTTACACACTGGAAGATGCGGGACTCA
>PDPG01000055.1 GCA_002747455.1 Pseudomonadota bacterium | reverse complement strand
ATAGAAGCAGTTTTTGAGGACATGGGGGGAAGCCAAATCCTTTATCATCTACACTTTATTTGCTTGGTCGGCAAGTGAAATTAAGTGCGATTGCCCTAGATGAATTGATAACAGGTATTGCCTGTCAGTGGGCAGAGGAATACAATTCCGCGCTTTGATTTTTTAAATTTAGCCCATATAGTTGAAGGGTCAGGCGTGGGTCTGAGCAACTAACAGGATGGAGTAGTACATGCCTTGGAGCGAACCAGGTGGAAACAAAGACAAAGACCCGTGGAGCAATAGACGGCCTTCACGCGGTTCCTCGTCAGATGGTATTGAAGATGCAATCCAAAAGATCAATGACAAGCTGGGACAGTTGTTTGGTGGGCGGTCTTCTGGTGGCGGAAGTGATGATCAGTCGGGTGGGCAAGGCCCTGACTTAAACAAAAATGTCGTGATAGGCGTGGTCGCAGTTGCATTTTTAGGATGGATGGCCACCGGGTTTTATACTGTTGATTCTGCGCAGCGCGGTGTGGAATTGCGCTTTGGTAAGTATCAGCGTACCACGATGCCGGGTCTGCGCTGGAAGTTGCCATATCCCATTGAAACGGTTGAAAAGGTGGACGTAGATCGCAGCCGTACGGCTAAAGATGCCCGCCACGTCACCCACATGCTGACTAAGGATGAGAACATTATCTCTATCTCGGTCGATGTTCAGTACAACATTAAAAATCCTGAGGACTACCTGTTTAATCTGGATTTGCCAGACTTTGAACCCGATCAGCGCATTGCAACGGTCTATAATGTGATGCGTAGTGCGGTTCGTGAGGTAGTTGGCCGCTCCACCATGGATTCCATCATTGGTGCGGATCGTGAAAAGATTGCGCCAGAAATTCTTGAGATTATGCAACGGGTTCTGGATAGCTACGAGTCGGGAATTGATGTGATTAAGGTCAACGTGACCAAGGCTGAAGCGCCGGATGAGGTGAAGGATGCGTTTGATGATGCGATTCAGGCGCGAGAAGACCAGAATCGTTATAAAAACCAGGCGGAGACCTACGCGAAGAAAGTGGTTCCGGAAGCGCGTGGTAAGGCGGCGAGAGCCATTGAAAAAGCAACCGCTTATCGTAGTCGCCTGATCTCCAAGGCGCAGGGTGAGGCGTCCCGCTTTGAGCAGTTGGCTAAGTCCTACTCTAAATCACCAGAGGTAACCCGTGAGCGTTTGTATCTGGAAGCTATGGAAGAAGTGCTGGGTGGTAACTCTAAAGTGTTGATTGATGCTGACTCCGGCAACAGCATGTTGTACTTGCCTCTGGACAAGATGACCTCGGGAAGTTCATCGGCGGAAGTCGCTCCAGCCGCAGCGGCTACTAAGGTGCTTGAGGCGATGAGCCACAACAAGTCAAAAAGTAACGTTAGCCCCTCCAGCCGCAGTGTCCGAAACGCTACAAGGGAGGGTCGGTAAATGAAGAACCCAATTATTATTGCGCTAGCCGCTATTGTCGTGTTGATAATGAGTTCAGCATACGTTGTTGACCAGCGTGAGACTGCGATTAAATTCCGCTTCGGTGAGATTGTCGAAGAAAACATCAAGCCGGGTTTGCACTTCAAAATTCCAATCATCAACAATGTTGAGACTTTCTCCTCGCGTATTTTGTCGCTGGATGCCAAGCCTGAGCAATTCCTGACAAATGAGAAGAAGTATGTTGTGGTGGACTTTTTTGTGAAGTGGCGTATTTCTGAGCCGGGTAAGTTCTACCGTTCAACGGGTGGTGATTTGCGGGTTGCCCGGAATCGTCTGGAAAATATCATGAAGGATGGTCTGCGCAATGAGTTCTCAAAGCGTACCATTCAGGAGGCCATTTCTGGTGAGCGCGACCAGATTATGGAAGGTCTTCAGACTAAATCCAATGAGGCCGCTAATCAACTGGGCGTAGGCATTGTTGATGTGCGTGTGAGTCAGATTGATTTCTCTGAGAAAAACAGCGAGTCGGTCTTTAAGCGGATGCGTTCTGAGCGCCAGCGTGTCGCGCAAGATTTGCGTGCGCGTGGTGCGGAGGAAGCGGAGCGTATCAAGGCTGCGGCTGACCGCGATGCGGAAATCATCGAAGCTGATGCTTATAGTGCTGCGGAGAAGATTCGGGGTCAAGGTGATGCTAAAGCTGCCGATGTCTATGCGGAAGCCTATAACAAAGACGCAGAATTTTATTCGTTCCATCGCAGTTTGGAAGCCTACCGCAAGTCAATGACGAACACTGGTGACGTAATGGTCATGGAACCGGACTCAGAGTTCTTCCGCTACTTCAAGAACAAGTCCCAGTAAATCAGCTAAAAGGAGGTTAGCGGTGAACATCAATTGGCAGGATCTGCTAACCGCCATTGCGCTACTACTCATCATAGAAGGGCTGCTTCCGTTTGCAGCCCCTTCCAAACTCAAAGAAGTTTACCGCTCTGTACTCAATATGCCTGACGCATCGCTAAGGATGTTTGGTTTGGGCGGTATGATTGCGGGTTTGGTGCTTCTTTTTTTGATTTAATGCCACACGAGAATCGTTTGACATGAACAATTGGTTACTTCCTGATGGAATTAACGAGTCGTTACCCGCCGAGGCAGAGTCCCTTGAAACATTAGGCCGCAAATTATTGGATCTTTATCGGGGGTGGGGCTATCGCTTTGTCATGACGCCGCTGGTGGAGTATTTAGAATCGCTGAGTGTGGCGATGGGGTCGCAACTCGATTTACAAACCTTCAAGATTACCGACCAAACCAATGGGCGTTTGATGGGAGTGAGGGCGGACATTACCACGCAGGTTGCCCGTATTGATTCTCATCGTATGGCAATGCCTGCCGGACAACCGAACCGGCTGTGTTATATGGGCTTGGTACTACGCACTCACAGTGATGTCGCAGGTGGTTCTCGTTCGCCCATCCAGATTGGCGCTGAGCTATTCGGTCATGCTGGCCTTGAAAGTGACTATGAAGTTATCCGTCTGATGCTGGAAACCTTGTCCGTTGTGGGGGCCAAAGATGTGCTGCTGGATTTGGGGCATGTCGGCATTTTAAGGGGACTGATTGCCAAAATTGGTCTGGATGAAGCACAGCAGGAAGTCTTGCTGGATATGTTGGCGCGTAAATCTTTGCCCGAAATTTCTGAGTGGCTACAAGGCTCTGGCCTTGATCCGCAAAGCTGCGAGTTATTATCCTGCTTGCCCAACTTGCACGGGGAGGTGTCTTTCCTCGATACGGCTAAACAGCAATTGGCTGCTGCCGGCGAGGAGGTATTAGCTGCCATTGAATACCTACAACAAATCACCAGCCGCTTACAGCAAGACTATCCTGAGCTGAAGATCAATCTGGATCTCTCAGAGATGCGGGGTTATGCCTATCACACAGGTATTGTTTACTCTGCTTATGTCGCTGGAAATGGCCGTGAGATAGCACGTGGCGGACGCTATGATGACATTGGTAAGCACTTTGGTAATGCTCGCCCAGCAACCGGATTTACCTCAAATTTAAGAACCTTGGTCAGCCTTGGTGGTAGCAGTGCTGCGTCTGCCACTCAGGGGATTTTGGCTCCTGCAGTGGATGATGCTGCGTTACAACAGCTCATTGATACACTGCGCGCGCAGGGCGAAATCGTTGTACGCCAACTCGTGCCACTGGAACAGCTATCGGTGCAGGCACAGGGGTGCAATCGCATATTGGAACAACAATCAGGTCAGTGGCAAGTGGTCGCTGTCAGTTAATCACGCATTTGTTTGATCAAGAGAGATAAGTCATGGGTAAGTCTGTAGTCGTACTGGGAACGCAGTGGGGTGACGAAGGCAAAGGGAAGATCGTTGATCTGTTAACTGAAAATGCGACGGGTGTGGTGCGTTTTCAGGGTGGGCATAATGCCGGCCATACCTTGGTCATCAAGGGCGAAAAGACAGTGCTGCATTTGATTCCGTCAGGCATTTTGCGCGAAGGCGTGGAGTGTATGATCGGAAATGGCGTAGTACTGTCTCCTGAAGCATTACTTAAAGAAATTGATATGCTGGAAGCGGAGGGTGTTCCGGTTTCTGAGCGCTTGAAACTGTCGGTATCTTGCCAGTTGATCCTGCCTTATCACGTGGCACTGGATGCCGCCCGTGAAGCGGCGCGTGGCGCAAAAGCTATTGGCACAACAGGTCGTGGCATTGGGCCAGCCTATGAAGATAAAGTGGCGCGTCGGGGTATTCGCTTGGGTGATTTGCTGGATACTGAGCGTTTTGCTGAAAAGCTAAAGACCGTGGTGGAGTATCACAATTTTGCGCTGGAGCATTTGTATAAAACCGAAACGGTTGATTACGACACGGTGTTAAATGATACGCTGGCGTATGTTGAGCGTTTACGTCCGATGATGGCCGATGTTGCAACCCGCTTGCATGAACTTCGTGAGGCAGGGGCAAATATCATGTTTGAAGGGGCGCAGGGTTCCTTACTGGACATTGATCACGGGACGTACCCTTATGTGACCTCATCGAATACAACCGCAGGCGGCGCGAGTACCGGCAGTGGCGTGGGGCCGCGTGATCTGGACTACATTTTGGGCATCACTAAGGCGTACACCACCCGCGTTGGTGCAGGCCCACTCCCAACTGAGTTATTTGATGATATTGGCGCGCAAATTGCTGAAAAAGGCCAAGAGTTTGGTGCCACCACCGGACGCGCACGTCGCTGTGGTTGGTTGGATGCGGTTGCTTTGCGTAGTGCGATGCGTTTAAACAGTATTACTGGCCTGTGTGTGACAAAGCTGGATGTACTGGACGAGCTGGAAAGCATCAATATCTGTATGGCGTATGAGCTGGACGGCCAGACAGTCACCGTACCGCCTGCTGGCAGTGCCGCATTCGGTCGTTGCAAGCCCATCTTTGAAACCTTGCCGGGTTGGCAGTGCAATACGTTCGGTGTAACGGATTACGACAAGCTGCCGGAAAATGCCAAGAAATATCTGGCACGTATGGCGGAGCTGTTGGAAGCACCTGTGGATATTATTTCAACCGGCCCTGATCGTGACCACACCATAATCATGCGTAACCCATACGATATTTGATGCATCATGCGATTAGATAAATTACTGAGTAGCGCGTCGAACCTGACCCGCTCTCAGGCGGTTAAAGCCATCAAGCAGGGCGATGTTCTGGTGGATGGCAAGCCCGCGATGAAGGGCTCGGATAAAGTCACAGAAGACAATGAAGTTCGCTACATCGGTGTACTGATTAAAGAGCCGAAGCCCCGTTACTATATGCTGAACAAGCCTTCGGGGTGCGTCAGTGCTAATCGTGATAAAAATGCCCTGACGGTGTTTGATTATCTGCTGGTGCCACGGCGTGAGCAATTGCACCTTGCAGGGCGTTTGGATCGTGATACGACAGGGCTGATTCTGGCAACCGATGATGGCCAGTGGTCGCATCGTTTAACTTCACCCAGACATGGGCATTTTAAGCGTTACCGTGTTGGTTTGGCTGAGCCTATTACTGATAAAGCGGTTATGATGCTGGAGCAGGGAGTCACGCTGGAGGGTGAGTCTAAGCCCACCAAACCCGCCATTGTAAACGTACTTGAGCCTCAATTGATTCTGCTGAGTATTAGTGAGGGTCGCCATCATCAGGTAAAAAGGATGTTACTGGCTGTGGGAAATGAGGTGGTCACGCTGCATCGCGAAGCAGTTGCGCATATTGAGTTAGACAAGTCACTGTCACCGGGGGAATACCGAGCGCTAACTTCTGAAGAGATTGACTTGTCAAAGCCCTAGAAGTGAGGTAATCTGCCGCACCTTGATTGCTTGGGTTCGGTACTAAGTAATTGACAACGGAGAGGTGTCCGAGTGGCTGAAGGAGCACGCCTGGAAAGTGTGTATAGGCTAACCGCCTATCGAGGGTTCGAATCCCTCTCTCTCCGCCATTTTTCAATTCCTAGTGGTTCAATTTCCCTTAAATTCCGCTTCAAATCAAGAGGTTAACAAGATATTGAATCACTAGGAGTTCAATTGAATTGCGTGTAAGCGAAACCGAATGCGTGTATAAATGCGTGTATCTGGTAATAAATATCTATCCTCACTCATCACTACTACGAACATAGGTTGCATCACCGCATGTCACTTTATCGCCAGGTTTCTGGCATATATATCCGGCACTAACAAACCTCAGGACGACTTGTGTCAGAACTCGCACTGAAATTAATTCGTGAAGCCAAGGAAAAACGTCTGACCCAGCTGGATCTGGGAAAATGCGGCCTAACTGAAATACCTGAAGCATTATGTGAGCTGGTTTGGCTGGACACGCTTAAGCTCTATGGTAACCAGATCAGCGATATCACGCCACTCGCAGCGCTGACTCAGCTGACTTCACTTTGGCTCTCTAACAACCAGATCAGCGACATCGCACCACTCGCCGCACTGACTCGATTGAACGAGCTTCGCCTCTCTGGTAACCAGATCAGCGACATCGCATCACTCGCCGCACTGACTCGATTGAACGAGCTTCACCTCTCTAGTAACCAGATCAGCGATACCGCACCACTTGCCGCGCTGACTCAATTGAACGAGCTTTGGCTCTCTAGCAATGAGATCAGCGACATCGCACCGCTCGCCGCACTGACTCAGTTGATTTCGCTTTGGCTCCATTACAATGAGATCAGCGACATCGCACCACTCGCCGCGCTGACTCAGCTGACTTCGCTTTGGCTTTCTGACAACCAGATCAGTGACATCGCACCACTTGCCGCGCTGACTCAATTGAACGTGCTTTGGCTTTCTGACAACCAGGTCAGCGACGTCGCACCACTCGCCGTACTGACTCAGCTGACTTCGCTTTGGCTTTCTGACAACCAGATCAGTGACGTCGCACCACTCGCCGCGCTGACTCAGTTAACTTCGCTTGAGCTTTCTGACAATCAGATCAGCGACATCGCACCACTCGCCGCGCTGACTCAATTGAACGGGCTTTGGCTTTCTGACAACCAGATCAGCGACATCACGCCGCTCACTGCCTTGCTCGAAAGTGGTACTCCTGTTCGATTGAAAAGAAAGTTCGACGGCAGAGGAATAGTTGTTGAAGAAAATCCACTGGAAATACCACCAGCCGACATTATCGAACAAGGCAATGAAGCTGTCCTGACCTATTTCAAAAACCTCAAGGAGCAAGGTGCCCAGCCACTCAACGAAGCCAAGCTCATTATCGTTGGTGAACCTGAGGCGGGTAAAACGTCTCTCATGGAAAGTCTGCTTGACCCGAAGTTTCAACTGACCCCCGATACTGAAAGCACCCTGGGTGTCACTGTGCGTGAAGGCTGGCAATTTCCCCACCCTGAAAAACCGGACACCACCTTTACCGCCAATATCTGGGATTTTGGCGGTCAGCAAATCCAGTACATGACCCACCAGTTCTTCCTTACCCCCGGTGCCGTGTATGTACTGGTTTCCGCCAATGACCGCAAGGAAACCACCGCCAACTTTCGCTACTGGTTTAAAATAATTCATTTGTTAGGTGAAGAACGTGGCCAATACAGCCCGGTGCTGGTAATACAAAACTACAAAAACGACCAGTTCATCCACCAGTTTGACCTGGGCTATTACCAAAAACACTACCCGGACTTACAAATCGAAAGCCTTGAGGTGGATTTGTCGAAACGTGATGCCCGGTTTTTTTCCGTGCGTGAAAAGATTCAGTCGATGCTGACCCGACTCCCTCATGTGACCGCAGAACGCCCTGCCCGTTGGGAAGAGGTACGCAGCGCATTGCGGAAGTGCGGCCAACGCCATGATCACATCGATTTCAATCGGTACACTGAGTTATGTCGTCAGCATTCCGTAAAGCGTGAAGCGGATCAGCGCCTGCTCAGTAGCCACCTGCACCGGTTAGGTAGCCTGTTACACTTTGCTGATGATCCGGTGTTGTATAACTTCATTATCCTTAATCCACAATGGGCGGTGGATGCGGTTTACAGTGTACTGGATGACAATCAAATCAAGCGTAACGGTGGCTACTTCACCCGACAACAGCTGGAAACGATCTGGGGCAGCAAAACAGACGCGAACGGTCAGTCAAGATACAATCATGATGAGCGTTGCAAGTTGCTCAGCCTGATGGAAAAAGAGCACTTTGAGATTTGTTACCTACTGGATAACCCGCCCGACACTTACATCGCTCCGCAATTACTGGATACTAAACGGCCAGCTTATGAGTGGGATGCGGCTGACTGCCTACGCTTTCGTTTTCAGTATGGTTTTATGCCGGAAGGTATTATGACCCGCCTAATTGTGCGCCTGAATGCTCTAATCGAAACCGATGAACAGGGAAAAGGACGGGTCTGGCACAAAGGCGCAATCTTCCACAATGATGGTTGTCGGGCACAGGTATTTGAAGACGAAAATCATAGCGGCCAGAATGTTATTGATATTGCTGTCACCGGACCAATCAACGAACGCAAATACCTGTTACGTACAATTCGCAACGAAATACAGGGCATCCATGAAAAATGGTTCAGAAATATCCGCGTTGAACAGATGATTCCCTGTATCTGTGAAACCTGCTTAGAATCAGCTACCCCAACTTTTTTTGAATTCAGCGAACTGCAGCAATATCAGGAGGAAGGTGAGGTATATATCAATTGCCGCAATAAGCGTATAAAACAAGTACCGGTATTACAGCTTATGGAGGGTGTATTCAGTGACAAGGAGCTGAAACAACAACAAAAAGCGGCAGAACGTCACTACTCGCAACAACCAACACCGCCGAAAGTTGAGGTCACAGTAAACAACCACATACCCATACCAGAAAATCCGCAATCAACACCAGCCCCGGAAAGTTCCCCACACTCAGTAGCACCAACACCGTGGTATAAAGAATGGTGGGTTGTCAGCATCGCCATTGCATTGGCTGCTGGATTAATCGCTGGTCTGGCTTTCCTTTCGCTGAAAGTGAGTGCCATCTCAGCCCTCATTGCAGGTATTGTTGTCTATGTCATGAACCCTAAACGCCGTTTTTTCCGGGCCGCATCAGTTTTGCTGTTTTTGTTCGGAGCAATCGTTACGCCTCCTATGATCAGTGTCTACGTTAAAGCACAACAAATTATTGCCACCAATCAATTCATCAATTTTGCCGTAGAAATAGGTAAAGATATGAATCCGTGGTTGGCCGGAGTCATGGGTCTTGCAGCATTAGCCGGAGCAATTATTCTGTTTTGGTTAGACCATAAACGGGACTAAAGGGACTGACTCGGCGTTATGGCAAACTCATGCAGGTGATTGCCGGGATACACCAATCTTTACCACAACGAAGCCTGCTGTGGCCGCTTATCCCATAGAGTAATCGCTGGGATGTCGGGTCGCTGCTGATGAATTTGCTCAGAAAACCAGTGTCCCAGGTCAGCGGCAAATTCATTGCCGGGGGTATGAAAGAAAATATAAGGCGTTTTGCCTTCATCAATCCACTGAATGATCTTTTTCACCCAAGGCCGTAATTTATCGTGAGACAATTCGGTAAGGTGCGGCCCCATAAATCGAACCATTGGGGAATCGCCGGTTGCGATGACATGCGTTGGTACGCGCGGTTTTTCGTGAAAAGCTGCACGAGTATCCGGGTCTTCCGCTGGGTGAGTGAATAAGCAGCGGGTGTCAAATATCACTCGATTCACCCGATGTTGGATCAGTATCTGATTAAGGGTTTTCTCATCCTGACCTTTTTCAAAGAAGCGTTGATTTCGAACCTCCACGCCATATTCAAGATGCTTTGGCAATCTTGCCAAAAAAGTGCTTAATGAACTGAGTTGTTCTGGTGAAAACTCCGTGCTGAATTGTAGCCAGATAATGCCAAGTCGTTTTCCCAGTGGCTCAATGCGAGCCAGAAATTCTTTAACCAGGTGATCGCAGTGCAGTAAATTGCCGCTATGGCTGATGTCGCGGGGGAATTTAAAACAGAAACGGAAATTTTCTGGTGTTTGCTCCGCCCAGTGTTGAATGCTGAGTGCGCTGGGTAGGCCGTAAAAACTGTTATTGCCCTCAACGGATGAAAAATGTTGGGAGTAGGTGGTTAAGGAGTCTTCCTTACGCGTGTCTGGCGCGTACCATTTTTCGTGATGCCACTGGGGTAGGCCGATATAGTAGGCGAGGGAGGGCGACGGTTTTGTCATGACTAAATAATCTGGTCGTATCTACGTCAAAATACCTGTATCCCACATCTGTGCGATGTCGTGCTGCTCGTAGCCCAATGCCTTCAAGATGGATTCAGTATCACTCCCTGCCGCAGTAGGTTGCTTCGGTGTGTCTGCGGGTGTCCGGCTAAACCTTGGTGCGGGTGCTGCCTGCATTACCCCATCCAGCCGAATGAAATTATCCCGTTCGGCATTGTGTGGATGTGCTTCGACCTCATTAAAGTCCAATACTGGCGCGACACAGGCATCGCTTCCCTCAAATAGTGCCAGCCACTCCGCTTGAGTTTTACGTTTAAAGAGTGCCTCGTATCTTTGCTGATTATCCGGCCAGTTTGCGCTTAGGTATTGTGTATCCAGTTCCGACGCGGGTAACTCTGCCCGTTGTGCCATTTCAGCAAAAAACTGGGGTTCCAGCGGGCCAACGGATAGGTACTTTTTGTCTGCTGTTTCATAGCAGCGATAAAATGGTGCGCCGCCATCCAGAAGATTGCTTTCCCGCTGCGTTGTCCACTCTTGGCGGGCCAAGAAAGTATGAATGAGTCCCATCATGGCAGGTACGCCGTCCACCATTGCAGCATCCACGACTTGGCCTTTACCGGATTGACTGCGCTCAAACAGGGCTGAGAGTACGCCTAGTAATAAAAACATCGTACCGCCGCCGTAATCAGCGACCAGATTGAGCGGTGGAATAGGTGGCTCGTCCTGTTTGCCAATCGCGTGTAGTGCGCCGGTAATGGCAAGGTAGTTGATGTCATGTCCAGCGGTATTTGCCAGCGGCCCTGTTTGCCCCCAGCCGGTCATTCGTCCGTAAATAAGTCGGGGATTGTCATTGTGACAGTCGTCTGGTCCCAGCCCTAATTTTTCCATAACACCTGGCCGAAATCCCTCTATCAATATGTCAGCACTAGCAATGAGTTGCTTTGCAATACGTTGCCCCTGTGCTGTTTTCAGGTTCAGGGCAATGGATTGTTTATTGCGCCGGTTAATATCGGTGGGGTCAGCTTCGGCACTTTTCCGATCAATGACGATCACCTCTGCACCGAGATCAGCCAATAATTGTCCCGCCAGCGGGCATGGCCCAAGTCCAGCCATTTCGATAATACGTAAATTCTTGAGTGGTCCGCTCATAAGTTCTCCGCCCATGCGTGGAGCGTCGCTGCCAGATGGTTTTGTAAGAAAGTTTTGCTACGGGGTCTGATATAATCACCATTCATGAATGGAATCAAGGGTTCAGAGTGTCCAAAAATGACTGATGAAAAGCCAAGAAAGACGCTGACATTAAAGAAAAAATCCAGGTTCAAAGTAGCTGAGTCTAAGTCCTCCGAGGGGATTAATGAGGATGTGTCGGAGTTTGTCAGAGGACGCAAGCGCGTCCTGAAGCTGCAATCGGCAGCACAGAAAAAGGCAATCAAGGATAGTAAATTATCGCCTTCAGAGCGCCAGTCTCGTGAGCTAAAGCGTTTGTTGGCAGAGTCGTTTTCAGTCTGGCGTCGCCGTCGGCCCTTGGCTCGCGGGATTGATGAGCAAATTGCCGAGTTTGTGGCATCAAAGCATTTGGAAATTAGCAAGCGTGCCATTAAGAAGCGCCTGCATCGCCACACGCACCACCCAGCTTACCTGAAGAATGTTGCCAGAGGCGGTATGCGGTTTATGCTGGATGGCACTGAAAACGGCGAGATTCTACAGGAAGAGCGCGACCACGCGGAACGGGCGTTAGCTACATCTGAGCCTGTGTCACAGAAGCCCGTGACTCTTGTACAAAAGCGGTAAGCCAACACGAAGCACCGACAGCCCAGAGCAGACGGCGAACCATCTAATGTATCGGTGCCCGCACCTACTTTTTTTGTTGTGGTTCTTCAGGTGTTTTGGAAAGTATGTACATCTTGTAAACGAACCACCCCATCCCGCCGAAGATAGCGAGGATTGTGATGGCAGTTAAAATGACGGTCTGATTGA
This sequence comes from Pseudomonadota bacterium, assembly GCA_002747455.1. Classification (GTDB taxonomy): domain Bacteria; phylum Pseudomonadota; class Gammaproteobacteria; order Thiotrichales; family Thiotrichaceae; genus Leucothrix. Next base: position 40,175 of record PDPG01000055.1, on the reverse strand, counting down.
GTAAAAAATTCATGCGTGTGCTCCCATGAGATGCTTATTTTAGTCAACGGCAAATCCTAATTTCTAGGGTACTAGCGTTCCTTGATACACGTCAACTCTTAGCACTTTCTTGTTACTGAACTTGAAGGCTCCGCTTAATGGATAGAATGAATTCGTTTAGAGCCTATGCGTCCAACCCGGTTTACACCCGATAAGCGGCTGTCACCATATCCGGCAATAAAATTCCATAAATCCGGCTGTGTTGATTGATCTTGTCTTCCTTAAACACCACACACAGGGACTCCGCGCCATTTTTAAACTTGATATGCGCTTCCAGCAAATTACTTTGCAATGAGATAGGGTCAAGCTGAAGGCGTTGGGCGGGTATTTCGATCAGGTCAATTTCTTCCAGGCCTTCGGTACTCAGCTTCACATAGCGCGCTAAGTCCACCATAGGAATCAGGCGACTGGGGACGCCGTTATTGCTAATGATAATCCACTTCACATTCATTTTAACCATCTCTTCCGCTTGTTGACGTGTCACGGTGCGGGCAGAGTGGATAAAGTTTTTTTCCAGCAAGCTGGCAACACCGATACGGCGTAGCGTGAGTGAAATTGGGTTCACCTGATAGTCTTGGTCATTACTGCGTAGCATTGTGATAAACAACGAATCTTTTTTGAATACCACGCGGGCAGTTAGTTGTGCGATGACAATGGTTAGCATGCCGGGCATCACAATACCTGGATTATAGGTTAACTCAATAATAGCGGTGAGTGCGGCCAGTGGTGCCTGTAAGCTAGCGGCCATCATTGCCCCCATGCCTAATAAGGCATAAAAACCAATATCATTGACTGACCAACCATCGGTAAAGCTTACAAGTATTCCGGCAATAGCACCAACGGCTGCACCAATGATAAAGGCCGGGCCAATCATTCCCGCTGGAACACCGAGTCCAACACAAAAGCTGGTGGCGATTAGCTTAAAGCACACCAGCATCACCAAGCCGAATATGGTGAATGACTGTGGATTGTTTAATATAAAAGTAATGGAGTCGTAGCCGATGCCCATCACCTCTGGCTGGATGACACCGCAAGCCCCTGCGATGACACCCGCAGCGCATAGTTTCCACCAAATATTGATGGGCTGGCTCAAGCGGGAGACATTCTCGATCATGTGATTAAATAATGCTGAAACCACCCCGATGCTGATACCTAATACCATGATAATGGGTAATTGCGTCAACGAGGTCAGGCTCATTGTTGGGACTTCAAAGGCAGGCTGAATACCAAATACGGCATTCGACAAACTGGTCGCTACCACCGAGGCCAGTATGATCGGGATAAAGCTGGCAAGACTAAACTCCATCATCACTACCTCCAGCGCAAAAATTACACCGGCTAAAGGCGTGTTGAATGATGCGGACACACCCGCTGCCGCGCCGCAGGCCACCATCGTGCGAATACTGTTGTTGGGGAGTGATGCGGCCTGTGCAAATAAGCTACTAATGGATGCTCCCAAATAGACATGAGGACCTTCACGCCCCACTGAATGACCACAAATAATGGCGATGGCCGCACCGAAAAATTGCAGCAAAAAGCCGCGTAAGCTGAAATAACCCTGATGATAGGTCAGCCGGTCAATCACTTTCGCGATGCCCAAGACACGCTGATTGGCGGCATAAAAGTAAAATAACAGAGCCAGTAAGATGCCACCGATGGTCGGGAGAAAAAAGCGACCGGCCACGCTTAGCTCTTCGTAGTTCTCAGCGCCAGTTCCGGGAAGCAGGAGATCTTGGGTATCCTCAACCAGCAGTCGGAAGATAACGATGACACTACCGGCCAGAAAACCCGTAATCAACCCAACCAGTGCCAGGTGCATGGAGGCATCAGGGCGTGCCAGCTGAATCCGTCCATGCTCAAGCCAGTTCAGCCATGCCTCTTTGATTGTGTTAATGATGCCCATAAGTGCCGATTCTAGGTCAGTTTTTGGGGGCTTGAAAAGGGCTGAGTACTAATAATGCAGAGAAATCTGGTTTTTTCCATTGCGCGCCATGTTTCGACCTTTAGTCCTGTGAGGCTTACCGCTTGGAGTGCTGCGAAGGGTAGTCTGGGGCGGAGGAATAATCCATTTCATAGTAAAAATAAGAGAATAAATGTATGTCGGAAACATATTCTGATTGTATTCAGTGGAGTCCTGAGGAATATCGGGATTTCGGGATAAAGCCACAGGTCTTGAAGCATACTTTGCATGAGTCCGATTTATTCAGTGATACTGCGCTGGAGGCACTACTGGATAATTATCCACGCCATTGGTTGCAGTGTTACACAATGGGTAATAATCCCGAACGACATCAGGACTGGATGCCTGTGCATTTGGATAACAGCAGTGGTCGTGAGATTTTGGACGCACTACAAAAAGGGCGTATGTGGGTCAATGCTATCAATATTGATCAGTATAATGGCGAATATGCGGACATGATCGCACAAATATATGCGTTGATTAATGCTAATTGTGACCACATTACCAATGCCAGGTCTTCTTTTAGTGCCTTGCTAATTTCATCGCCAGGCGTACAGGTGTATTGTCATGTGGATGCAGATGCCAATATGTTATGGCACTTAAAAGGCCGTAAAAAGGTGTGGGTTTATCCAGCGCGAGATGAACGCTTTGCGCCACAGGTCTATGTGGAAGAGATTATCGGTGAATGCCGCCACGAAAATGTGCCATTTAAATGTTGGTATGACGACTATGCCTTTAGCCATGAGCTTGCGCCGGGCGAGGTGGTGAGCTGGCCACAACATGCCCCGCATCGAGTAGAGAATATTGGTTTTAACGTATCACTGACGACTAGCTACGGGTCAAGAGAAAGCCGCCGCCAGTTGGGAGTACATGGCTTTAATCACCATATTCTTAAACCTCTTGGGATTCAAAACCGCTCAATTGCCCGTACAGGGATGATTGCCGAAATAAAGTCGTTTAGCTATTTTGCGCTAAAGAAGCTGGGCGTGCTGAAAAAAGGGAAGCGCACATCAACTTATGTCAGTGATTTGCAATTAGATGCAAGTGCGCCTGATGGTATGTCGCGGCGGGCAGAGAGTAGTTTAACGGCATTTTCTAAAGTAACTTGAGTGTTGTTCCAGTAATCGTCTTGTTAATTTTTAGGCACAGACGATGTCTTTGTATGTGATGAAAGCATAAAGTGATAATAAGACGAATACTGGCTGATAAACTGTGCGCTTGGGTCACCGTGCGAGTGGGCACCTAGCCTGATGTTTTCCGGACTTTCTTGAGCAGAGACTTCACTTGCTGCTTCAAAGGCCCGTGGATGAATTGATACAGCTGTGCTTTGTAGCCTCTCGGGAAATGACTCAGGTTAAACATCGGTTCTGTATAGGCGCTGTAGCGTAGCTTGTAAGAATTTTCGTCAATTGAATACATGAAATTGAAGCGCGTGAACTGCGGGTCATCAATACAGTGTGAAATTTCCTGTGTAAGCATCATGGTGAGTAGGGCATAGCGATGCCCCAGTTTTGATTCAAAGCCACACTGATATGCGTGCATAGTCTCGCCATCAATTAAGCTATACAGACCTGCCACAGCCTTGCCTTTAATTCGCAAAATACGAATCTGAACTTTATTCAGCGGTAATAGGCGTTTAACCAGTGAATGATGAAAGGCTTTAAAGTTGGCAGAGTCAAAAGGGCTAGGCTGCTTTAGTTGCGTAAAACGCTCCCGGTTTAAACCAGCCAACTCGGTGAGGGCAATATCCGGGTTCAGACCATCATTCAGGCTATCTACCACAAAAGTTTGCTCGGTCTGTAAGCGCGTGTACATGCGGGTAATGTTATTGCGCTTTTTCTTGCGCAAACTCATTAGATAGTCTTTGTAGGTGTCTGGTAAATCGATTAATGTCCGAAAGCCGCAAGGTGTTTCCTTGGAAATAATGGATAGGTGCTGGCCTTCAAATAAACGGCTCAGGTTAGAGCCTGCCAGAAGTTGTGTAAATTTTGTGGCTTGCCACATTTCTTGTTTCGCCATGAGCGCGTTGCTGAATGCTTCCATAATGCGCGACTCAAGACCCGGTTCGGCAATAATGTCAAGGTATTCACTCAGCACCAAAGTGCCATCGGTTTCGCCCGTTCCCAATAAGATTAGCTGGGTATTGCACGGAAAGTAGCGTCTGGGGTGGTAATGAATCTGAAATGGCGCAATGCCCACCAGTTTACCGTGTTGGCGGCAACATAAAATGTATAACTGACGTTTCCCCTCGTGTTGGTAAACTTCCCACCAGCTAAACAGCCACTCCCAAGAGGAAAATATGGTGCCTTGTCTGGCGCGATCATTCAGCGTATTCCATTCATCGCGAAGCGCACGAAATTCATCGGTCGTTGTAATATGACTAAGTTTTAGATTAATCATGGAGGTATGAGCTTCCTTGTGACTTATTTTTTATTCACTACATATGGGGGTAATAGTGTAAAGGTGAGACGCCTTTTACATGGCTGAAGTTTTCTTGAAAGGGTCAATGTGTATGATGAGTGGAATGCGATACCCATGTAGGTGGGGTGGGTGATCAATTAGTTAACAGATTTACCCTGTGGGCAATGCGCCTGCGTCGTTTTGTCAATTTTAGAGTGTTATATTGCGTGTTTAGTGTGAGTGATTCCAGTGATTGTGGTTACATCGGCCAGTTGTCGGCTTCATGGGTCACATGGTCGGGATTTAGCATAATCTGTTGGTTATTAAGCTGGTTGTCAGGTGGTTGTAATCCATATTGCTGTCAAATTACTGTCCGCACTTAAAGCATGGCTGTACTTGTGGGATGGTTCGACTCGTAAAAAATAAGACAGGCCCTATGCTGGACTATTGTTTGCGCGATCCGGGGAACTGTCCGATATTTTTATAATCTACATGGTTTGAGTAGTAAAAAGGTGGTAAATGCGCCATCTTCTTTATCGAACGGCGCGGTATTAATTTTTCATTTATTACTTAAAGTTGTGTTTTATCTGTAGATTCTACTTGCTTGACCTGCCGGGGTCTGCGCGTTAGAGTTGGCCTGTTTTCTAACTATCTCCATCAAAAAAATATGAAAAAGTTACTAATCGGAACAGTGGTTCTTGCGGGCGCAGCGGCGGCTGCCTCTCCGTACTTCTTTGGCTCTCAAATTGAGAAAGTCGTTCAGGAACGGGCGACGTGGATGAATAAACAAATAGAGGCATCGGTTAAAGCGAATCCGCAGATTGAAGATGCCAAGGTGACTGTAAAGTCCTATAAAAAAGGGTACATGAATGCTAAGTCCAAATGGATCTTGCATCTTGCCCTGAATCTACCGGGTGAATCTGCGCCTGTTGTGTATGATATTCCGGTGAACATGGACATTACTCACGGGCCTTACTTGGGAGATGCCGGTTTTGGTATGGCTAAGTGGGTCGCGCGTCCTGATTTATCGGGACTGGAAACACCAGAATTTATTAAAAATGATACCTTCACCTCTGAGAGTGTTATTGGCTTCGCCGGGAATATGGATCAACAGCTTGTTGTTGCACCGATCAAGCATAAGCAAGATGGCACGACGGTTAATTTTGCGGGGGCGACACTGACTAGCCAGTCCAGTTTGAGCAATAGCCTGACATTCACAGGAAAGATGGATGTTCAACAGTTGTCGGTGAGCAATGAAGGCGATGAGGAGCAGTTTATACTCAAGCCATTCACCATGGATATTGAGGGTGAAGGCGACGATAAGCAGATGAAAGGCAGCTACGACGCCAAAAGTAGTAAGATTGAAGCTACCTTTGGTGATGAAGCTAACGTTATCGTGCAAAGTATGGGGCTTAAGGGAACTTATGAGAAAGCCAAGGGCTTTGACTCGTTCATTGGCGACACGGAAATTTTACTTCAGAATATCACCTTTAGTGGGAAGGAGGTTTCGCCTGAGCCAGTTAAGCTTCCTGAGCTAAAATTCGTCAGCACGGTCAAACAGCCGGATGACAAGCATATTGATATCACGGCGAAATATGCTGCGAAACTAGATCCCAGTTTAATGGCCGCCTTGGAGTCTCCTATCAATGTGAAGGCTGCTGATCTTGAAATTCAATTCAAAGGCTTACCCACTGAGATCGTGAAGAAATACCAACAGTTTATACAGCAGGTTTCTTCCGAGGAGGATTTATCCACTTTAGATCAGGAAATGCAGGATGAGCTGCCAGTTGTTGCGCGGATGCTGGTGAACAGTGGTTTTGCTACACGTGTTGAATTGCATGCAAAGTCTGATGAGGGTGGTTTGAATGCTGACATTGACTTGGGCTTTAAGCCGGGCCTGAATATGTCTGAGCAGGACTTGATGGAACTGGCGGCAATGCCTAATCCACAAAAGGTGCTTTCCATGCTGGTCGGTCGCGGTCACGCAGACTTGAATAAGAGTGTGACTGATAAAATGGGTGTGACGCCAATGTTGCAGATGATGGCTGCGGACTTTGTTTCACTTGAGGGTGATACATTTAAGTCTGATGTGCAGATTAAAGATGGGCAGTTATTGGTTAATGGAACTCCACTGCCAATTTCAGCACCGCCTAGTAAATAGACAGGTGGGATTTGCCTACCAGTAGCGTTTGTTGCTGAGGAAAAGCCATCGGTGTTGTTGCCGATGGCTTTTCTATTTGAGTATTCAGAAAATTCCAAGCTTTAAGCCTTCTGCCATTCCGGCACCCAAGGCTTCGGCTTCGCCCAAAAATTCCTCTGTAAACGAACCATGTAAAAGTAAAGGTTCTTGCACGGCTTTCCAGCGCATTCCTGATACGATCTTCCCAACGCTGTTTATCGCACCCGTACCATCTAATCCTGCTTTTACGTATAGTGCCCACGGCATTCCGTCGGTATTCTCCATGCAGGGGTAATAAATTCGTTCCAATAAGTCTTTGATTAAACCGCTCATATAGCCGAAGTGTTCAGTAGTCCCCAAAATGACACCGGAAGCTGAGAGAATATCCTCTGCACTTGCCTCCAGTGGTGATTTACTCACAACCGGATAGCCTGTTTGTTGTGCGCCCTTAATAACCGACTGGAAAAGGCGCTGTGTGTTTGGGGTGGGAGTATTGGCGATAATTAGTAGGTAGCTCATAACGACATTCGGACACCTGAAAATTGTGCTGGTTAAACGCAGAAAAAGTGCTTGCAACTTAATAAAACCTGTTTCATTATCTGCTGTAAATAATTTAGTGGCAAATGTTATTTAGACTAAATTATTATTTATTTATCGATAAAAATATTTAACAGAAAAAGCAGTGACAGACACTGTGTAATTATCTATCTAATCCAGGAAGAAAGAATGGCATCTTACAAAAGTGACATCGAAATCGCACGTGAATCCACCATGCAGCCCATTGGTGAGATTGGTGAAAAATTAGGGATCCCCTACGAGGCATTAGTTCCCTTCGGACACACCAAAGCAAAGGTTGGTCAGGCGTTTATTCAGTCCGTTAAAGACAATAAGCAAGGTAAGCTAATCCTTGTGACGGCGATTTCTCCGACACCCGCAGGTGAGGGTAAAACCACGACTACTGTAGGTCTGGGGGATGGCCTGAATCGTATTGGCAAAAAAGCGGCGATTTGTATTCGTGAGCCGAGTCTGGGGCCTTGTTTTGGTATGAAAGGGGGAGCCGCCGGTGGGGGATACGCACAGGTTGTCCCTATGGAAGATATTAACCTGCATTTCACGGGTGACTTCCATGCCATTGGTGCAGCACATAACTTGTTGGCGGCACTGGTTGATAACCACATTCATTGGGAAAATAAGACTGGTTTAGACCCTCGCCGAATTACTTGGCGTCGTGTACTGGACATGAATGATCGCGCATTGCGTAACATCACGATTGGTCTGGGTGGCCCATTTAATGGCACACCACGTGAGAGTGGTTTTGACATCACGGTTGCTTCGGAAATTATGGCGATTTTCTGTCTGGCGACTGATCTGGATGATTTGAGCCGCCGCATTGGTAATATCGTGGTGGGTTACACGCGTGATATGCAAGCGGTTCGTGCGCGTGACATCAATGCGGAAGGTGCTATGACAGTATTGTTGAAAGATGCTTTCATGCCGAATCTGGTTCAGACTCTGGAGAATAACCCTGCTTTTATTCACGGTGGCCCATTTGCCAATATTGCACATGGTTGTAACTCTGCGATTGCAACCACAACGGCATTGAAAATTGCCGATTATGTGGTGACTGAAGCAGGCTTCGGCGCGGACTTGGGTGCAGAGAAGTTTTTCGATATTAAATGTCGTAAAACGGGTCTGGAGCCTTCTGCGGTTGTATTGGTAGCGACCGCTAGAGCGTTGAAGATGCACGGTGGTGTGGCGAAAACCGATCTTAATCAAGAGAATGTGGTGGCGGTTGTTGCAGGCTGTGAGAACCTTGGAAGGCACATCAAGAACTTGTCAAATTATGGTGTACCCGTGACGGTTGCGATTAACCGTTTCGTGACGGATGCCGATGAGGAGTTAAAGGCGATTCATACCTTCTGCGAAAAGATGGGTGTGAAGGCGTTTAACTGTGAGCATTGGGAAAAAGGTGGTGAGGGCACTGAGGACTTGGCTAGACATATTGCCGCAGTTGCCGATGCGGGCGAAGCAAACTTCGAGTTGCTATACAACGACGAAATGCCGCTGTGGGATAAAGTTGAACACATTGCGAAAACTCTTTATGGCGCAAGTGGTATTTCTGCTAGCAAGAAAGTTCGTGATCAGTTTGTACAGTTTGAGCGTGATGGCTATGGGCATTTTCCTGTTTGCATGGCTAAAACGCAGTACAGTTTCTCAACCGATCCAAACCTGATGGGTGCGCCAACAGGACATGAGGTGCCAATCCGCGAAATCCGTCTGTCAGCCGGAGCGGAGTTTGTGGTCGTAGTGTGTGGAGACATTATGACGATGCCTGGTCTACCGCGAGTTCCCTCAGCAGATCACATTCACTTGAATGATAAAGGTCAGATTGATGGTTTGTTCTAGAATCTGTCACAATGTCTCACGACTGAAAGTCTGATGGCTCCTTTGCGGCTGCGCTATTTACCGAAGTTTTCTCATAGAGAATTTGGGCAGGCTTGCTGCACTGAGTGACCATCGCTTCATCAATCAATGTACGCCCTGTATGGAGTCCCATACAGGGTGTCGTTACCACCTCTTTTGCTTCACTGTGCCCAACATCTGCCTCCAGCTCGCCTTCGTAACAAACATTTGACATTCACTTGAAAACGCAGTCGAATGGTCATTCCTTAACATCATCTCCCAAGAAAACCATGAACCATTCCAGCAATAACCTACTGGCGCAGCTTGGTATTAACATTAATCATTTAAACCAAATATTTGGGCGTGATACGGTCGCTGAGGGGGTTAAATTTTTCCATGACCACGATATTAGTATTGATAATGTGGTGGACGTTAGTGATAGGCAACTAAATATTTCCACAATAGCGTATGAGACTACTGACAAACCCATCCAGACGCAGTTGTTTTTTAATAATAAAAGTGATGGCTCTTTTTCGGTTTCATCCATTTGCATGTGCCCCAGTGTTCGCAATTGTAAGCATGGTGTTGCTGCCCTGTGTCGCTTTTTTGTAATGCTCATGGAAGAACGGCTGAAGGAAGATGGTAGTGGGGTGTTGCAACCGGATGCTGCAACGCTGCGTGTTAATCAGTGGCTTGATGATGTTGTAGCCCAAGAATCAGGCTTGCCTTCATCATTTGTACCAGAACACGGCCTTCCTCGTTCGGAGAAGAGTACACAGTTTGATCTTGTGTATGTACTGAGTGCGGGCACACGCAGAGGTCAACATTGTTTGTGTGTATCCCTTCAGAAAGTCCGCCGCCTAAAGGCGGGGGGCTATGGTAAACCTTCAGCGGTCAAAGCCTACGATGTAAATGAATACTCCTATGGAAATGTATTCTACGAAGAAGTAGATATGGAGATTTGTAAAGTCCTTAGTTCCTTAGCGGATGATCACTATGGTTATTACATGGTTTATACCTACCCTTTGTTTGGGGACATTGGGGAGCTTGTGTTAGAAAAAATGCTGGCTACAAGGCGTTGTTTCTGGGAGGAGATGGCAAGGGCAAGCAAGCCCATACTGAAAGGGGCTGCGGTGGAGGCTGCACTGGAGTGGCGTGAGGATGAGGGCTATCTATATAGCCATCTTGTGTACAACCGTCCGCTAACAGATGTATTCCGACTGGCAAATTTTTATTATATTGATGCCGAAAATCGTGAATGTGGGCAGGTTACTCATCCCTCGTTAAGTCCTGCGCAGCTTACGGCGTTTTTAAATGCGCCACCCTTGCCGACTGCGCAGGCTAAGCAGGTGAGTGAGCAGTTGCTGGAGATTTTTCCAACGCAGGAAATTCCGCTACCAGTGGAGCTGGATATTGAAAATATTGATATTAGCGGAGTACCTCCCCGTATTGTGCTTCACTTGCATAGCTCCTCAAGAACCGGTGAACAACGGATGCATCTGGCCAGCCTTTCTTTCGACTATGATGGTGTGGTTATCGTGCCACGGACGGAAGCGGAGTTATCTGCGGAACAGTTGGTATGGGTTGAGGGTACCAGGCGCTATCGGGTGATGCGGGATCATGCCTGTGAGTCAGCCGCGATGCAAACATTGCAAGAGGCCGGTTTCCACCGGATTCATACCGCGCATCCAGACTATGGTGTGTTAAGCCATGTCATTCTTGCTGAACCAACACTTGAAGTAGCCATAGAACGCTGGGGGGATTTCTTAGAAAATCAGGTGCCTGCCTTACGGGATAAGGGTTGGCAAGTCGTTATGGCTGATGATTTTCAACTACAGATTGATCAGGTTGACGAGTGGCATGCGGAGTTGGAGTCCGATGGGGCCGGTGAATGGTTTGAGCTGGCACTTGGCTTTGAGCTGAACGGGCAGCGCATTAATCTGTTGCCGCTGCTGGTGGAGTTGCTCGCCAGTACTGATGACACAAGTCTGCTGCGTGAAACGCTAAAAATGGAGCCGTACCGCCTATTTCAAATAGATACCCATCAATGGGTGAAACTGCCCACAGATCGCCTGCTGAACGTACTGGATACGCTGATCGAGTTGTATGGCACGGATACGCTGAATGCATCGGGGAACTTAGAGTTCTCACGCCATGAGGGAATGCATTATGGCAGTATACTAAATGATGCTGGTTTACAGTGGAAAGGTGCGGAGGAGCTGAAACAGCTACATGATCGTTTGCAAGCCTTTAAGGGTATTCAGACAGCACCTTTGCCGGATCAATTACACGCAACACTGCGGGACTATCAACAGCGGGGTTATGACTGGTTATCGTTTATGCGGGACTATCGGTTTAATGGCATTCTGGCGGATGACATGGGGCTGGGTAAGACAATTCAGGCACTGAGTTTATTGCTGTATGAGAAAGAGTCCCAGCGGGCCAAACATCCAAATTTAATCATTGCACCGACCAGCTTAATGAGTAACTGGAAGAATGAAGCACAGCGCTTTACACCAGACTTGAAGGTGTTGATATTGCAAGGGGCTGACCGTAAGGAGCGATTTGCAGAGTTGGAACAGGTGGATATTGCGATTACAACGTATCCCCTGATTGTGCGAGATGCCGAGTTTTATCAGGACAAGTCGTTCCATTACGTGCTATTGGATGAAGCACAAGCAATTAAGAACCCTCGTGCTAAAGCTGCACAGCAAATTTGCCAGTTAAAAGCGCAGCATCGTCTGTGTCTGACGGGAACGCCTGTTGAAAATCACTTGGGTGAACTATGGTCAATGTTCCACTTTTTAATGCCGGGCTACCTTGGGCCTTTGGATCGCTTTAATCGTTTGTTTAGAAACCCCATTGAAAAACAGGGCGATATTGATCGAAGTAAGCAACTACAAAAGCGCGTTCAACCCTTTATGCTGCGACGCACGAAGCGTGAAGTTGCGGTGGAGCTGCCGGAGAAAACGGAAATTATCCGCACCGTGGCCTTATCCGGTAAACAGCGCGACTTGTATGAGACAGTACGGCTGGCGGTGGACAGGAAAGTACAGGAAGAAATTAAGAAAAAGGGACTTTCCCGAAGCCATATTATGATTTTGGACGCACTGCTGAAACTACGCCAAGTGTGTTGTGATCCGCGGCTGTTGAAGCTGGATAAGGCCAAAAACGTCAAGTCATCCGCCAAGCTTGAAATGCTTATGGAGATGTTGCCAGAGATGGTGGAAAGTGGGAACAAGATTCTCTTATTCTCGCAGTTTACAACCATGTTGGGCTTGATTGAGAGTGAACTAAAACGCCTTAAAATCTCTTACAGTAAACTCACCGGACAAACCCGCAAACGGACCGAAGCGATTAGTGCGTTTCAGGATGGTGATGCGGCCGTTTTTTTGATTAGTCTCAAGGCTGGGGGAACGGGATTGAATTTAACTGCCGCCGATACTGTGATTCATTATGATCCGTGGTGGAATCCTGCGGTGGAACAGCAAGCGACGGACAGGGCGTATCGCTTGGGTCAGGACAAGCCTGTCTTTGTATATAAACTGTTGACTGAGGAAACGGTCGAGGAAAAGATATTGGCGCTACAGGCGAAAAAACAACAGCTTGCTGATAATATCTACTCCGGTGGCGAAAAGGGTACGACCTTCGATCAAGCGGAGTTAATGGCACTGTTGCAGCCATTGGCATAGTCGCATAGTCTGTGAAACCATGATTAACACCCTACTGACTAGCCTGCTCATCGCGGTCACTTTTCTTTGGCTAAGTAGCTATACCCACCACACAGCTTTTGGTGTTGATCGTGATGTTGAGCAAGAAAACCGTGTCTTGCACATGACTTACCGCATTAGCTGGACAGGTCATGGCTCTGTTTGGTTGGGCTATACCAGCGTGATAAGAAACAAGGATGAAATAACACCACTTGAAAAGTTTGATTTGGCGAGTGCTATTCTGAAACCTGTCAAAACAACACTGGCTCCATCAGCCTCTCTGGGGAATAGACTGGGCTTTTGGTTTATTCGGCAAACCACGCCAAAGCCTGTGCTATGGGTCGGCGTGCCCAGTTGGCTTCCCGTGTTATTAGTAGCTGGAATTTTACTGCTTTATCGGCGGCGGGCGCGTTTAATATAAGCCTCGGCAAATCGTTTGCCTAGCTCTATCTGCCCCTGAGCATTGTAGTGAATGTGATCATAAATTTTCCCCAACCCCTTGGCGGGTGTCAGGATTGTATTTTTTACCTGGGACTGTACTTGACGTTGCTTTTGCTGCACCATTTTAACTAATGGAAACACTCTTCCCTTGGGATCAATCTCCCCCATAATAAAGGGCGCATTGGGTGACTTTAGGTCTTTACGCAAATTGTAAATAAATTGGCTCAGGTGTTGAGCGTAGTGACTTGCCCGATTTTGGTTGCGTGCATCACTTTCACCCTGCATCCAAACAATGGCACTAATCGTTGGATTGGGTTGCTTAATCGAAAAGCCAATCTGTCTGAGCATTCCTTTATACAAGGGTTGTCCGGGCATCCATTGTTGGATGTGGCTGCCTGTTGCGGCAAATTTCACAATAATATGCTGATCATTGGGAAAAGCGCGGGCAACATGGTGAGCGAAGCTGACTTCAGGGCCAAAGTACGAGTATTGTGCCAGTTTACGAGGGCGACCCTGATAATAGAACGTCACATTGGAGGGCGTTCTCTTGAATGCGGGTGGCAGGTAATAGCTTTTCGCCAAGCCCATCATATTCGATTGCCCGGCCAGCAAATAAATCCGTTCGCCAGCACTGGCAGTGTTGCACATCCAGAAAATACTCAATACAGCGATCCATCGGTAAGTCATGAGCATCTTGCTCCCTCATTAGTATTTGGTAGCAGAGTAACTGCTGATTATTTTGATAACAAGCTTGATTTTTAATCACTTAACAGTCACTTGGCTTGCAAATCTGCGGGGCTGAGTATCAGGATGAGCTATCCTAAGGGTTCTCAAGCTGGAGTTTTTGAGTATGAGAATACTGCTATTAAGTTATTTTTTATCGCTGACCTTTGCTGTGGTGGCCAATGCAAATGCGCCGTTTGACGTGTTAGATATTGCGCACCGTGGGTATGCCGCCCGCAACCCTGAATCGACACTTGAGGCATTTCAATATGCAGTAAATCGCGGTGCAGATGGCCTAGAGCTGGATGTACGGCAAAGTGCGGATCATGTTCTGTTGGTTACCCATGAGCCAGTGATTGCTGAGATTGGCAACCAACGTGTTGAGAACACACGTTCTGAGCAGGCTTTTTTACGCAGTAATATCCCATCGCTGGAAGAGGTGATTATTCTGGCGAAGCGGACTAACATCCCGTTATGGATTGAGATTAAACAAAGCCATCTATACCCCGGTATTATTCAGCGTTTGCTACAGCTACTAGCGCAACACCACTATCTGAATAATGTAGTCATTCAGAGCTTTAACCACCAAGACCTACTCGCCATTTATCAGATAAACCCTGATATTCCGTTATTGGCTTTATTTAGCTCAAATTTTGAAGTGAGCAATATGCCGAGTTTTGTGGAACTGATTGGTTTACCGTTGGCGGAACGTTACGCAGACCCGGCACTGGTTGCTGCGATTCACGCGGCTGGCAAGGGGGTTATTTTTTGGCGCAACGGGGATGCAAGTGAAAATGCCAATCTGCTTAGTCGGCTTATTATGGTCGGAGTCGATGGGTTTATGCTAGATCGTCCTGTGGAAGATGTGCTGAATAATGTGCCATAGTAACATTCAGGCAGCGATAGACAGCTTGCCCTTTTTAGCGACACACGCCCGATTCCGGCCTTGCCTCTTGGCTTCGTACAGGGCTTTATCGGCAAGGCTCAACCATTGACTTGCATTAAATTGCGGCTTGAGTTCCGCGACACCCAGCGAAATGGTGATATTACGCTTTTCAAAGAGCTTGCTGTTTTCGACGCACTTACGGATATTTTCAGCGATTGCGGCGGCCTCTTTTGAGGAGGTGTTGTCAGCAATGATCACAAACTCTTCACCGCCATAACGGTAAAACTGGTCAGATGCGCGAATCCTGGATTGAATTAATTGAGTGATACGGGTGAGTATCTGATCACCACTACTGTGTCCGTAGTTGTCATTAATATCTTTAAAGTGATCCACATCAAGAATGATTAACGAGGCACTCCAGTCTGGTTGTTGTTGTTTCCGGTTAATCATAATCAGCATATTTTTATCCAGCGAGCGTCGGTTTAATGCGCCGGTCAAGGCATCTCGTTCGACCAGTTGTGATAATTGCAGGCGTTGTTTTTGCGTCATAATTGCAAAGGTATAACCAAATGCTGAGAGCATGGTTAGTGTTGTGTAAATACGCAGCACCTCCATGGTCGGGAATTGTGTGTAGATTGCGGGAAACGTGAGTATTGCGAGCAGCAAATTGGCGATGGAAGCATCGCGGTGATGAATGGACAGAAATGCGCCCAGTGAGGCAGGGTACATCCAGTAAATTAACTCAGGGCCTTTCAGGTAGACCATGGTACAGGCGGCCCCCATAAACAGGACGGTTAAAACAACGCCCATCATTTTAATCCGGTGAGTCAGCCACACATACATAAAAATACTGAGGATGGCGACCGCCAGATAGAACTCTATCAAGGCCGCCGCATAGTCGTCCGTGGTGTAGTAGTAAATCGTAAACGGTAGAAACCCAAGTACACCGAATAGGGAGCCGGTGAGTATGATTTTTTGTTTGTAACTACGCTTGTTCAAACCTATCGCTCCGTTTTTTTATTGATTTTATTGTGTTTGAAGCCGACCCTATACTTTATTAAAAAGCACTTGCTGATGACTTGATATATGGTATCAAATAAGGGTCTCGTTTGACTGCCAAAAAATCATTATGACTCAACCTGAGCCACAACCCATCCCGTTTGATGCGTTTCATAGCAAAATTGAAGCAGGTGTCAATCTGATCGAAGCCAGCGCCGGAACAGGAAAAACATTCTCCATTGCCATGCTGGTGCTACGCTTCATCGTTGAGCATAAGCTACCAATTGAAAAAATTCTAGTCGTAACGTTCACAAAATCAGCAACACAGGAGCTACGTACTCGCATTCGTCTGCGCCTGCAGGATTTGAAACGTTTTATTGTTGATCCAGATCACCCTGCCAATGCTCAGCAAGACCCTGCTTTCATCCAATGGGCAAGCCAGTTGGATAATCCCAAGCAGGTTGTGGAGCGTGTGGCAGCGGCATTAGCGTCGATTGATCAAGCAGCCATTTTTACGATTCACAGCTTTTGTCAGCGCATGTTGCGGCAGTACGCACTGGAAAGTGGTCAGTTGTTTGATGCGGAGCTAAGTGCCGATATTGAACACCTAAAAACAGCATTGGCGGAAGACTATTGGCGACAGCAGTTATACCAGGCGGATGCCCTAAAAACCTCAATCTGTACCGCGAAATACCAGTCGCCGGCAGCCTTGCTCAACAGTATTCGTGAGCTAAAGCAAGGCATGGCTATTTACCCCACGGATTTGGCACTGGATGATACCTTAGCCAGTATTCACCGCCAGATTGAGGCCTTGCGTGATTTTGATCAAAGCACTTTGCAGCCATTGGCACAGGCGATTGAGGATAATGACGCTCCGTTTAAAGCCACGTTTGTTGAGGCGTTCGCGGAAGCACGGCAGGCGGTGGCGGCATGGCTGGCTGATCCAGTGAGTGCTGCGCCGGTGTCTAGCCTTCGCCTGTTTAGCTTTAATGCCTTGATGACAGGGGCTTTGAACGGTCACAAGTTTCGCAAGACCAAGCAACTGTCGGGGGAGGCACGTAAATCTGAGTACCTGGCAGATTTGGGCATTCAAGAGACAGTAGCATTGGATGGCTTGCTGGAAAGTCTGGGGCAGGTGGCAATGGCATTCAGGCTTGGGCTGTTGGATTATTTGGCGAGTCACTTACAGCACCGTCAGTCCGTTGAAAAAGTATTGTCTTTTGACGACCTGATTGTACGTTTATCGCAGGTGTTGGCGGCAGAGGGAGGGGAGCTGTTGCGGGCGGCATTGCAACGCCAGTTTGCCGTGGCGTTAATTGATGAATTTCAGGATACCGACCAGCAGCAATGGCATATTTTTTCTGAGGTTTATCACACAGACACCCATTACTTGTACTTAATTGGTGATCCCAAACAGGCCATTTACAAATTTCGTGGGGCGGATATTTACTCCTATTTGGCGGCTAAGCGTACTGCGCGGCAGGCCTATACGCTGGAAACCAATTATCGCTCACACCCCAATCTGGTTCGTGCCGTTAATCAATTATTTTCTGGCGTGGAAAATCCCTTCAAAATCGCAGAGATTCCCTACTATGAAGTGAAGGCTGGGCGATCAGGGGATGGTTTATGGCTGAACCAGCAATCTGCTCATGCCATGGTGCTGTGGTCGCTACAAGCAAATGAACATCACAAGGAGGGTTACTGGACCAGCGGTGTGGCAAGACAGGCGGTTCGGGTACAGGTGATTAATGAAATCGTGCGTTTGCTAGATCAGCATTCTGGGGCGACAACCGGCCAGCAGGCGTGTGCCAAGCGTCTTCAGCCACAGGATATTGCTATTTTAGTGCGGGGCAATGAGGAAGCCGCGATCTATCAACACGGCTTACAAGCAGCCGGGATTCCGGCAGTGCTCAATAGCAAGCAGTCGGTATTTGACAGCGAGGAAGCGCATCATTTATTGCATTTGCTGTACGCCTTGTTACAGCCTGTGGATCTGGAACGGGTGCGGCAGGCGTTGACCTTGCCCTGGTTTGGGCTGGATGGTCAGGCGTTTGATGCAGTCTGCCGTGATGACATGAGCTTGCAGGAATATGTCAGTGATTTTCAGGCGTATCAGCAGCGTTGGCAGCGAGATGGCTTGATGGCGATGATGCGTCGTTTAATGGCGCGGCATAAGGTCTTGGAGAATCTCAGCCAGTGCGACCAGCCTGAGCGACGCATTACCAACATCAATCACTTATTGGAATTAGTACAACAAGCCGTGAGCGATGGGCAACTGGACCAACTGAAGACCCTGCAATGGTTGAATCAGGCGTTACAGGGCGAGCATCGTGGTGATGGCCAAGAGTTACGTCTGGAGCAGGATGAAGCTGCGGTGAATGTGGTCACCATTCATAGTGCGAAAGGTCTGGAGTATCCCATTGTGTTTTGCCCAGATTTATGGGCAGCACGTAAGTCATCTGCTGCGCCATCGGCAGATCAGGTGGTTATCTGCCATGAAGATAATGCCTTGGTTGCCGATTTAGGCAGTTCGCAACGGCAGGTGCGATTCGAGCAGGCCAGGCTTGAGCAACTGGCGGAGGACTTGCGTTTGCTGTATGTGGCGGTCACACGCGCCGCACAGCGTTGCTATCTTGTGTGGGCGACGACCGCGAATGCAGCCGACACTGCTTTAGGCTATTTAATTGAACCATACGCGCCAGATGCAGGCTGGAATGAGAAATTTATGGCACTGGCGCAGGAGTGTGATTGTTTTGAGTCTGCTGAGATCAGTGCTGAAGTTGATGTAGAGACTGCGAACCTTAGCACTTCTACAAACCAACCGCTCCAGGCTGTACAACAGCAGCGTGATATCCGCCAGCACTGGCAAATGAGTAGTTATTCCGCACTGGCTTATTTAAGCCACCAGTCACAGTACCATGAACTACCCGTGGATAAATCGCAAGAGCCTGCCACGCCACAGGATACTTGGTCAGCACTTGACTTGCCCATCATGGCCGAAGCAAATGCGCCTGATGCGCCAGATTATCAACTCCCTAAAGGGGCACATACCGGAAATGTACTGCACGATCTACTGGAGAATCATAGCTTTTCCCTGTTAAAAGAAATGCGACATAACACAGCCTTTTATGAGCAATATCAAAAAGACCGTGAGCGAAGCTGTATGCGCTACGGGCTATCGCTGGATGAGGTAGGGCAATCGGCATTGGATGAGTTATTGCAACGATCGGTGACAGCACCGTTGGATTCGTATGACGGAGACTTCATACTGGCAAATCTGGATGACAAGGCGTGTTTAAAGGAAATGCCGTTTTATTTTGCCATGAATGACTTACAGACCCAGCGGCTGAACCAATTGTTAGCGGATCAGGCAAGCTGTCAGCCACTCTTGCCACGCGAACTGAGTGGGCAGCTTACTGGGTTTATTGATCTGATTTGCGAATACAACGGCCAGTATTATGTGATGGATTATAAGTCCAATGCCCTGGAGCAGTACGACCAAGCCACTATGGAGCAGGCCATGCGTGAGCATAATTATGGCCTGCAATACTTTTTGTACTCGGTGGTATTGCATCACTACCTTCAGCAGCGGCTGATGGATTATGACTATGCGCGTCATTTTGGCGGGGTGCGTTATTTATTCCTGCGGGGAATGGATCCAGCTCAGGTCATGCAGGGGGTCTTTGTGGATAAACCACCGTTGCACATTCTTGAAGGCATCAGCGATGTTTTGTCGGGGGTAGCAGCATGATGACAGAAGCACTTGCGTATTCACGACTTGATCAGGCAATCGCCAGTTTTTTAACCGAGCGCTCAGACTTGGATGATGCACAGCAACACGACTTCAGACAAATTGTGCTGGATCTGTCGGCGGCGCAAAGTGCTGGACATAGCTGCTTGCCGGTGGATGCTGCGCAGCAGACGTTATTGTCCCAGTCACCATTGGTGTCTTTATCCGCTAATACGCCGCTGATACTGGAAGACGGCCGTTTGTATTTGCAACGCTATTGGCAGTATGAGTCGCGCTTGGTGAGCAATATACAGCAGCGCATTCAGCGGGTGCTGGAAAAGCCCGCACAACTGGAGGAGTTGCTGGAAAAATACTTCCCGTCTGCTAGCCCTGCACCAGTGCTTGCAGCGACGGCAAATGATGCCGCCGAGGATGAGGTTGACTGGCAAAAAGAGGCTGCCTCGTCTTGCGCGCAACAGGCTTTTAGCATGATTACCGGCGGGCCGGGGACAGGAAAAACCACCACCGTATTAAAAATTCTGGCCTTGCTCCAGGAACTGCACCACGGCAAATTATCCATTGCTTTGGCAGCACCAACGGGCAAAGCGGCTATGCGTCTTCAGCAGTCGCTTCGGGAAGGTAAACAACACTTGCCAGCGTTAGATGCGACATTGCAGGCTGCTATTCCAGAAACTGTCAGCACATTGCACCGATTGCTGGGGCCTATTCATCAGTCCACTCAGTTTCGCCATCATGCGGGTAAGCCATTAAGTTGTGATGTCCTGGTGGTGGATGAAGCCTCCATGATTGACCTGGCGTTGATGAGTAAACTGGTTGATGCCCTGCATCCCCAAGCACGATTGATTTTGCTGGGTGATCAGGATCAGTTGGCATCGGTGGAGTCCGGTGCGGTGCTGGGTGACCTGTGTGCCAGCCTGCCGAATCAGACCTTGCAATTAAAAAAAACGTGGCGATTCTCTGGCCCGATTAAGGCGTTGGCAACAGCGGTGAACCAACAGCAGCCTCGTCAGGCATGGCAGATTTTGCAGGATGATGCACAACAGGTTGCCAATGTTGTGGAAGGCGATCCGGTGGCGTATATGCAGGAGCACTATCAAGCGTATTTTCAGCAAATTAAACATAGCTCAGACCCAAAGGCTGCATTGACCACATTTTCCCAATTTCAGGTACTGGCTGCATTGCGGCAGGGGGTGACGGGTGTTGAAGGGCTGAATTTGGCTTTGGAAAAACGGCTGCAAGCGCAAGAAATTGCAACGTACCGCACTTGGTATCATGGTCGTCCGGTGATGATTAGTCGTAATGATCCGGCACTGGGCTTGTTTAATGGAGACATTGGCCTGTGTTTATACGATGCAGAGCGTGATCAGATGCGGGTATGGTTCGAACAGGCTGATGGTCAGATGCGGGCGGTCATGCCGGGGCGTTTGCCTGCACATGAGACGGTGTACGCCATGACCATTCATAAAAGTCAGGGATCAGAGTTTCCCCACGTGATGATTGTACTGCCGGAACATGATAACCCGCTGCTGTCAGGGGAATTACTCTACACAGCAATTACCCGTGCTAAAGCTCAGGTGGATATTGCGGCTTTGCCAGCGGTTTTTATGAAGACGGTACAGCGACGGGTGCAGCGGCAAAGTGGCCTGCAAGTGAAAATGCGCAAGGCATTTTTGTAAGCTGATGTTAAAGTTTTGTAATCCTTAGGCTTGTGAGTATATTGCACAGAGCGGACAGTTAGAGATTTGACTACAATACCCCCCATTTTTATTGATTGCGCGGGCTTCTGATTATGCGACATATTAAACGAGTGTACGGAATACATGGCTAACCCCACACTATTGGGCATGATTACGGGCTTCTTCACGAATGCCAGAACCACTCCGGTGGTGTTAATTATTTTGCTCTCAGCAATTTCTTTCTACACCAGCTACGATGGCTTGGTGCGCTTTTCTTTTGCCACGCCGGAAGAGGCATCGCTGGTTAGTCTGATCGTACTTGGCTTGGTGGTTTTCTGCATTCAGTTAGTGCTGGTGTATGCATTGCGCAAGATGGCTTTGTCACGGCGTTGGATGGCAAAGGTCCGCTGGCTGCCGTTGTATATGCTGATGATGTCTATCAGCGTATTCTTCAGTTATGGTTTTTACTACAAACTGCTACGGGCGGAGGGTTTTGCGCAGGAGAATTTTACGGCGCAGTTGAATCAAGTGCGGGATGGTGCTCAGGATTATCTGCTGGCATTTGAGGCGGTAGAGCGGGGCAGTAAGCAGCTTAAACTTTATTCCGAACGACGCGCTAGAGAGGAAGAAAAATTTGGGGGGAGTTGTGGGGATGGCTCCGTACCGGGGAAAGGCCCGCGCCGTACTTTCCGTAACAACGAAGCCTTGGTGTTTTCTGCCATTGCCAAGAGTATTGAGCCGTTGGGTCAGCAGGTCAGGCGTGATATTGGTCAGTTACAAAACATTATCGAGAACTATCGCCCCGACACGCAAGATGTGATGTCCCTGCAAAACGAAATCAACGGGATTATCCATGAGATCAATACTCGCCGTAACGCGCCAGTATTGGCCGAATCCTCGCGGGTGATTGCACAGCGGGTGGGGGAGAAACGTCAGCGTATTGTGCCAACAGCAGCAGGCAGTATTCCTTGTCCGGATAGCACTATTACCTTAAATGGCAATGCCATGCTCAAGAGTATTGAGTTTCTGCCGTTTATGGAAGATGTGCAATTATTTAACCCATTCGACCAGCGTAATGTACTCAATCGAGCCATGGATGTGATTCGCTCTATTCCGGGCTTAGCCGTCGCATGGTGGAAAAATGAAGACCTGAAGCCGCTCATGGAGCATGGCAAAGACAGCACCCGACGGGATGATTATGTCCCCTTGCTATTGGGTGCGTTAGTTGACTTTGTATTGCTGATCGTGGGGCTGGCTGATGGTTATATTTCACGTCGTCGTAACTGGATGAGTGCTGACTTTGAGGGCGATTACTTTAGTGCTGAAGATGTCTCGAAACTGCGGGCTATCACCGATATGAAGCACTTGGCCAGCAATGTGCAGCCATACTTATACGATAGTTTGGGGCAATGTTTTTTTGTCATTCCCAGCTCGCCAGTACACGGCAATCGCATGGCCAGTGAGTTGCTGGAATTGTTTGAGGTACTTGCCAGTGAGCGGATTAAACCAGCTATGTTGCGGCAGGTTCCCTACGCCTGGATTCCTCGCAGTGTACGCAATGAGGTGTACGCGATACTGGGCGATGATGCGGAACATCTGACCTACAATGTTTATCGTATGAGTGCGATGCAGTGGGATGAGCTGAAGCAAGCGCTGAGCATGGCGGTCGTACCAGCCGGAGAACCTGAAGAAAGTGACGCACCGTGTACCTGGCCGTATTAAAGCTATTCTGGTTAATTCGCCAAGGCATTGACTGGATTCGGATTCATGCCTTGCGTTATTTTGGGCATGAGATCGTGCAAGGTGGCCACGGCAATCGTGGCGCGCGCGCGGGTAAATTGCCTCTGAGTGACTGGCGTTACCCGCTTAGTGTGGTGTTGGCACTGATTGAAGCGCTACTGCGTATGGTCTGGCAAGTAGTCCGCTGGTTATTTTTTCTCAATACCCGCAGTGTGCCGGAGTTTTTGCTGAGTGTGGTCAAGCTCGTGCTGGTTTTATCAGTATTGAGCGTTGTGGGACTGTACGGTTACTTATCGGGTGAGCCAGATTCGGAGGTGTTGGCGGAATACCAACGTTTACATCAGCAACACACCGCCACCACATTGTTGGATCAACAAGGTCAGCTGGTAGGTGCGATGCCAAATCCTCAGCGCCAAAGCCAGTCGTTGGGTGGTCTGTTTATTGAATTGGTTCCGCCGGTTTATTGGGATGTTTTAGATGAGCAAACGGGTCGTCAGGTCAGTTTTGATTATCAGGAAACCAGTCTGTGGGACTTATTATTCTTGCGGGAGACGAGTTACAAAGGCATTGCGACCGCGGATATAGTGGCGGCATTCAATCCATTTGCTACAGGCAGCAATAGCTTGATGAAGCGACTCAATAATGCCTTGCTGTCGGTTGAGCAGCCGGAATCTCGCTGCTTTTCCTGGTTTAGTGATCTGTGTAATACCTTTTCCGCAATACGCTTGGCAAAGCATACCTTCCCATATTTGGCGCAAAACAATGGTTCAGAGTTTAAACGCTGGGTGGCGATACACAATTCGTTACGTGGGCAGGCCGATGATTTCAATGGCCTGAGAGCAACGGCTGCAACGGTCTTTCATAAACTCCCTGAGCAGCTCAGCAATGCAGAGCAATCCTTATTGGCTGTGGCACAGTTAAAACAACAGGCATTGCTGAATGTTGATAACTGGGAGGCATTAACGTCAGAGGCGGCAGCGGTAACACAAAGCCTGTACCAACGGGATCAAAATGCCTTGGCATCTGAGATCAAACAAGGCTTGGCAGCGTTAAAGCAGCCACGAGTAACCGCGTTGAATGATGTGAGCCGGCCACCTCCGCGCGCTATTTTGAATTTGGCAAATTTACGCAAGCGTACGGCACGAGCCTTGGGTGAGTTTGCGGACTTGGTTCAGCAACGCTTGGCCGCAGAGTATTCCCGTTCCGATGGCTTGCTGCTTATTAGCGATGCGCAGATTAGCCTGCCAGTGCGTGACAATCTGGTGTTTCAGCAGAAGCTGCAAGACCGTCTGCGAGCGTTTGCACGTGGCTGTCGGCACTGTGGCTTGCGGCAAACCTTGGGCGCAGCAGCCGCTAAGCCAGAGTCAGGCGCGACTGTGCAGGTTTTGGTGGCGGATCAGGCTGGAAAGCTGGTGCGCTATTACAAACAAGGTCAGATTAAGGATCGCTCTGTTGGCCAACTCTCCACCATTCCGGCGGCGGTATTGTTGGCATCGAAGGGTAATTCTGCAGATACGCGGTTTTGCAACCAAACTTACCGTAACTTGCCCAGTTCGGTTAAAGGCTTCCCCCGTGGTGTTGCAAATTGTGATACGCCACAGCAGGCGGGTCACTCGTTAAGCTTTGCGGCATCCACACAGCTGCGTGAATCATTGCCATTATTTACGGCACTGCGTACTCAAGCGACATCTGGTGAGCTGATGAAGCTTTACGCCGATTTTGCACTGAAAGACTTGCGGACACGCCAAGGCAAAACGACCCATGCTGAACAACTGGTGTATGAAATGAGCTATGGCATAGTGCAGTCAACACCGTTGCAGATGCTTGAAATCAATTATCAGCTTGGTGAGATACTGTATGGGAAAGGCGACCCAAAGGCGTTGCAAAGCACTTCGCAGTTTTTGGTGAGCAATATACAACAGCAGCGGCGCTATCTGGAGTTTAGTGAAGCACCTTCGGCGGTGCGCCTACGGGGGCATTACCTGAGAACACAAGCCTCCAAAGATACTCTGAAGCAATTACTCAGTTTGGAGATGCAGGCAGGAACTGGCCGTTTGCGGACATTGCGAAACATCAAAAATATCCGATTTTTATCAACCAAAACCGGCCAAACCTACACGAAACAACAGGCGGTAAGAGATCAGTGGCTGTTGGCGAATGTGTTAATCCGTGGAAAGCGTTACAGCATCAGCGCCTTTGTGGGTAGCGCAGCAGATGACCCACGGGGCTTGGCGGAGCAGCTTTCGGTCGCAGGGATGTTTTATACGATTGTGTCAGAAATTGCAGATAGCCTCGACTGATCCGGTATGGGCGGGGTTCTGCGAGTTGCTACTGGATGCGATAGTAGAATGCAAGCGGGTTGGCTACAGTCTTGCTATGCTTAGGCAAAAAGGGATTTGAGATCAGATGAAAAACGTGCTCGTCTTATTATTAGTGTCAGGCGCATTGGCCGTTCTAGGCTGGCTTGCGGCCTTCAAAATTAAAGCACCGGCGATTCAGGCTGATATTCAACAGCGAGTTCAGGAAGCACTGGCTGCCAATGATTTTAATCAGCTGCAAGTGGTGGCAGATGGGCGTGACGTGACAGTAAGTGGCGTGGTGCGAACAAAGCAGCGTCGGCAATATGCCTTGGAAACCGCTAACGTTTATGGCGTTCGTCAGATTAGTAATGATATTTCAGTTCAGCAGGTTGCCTCAGCGCAGGTTCAGGGGGCTCAGGCAGAATCGACGGTTGCCAAGCCAAGTGGCACTACGGTTGCGGTGAAGCCTGTCAAGGTAAAAAAACGAGTCATACCCTACCGAATCATGATTAGCCATGACAGTGCGGGTGTCTATGTGTTTGATGGCGTGGTGGATGGCCCAGAATTTAAACAGGCCGTCGATGCCCACTTGGTTGCATTGGGTGAGGATCCGACAAAAGCAATCTGGCGCGTTGAGGTGAGCTCCGGTGTGCCACCAAAAAACTGGCAGGAAAGTATTCTGAAAAGCCTTGGCGTGCTGCGGTTACTTGAGGAGGGCAATCTGTCAGTGAAGGATGGCAAGGCACTATTGACCGGTACCGCTGCCTCACAGGATATCAGCGATCAGGCGGAAGCCATTGCACAAGAGTTAGTGGAGGACTTTGACGATATTGATATGCGCTTTGAGGTTTCTCAGCCGAAGGCTGCGGTAAAGGAAAGTGCCTCTGTGCCAATGGTTGGTTCGGCAAACTATGCCAAAAAATTCTGTCAGACAGGGTTTGATGTGTTGTTGAAGCAGGAGCAAATTCGTTTTGAATCAGGCTCGGCGGATTTACAAAAAGGCAGTCTACAATTATTGGAAAAGATTGCTCAGATCGCTACCCGATGCCCGGATCACCAGATTCAGGTTCATGGCTATACCGATTCGCAGGGGGCTGCCGCAGTGAATGAGCGACTGAGCCAGGCGCGCGCAGAAGCAGTGGCATCACACTTAAACAAGCTAGGCATTAATAATAAACGGCTACAGGCAATAGGGCACGGTGAAGTGAACCCGATTGCGAGTAATAAAACAGAACAAGGGCGTGCGAAAAACCGCCGTATTGAATTGATTGTTAAAGGATTAAAGAAATGGGCTATCTGATTCTTCAAATTTGGGTTTTCCTGCTAGTTGCCGCCTTGATTGGCTTTGTGGCCGGTTGGTTGCTGCGAGGTGGTGGACGACACCAGTTGAATAAGCTCAATCAGGAATGGTCGCAACGCGTTGCAAATCTTGAAGCGGAGCGTGATGAGTGTAGCCAGAAAATAGAGGAGCTAAACGCAGCCAGCGTACGCCAGGGGGATATGTACCTGAAGCTTTCTGATGAGCGGGATATTTTATCCAAGCGTTTGTTGGACAGTGAGCGGAGTATTGAGCAGGAAAATCTGGAGTTACATGACTACAAGCAAGCACTAAAACAACGGGATGTTGAGATCGGGCAGCTCCAGTCACAGCTTAAAGAGACGACTGTTCAGCTGACTGATACGCAAGATGCGCTTAACGCAATTCAGGCATCTGCTGATGGTGAGGCGACTACACCACAACATGGTGCGATATTGTCGGATCGTTATTCACAAAAGCTGAAAGATGCCGAGTCCACACTGCAGGAGCGTGAGCAGCAAATTGCCACATTGCAGCAGGAACTGTCGGGGAGTGTTGCCGCTCTGGAAGACACAAAGCAGTCGCTCGCTGCCGAGCTTGAACTTGAGCGAGAAAAGGCAAGCAATGCCACGGCGCAACTTGAGGAAACTAAACGCCAGCTGGGTGAGTATGAGGAGCAACTAACAGCCAGTGAAAAGACCTTGGGTGAGGTATCGGGCGAGCTCAAGCAAAAGCAGGAGTTTTTCGATGTCGCCCGACGGGAGCTGGAAAGTAAATTACACCAAGGTGATGGGCATATCGCAGAGTTGAATAGCACTGTTAAAGCACAGGAAACACACTTGCAGCAGCTAAAGGCTGAGCTGGAAGTGCGTGAGCGTAGCTTGAGTGAACTGAGTGAGAAAGAAATCGCCCAGCAGCAAATGCTCAGCCGCTACGAACAACAGTTGCAAGAAACACAGAAGGCATTAACCGAAAGTGGTCGTCGCCAACAGCAGTTAGAGCAGGAGTTGCATGCCAGCCAATTAAAAGTGAGCGTGTTGGAGGAGCAATCTTCCATGCCTCAGCAGCCCCGTGATTATTCAGGTGTGTCATCCGGAATTTTTGCAGGAGGGACCACTGGAACCGCCGTAGTGGGGGATGCTGACCGGCAGACTTCAGGATGGTCAAAGCTGAGCGAAATGGCGCGTGATGGCTTTGAAAAGGTCAAAGAGAAAGTTGAAGATACGACCTCGGAAGTAGTGACAGTAACGGCGAAGGCATCTCCAAATGATGAGAACTATCGCATCGAAGTCATCCGCTCTATTGGTAATGATAATCGCCGTCACCTGCACGATATGGGTATAACCACAACCTTAAACCTGCTGGATCGCTGCTCAGATGAGGATGGCATTAAATTGATCTCCAAAGCATTGGGGCGCGAGTCTTGGGTGGTTTCTTCCTGGGTGTCGATTGCAGATATATTACGTGTAAAAGGCATTGATGGGCCAATGGCCGAGGTGCTGGAGTTAAGCGGTGTTTACTCCGCGAAGGCACTGGCTAACGCGAATCCCGAACGATTGATTCAGTTGATTGATTCTGTGAATAAGCGGGTTGAGAAGGTTAGTCGTGTTCCGGATATTGCCACGGTAGCGGGCTGGATACGTCATGCTGAAACTATGTGATTTATAGACATTATTTCGATGTAAATAGTAACCAGTGCCGAGAATCTATGGCGAGATATTTTTTAATCCATTTGGCCTAAAGATACTAAAGGTGTCTTTCGATAGTTATAAGTGAGATCATAAACCAGAGGATACGCCATCTATCATTTTTGTTATTTAAATGATACATAGATCGGTTTTCTTTTTAGGGCATTTGGCCGACCAAATGGCAAAAATACGGAGCAATGAACCTAACTATTCAGGAAAAAATAAGTGACAAATAAATGACAACAAATTGACAGACGGTTCTTTCTGCAACAAAAAAGCCGCTTTAAGTATCTGATCTACCAGTATTTTATACTGGTAGGCGCGAATGGATTCGAACCATCGACCCCCACCATGTCAAGGTGGTGCTCTAACCAACTGAGCTACGCGCCTGTAGATAAAGAGGACGTGAATAGTACCCTCAGATTCAGTGTTGTACAACCCTTAATTTGTTGAATTGCCTCAAATCAAAAAAGATAAAAATTCATCTTGCCGTAACACAGCGGATCCGTCACAATACACACCTTAAATTTTGACGCCCGGATGGGAGATTAGTTTTGCCAAATATCAAATCAGCAAAAAAGCGTGTACGTCTAGCAGAAGAGCGTCGTGTACACAAAAAACACTACACAACTACAATGCGTACTTTGATCAAGCGTGTTGTTGTTGCTATAGAGGCAGGTAACAAGGAAGCAGCGACTGAGGCATATACGGCAGCAGTGCCAGCTATTGACTCTGCTGTTTCTAAGGGTCTGATTCATAAGAATAAAGCTGCTCGTCATAAGAGTCGCTTGAATTCTCGTGTTCGCGCGCTTTAGTATCGGAGCGTAGCGATTAGAAAAAACCGGCTGAGGCCGGTTTTTTTGTTTGTACAATAACAATAGTTTATAGTGACCACACGGATTGTGTGTTTGCTTGTAAATTCAGGATGAGGGGTTGGGGCACCTGGTTCTGGCAATTTAATGTGTTAAGGATAGTATCCCAATGTTCAGAAGCTTTATTGGCCGAATGCTCGACTGGTTAATTGCCATTGCGGTTGTTTGTGCGCTACTCTGGTTTCTAATTACTCAACCACTGCTTCCTGTTCAAACTGTCAGTAATCTCCCGAAGGTTAATCAGTCAAATCTAAAAAATCATGTCACCAATCTGTGGCATATTCATGCTTCCAAAACACTAGCCCGAGAATCGCTCACTACGGATAGCTATATTTTTAATTACTTCTCTCGCTTGGGAAAGCCATCCTTCCAAGGGTATTCAACGATGAGTGGTAGGCACAATAATGTCAGACTTCGCTTGGGGCCTAAAACGAAGGAGCGTGTCGTTATTGGGGTACAATATCTTCCACCGACGGGGCCGGAGCGACTCTACTGGAATCCGAGTGGTATTTCCGTCTTATTGGAAACTGCTCGAGTTCTTGCGTTGTTAGAGAAAGAACTACCTTTATCGGTTGAACTTGTTGCGTATGCGTCATCAGGTGTTGCAGCGAATGGAACTTTAGAGATGGGGAGCCTCCATCATGCGCATTTACTCAAAGATGAAAACATTCCAGTCAAATTAATGATTTCATTAAAAAGTGTTGGCTTTTTTACTGAGGCGCATCGGACACAACGCTACCCGTTTTCATTCATGCGAGTATTGTACCCCGATACTGGAAATTTCATTAGCCTGTCGAGCCGACTACAGGACTTTGTGGCAATGCGTACGGTTAAGCGCAGCTTCTTGCGCATACCAGAGTTACCTGTAGAATCTTTTAGTGCGCCAGAAAATGTTCCGCTGGTGGCAGGTTCAGATCATGTGAATTATTGGCTCAATGATTATCCTGCGGTACAAGTGAGCGATATGCTACCGCTGAGGGTGACGGCTGATGAGTACTCGCCAGAGACTACAGCACTTGATTACGAGCGCATGGCGCGTGTTGTACAAGGGTTAGTGCAAGTAGTGAGCGATCTGGAGAAGCCATCAGAGCAATCTGATATGGATCAGGGCATCTGGTCTGAGGTGGTGGCGCGACTTTCCAAGTTTTTTGAGTGATCAAAAAACTCCCTTCCTAAGTAGCAGAATAATTGTCGGGAAGGGAGTCAGAGAGACGCTATGCCTCAAGCGGATAGCTTGTTGACAATATTTTCCAGAGCATTGTCTAGTTCAATCATTTCAGCTTCTGTTGCGGTTCTGAATTTGTATTCTAGTTGCTTGTTTTTTAAGCCACGGTCTGAAATGACAATACGGTGAGGAATGCCGATTAGCTCCATATCTGCAAACATGGCACCGGGACGAATATCACGGTCATCCAGAAGAACTTCGTAGCCCGCATCCATTAAGTCCGCATGTAGCTTGTCTGCAATCGCCTTCACCTCAGCAGACTTGTGATAATTTAGCGGTGCAAGTGCGACCTGGAAGGGTGCCATCGCCGATGGCCAAATAATTCCCTTATCATCATGGTTTTGTTCGATACTGGATGCAACCACGCGGGAAACACCAATACCATAACAGCCCATCGTCATGAGTTGGCTTTTTCCGTTTTCATCCAGCACTTTGGCATTCATGGCTTCAGAGTACTTGGTGCCCAACTGGAAGATATGACCAACCTCAATGCCTCGGCAGATTTCGAGCACACCCTGACCGTCCGGGCTGGGGTCACCAGCGACCACGTTGCGAATATCCATGTACTCTGGCTCTGGTAAGTCCCGTCCCCAGTTCACACCTTTCAGGTGGTAGCCTTCTTTATTGGCACCACAAACAAAGTCCGCAAGCGGTGCAACAGCATGGTCAGCGATAATTCGCAGATTCAGCCCAACAGGCCCTAGTGACCCGGGCTTGCTACCGGTGAGTTCGATGATTGTTTCTTCTGAGGCGAAAGTAAGGGGGGCAACAATGCCTTCAATTTTTTCGGCTTTGATTTCATTCAGAATATGATCACCACGAAGCAGTAGTGCAACGGTTGTATCATCCTCACCTTCAACCAGGAGAATTTTAACTTGCTGCGTAGCTGGAATTCCCATTGCTTCGGCTAAGGCATCAATGGTTTTTAGGCCCGGTGTCTCAAAAGTTACCATTTCCTCACTGGGGGCAGGGCGTTTAAGTGTACTTGCTACCGCCTCTGCTTTTTCAACATTGGCTGCAAAGTCGCTACTGTCTGAGAATGCGATAGCATCTTCACCCGAATCGGCCAACACATGGAATTCGTGGGAGCCATTACCCCCTATTGAGCCATTATCTGCTTGTACCGGACGGAAGTTCAAACCAAGGCGTGTAAAGATGCGCTGGTAAGTGTCGTACATTATGTCGTAGGTTTCTTGTAAAGACTCAGCACTAATGTGGAAGGAGTAGGCATCCTTCATTAAAAACTCGCGTGAGCGCATCACACCAAAACGAGGGCGAATCTCATCACGGAATTTAGTTTGAATTTGGTAATAGTTGACTGGAAGCTGTTTATAACTATTGATTTCATTGCGTAGATAATCTGTGATCACCTCCTCATGCGTTGGGCCGTAGCAAAAATCTCTGTTTCCTCGGTCGGTAATGCGCAAAAGCTCAGGGCCGTATTCTTCCCATCGCCCCGACTCTTTCCAAGGCTCCGCTGGCTGTATGGATGGCATGAGCAGTTCGATAGCCCCTGAACGATCCATTTCTTCACGAACAATTTTCTCAACTTTGCGTAATACTTTAAGCCCCAGAGGCGCCCAGGTATACAGGCCAGAGGCTAGGCGTTTGATCATGCCTGCCTTGAGCATAAGTTGGTGGCTGATTACCTCGGCATCGGTTGGTGTATCACGTAAAGTTGAGATAGGAAATTGGGAAACTCTCATAAAAATCCGCAGGCTTCTGAAGTTAATTTGGCTCAGTAGTATACTGGTAAACCGGCAAATCAGAAAGCATACGGATACTGATCAAATGCCACCGCAGTTTTTAGCGAAATTTGCTTTGTCTTTTTTTAACTGGTTTTTAATTTGGTCAGCAGATAGCGGCTTTTTTTCACCTTCTCTGATCAGATTGCTGTTTTTGTTGTTTTCCATTGTGTGGATATTACGTTTTAGGTCATTGCAATAGGCAAGCCTTGCCTGCGAGCGATCTTCGTTGTAGTGATCTCCAGCACGCCCATCAGAGGTGCCTTGCTTCTTTGGAGTGTTGCTTTCTGTGTTACTTGCCACTGGTACCTTGTAGCTGGTTTTAGGTTGAACCTTGCCAATACTGGCTTTAATTTTATCTTCGATGTCTTCGACATTCTTTTGAGGCTTTTTAGGTGGTGTGGCTGAGTAGTGGACTTTGCCATCCTTGTCCGTCCATTTGTAAATATCAGCCTGTGCGACAGAATGAACTCCGAACAGCATGATAAGCAGGGGGAGGGTGAGTTTTTTCATGTGGGTACCTAACTAATTGTAATTATTATCAACGTGTTTATTTGATGTGATTTATTGATGTTGATCGAACCAATAGTAGCTAGCTTGTTACGAAAAGTTAAGTTGAGCTGCTACAGTTTGTCGGTTTTATGCGGAAAAGTGCAAGATTGGGCGAAAGAGAGAAGAAGACCTGACTGACGGAGGCTTCTTAGTTGGTCAACAATGGATCAGACGGTGGTTTGCAGGTGTCGTTATTGCGTACAAGAGATGTATGAGACGCTAGCACGGGGCAGATTCGGGTTGACGCACTGCGTTTTGCTGAATAATGTGCCCACACCTGCTCCAAAGCCGCCCGCTACCGTGGAATTAAATGAGGTCTGATATAGGGGAGGGCAGAAGCAAATTGAT
Source organism: Pseudomonadota bacterium (assembly GCA_002747455.1). Classification (GTDB taxonomy): domain Bacteria; phylum Pseudomonadota; class Gammaproteobacteria; order Thiotrichales; family Thiotrichaceae; genus Leucothrix. The sequence continues at coordinate 7,241 of PDPG01000055.1, read as the reverse complement.
GTGAAAAATCCGGTAACTTTTGTAAATAAATAGTGCTGAGTTCAGCCAATTTTTATTTAAAAGGATCTAACAAAAAACTAAATACACAGTTTTGCACTTTTTGTATTTAAATTTACTTGACTTAAAAAACAGATTAAACGTAAATTACAGGCTGTATTAATAATTGGAAGATCATAGTGAGCGAATTAGATTATACCCAGTTTGACCGTGTAACTTTATTAAAAATACTGGAGGAAGTTCCAGTGGAGCTTAGGAAGCGTGATAAGGAAATACGGCAAGAGCTTAGAGCAAAAATACAAAGAATGGTACAAGAGGAGGGTTACACGCTGGAGGAAATATATCCTAGCGGTAAAAGCAAGGCTGTCACTAGAAAGGCAGCGCCTAAATATCAGCATCCAGACGACCCAAGTATTACATGGACCGGTCGCGGACGTAAGCCACTATGGGTTGTTGAAGCCACAGAAGAAGGTGGGAAAACGCTGGAAGACCTGAAGATTCGTTAGGTCAACTACTAGCATCAGTGACCACCTGCTAGCAAAAGGTGTCTGGCAGGTGGCTTAACATTTGGTAATGATAGGCCATAGTCACCCGAGGCGAGTTAAATTATAATCGTCCACCTAGTAAGAAAGCGCAGTCAGTGCAAAGCAGACAGTATCGGGAGTTGTGATGCAGGGGTGGTTTTTTGTCGTGAGAACAAAAGCGGTGAGTGAACCATCAAGTACGCACGTATAAAAAATAACTGCAATAGAATACACTAAAACCGGACTTACAATATAAAATGAAAGCCTTTTTCTCAGTTCTGGCACTGTTGATTTCGTTCAATCTGATGGCTGCGTCGGATAATCTGCTGCGAGTAAACGAAGCATTCAAGCTGAGCACTGAAGTCATTGATGACCAAACCATCCGAGCAACCTGGAAAATAGCTGATGGGTACTATTTATACCGGGATAAGGTTGATTTCGTTAGTCAAACAAAGCAATCAGCGGTATCCAGTCTATTCAAGCCTGAGGGGAAGCGGAAAGAAGACATCACATTTGGTGCTGTTGACGTATACCGTGGCGATGTCACTTTCGATATATCACTGGAACATACAGGGGCTAACAGCCCCCAGTCCGTTGAAATACTGAGCAAGTTCCAAGGGTGTGCAGATATTGGTATTTGCTTCCCTCCTCAGGAAAAAGTTCTGTCGCTCAGTCTTCCCCCCAGTTTCGCCAATACCATGGGTGAAGCTGTTGAGCCAATTAGCGCAATCAGTAGTAGTCCACTGAGTATTAAAGAAGAGCTGGGTATTAGCAGTATTACCGGCGGGAGAATGAGTGGCATCCAAGGTGGGCGGGGCAGTGAGCCACTTCCAGCGGATAAAGCATTTACCTTTGATATTATCGCAACGGATAGTAACACCCTGAATGCACGTTGGAACGTTACACCGGGACACTACTTGTATCAGCATAAAATTGCTTTTTCCTTGACTGATCAAGCGTCCGGGGTGACTTTGGGAAAACCAAATCTTCCGGAAGGCAAGTTCCATAATGATGTATACCTTGGGGATGTAATCACCTATGAGAAAGATTTTGAGGTCACGGTTCCGGTAATAGGTCAACAAAAGCAGCTTGAAGTGAAAACCAGTTATCAGGGCTGCTCTAAACTCGCGAATATTTGTTATCCCATTCAGGAAAAAACAGAAATTGTCGATTTTTCTGCATTTACTCCAGTAAAGTCAGCTGGCGAAGCAGCCAATATCCGTTTAAATGATAATAATCAAACTCAAGTCAGTAGCATAATCTCTTCAGCTCCCACATCTGAACAGAGTGTGCTGGGTGGCATATTAAAAAGTCGAAGTATTTTTGCTGTTGTTAGTGCCTTTTTTGTTGGTGGTTTATTACTAACCTTGACCCCTTGCGTTTTTCCGATGATTCCAATTCTTTCAGGGATTATTACCGGTCAGGGCGAAAACTTATCCAAAGGCAAGGCATTTTCGCTTTCTTTAGCTTACGTTATCCCGATGGCACTTACCTACGCTGTCGCGGGAGTGGTCGCTGGCTACACGGGGGCAAATTTATCAGCTACGTTACAGAACCCTTGGGTCATTACCACATTTGCCCTATTGTTTGTCGTGTTATCTTTGTCGATGTTTGGCTTTTATGAATTACAAATGCCAAGCACTATCCAAAACAAATTAAATAATATCAGTAATACACAGCGCAGTGGCAGCTTACTTGGTGCGGGTATCATGGGAGTGTTGTCGGCACTCATTGTGGGGCCCTGCGTGACGGCACCACTCATCGCTGCACTTGCCTATATTGCAGATACTAAGGATGTGCTCTTGGGTGGCCTTTCTCTCTTTATGTTAGGCATGGGAATGGGGGCTCCTTTGCTACTCATTGGCACGTCGGCGGGCACCATTCTCCCCCGTGCAGGCGCGTGGATGGAAACTGTGAAGCATATATTTGGCGTTATAATGCTGGGGCTGGCAATTTGGATGCTGGATAGAGTTGTGCCTCCGCAAGTCACGCTACTGTTGTCGGGGATATTACTTATTGGTAGCGCGGTATTTCTTGGGGCGACTGATTCATTAACAGAGGAATCGTCTGGCTGGAAGCGTCTTGGGAAAAGCAGTAGTTTAGTTGCTTTACTACTCGGAGCCACTTTGGTGATTGGTGCAGCATCGGGTAGCACAAGTTACTTTGCGCCGCTGGCTGGATTATTAACGCCCAGTCAGCACGACACAGAAGCGGCAACGATTGAAAATAATACACTGCAATTTAAAAAGATAACCAACCTTACAGAATTAAACGACGTTCTAAAGCAAGCTCGTGAGAGCAAAGCGCCCGTAATGTTGGACTTTTATGCTTATTGGTGTGTTCCTTGTCGTGAGATGGAAAGTACCGTATTTAGTGATCCCACTGTGATTGCATTATTAAAAGATACAATTGTCATTCAGGCTGATGTAACCAAAATGACAGCAGATGACAGCGCACTCCTCAAGTCACTGAAAGTATTTGGCCCACCTCATATTATTTTCTATGGTCGCAATGGCGTGGAGAAAAAAGACTTCAGGATCAGTGGTGAAATGAAGCTGGAGCCTTTTAAAAAACATTTACAACAGTTTCTTTCAAGTCTTGAATAACTCGGTTCTATTGGTATGTGAGCCTTGCGAAATCTCAATAGAGCTTACGCTGCCAGCTCAGCACACTTGATTTCTTGATGACTACACCCATATTCACTGGGTATTTAAGTCGATATTGGTCTAGGGTGTGGTTGTGCGTGGTTTTCCAATTTTTACCTTTCTGTTTCTGGTTGTTCCAATTATTGAAATCTATCTTCTGATCGAAGTGGGTTCCGTAATTGGTGTATTCCCTACGATGTTCTTGGTTGTTGCCACCGCAGTTATTGGCGCGTATCTGCTGCGTCAACAGGGCTTGTCTACACTCTCGCGATTTCAGTCAAATATGGCAAATGGTGTAATGCCTGCGAGGGAGATGATTGAGGGTGTAATCTTGCTGGTTGGTGGGGCATTTCTGATGACCCCAGGATTTTTTACGGATGCAATGGGGTTTATGTGTCTGCTTCCGTTTACTCGACGCTACTTTGTGGAGCAGCTTATCAAGCGTTCTACAGTCAGCATGATGGGTGGTGTCTCAGTGTTTCGTAGTCGTACTGTGGATGAGGAAATCATCGAGGGTGAGTTCCAGCAAAAGCCTGACCAGCACATCGGCAAGGATAGATAATCTCCTTGACACTAAATTTGATTTTTTTTGATTTCTTGCACTTGAACTAATATTTACCCATCCCCATTATTAGCAGTCACTAGCCCAGAGTGCTAATAGGCGCGGGTTAATTAAAACGATCTAATCCCTAAATATGTATGGAGTTGAGAGTATGAATATTCGTCCTTTGCATGATCGCGTTGTTGTGCGTCGTACAGAAGAAGAGCGTACCACTGCAAGTGGGATCATCATCCCGGACAGTGCAACTGAAAAGCCTAATCGTGGTGAAGTGATTGCTGCGGGTAAAGGAAAAATCACAGATTCCGGTGATGTTCGCGCGATGGATGTAAAAGTGGGTGATCAGGTTCTTTTCGGTCAGTATGCGGGCACTACGATCAAGGTTGATGGTGAAGAGTTACTGATGATGAAGGAAGATGACATTCTGGCTGTTATCGAAGCGTAAATATCTGACGGTTACTTTTTAAGAAGTGGCGTTTAAACATTTAAAGAATTGAGGAAAAGCAACGATGAGTGCAAAAGAAGTACGTTTTGGTGATGACGCGCGTTCACGTATGGTGAATGGTGTCAATGTTTTGGCGAATGCAGTGAAGGTAACCCTGGGTCCTAAGGGTCGCAATGTTGTATTGGATAAAGCATTTGGTGCGCCAACGGTAACAAAGGATGGTGTCTCAGTCGCCAAAGAAGTCGAACTGGAAGATAAGTTCGAAAACATGGGTGCACAAATGGTTAAGGAAGTTTCTTCTCAAACTTCTGACATTGCGGGTGACGGTACAACGACTGCGACTGTTTTGGCTCAAGCGATTGTTCGCGAAGGTATGAAATCAGTTGCTGCGGGTATGAACCCAATGGATCTGAAGCGTGGTATCGATAAAGCAGTTGTTGTGGCCGTTGAGTCTTTGAAGGAACAGTCAAAGCCATGTGCTGACAGTGCGGCAATTGCGCAGGTTGGTACAATCTCTGCTAACTCTGATGAATCCATTGGTGGAATCATTGCAGAAGCGATGGATAAAGTGGGTAAAGAAGGCGTGATTACTGTCGAGGAAGGCACCTCCTTGCAGAATGAGCTGGGTGTTGTTGAGGGTATGCAGTTTGACCGCGGTTACCTGTCTCCTTACTTCATCAATAACCAGGAGAGCATGGCGGCTGAGCTGGATAACCCATTCATTCTGCTGCACGACAAGAAGATTTCAAATATCCGTGACTTGTTGCCTACATTGGAAGCGGTTGCCAAGGCAAGCCGTCCATTATTGATCATTGCTGAAGATGTTGAAGGCGAAGCTCTGGCAACGCTAGTTGTAAACAATATGCGCGGTATTGTTAAGGTGACAGCAGTTAAGGCGCCTGGTTTTGGTGATCGTCGTAAAGCGATGCTGGAAGATATTGCGATCCTGACAGGTGGTAAGGTGATCTCTGAAGAGGTTGGCTTGAGCCTTGAGGCTGTGACATTGGAAGACTTGGGTCAGGCAAAGCGTGTTGCAGTTACCAAAGATGACACAACCGTGATTGATGGTGCGGGTGAAGCAGCTGACATTAAGGCGCGTGTTGATCAGATTCGTGCGCAAGCTGAGGTTTCAACATCTGACTATGACACTGAGAAGTTGCAAGAGCGTGTTGCTAAGCTGGCAGGTGGTGTTGCCGTCATCAAAGTCGGTGCAGCAACTGAAGTTGAGATGAAAGAAAAGAAAGCTCGTGTTGAAGATGCACTTCATGCAACGCGTGCAGCAGTTGAAGAAGGTGTTGTACCAGGTGGTGGTGTTGCCTTGGTTCGTGCAATTGATGCACTGGTGGACGTTAAGGGGGATAACCATGACCAGGATATGGGTATCAACATTGCACGCCGCGCTATGGAAGAGCCTCTGCGCCAAATCTGTAAAAACGCTGGCGACGAGTCTTCAGTAGTATTGAATGCCGTAGAAGCGGGTGAAGCAAGCTTTGGTTACAACGCGCGTACTTCAGAGTATGGAGACATGATCGAAATGGGTATCCTTGACCCAACTAAGGTAACACGTGCGGCTCTGCAAAATGCAGCATCTGTTGCTGGTTTGATCATCACGACTGAGGCAATGATTGCCGACATGCCTGCGCCTGAAGCTCCTGCTGGTGGTATGCCAGATATGGGCGGTATGGGAGGCATGGGTGGAATGGGCGGCATGATGTAATCATCAAAGCACCATTTCATTAACGCTCATAGCGTTTCAAAAAAGCCTCTAAATTTATGATTTAGAGGCTTTTTTATTTGTCATAAGCTATAAACAACCTAGCGTAGATTCTTCAGGATGAGTAATGACATCATTAAAACTGTGCCTGTGGCAACCGCAAGCCAAAGACATAACAGCGGCCATCAGTGACCGACTGGCTGATTTAAATGACGCAGCACAGGCGGCAAGTTCCTCTCAGGCTCAGCTAATCATTACGCCGGAAATGTATGCGACCGGCTACAATATCGGCGCTACCAGGGTCGCGGAATTAGCCGAGCCACTGGGTGGCCCGATACTGAACCGGACGGCTGACATTGCTAAATCTCACGGCATCGCTATCCTGATTGGGTTCCCGGAATTAGGTGAGTCAGGGCAAGTTTACAATTCAGCGGCTTTTATCGATGAGCAAGGTCAGTTACTTAATGTCTACCGCAAAACACATTTGTATGGTGAAGTAGACCGCACACAGTTTTCAGCCGGTGACTCGCTGTGTACGCCATTTGAGTTTCAAGGGTGGAGGTTTGCCAGTGCGATTTGTTACGATATCGAGTTCCCTGAAGTCGCGCGTCATTACGCACAGGCAGGGGCTGATGTGCTGCTGGTTCCCACCGCAAATATGGCACCGTTTGACTCGGTTGCAACACGGTTAGTCCCCGCACGCGCTGAAGAAAACGGCCTGTATGTTGCCTATGCTAATTATTGTGGTTCTGAGGCACCGTTTAATTATTGCGGCTTATCCTGTTTATGTGCGCCCGATGGCGAGGATATCGTCCGTGCTGGCCGGAATGCCGAACTTATTTATGGGGAAATTTCCCGCCAGAATCTCCAAGCAACCCGACAATTATCCCCCTATCTTCAGGGGATTCGACCTAATCTTTATGCTAATTGAGGCTTTATGATGAACGCATCAAAAAAACCAGTCACCACCTTTGGACCAGACTTTCCTTTTGCCTACGATGACTGGATTAGCCACCCGAAAGGTCTGGGACAGATTCCTGAGTCCCGTCATGGGGCCAAAGTCGCCATTATCGGTTCGGGTGCGGCAGGTATGGTGGCCGGTTATGAATTGATGCGAATGGGGGTAAGGCCCATTGTCTATGAGTCCGGCCAGTTTGGAGGCCGCTTACGCTCGCAACCGTTTGAGGGCGTTGATGGTGTCATTGCCGAGCTGGGTGGTATGCGCTTCCCGATATCATCGACAGGCTTCTATCATTACGTCGATAAAGTCGGCCTCAAAAGCGAACCTTTTCCCAACCCGTTGACCGAAGCTGCCGGTTCTACCGTCATTGATCTGGAGGGCGAAACGCTCTACGCC
>PDPG01000074.1 GCA_002747455.1 Pseudomonadota bacterium | reverse complement strand
GATCGGATAATCCGCCAAACCGTTATTCGCCGGACTCAGATTGGTTTCATTAGGGTTAGCCCCGGCTTTCAGTATTTTTTCAAGCACCTGATAACGATAGTCCAACTGTTGTTGCTGCTTCTCCCCTTCATTGAAAGGCCAGGAAAATACCTTCAGAAAATTATCAGTAGTGGTTTGCGCGTAGCAGTGCAAATTCATACCAAGGGATAACAACAATTCAGCAATATCGTAATGCTGCCAACTAACGGCATCTACTAACAAAGTCACCGGTAACTCACTGACCTTTACACCCGGTGCATTCAGTATTTCGACGGCCCGGCGGAGAAACTGCTCTCGTTGTGCAGTCCCCATTGTTTCTTCATAGCTCGGCTTGAAAGCCATGTGTTCTGATAAAGCAATAAACGCCTGATCGCTTTTATTACGACGACTATACGCTTGTTTGGCGTGCTGGTTGACAGCTTCCCATTCCTGACGTTGTGTACATTCAGCCGCCGCGTTCACGCCACTATGGCAAGCGACACACACAAGTCCAATGAGAACAGACACTAACGTTTTCATGTTCACTTCCTTAAATCAACTACTTCTGACTCTGGTGTTATTCTCTTATTGTGGCCAGTCGTTGCTGCGTGGGATATTGTATTATCGGTTAGGCGGAGTATACCGAAATGACGTGATCGAACACCTATTAAAAGGGTAGTATTCAAATGTTGCCTTTGGCAGTACTGGCTACAAACTCATAGGGAATGTCTGTCACTAATGTCATTGGAGAACCACCAAGGTCAGCTGTAGCAACAGGTCTGCGCCAAATAAAAACTAATCGACGACTACGGTTAGTTAGCACTTATTTGACTGCTTACGGCGACGACGAAAAAACGCACTTAACTGCTCACCGCATTGCTCAGCCAGCACCCCACCCCGAACGGTCAATTTATGCAGATTTTTGTCATCTTGCAGGGTATTGTACACACTCCCTGTAGCGCCTGTCTTGGGGTCATAGGCACCAAATACCACACGACTCACTCTGGCATGCAGCATTGCGCCTGCACACATCACGCATGGCTCTAACGTCACGTATAACGTCGTTCCCGGCAGTCGGTAATTTTCCAGTTTTTCTCCTGCCGCACGCAACGCCATAATCTCTGCGTGTGCGCTCGGATCATGGTGAGCAATCGGCTGATTCCAACCTTCACTGATGAGTGTATTGTCGCTGCTGACCAATACTGCACCGACGGGAACTTCCCCCTGTGCTTCGGCGCGCTCGGCCAGATGCTGCGCATGCAGCATCCAAACCTCATCCTGATCAGACGGTTGTGCTAGTTCTGGTGGCGTCATTCCCACTCAATCGTTGCCGGCGGCTTGCCAGAAATATCATAAGTGACGCGAGAAATGCCATCGACTTCATTGATAATCCGCAGCGATACCAACTCAAGAAAGTCATACGGCAAACGCGCCCAACGCGCTGTCATAAAGTCAATGGTTTCAACTGCACGTAAGGCAATCACCCAGTCGTAGCGACGACCATCCCCCATGACACCCACCGACTTCACTGGTAAAAACACCGCAAACGCCTGAGAGGTTTTGTCATACAGATCGTGGCGATTCAGCTCTTCCATGAAGATATTGTCTGCCAAGCGCAATAAATCCGCATATTCCTTTTTGACTTCGCCCAAAATCCGTACGCCCAGACCCGGGCCAGGGAACGGATGGCGATACACCATGTTACGCGGCAAGCCCAGCTCCACACCAATCGCGCGCACTTCATCTTTAAATAGCTCGCGCAATGGCTCCACCAGTGCCAGCTTCATGTCCTCTGGCAAGCCACCAACATTATGATGTGACTTAATCACATGCGCCTTACCCGTCTTGCTACCCGCTGACTCAATCACATCCGGGTAAATCGTCCCCTGTGCCAACCATTTTGCATTGGTCAGCTTACTGGACTCTTCATCAAAAATTTCAACGAATAAGTTGCCGATAATCTTACGCTTGGCTTCTGGGTCTTCCACGCCTTCCAGCGCGTCAAAATAACGCGCCCCCGCATTGACGCGAATCACTTTCACGCCCATGTGCTCGGCAAAAGTGTCCATTACCTGATCGCCTTCATTGAGACGCAGCAAGCCCGTATCAACGAAGACACATGTCAGTTGATCACCAATGGCCTCGTGTAATAAAGCAGCCACCACCGATGAATCCACACCACCGGATAAGCCCAAAATGACTTCATCATCCCCGACCTGCTCACGGATACGCTCCACACTGTCAGCAATAATGTTCTTGGGGTTCCACAGTGCCTCACAGCCACAAATACCCTGAACAAAACGTGCCAGAATATTGCCGCCCTGCTCGGTATGCGTCACTTCAGGATGAAACTGGATACCGTAAAAGCGACGACTTTCATCCGCCATTCCCGCAATCGGGGAATTTGGTGAGCTAGCCATGAGTTTGAAGCCTTCTGGCATGGCATTCACCTTATCGCCATGCGACATCCACACATCCAGCAAGCCATGACCTTGTTCGTTTACCTCATCCTGAATGTCACGCAACAACTCCGTATGACCGCGCGCGCGCGCCTTGGCATAACCAAACTCACGATGTTCTGAGCGGACAACCTCGCCACCCAGTTGTTGTGCCATAGTCTGCATCCCGTAACAAATCCCCAGCACTGGCAGACCTAAATCAAACACAATCTGCGGTGCAACCGGCGCATCATCCTGCGTTGCTGACTCAGGGCCGCCCGACAAAATGATGCCTTTGGCATTGAAGTTGCGAATGCTGTCTTCGTCGATATCCCAAGGATAGATTTCAGAATAAACCCCGACTTCACGCACGCGACGTGCAATTAATTGGGTGTACTGAGAGCCAAAGTCCAGAATCAAAATCCGGTCGTCATGGATATTTTTTAACATGGATATTCCAATTAGCTGTGGTAGTTAGGGGCTTCTTTTGTGATGGTCACATCGTGTGCATGTGACTCTTTCATACCAGCACCCGTAATGCGAACAAATTGTGGCTTGGTACGCATTTCATCAAGTGTGGCGCAACCCACATAGCCCATGCTGGCGCGAATACCGCCATTAAGCTGGTGAATGATATTCGACATTGGCCCTTTATGGCCCACCATGCCTTCGATGCCTTCCGGCACCAATTTATCAATCGCGTTTTCGGACTCCTGAAAATAACGGTCACTGGAGCCTTTTGCCATTGCCCCCAAAGACCCCATACCACGATAAGACTTATACGAGCGTCCCTGATAAAGAATCACCTCTCCCGGTGCTTCATCCGTACCTGCCAACATACTGCCCAGCATCACACAATGCGCACCTGCGGCCAATGCTTTGGCCACATCGCCAGAGTAGCGGATACCACCATCGGCAATTAATGGAACACCTGTGCCTTCCAAAGCTTTTGCCACGTTCATAACCGCGCTAATCTGCGGCACACCAACCCCTGTGACAACGCGCGTTGTGCAGATAGAACCGGGGCCAATACCCACTTTCACGCCATCAGCACCCGCCTCTACCAAGGCTAATGCCGCTGCACCCGTGGCGATGTTTCCACCAATAACCTGCACGTCAGGAAAATTCTTTTTCACCCAGGCAACACGATCCAACACACCTTGAGAATGACCATGTGCCGTATCCACTGTCAGTACATCAACACCGGCTTCAACCAAAGCAGCCACCCGATCATCTGTGCCATGACCAACACCAACCGCTGCGCCAACACGCAAGCTGCCGCTTTCATCTTTACAAGCGTTGGGAAAATCGCTGGATTTTTGAATATCTTTGACCGTGATCAAGCCACGTAGCTTAAACGCATCATCAACCACTAAAACCTTTTCAATGCGATTATGATGCAGTAAACGCAACACTTCCTGACGGCTTGTGCCTTCTTTCACCGTGATCAATTGGTCTTTTGCCGTCATGATATGACTCACCGGCTGGTCGTGATTTGTTTCAAAGCGCAAATCGCGGCTGGTGACGATGCCCACCAAATCATTATCGCCCGCAATTACCGGAACACCGGAAATACGGCGTCTCTCGGTCAGTTCAATGACTTCACGAACGGAGGTATCCGCCGTGACGGTATAGGGGTCTTTAATGATGCCACTTTCAAACTTTTTTACATTGAGGACAGCACGCGCCTGCGCTTCGATGCTCATGTTCTTATGCACCACGCCCAAGCCGCCTTCCTGCGCCAGGCTGATTGCAAGTTTGGCTTCGGTGACGGTATCCATCGCAGCGGATAGCATGGGGATATTCATGCGAATGTCGCGCGTCAATTGAGTGCTGAGATCGACTTCAGCGGGGAGCACTGTTGAGTGTGCCGGAACCAATAGCACATCGTCAAAAGTGAGTGCTTCTTCAAGGATTCGCATAAGACCTCCAAGGTACTTGGGAGCGGGTATTTCCTAAAATAAGCGCCTCATTATAGCCATTGACCCATGCGGGGTAAACTGGATATTAATGAGCCGGCTGCGTACAATTCGAAAAGCTCGGCCTCATCACTCAGCAGGCTAAAATCATCGGGGACAAGACCATTTTTAACGACTACCGCACCGTACTTAGCGTTTCAGAGCTCAATGCCGAAGTCGCGCTCATGCTCTCCCAAAGCTTCGGACTACTGTGGCTAGAAGGAGAAATTTCTAACTTTTCCCTTCCGGCTTCTGGTCATTTTTACTTCTCCTTAAAAGACAGTAAAGCGCAGATACGCTGTGCAATGTTCCGTAACCGCAATATCGGATTACGCATTAAACCGGCCAATGGCATGCAAGTCCTAGTACGCGCCAGAATTGCACTGTACGAACCTCGTGGCGAGTTCCAGATTATTGTTGAACACATGGAGGAAGCCGGTGCAGGTCAGTTACAACGTGAGTTTGATGCACTCAAAGCCAGTCTGTCAGCACGCGGCCTATTTGCTACTGAACATAAAAAACCGCTCCCGCAGCTCCCCGCAGCAATTGGTGTGATTACATCACCAACGGGTGCTGCCATCCGTGACATACTTCAGGCATTGGGACGACGCGCACCACAGATTCCGGTGTACATTTACCCCGTTGCCGTACAAGGCAAGGCAGCGGCGCATGAAATCGAGTCGGCCATTATAAAAGCCAATAAGGATAAGCGTTGTGACCTGCTGATCCTCGGTCGAGGTGGTGGTTCAATGGAAGATTTATGGTCATTCAATGAACGCAATGTCGCTATGGCAATCTACGACTCTACATTGCCAATCATCAGCGCGGTAGGACATGAAACAGACATCACCATTGCTGACTTCGTGGCAGACGTGCGCGCAGCCACACCCTCAACCGCCGCCGAACTCGCTGTGCCAGATACGCAGATATTGGCAGAACAAGCATTCCTGCAAAAACGACGACTGATCCGCAGCATGGAGCGGTTTATCCGCCAGCGCCACCAATCGTTACAATTAGCCAATCAACGACTGGAACACCAACGCCCTGCATATCGCTTGCAACAACAAAAGCAACGTCTGGATGAACTAGAGACACGAGGCATTAAAGCCATTCATCTATACCTGGAACGGCGACAAACAAGCCTCAAACAACTAAAAAACACACTTGAGTCCAATGCGCTGGAGCATCGACTGGACAAACAAAAACAAGCCTTCTTACAACTGCAACAACGACTAAAATTAGCCATGCAGCATAGACTACAACACGAATCTGGCAAATTTGCGCTATTGGCATCCAGACTACACAGTGTCAGTCCATTGAACACCTTACAGCGCGGCTACAGCATTACGCAGGATGCTAACACCAACAGCGTCATTCAGAGCATCGAACAGGCAAAAGTAAATCAGGAAATTTCCATTCGCTTGCAGGACGGAATGCTTGAAGCCATGGTGTCAAAAGTTAATCCGTAGTGGTAGGCTTCCGTTTCTGAATTTGCCCTGCTTTAGTCACTTTTGCTGGATTGCTCAGCAGCGCTAAGCCTTCCAGCGTACTTGTTTTGCCTCTCCTAGTTACCCTGCTTGCTTAAACTCCTGAAGTTCATCGCGAATAACTTTCCGCAAGGTTCTTTCCAGAGATTGATTCTGGTGCTTGATATGCCCTCTTAACGCTTCATTAATCAAGGTTTGATAGTTGCCCCCACCAGACTGATGAACCAGCTCTTTAAAGTGGCTGATGATATCGCCATCAAGTCGGATGGTGATACGCACTTTATTGGGGTCAGAACCGACAACCGCCCCTCTTTTTCCCTGACTAAAATCTTCACTCATGGCTGATACCTTTATAATATTGCTTTATCATTTTGGGATCTGCTTTCCTTGCCGAAATAACACGAACGACCCCATCGACACGTTCAGCATGAACGACAAACAGTATATTTAGATAAGAACCCATGCCAAGCGTTTTAAATCGTTGCTCCGCATGATCAAAATCCTCAATCGTCAGCGCGTTTTCATCTTCTAGCGCAATAACCGCATCGGCGAAATCCACCCCGTGTTTGCGGATATTTTCCCTCGCCTTATTCTCGTCCCATTCATAGCTCATGCAACGATTGTATGCACAATTGATGCACTTAGCAACTGCTACATGAATTCCTCGTATCGATTGGTAACAAAAATGCCAGTTACCCTACTGTCGATGAAGGGACAGACAATGGGTCAAGTAAACATCGAAATGGCGATCAAACACTATGGTAAGTGGATCAAAGAAGGCAGAAAAAACGCAGGTATACATGGGTATCAGACTTTGCAAATACAGTGCCTGAGCCTGGAACGTGCTCCACTGACGCTCCATAACATGCTCCATTTACTCGACAATATTTTGATACCGCCAGATATTGCCTGATACATTCGAACATAAAAAAGCCCCGATTTATCTTACAAAATCAGAGCCTTAAAGTATCTAGCAGTATCACACAGTATCAAACTGAGTGGTGCCGAAGAGAGGATTTGAACCTTGTCACGATTTGTTGAATATACTTTTATTTATCAATAATTTACTAGGCAGTAAAAAGCGACGCGCTCTACTGACGCTCCACTTTCTTGATAGGCAATCCTCGGAGCACTTTCAGCATGTGCTTCGATCCATTATTATGATCACTCATACCCCATAGCCCGCAACTGTTGCTTATACATATCCCCAATATACAAACCTGCATCAGCAGATTTTTTTCTTCTGGCAATACGTCGCCGCTTAACCGAACTAACCAACTGCTTACGACTAATACCTGCAAACCGATTCACCCGATTAAACTCATCAATTTCACGCAACACCTCCGCAATATCACCCTGACCATCCATTCGCGCCCGCGCATAGCGATTCATCAAGCCCTTTCTACGCAACTCCAACCGCCTAGCCAGCAAGCGCTTAGCGTTACGCTTATCATACGTTCGGGCAACCTCAGACGGAGAAAGTCCTTGTGACTGCAACACCACGTCATACCACGATAAATCATCACGATGCACCACCGTATCACCTCTGGCCGATACAACACCCTCAGACGCATACCGCTGAGCCTTGCTAATATCACGCACAAACTTAGGCAACAGCTTCTCAAGCCCTCGCTGAGTATTACCCTCAGACAACAATCTAAAGCCCTCTGCAAAACTCACCATCGTGGACGCATTAACTCCCGCCATATCCACCAGCATTTCCTTAACCGTATCCCCGCCTTCTTTAGCCACATCAGGGTCATTGAACAGCAAATTAGCCATACTGATCCGGTTAGATAAATCAAACCCAACCACCGGCATAGCATTTACCGCCCCGCGTGTCACAAGGTTAGCAGCAAACTCACCACCCTCATCACCCAGCAAGGCACCAAAGGAATCTTTAAGAAACTCACCCCAAGCCGCCTCAGCATCAAACGGCTCATCTTCATCGCCGCCAAATAAGGCATTAATCAGCATAAACGGAATCATCATAGGTAGTGCGCGAGTACCACCCATCAACGCAGTCATACCCATAATCCCCATCAATTCTTTCCGGGCCATCTGCCTCAGCTCTGGATCATTTTCCATATTCACCATGTCACGAAGCCGCGTAAACAAAAGCTCCAGCGTCAGGAATGAATAATTCATTAGTGGCGTTAACGTCTTAGCCAGATTGCTTTTCAGCAACATAGAGCGATTAGAATGCGAATAATCGTACTGAGTTCTGGTCGTCATCCAGCGGGCCATATCCAACCCCGTCACCCCCTCATCACCGTGCATTCGCTCAATTTTGCTACGAGTCTTACCATCCGCTTTCTGCATCAGGCGATACGTCGCCAACTGCACCACCTGCCGATTCAGCACCTCAGCATTATGGAACCAGAAACCTGTCAGCGCCATCACCTTCTCAGCTTTCAGCGCGACACCGCCAATCTTAGCCTTACCATCCCCGCTGGCCACACTAGCCATGCTATTGGCCTGGGTCGTATCCGTTGTCGAATCCATCTCCAGCGCCCGCAGCACATTACGCTCTTCCTCTGACAAATGCTCGGCATTTGCCGCATCAAACACACTATCACGCACATCCCAATTCAGTGGATTCACCCCCTGAACCACATTGCTTACAGGCTTCATACTCTTGGCAATATCCGCATAAGCCCGCTGCAATTCACGACGTGAAGCGCCCGCCCCAAACCGCGCAGCCATCATCGGGTACGCAATCTGAGGAACCTGAGTTAAGTTAGCAATCGCCGCACCGGGACTACCGGCAAGATACCAGAAAAAGGCAAAATTACCGGAAAATGCGGCAATCTGATTAGTGTCAGGATTCATCATCCCATCCACCTGCTTACGCAACACCTTCAAAAACTGCGTAACCTGCACCAAATCATCCTTATCAATCAGCAAGCTATCCTCAGCCGCCTGTTTCTTCAAAAGATCATCATCGAACTCCCCTTTTGCAACACTCTCATGCAGAGAGACCTGATCGTTAATCCAATCCACCTCACTAGCTACCTTATGAGAAAACATAATCCGGCTAAGATCATGCCCACCGTGCAGCATGGCGTGAGCAAATGAGCGCTCCATATCCGCCGAAGCACCAGTAACAAAATAACGCCTCATTTCAGCTTTTCGTGCAGAAACCTCTGGCAACGCATTAACCACAAAACGATTAATCGTCTCCCGAACAGCAGGATCAACCCCGCCCGGATTCTCCTCACTAAACATCTTTAGCAATCGGCCAGCAGCCCCCGGCACATCCTTAACCTGCCCGCCAACATCCTTATAATCAGTCAGTAAACGCACCGAAACCCCGGAATCCTCGGCCTTAATCCTTGCCTGCACATCCAGCGCCTCAGACCGTCGCTCAAAGTGATAACGCTCATACTCCCCATCACTACGCTTAACCAACAACTGATAATCACCATAACGGCGCAGTGGGAAATACGGCCCCAACTCCATTTGCTTCCTATGCTCTTCACGAAGCTCCAGCAGAGTAGACTTAGCCGCAGCTTTGTCCTGAGCATTCATCCCCTTAATTTCAGAAATCTTCTGCTCAATCGCCTTCTGCTGCTTCTCCCACAGCTTATTCAACTCCTGATTCCACGCATGATAGACATTACGTTCAGCATCACTCAGAGCCTCCCAGCGCTTCTTCAAGCGCTCGTACTCCAAACGACGCGAACGCTCATGCTTAATTCGCCGCTGTAAACTCTTAATCTGACGCTTCAGCTTAACCGACTCCTCCAATGCCTGATCAGGATTCATAGCGCGGTTTTTAACCATACGCCGCTGATCCGTATCTATCTGAGCCAGCCGACTTTGCAATCGCTTTATATAATCAGCAGCAGACAATCGCTTACCATTCGCTTGCAAACTACTATCAGGCACAAAGTCGCGATCAGGATGCACTCCAGCCATAGTCGCATCATGCATCACCATCGACACACGTTTTTGTTGCGCAGCACTCAACGCCTTGTACTTATCCTGAGCCTTCTGATAACGATCAGCCCAATGCTGAACAACAGCATTCATCAGCCGCTTGTACTCCTCAATCGCCTCAAGCGGATTATGGCCACTCTCCTCAGCAAAACGCTTAAAATACTTCTTATTACGATCCAGTAACGTATTAAACGACTGCAAATACAACGAACGCTCACCGGCCTTCGCTGCAATATCGCTCACGCGACGCCAAATCAGACCCGCAACATCCTGCCAGTTAACACCCTCAACGCGGTACTCGCCAGTTTTCTTATCATAAACCTCACGTAAACGCTGACCTTCCAGAATTTTTTTCACCGACTCTTTAAGCGACGACCCCTTGTCGCTATCGTTATCGTCCTGTTGATCCTTAACCGCATCCTGACGCTGACCCTTAGCATATGAAGGTTTCTTTTTAGAAAACTTAGCCCCAGAACGACCAAGCCCCTCACTAGGAGGGGCTTGGTCACTTGAATCCGACTGGTTCTTTTTTGCTAAATTCCCAGCAGCCTGTCCATCTCGTTTGCGGACTGCTTCATCTCTCGCTTCAAGGATATAATCTCGGATTTTTTCAGACGGCGAATAATTGGCAAGGTAACGCGCCTCGCTATTTGTAAGCGCCTCGAACCCATAACCTGTTGCTTGAATAAAATCATTCTCTAAATCACCGTATTTGCTTCTCAACTTGGATAGCGTTTCACTCGACAGGTTCAACCTAGCACTATATTGCTTTCCGGTCAATGCAAGCGCACCCACAACCTGACCACCATTCTGAGTAATGTGTGAAGCAAGTGACGCAAAAGTGCCTCCTTGTGTCAGGGTATCATCAATCAATAAAAACGACTTACCCTTAACATTTTCGCCATCAAACTCAGGTGTCGCAAAGATCCGCTCCAAACCAGACAGCCCACTACGCCGCACTTCATCGACCTGGTACACCTCCAGCTCAGTTAACAGTCCTGTCTTCTTCTGAAGTATTTTTGCAATCGCCAACGGAATTTTATTTCTGCCTTGTGCCTCTTCAGCTAATACAGGCAGTAAAACAGAATCACCCTCGACCATATCAATAATGCGATTAGCGACATCATCAGTCACCAACTCCTGAGCCAAGCTCAAAGCTGCGGCAGTATCACCCGCTTTGGCTGCCTGATAATCAGGGTGACTTGTTAACTCACCTAATGAATAGGGAATAACAACATCGGGAATTGATACTGGCGAATGATCTCTTTTAGACATCTTTTCTTGAATCTTTACATCAGAAGTACGAATACTATCACTAATACCAGACCACGCCCTAGCACCCCGCACCGCCAGCGCCTGAATATCCGCCGGAGTCAACTTAATTTTGCGCGTCAACCATGATGGCAACTTAGTCATCGCCCAAGCCTTCACCGCAGCAATCACCCGTTGCACCAGCATCTTAGCCCCACCCGATTTCAACGCATGATTAGTATAATCCTCCACCAAATACGCCAGCCGCTCAGACGCCACATGCTCAGAAGGCGTACCACCCGGCACCCGCTCAGCCGCCCGAACCGCATCCGCATTTTTAGCTTTAAGCAATCGGTTAAATTGCTCCACCACCTGAGCATACTTATCACCCCCCAGCATCGAGGCTAGACCGGCATGCTCCCCAGCTTCATGCAGGAACACACCGTACGCCTCGCCTTTGGCGATATTGTCAGTGACCAGATACACCTTATCTTTGTGATACACACCTGCCGCATTAGTATCCGCCTGCACTGGTAAATCAGCAGTAGACTGAACAACCGAAACCTTGCCAGTCTGCTCTAATAGACTCAACCCACGCATCTTGCCTGACAGCTCGTCGCGTACAGACTGGACTGTAGACTCCCACCCTGTTGCACCAGACTTAGAATACATTTTCTCTTGAGTAGGTAGTGTAGCTCCACGCTCAATCTGGGAAACACCACCAGAGAAAACATCAAGCGCACGAACCCCGGCTTTATCCAGCAAAGCCGCAAAGTTCATCACTCTCAACTCCCTATCTTTAAAGTAATCGCCAGTCAACGGGGTATCATCCACAAGAATCGCCGCCGCCGCATTCGACCTTGAAGCTGCCGCCAGCACATCCACCGCGACATCCTGCCCCGATAACTTGGCGTAAGACTGAAAATCAACAGGAAAAAACGCAGTAGGACGATGCCTATTGTCCATAAACATAATTCCATTCCGACCTTCACTAACTGCGGCTGCTATTTCTTTCGCCTCTTGTGGCGAATTAACAACCCCATCAACCAAGCGGCCACGCTTTTTAATCTCCTGCTCAACCGGATTAAATCGATGGCTCCAGGGTGTCTGCTTGAGCGGATAATTCCCCTCATACTCCCCAGTCGCCGGTGAGTAATGAGAATACTCACTCTCTCCGACCGCAAACATCCCCTTAAAGCGAAATGGTAAGCCAACAAAGTACTGATTAATCGCATCAGTAATAGTGTGATCTGAACCGGAAAGCTTAGACTTCCCCGAAGGATGGTTATGTCCCACATAAAAGGAAGCAGCTCCTTCTACCGAAGCCAGAAACTTCACAATATCACCAGGATAAGCAGATGACGCATCAATCGTTCCGGTAGTCATTCGCTGAACAGCGATCAAACGATTATCTTTATCCAGAATAATTACATCCAACGCTTCACGCGAGCGCATACCCAGCAAAGCATCAAATGTCTCTGCCGCAGCATCTCTGGAACCAACCGTTAAGTGCGGGACTTTGTACTCCCGACCTTCAATGTACTCGGTAACGGTGGCGTACTCACCCGGTAATCTGCCTTCTCTGGCCCTGTCTGTAACAGCCCTGTCAAAGATACTGACCTGCCCACTGGCGACCCGTTGATCCACCATTGCTCCGGCCTTAGTTGATACCGAGCCTTTACGTTTTCGTTTTGGTCGCTCACTTGCTCCTCCAAAGAAATCAAGCTGATCTTCTCGAACCTCATAGCCTTTAATGACATCACTGACAGCTACATCATTTCGCCTGGCTTCTACCGAACCGTCCACAGCTTGCCTTGTGTCAGCATCGGGCTTTCTGCTTGCGCTACGCTCATCATCAACTACTTTAGCAATCAAGTTACCATCAATCGAACTCACATCCAAATAAGCAATACAACTCATACTAATCCCTAAAATACAAAAAAGCCCCGACACTTCTGCCGAGGCTTGTTATCTCATCTGTTTACATCAAAACCATCAGGAGTTTAACTCCAGTTGATGCACCGAAGGCTCAGCCAGTGATCTCATGGTAAACCCCGTTTTTAGTAAATCGTGACTCAAATCAGTGATGCCATTCCAGCATTGACGGCGAATGGCACTGACCTTGCTATCAAAGGCCAATACATCTTCACAAGGCAAC
>PDPG01000054.1:6414-59391 GCA_002747455.1 Pseudomonadota bacterium | reverse complement strand
TAACCCTGCAGAATTCAGTCACCCCTTGATGCGGCTAACTCAGAATCAGTTGCCAAGCGAGTTAAAACGCCCTGATATGCCAGAACTTGATCGAATTATTAAGAAGTTCAGGAAAGAGTTCCCATAGGAACACCACATCTTCACCTTCTACAAAACCCGAGCAGCAACGCAAGCAGTCAACAACCGTTACCAGTGCAACACCAACCAACTGATTAATTATTGGGATCCCAGTGGATTAGAAGCATATACTTGATGAATACAATGATCCTTCAAAGTACCGCCCTGAAGACCCATCTCGCAATCATGCAAAGATAGATGGATTTTAATTAAGTTTAAGAGATTATCTATGAACGAAGATATACATGATATAGCTGAAAGTGGCTCTATAGAAGACATGCAAATTTTGTTAAAAAAAGGAATAAACATTAACACTTTAGATGAAGATGATAATACCCCTTTACACTTTTCAATTGACAGAAAAGAGCCGGAGATGACACTTTTTTTATTAGAAAATGGGGCTGATCCAACAATTCAAAATGATGAAGGATATACAGCGCTGCACCTTTCCGTTTTATATCAAAATATTGAAATAGCAGAGGCAATATTAAAGAGATTCCCTCAAGTTGTGAACATTGAATCTGAAGAGTGGGGCTCCCCTTTGCTTCAGGCTTTACAAAACATAGAAATGGTAAAATTACTAATTGCATATGGGGCGAATAAACAAGCCGATAACATCTTACCCCATGTGAAAGCCTATGATATTGATGAACTGTCAGAAATATTTAGTGAAGAGTTAAAGGGTTTTAAAGAATTATGACAGATGAAGAATATAAAGAAAAGCAACGATATATCTGGGAGAATTATGTACCCGCTCGGGGATAGTCTGAATTTGTACAAGGTGAGCTTTTACGTGCTTTGTATAAACTTGCCAATGAAGCACAAGATAACGTCAATATCAATCGGGACAATGGATTTGAAATACTGCGTGGCGAAGCCGTTACCGCACGCTTACCATTAGGCCAGCACGCGATATCTCATTAGCACCCCGTGAATGGTTACCGGGGGCAAGCCACCCAAGATTTTCGCAAGCGGTTAAAAGGCGCTGGTATAAAATCATTTTTTCTTTGGTATTAAATAGTAAAAATAGATTAACTCAATTCGTTAAGAAAATCTAATTATTTGCTGATGAGTAATTTAGTGAGAAAACTTAATATCCCTGTTTTATTGGTCATATGCATTCTAGGTAATTCAAACAAGTTGCTATTATAACTGCAGTGCCCTTTGTTTATGGTGGTTGCAGTTAGATAGTTATCTTTAACTATATTTTCTATTTCAGCATTGTATCTTCCATAAGGGTAGCAAAAATCTACAATATCTATGTTAAACATGTCTTCTATCATTTTTTTAGACTGAATAATTTCTAATTTTGCTGTGGCTTCTTCAACCTGATGTAAATCAACGTGATGGATTGTATGTGAACCAATATCTAAACCATAATCTAACCATTGTTTTATTTCATTAGTTGTCATTAACATTGCTCTTGGAATATTCTTATTTTCATCCCACTGGTTATAAGAACCAATTTTCCCAGCAACTAGATAGCAAGTTGCTCCGAAATGGTATTTTTTTAGGATAGGAGCAGCATTCATTAAATTATTTTGGTAACCATCATCAAAAGTTATGCCGACAACTTTTCCTTTTTTTTCGCCTTTAAGGTACGGTAATAACTCTCACATACTTACCCCTTGATAACCTAAAAGATGCAAGGCAAACATATGATTACTAAAGCTTTTGGGAGAAACAAATAAGCTTTTCAAGCGTTTGTTTTTCGTAGAGGCAATGCTGTGATACATCAAAATAGGTATACTGTATTTTTTCATAATTTGTCCTCTATTGTGAGTATTTTTTGTAATTTTTGTTTAACGGCAACTTCAGTATAATGAGTCAATAACGATTCTTTCCCACTAATTGTTAATCGTTTCGATATATCAGGAGAAGTCCATAATTTTACCATTTCTGCAACTAATTGAGGAAGGTTGTTTGACTCAAATAATAAACCGTTTTCGTTATGCTTAATAATTTGTGAAGGGCCATCAACATTGCTAGCAATAACTGGAGTTTCATATTGAAAAGCTTCCAAAATAACGCAACCAAAAGACTCTCGAATTGAGGGTAATAACAGTACATCAATCATATTAAAAAATTGGTTAATATCTTTTATCCATCCGCAGAGTATAACTTTATCTTGTAAATTGTGGGTATTAATTTTGGCAATAATTTCATTTTTACATTTTCCATCACCTGCAATGAATAGTTTGAATTTAGTGGTTGGATATTGTAAATTAATCTCGGCTAAAGCGTCTACCGCGAGCCCTGTATTTTTTTCTTCACTCAATCGACCTAATACACCAAATACAAAATCAGATGAATGATTTTTTGGTAATGAGTTGATGAGTTGATGAGTTGATGAGTTGATGAGTTGATGAGTTGATGAGTTTATCGTAGTTGATAAAAAGCAAGGAACACTATTTAAGGTTCCTTGATAACCTAATTGTTGAAATTGAGTTACTAACGTATTATTGACGCAAATTATTTTATCAAGTTTAAGCATGCGCTTCATACAGCCATGACAGACTCCTACTGTTTGGAGCTGATTTTTTTTCTTAAAAGAAAAAAGTACTTGCCATAAGTTGATTAAACTATGGCTTCTACCATTATGGCTTATTAAATAGCTAGGTTGATATTTTGTAATAAGCTTTCGTAAGTACCATGCAGAAGGCACATCAAAATAATTTTTAATATCGATATGCTCGATAATACAATCAATATTTAATAATTGTTCTTTATTACAAAAATTATCAGGGACAATACAAATTACCTTATAGCCTAGCTGACCTAGTAGTTTAGTATAAGCAACAAACATCGACTCAATTCCACCCCGCTGAACTGAGTGTAACAAGTTAAAAACAGTTTTATGTGAAGACATTATTAATTTTTTCCTCAATCAACGATGATAAAAGCATATTCCGTTAGCTAGTTCTTAATTAATCTTAATATGTTTTTTATACTTTGTTATTTTCTAGGGTGATATTTAGTGAAATATTTGTATCTTAACGCCTTTAATTTATCACCCCATAATCGGCATTGTTTAATTGCTCTATAAAGTGGTTGTCTAATTTGATAATTGGCTTTTTTAAAACTGGATAATTAATATCGCTATAGCGGTAAAATGTATAACGTGATAGCCCCATTATTTTACAGGCTTTTGACACATTTCCCAACTCTTCTGCCAGATTTAGCAGACCCACTTTATGTTTAATGATGCGTTCGTTACTATTTAGCGTGAGGGTTACCTCTTGTGTTTGATTTCAGGTTTCACCACCTTCTATCAAATACGGTAACCCTCTCTATTTCAAGAGGAAGTGTCAGATTAGGCCGGGGTTTATACAGTTCAATCGGTCTGAAGTGGCCGCTTAACCTTTTAATGCCTTACGCACCGCCTGGTCTGCTTGCCTAGTTGTTTCAGGCAGGCGGTATTTGGGCGAAAGTCGCAACACCCACTCACATGCTATCGCCAGTGAAATACGATGGCCGATTGAAACATAAATTGGATTAATATATCTGTCTGTGTTCTCACTACATTGCCTATCACTTCACCATTATCAATAAGAGGCTCAATTGCGCCTCTTTGTGTATTTGGCTCTTGATATTCTCCCAACAATCTTGTCTTACCGCAGCCAATGGTCGGCACATCCAGAATGACACCCAAATGACAAGCTAAACCGAACCGACGCGGGTGTGCGTAGCCTTGCCCATCACACACAATTAAATCCGGCGAATGGTTTAGCTTGGCCAACGATTTGATCAGTGGCGGAAGCTCACGAAAAGAAAATAAACCGGGGATGTAAGGAAATTGGGCATGGTCTTCGGCGGTAACCGTCTCGATAACTTCTAGGGTATCGGCACCCAGAACGACCACCGCAGCCACTAATTTGTCACTGTGCTTGTCATAAGCTACGTCAACGCCAGCGACAAGTTGAACTTTTCCGAGCTGATCCTCTGTCACTACTTTAGCGGCAAGTTCGTGTTGTAATTTTAACGCTTCATTTTCAGATAGATCCCAAGGGTAATTGATGATTGGCTCCAAGGGTCACCTCGCTCTTCGTTGAGCAATTACCGCATCAAGCATCTCACTGACAAATCTCTGCCCATCATGGTCTGTTGGGAAATTGTTCAGCACTTCGATCAGTGGGGCTTGAGTGGACTCTTGAGCCCTGCGAAACTGGGTGATGTGTTGTTTTGATTGTTTTCGATAGTAAGCCCGGCTTTTCGGCATCATGCGACTGATCCAAACTCAAACTGTTGGCGACACCGCGAGAATACCCCCAGTCCGGTGTTTGTCAAGATGCTGGCTCGTTAGCAGGTTAAGAAGACGATTGTGTTTATTATGGGAATGGCAGAGGATAAAGCATAAAAGCTCCTACATCGTTCAATGTAGGAGCTATATCTCAGTGATGACGTTCATAGGTATACAATAATCGCCTCAATAGACTTAATTGCGGCAGTTATTGTGCCAATAATTGCAATGCTCGCTACTATCGTGATAATGATTACAGTTGATAGGTTGAGCAGTTGTGTCAGATACTCTTTCACTGTAGTGAGCCTAGTGATTCATGTATCTGTGATGTGCTGGTCAGTTGCATGTTCTCCATTGACGCACGCGGCTTGGCTGAGAAAATAACCAATGTAGCAAAGAGAATGCAGAAGATTACAATGAACCCTTTGACCATAAAGCTAATCGCTCGTTCCCCCATTTTATCCATATCGAGGTCTCCTTGAGTTATGGTTGATATTGTCTTAGTGACAAAAATTGATATTAGATTAATAGTTCACCATAGTCAATAGTTTTTGTTTACTTCATAGACAATAGGATGTAGCGAGTGATGAATAGTGTCATAGGGACAAGTTTGAGAATATAGTAATGGCAGATATTAGAAAAGAGAAAATTATTCAGGATATTTTGGTTGCAGTGGATACTGTTGCATTCACCGTTAAAGATAGTAAGTTATTGATATTGTTGGTCAAAAGGAAAAAAAATGCCAATAGCTATCCCAATCAATGGAGTTTACCCGGAGGTATCGTCAACGAAAAAGAGGATGCTTCAACGAAGGAGACTGCCATTAAAAAATTGCAATCAAAGACGGGGATTCGATTGGAGTTTGTGGAACAGCTGAAGACGTACTCAGGTCGGGAGCGTGATGAAAGAGGGTGGAGCATCAGCACTGTGTATTTCGTTCTAATGCGCTTTGTGAGTGAGTTAACTGTCGGTGATGACGTGAGCGAAATTAAGTGGGTGCCAGTTGATGAATTAGATGATTATGCGCCATTGGCCTTTGATCACAGTGTAATCATTGACGATGCAGTTCAGCGTTTACGGGAGAAGGCTCGTTATTCCTTGTTACCTGCTTATTGTTTAGGTAAGTCATTCACCTTTAATGAATTTCATGAAGCAGTTGAGATTATCTTAAGGCATCCTGTACAGAAGAAAAGTTTGTACCGGAGGATCGAAAGTTCGGATGCTCTCGAAGAAACGGGAGAAATGCGCGATACGGGGACTAAAAAAGCGGCGCTTTATCGAACGAATAACAAAACACATGGGTATACTTTTGATCGAAATTTGGCTGGTAGTTATCTATAATGGTGAGAGCCTTTAGTGATTGTAGGATTAAAGCTTTTTATTCGAAGACTTTTCTGATTATTGTTTGTTCGTTTTTGTTCCTATAGTATGGGTGCCAACTGGTTATCAGGGGGCAGGGATGAAGACGTACAATGACGATTTTGCTTATTCAGATTTTACATCTGGGGGTATTGAAAAACGTGGTGTTGAGGCACTGGCTAGAGCCCTAAGCATGCGACGTATGATTGCGTTTACGGCCTCAGGCATCACCATGGAGTATGGCCGTCCTGCTTGGGCTGATTTGGTGAATGCCTATATCCACCACGTCGAGAAGAACTATGACCGTCTAAAGTCTCTAAGGGGAAATACAAATTCCCGATCTGTTGTTATTTCTCCTGAGTTCGATAGTGCATGGGAGGAGTTTGTTTCTCTGTTCATGCGACTCAGGTATCGTCCAGATGGCCCAGATTTTGAGGAAGGTAAACGAACGTCTCGCTATCAAGCATTAGAGGATGCCAGAGGTAAAGATCGGAGTTATGTGGATATACCTCAATCCTTGAGGGATCGCCCAGAGTTCATTACAACCTTCTTAAGTATTTGCGAGGATCTCGCTACTTTTGTACTCCCGGATGATGAAAAAACTCAGGCAGAGTTGCTTGGCGAGTTAAGGGAAAATATCGCAGATCAATTTTCCAAAACGGATTTGATTGATTTTTACCATGCCACGCTTGATGGCCTGGATCAGCAGTCTGAGGGTAGTAAGAAAAAGCAATACTGGCGACAAATACTCAAAAGGTTGGGGGAGCCTGCCCCAAAGCCAAAATCTTCCACAGCGGAGTTGAAAGAATTAGTTGGCAAGGCTTTGGAGAAAAGGTATAGCCAATACTATCAACGTGTTAGCTATGATTCCTCAAAAGTAAGTCGCGTCAATAGTAATGCCCGTATTGCGATTCTTTGTCACAGGCTGGCGCAAGAACTCGCAGAGAATGATGGGGTGGATGCCGCATTTGATTATGAAAGCTTACTGGAAGGTCTGTTTAGAAAGCATCTGGATCCCTTGGCAGTCATGTATGATGACCTTGAGATTCGTCGATTCCTTACACTGAACTATGATATTGAAATTGAGCGGATGTTGGCTACACGTTACGCGAATCATCAGGATACAGGGCATCGTGAGTTTCTGGATTTTTTACAACAACCAGTCAATAAAAATAGTGTTAAACAATCCAAACATGACCTATCGAATGGACTAAAGAGGGCGGTTCGCAGTTCCACAATTGGTGAGGGAAATCTTGGGGATTTATTTACATTTGGTGCGTTTCCCGGGAACTTTGACGCGCTGGTATTTCACCTGCACGGTCGGGTTGATGATCCTGACAATATGGTCATTACACAGCTGGATTATGAGCGGCTTTACTTAAGCTCTACCAACCTGAGGCGCTCATTTGAAGAAGCCCGTCATGCTGTATTTAATGGGTCAGATATTTTATTTGTTGGCACGGGGTTTAATGAATCGGATGTCATTGCACCCCTTAGAGATTTTACCGCTCGACATCGCCAAATGGATGATGTAAGTGGCTGTGTCTATGCTCTACTTTTATCCAGTACCAGTAAGCGGTTTAAAGGGGAAAACATTGGCCTGTCCCACACACTGTACAAGAATTATGGTGTTTATACGATCTTTGTTGACGGTGGTGATAACCCCAGGCACAAACAGTTGCGCAAGGATCGTTATTATTTAGATCTACTCTTGGAAGTGTTGAAAGTTGAGGATGGTGCAACGGAATGTGTTATTAAAGATGATCAGCGCCTGGCTGACTTTGTAAGTCGGATTAAACGGCATCAAATAAGGGAGAGGACAAATCTCAGCTCAGATGTAGCAAGATTGGCAAGCCGAGAGATTAATGTTGCCTTTGAAGTACTGGATGCTGTCGCAAAAAAATCTTTATCCAGGGCAAAACTATCTGAGTGTAAAGTGTCGACACTCGAAGAAATTTCTATACCGATTTTTCAGGTACGAATCCTGCGCCGAATTATATTGGCATTACATAGCAGAATCCGCAGTAGGGCTCTTGAGGAAAGTTTGCAAGAGCTTGCAAAGAAGCGGGTTGATTGGTGGCAAAACTGGAAGATTAGACCAGCCTACCGTATTGCCCATTATGGCGAATTGACAAAGAGAGCCACTGCGCCATTGTTATGGGTGAGGCAAAGGGCGGCTTACATTTACCCCGACGATGAATTAAAAAACTACCTTGATTATAAGTACTCAGGCAATACGAGTAAGTTGTCTTATTTTGGGCATTACCTCAATGAGCTGGCTAATTTGGAGGCTGACGAAGCAGCTTCGGGCGTGCGTATTAAAAGGGCTGTTACTCCTAAGTGTGGTGGCAAAGGGAGTATCGCATGCTTCCTGAGTGAGCGCTTTTCTCCGGATGAGCGCAATCAAAAAGACTATTACCCTTACCCATTTGGATATATCTTCCAGAATGAAAGAGGGATTAAGGACTATGTTGAATATGATGGTGGCTTCTTTGCGCACCTAACGTTTACATTAGAATTCACTTCAACCATCTTTGCTTTGGTTCGTTTCATTACAAAAGTGACGGAGACTAAGCGCGCTGAGCTTTTACCAGATGTTATAGGCAGCAATGAGCCTGATCGAAACACTGGTTTATGGCTGTTAAAGCTGGCGTTGTCTGAGTTGGAAAAAACGGATTCAAAGGTCTTTATTTGCTTGTCAGGGCTGTGTCGTTTAGTCGATGAGAATGGGGATGCGTACAACCCTGTTCATCGCGAGTTCTTTAGGATTTTGACAGGGAAAGGTACTGAAAACCCTGAACATGAAGATGATAAAAAGCCAAACTGTGTGGATTTATTATTGATTGCAGTGGAGCAGAAGTTCCCGATTCGCTATCTATCTCGTGAGCAGCTTCAGACCGCCGATGAGTGCGTGCCTAAAGTTGTGCAAGATAATGAAAGTCAGTACAAATTTCGCAAAGATAAAAAAATATGGTTAAAACATTGGGGGCGTTTGCCACGGGCAAGTATTGAGCAATCGCTGGATATGGCAATTACTGTTGCTGAACGGCATTTTGAGTCATTCTTGAAAGATGATGACATGAGACTAGCAGTGAGAAAGCTGGTCTATAACAATTTGAAAAAGAATGCCGGCGGGAAAAGATGGGGGGATCTCATTGATTTTATCAAGTCGCGAGTGGTGTATATACAGATTGTTGTCAGGTTACTGTATTGGTTTACCATCGTGCATGATGATGAACGTCGTCGTGATTTGAGGAATAATACAAGGGAGTTTAGCGACCACTTATCTGAGTTGCTGGGGCACTTGGCAATTGTCGTCGGACAGGGAGCTGAACGGGATTTGATGAAGCAGTCAATCATTGAATATCGTCGTTTGGATCAGGATTGCTTGTCAAAAAAGGCTGCGTGTTCACTTAAATCAACCACGGACGATGCCTTGAAAGTTAAGGTGGAAACACTTGATGTCATCATGCGTCATCTTGCTTTGTTTAGCTATCCGGTACAGCCATGTGTTTTGATGAGTTGCCCAGACTTGGTGTCTCGCTTAACACCAGACAGTTTGGTGGATAATGACCGGGGGAGGGTAGAAAGTAGTGAACTGGTTCAGCTAGCCCTGGATATGCTGGTCAGGCGAGGATTGGTGATTCGGGTAAAGTCCTGTCGTGGTGATGACAAAGAAAAAATGAGGTGTCTTTACATTTTGCACCGTGATGCAGTGGAAGTGATTACCCGCGATATGAATTACATTACTCAGTATGGCGTGTCAGAAGCCCCTTACCAAAGCACATTTTATTGTGCCCAAGTGCAGTCTCGTCGCGGGGTTCCAAATGTTGAGCACTTCAACTTTGTGTCGAAACTCTTGCAATACAGTTTATCCCAAAACCGGTTATTTACCGGGAGAAACACCGACCTGGTCAACTCGAAACAAGACTTTGAGGTGAGTGTAGACGGGTTTTATAAGGCCAGTGCAGTTATCAGGGGGGCTTATGCCATTCTGAGAGGCTCGTTTTCGATTGGTGCAGTGTCACGGCTTGGAAAGCTGGGTAAATTTCACAAGAAACAACCGTATGAAGCCTATCGATCCTGGATTCAAGATATTCTAAATTGTGCAGTCGGCCTGACGGAGTATCGGGAAAGAGTACGACAGGCTCAAGGCGTAGACACGGATGCATTTAGTATCGAGCAGTTTGAAATAGGTTTTAATCAGCCATTTTACCAGGAAGAAATATCTTGGCTGTATAATGAATATGCTGTGGTGAGCTTTATGCAAGGACGCCTATTTGATGCGAATGTGCTTTATAACCAAGCACTTCGAGCACTCAGTGCGATAGAGCATGGAGATGAAGATCAGGCAGTAGGGGCACCCAGAAGGCGCGTTACGATTAATTTGGCATTGACTGAAATTGAGTTGGGAAACATCCGTGATGCGCGATTGTTGCTGGATCAGATAATTGGCGAGTTGGTTGTGACACCCTATGGCACGACTTCGGTTTCCCTGCTCTATGCCAAAGGCTATCGAGCCTTGTGCGATCATCTAACGGGTAACTTTTCTCAGGCTGAGAAGGGCTATCGCTCAGTCATTGACGCAGTACTTGAGAGAAGGCAACTGCGTGCAGCGAGTATCTTTAAGCGACATTTAGCAGATCTGTTGCGTGTTCAGGGGAAGGTGGATGACGCCAAGCACTATTTGCTACTGTCGGAAACGACCGCTAATCAGTCCCAACAAGAAGATATTTTCCATTACACCCTGATTGCTCGCGCCAGGTTGATGCGGGATATTAAGGCACGCAGTGAAGCGTTGAAAATTCTCCGTCAGACTGAAGGCTATGCCAAAAACATGGGGCTACAGAAGATGTTGGCAGAAACGTTGAAGGTGAGAGCGGAAGTGATGCTGGCAGAAGGTGAAGTGGTACAAGCCGGGAAAGTGGCCGCATAAGCAGTGGCTATATCAAAAAGAAATGGCATGCGCTTGCGGAAAATATCTGCTGCACTGTTACAGGCCAAGGTGTGCGCTAAGCGAGGTCAGGTTGACTTTGCTCGGCAAATTTTGGATGAGATTGATCAAGAGTCTGGTGAGCTTGGTTATACCTTAAAATCTGGCGATGCGCAGAAATTCAGGCACTCACTGCTGTAGGTCGATATGTAAAGCTCACTATTGAGGAAAAAACATATTTGCCTTATAACGCTCGGGTGTGTCAATTCCCAATATGACCACACGAGCCGCTGCCCGGCGCTTAAGATTAATTGTAAAAAATTCTAAGGACCAACAATGAGTTACAACACAATAGAACTTCAGATTGACGCAGGAATTGCGACACTCGCCCTAAACCGTCCAAACAGCCTGAATAGTTTCAATGGTGAAATGCTAAAGGAGCTACATGCCGCATTCGATACCATTCAGGCCGACAAATCACTGCGTTGCCTGGTCATTACGGGTAATGGTCGTGGTTTTTGTGCCGGACAGGATTTATCCGATGATGACGTGAGTGGTGATAATCCAATTAATTTGGGTGATTCGCTGGAGAAGAACTACAATCCGCTGGTTCGGGCAATTATGACGCTTGAAATGCCGGTCATTGGTGCCATAAATGGTGTGGCGGCAGGTGCTGGCGCTAATATAGCGTTGGCCTGCGACATTGTAATTGCAGCACGTTCTGCTTCGTTTATTCAGGCATTTTGTCGCTTGGGTTTGGTACCGGATGCCGGTGGAACGTGGACATTGCCACGCCTGGTTGGTCGTGCCCGTGCGATGGGCTTGTCCATGTTGGGAGATAAAGTCAGTGCTGAGCAGGCAGCGCAGTGGGGCATGATCTGGCAATGTGTGGATGATGATCAGTTAATGCCAGAGGTCAATAACTTGGCGGCACATTTGGCGGCTCAACCAACGCAGGGCTTAGGTTATATCAAGCAGGCAATCAACGCCTCAGAGTGTAATGACCTGAATACCCAACTGGATCTAGAGCGTGATTTGCAGCGTCTGGCTTGCCAAACGGCTGACTACCGCGAAGGTGTGCAGGCGTTTATCAATAAGCGGAAGCCTGAGTTTAAAGGGTATTGAGCAGGTGAGGCATAAAGCTTAATATGCCTCACTTTCTGTTTGAGCGGCCTATCACTTCCACTGTGGAATCATGGATGTCTCTAACATAGTGTCGAACGTGTAAATATGTCTTTGTTGAGCAACGGAGTAATGAGGTCGCTATGAGCGTTGAGATAAATGATGGTATGGCAGTCAGCCAAATAGCCTTGCCAGTTAGTGGTATGTCCTGCGCAGGCTGTGCTTCCAGTGTTGAAACGCTACTCAATAAAACGGAGGGGGTACACCACGCCACGGTCAATCTGGCACTGGAAAAGGCGGACATTCATTATGATGCTGATCACATCAATCCCGCGCAGTTAAGCGATGCCATTAAAGCAGGGGGCTTTGGTGTTCGTGAGCAGCAGTTCTTGGTGCATATTAAGGGCATGACTTGTAGCGGTTGCAGCAGTGGTGTTGAGAAGGGGCTGCGGGCGTTGCCGGGCGTGATTAAAGCGGATGTCAATCTGGCTTTGGAGCGTGCCAATATCAGTGTTATTCCGGGGCAGTGTGATCTTGATACCCTTTTAAAAACAGTTAATGATGCGGGCTATACTGCGACGGCAGATGCCGATATACAAATGGTGGATCAGGAGGCGGAGGCACATCAGACCGCTCACCATGACTTAATTGAATTAACCATCGCCGCTTTATTTACCTTGCCATTAGTGATGCAAATGATCGCCATGATGATCTGGCCGGGTGTGCATATGTCCGTGTGGTTGGAGCTGGCTTTGGCCACCCCAGTGCAATTCTGGATTGGCCGACGGTTTTACAAAGGTGCGTGGCGTGCGCTGAAAGCACGCAGCGGCAATATGGATATTCTGGTGGCATTGGGTACGTCTGCTGCTTATTTCTTTAGCCTGTGGCAAGTCTTGACGCGCGGTAGCGGTGCTGCCGGGCATGTCTATTTTGAAGCGGCTGCGGTAGTGATTACCCTGGTGCTGGCCGGGAAGGTACTGGAGTCTCGTGCCAAGCGCTCTGCGTCTTCTGCCTTGCGTGGCTTAATGGCATTGCGGCCGGATACGGCGCGTGTCGTGCGTAATGCCGAGGAGGTTGAGGTCAAAATTGCCGAGGTGTTAATTGGTGATATGGTCGCGGTTCGCCCCGGTGAGCGTATTCCGGTGGATGGCGTGGTCATGCGCGGTGAAAGTGAGCTGGATGAAAGTTTGCTAACTGGCGAGCCAATGCCCGTATTGCGGGTCAAAGGTGATCAGGTGGTGGCGGGTGCTATGAATGGTGAGGGTGCGCTGCGCATTCGCACCGAGCGCATTGGCGATGACACCACACTGGCGCGCATTGGTCATCTAGTGGAGCAGGCGCAGGCGGGTAAAGCCCCCGTCCAGCGTTTGGTGGATCGTATTAGCGGGATTTTTGTGCCAGCAGTATTGGTGTTGGCGCTGTTGACCTTGATTGGCTGGTTGCTGTTTGGCGCAGGTTTTGAAACGGCCTTAACGGTTGCAGTAAGCGTTTTGGTGATCGCCTGTCCATGCGCTTTGGGGCTGGCGACACCGACTGCACTGGTTGCGGGAACTGGCACGGCGGCAAAGTCCGGTATTTTAATAAAAGACATTGAAACACTGGAGCGTGCCAGCCATATCGACACAGTGGTTTTTGACAAAACTGGCACTTTAACCATTGGTAAGCCGGAAGTGGTAGCCGTTAAGGCAATGCTGGGATCAGAAGAAGACCTGCTGGTCATGGCTGCGTCAGTGCAACAAGGCTCCGAGCATCCGCTGGGGCGAGCGATGGTGGATGCTGCGCGTGAAAAATCATTAGACCTATACACTGCAGAAAACTTTAAAGCTAGTATTGGCCAAGGGGTGAGTGCAAATCTTCAGGGAGAGGAGGTGCGTGTTGGTAAGGTGGCATTTGCCCTGGGTGCAGACTCTGCTCAGACGGATGCCTCTGCTGGTAAAAGTGCTCGTCCTTCCTGTTGCAGCCGTGTGATAACACCTGCGGTGGATACGGGTTCATTGCAAGCGAGTATGCAGCAGATGAGTGAGGGTGGGCAAACGGTTGTGTGTGTTACAAAAGCGGGCATTGTTCAGGG
Organism: Pseudomonadota bacterium; assembly: GCA_002747455.1. GTDB lineage: Bacteria > Pseudomonadota > Gammaproteobacteria > Thiotrichales > Thiotrichaceae > Leucothrix. Next base: position 45,549 of record PDPG01000054.1, on the reverse strand, counting down.
GCTTATTGCACTGGCTGATGAGGCGCGCCCCGATGCCAAAGCTGCTGTTGCTGCCTTACATGCCAAGGGCATTCATACCTTGTTGCTGACCGGAGACAATGAAGCCTCAGCGCATCGTATTGCCAGTGAGTTGGGCATTGAGTCTGTGACAGCTAATGTGCAGCCGGATGAAAAAGCCAGTGTTGTTGAAGTACTCAGCAAACAAGGGAGGCATGTCGCTATGGTTGGTGATGGGATTAATGATGCACCGGCGCTGGCGGCTGCCGAGTTAGGTATTGCGATGGGCAGTGGTGCGGATGTGGCTATGGAAACGGCGGGTATCACGCTTATGCGGACGAAACCAACACTGGTCGCTGATGCGCTGGATATTGCTAACGCCACTGCGCGTAAAATCCATCAAAATCTGTTTTGGGCGTTTGCGTACAATGCCGTGTGTATTCCTATTGCCATGATGGGTTACCTTAGCCCCGCACTGGCAGGTGCAGCGATGGCCTTGTCATCAGTCAGTGTTGTGAGTAACTCACTGCTGCTCAAGCGCTGGAGAAACCGTGGCTAAGTAGTGAGGCTGCAATTAAGTGCCATAATTTTCCTAGCAGCCACGCAACCAGTGGCTTTCCTGGAAAACAAAAAGGGCAGCTCGAAAGCTGCCCCCAACGGTCGATTGTGTGTGACCGCTTACCGTCCGATGACTACACCTTTCGTGCCACGACCATCCGTAGTACGTGGTTGACGTGAGCCATCGCAACGACCAATAACAACAGGCTGTCGCCTCCGACCATCAGCTTGTCCCTTGCAGTTGACGTTGTTTTTTGTCAGTTTGTTGATTTGTATGCGTGCTTCATGCAACTTGCTGCTCAGAGTCTTTAACTCCCAGCTTTGCAGCCCGTTTGCACGATACTTTTTCTCCAGTGCTGCGATTGTCTGTTGTTGTGTTTTAAGCTGTTTCGCTTCGCTTGGTGTGAGCATACCCGTCTTGATTCCCTGAGCAATCATGACGGCTTGCTCTTTTTGTTGTTGGTCAATTTCTGATGATGAATAACGAGCCGCGCTCGCCTGAGCGCTCATTACTAAGGCAGTGATTGATACGGCTGTGATTGCAAATTTCTTAAACATGGCTGTCTCCGATGGGTTTGTGAATATATTGTCATTACACCCTTTAATGCGCGAATCGACCGTTTATCGGGTCACGATCCACGCACTTTTTAAACAAACACGAACCAGATAGCGGCTTATTCCGGTGTCCAGCCACCAATCGCCTTCACCTCAAGAAAGTCCTCAAGCCCCCAAACGCCACCTTCTCGACCATTTCCGGATTGCTTGTAACCACCAAACGGCGCACCTGCGGAGCGAGACTTTCCGTTAATCTCCACCATGCCCGAGCGTAAACGCCGCGCAACACGGTTAGCTTTAGCACCATCCTGCGTTTGGATATAATTGGTTAGCCCGTAAGGCGTGTCATTGGCAATCTCAATGGCTTGTTCTTCGGTATCAAATGGAATAATCGTGAGTACTGGCCCAAACACTTCTTCACGGGCGATAGTCATTTGATTATTCACATCAGCAAAAATGGTCGGTTTAACGAAATAACCTTTATCAAATCCTTCAGGGCGACCTAGACCGCCGGTGATTAAACGTGCGCCTTCCTCAATACCTGCACTAATTAATTGTTGGATTTTGTCATATTGTAGTTGTGAAACCACCGGCCCAATGTGCTTGCCAGAATGCGCGGCAAGGTCAACAGTACATTGCTCCGCAGCGGCCAGAGCGGCTTTTACAACATCGTCATAAATGGAACGCTCAACCAACATGCGAGTTGGTGCGTTGCAAGACTGGCCAGTATTTTGGAAGCAGTGGAATACGCCACGCTTGACCGCATTAGCGTCAGCGTCGGCAAATATAATATTCGCCCCTTTGCCACCTAGCTCCAAACAGACACGTTTAACGGAGTCGGCGGCGCTCTTGCTGATGGCTGCACCTGCGCGGGTAGAGCCAGTGAAGGAAACGAGGTCAACATCCGGGTGGCTGGTGAGCTGTGAACCAACGCCCATGCCATCGCCATTGACAAGGTTAAATACACCGGCTGGAACACCTGCTTCATGAATCATTTCAGCAAATAACAGAGAGGACAGTGGTGCAATTTCTGAAGGCTTTAGCACCATTGTGCAACCCGCTGCCAATGCGGGCACAACTTTTAATACCACTTGATTCATTGGCCAGTTCCACGGCGTAATCAGAGCGCAGACACCAATTGGCTCGTACAAAATGCGATCATTAGGCGACTGTGCGTTGAGTGGCCGCTCAAACTCAAATTGTTTGAGCGTTTCAATAAAGTTACGCAAATGCCAGATGCCAGCGCCTGTTTGTGAACTGCGAGCCAGGTCGATAGGAGCACCCATTTCAACCGACATGGCCTGGGACATTTCCTCACTGCGCGATTCATAAATATCGGCCAGTTTTTCCAAAATGGCAAGGCGCTCTGCTTTTGTCGTCTGGCTCCAGCTATCAAAAGCGGCTTTGGCCGCAGCTACGGCTGCATCAGTATCCGCCTGACTACCCAGTGAAATAACCGCACAAACTTCTTCGGTCGATGGGTCAATCACCTCAAAATCATTGGCCACAGCGGGCGCAACCCACTCACCATTGATGTAAAAATTACGCTTCTCAATCATTCTTTACCCCTCGCTCTAAATTAAGTGTCACGGGCATTCTATGCTGCCTGCTTTTAGGCTGGCAATAGGCAAAATGGATTTAAATTTTACTCAAAAGTGCCACACACGATGCTCGGCTAACACCCAGTAGTTTTCTACGATTTAGCCAAAAATGTGTTACATTTGGGCGTCGATAAATACGGTGACGTTTTAGCTTATGCCATCTTTTGATTTAATTTTAAATGCCTTTGTGACGCTGTTTGTTACAGTGGACCCAATTGGCAATGTGCCTGTGTTTTTGAGTCTAACCGTTGGCTTGTCAAGTGTTGATCGTCGCTCTGTTGCCTTGCGTGGTGTGGTGGTGGCGTTCGCCATTCTGACATTGTTTGCAATTACGGGTACTGCGGTGCTGGATGCAATGGGGATTACCGTGAGTGCCTTTCGGGTAGCAGGTGGTTTGCTGTTGTTTTATACCGCATTTGAAATGATCTATGAAAAGCGGCAAGAGCGTAAAGAGGAAGTCTCCAAGTCGGTTATGAAAGAGCACATCGCCAATATCGCCGTATTTCCGCTGGCGATTCCATTGTTGGCGGGGCCGGGAACCATCTCGGCAACTATCTTACTGTCATCTGAGTTATCTCACGCCACACCAGATAATAGTTGGGTGGGTGTAGTGATCCTGGTGTTTATCATTTTCGCCTTATTGCTAATGACTGCCTTCACACTAACGCTAGCTGAAATGCTGGATAAATACATCGGGAATACCGGTAAGAAGATTTTAACCCGTTTGCTGGGGGTGCTATTGGCTGCCTTGTCAGTACAATATGTGGCAGATGGTGCGTTGGCTTTATTTGGTAATAATTAACGCGCTGTCAGGTTCTATAGTGGTATCTGAATTTATTGTCATGACTTCTACATCTGACAAGCTTGGGTCATCCCCTGACGCTTGTTACTATGAGCGCTCATAACAAAATAAAAAAGCGTTAAGGAGAACGGCTTGATGAATGTTTCCAAAGTATTGAAGTACCTGATCAGTGGCATTGTGGTTGGAACTTTGTTGTTTTTTGCAGGTTTTGGCGTGGTGAATATGCTGAATGGGCCGGATCAGGTGGTGCAGGTAGCTGCTCAGCAACAACCCTCTGCTATGGAGAAGACGGAAAATTCAGAAAACAAGGCACTTGCGGTCGAGGTGAAGCCGCCATCTATTGCAGTCAAGCCAACGAACTCTACGGCACAAAACGGCCAGGGGACGCGTGAGTCACCGATCAAGATCAAGCCGATTGATAACCATGATTCCACCACAACGGATAGTGTTGAGACCCAGACGTCGGATCAGTCTGCAACATTTGGAACACTGACTTTAAGCACCGCTAACCCATTGAACGGTCAGCCAGTCATGGCGGATTTTATGATTGAGAACAGTGATGGAATGCCTGTCGCTTTGGTTAAAGACACGGCAAAGAGTACCTTGAGTTTACCTGCAGGGGACTACAAGATCACCGTTACGCAAGGTGAGGCCAAATTAGTGCGCTTTTTGGGGGTGAAAGCAGGGCAAAGTGGTGCTGAGGTGTTTGAACTGGCTGTGCCAGCGTTGGCGGGGGAGGCGGCTCAGCCTGCGACCACGGATCAGGGGGCAGCGACAACAGCTCAACAGACCACACCGGCAGCCAACACAGACCGTCCGGCGGCGACAGCAGGGACCAAGGCAACGGCAGTACCTGCTACTCGTACCCAGTCACCAGCAATGGGCGGCCTGAGGTTGTCAGCACTGACGAAGGTGGGTAATCGCCCCACGAATGTCAGTTTCTATATTCAAAAGCTCAATGGTAAAAATGTTAAGAGTGTGAAAGGTGTCAGCACGCAACAGTTTCGTTTACCGGCTGGTCACTATCGTATTACTGCACGTAAGGGCACAGCGCGTGTTGTAGCGAAGGTTAAAGTGCAGGCGAATCGTGGCGTACATAAGATTTTCCACATGCCAAGTGCGACAGGAGCGAGTGCGCCAACAGCCGCACCTGCCGTCCGCTCTGCAACAACGGCATCAAAAGCATCAACGCCAGCGACGACGACACAGCAGCCAGTGACAACAACACCGGCTAAGGATAAGGCAAAAACAGGTCGTCTGGAGTTATTCTCACAAACCGCCACCAGTAACAAGCCGATTAAGTCTAACTTTTATATTCAGAATCCTGCGGGCAAGTTGGTGGTGCATAAAACCTATGTGGAGTCCATTGGCTACAAGCTGCCCAGCGGGAAGTACAAAGTGACCGTGCGCTCAAGCGGATATCAAGATAAAACGACTGAGCTGTTTGTGCGTGGAGGTCAGGTGCGTCGGCAAGTATTTAAGTTGCAACCGAAAAATTCAGCACCCACCCGATTGCCAGCGACTGCGCCGAGTGTTCAGACACCTGTGTCACGAGCGCCCGCGACAACGACAGCGGTGGCACAGCGCCGCGAGGTGCAGCGTGGTGGCCTACAAGTGAATATCGTATCAGCAGAAACAGGGCAGGGTCTGCTTGCTGATATTGCAATATATCAGCCAAACGGTCGTGAGGTCAGGCGCTCTAGTCAGGTTTCCAGCGTCCGATATGACCTGCCACCACAGGAGTTGATTGTTCGGGTCAATTACGGCGGATTGGTGACAAACCAAAAAGTAAAAATTCGTTCAGGAAAGCTGGCGATTAAGACCATTCGTTTTAAATAATTCGCTCAAGAGCTTAACTTTAATCTAAATCGGCTGAGATATGCCCTCCTGATGTAGTCATTGCTTGCTGTCATTAACAACTGTTAAGCGACAGGAATGTGCTTTTGCAATACACTAGGCAGACGTTATTAAGGTGTCGTAAAAATGCGCAGTTTTATCCAATTTTTATTTCTATCATTATTTCTTTCATTAACAGTAACAGTTTTTGCAAAAGACCCCGAAAAAGGCCCCGATAAATCGGCTGATGCGCCACCACAGGCGGCTGTCGAAGCAGAAAAAGCGGAAGTACCGGAGTTGACTCCGGAAGAAATCAAGGCTGCCGAAGAAAAGAAAAAGCAACAGGATGCACTGGAGAGTCTGGAGAGCACTCAAAAGGCGATTGAGGAAAAAGTCAAAGAACAGAGAAGTTTACAGAAAAAACTAAAGTCTGCTGATGCCACGCTCAAACCAGACATTCAAGCAGAGTTGGATGTTGTTACTGCTGACCTTAAAAAACTAAAAAAATCATTTGAACAAGTTGCCACCGGCGGCATTAATCTTGAGGCGTTCGGACAAGCTGAAGAAAAGTTTAACTGGGAAGAAGAGTTAGTTCTCATTACTCAACCGGTGCTTAAAGGGCTTAAAGATCTTACTGAAAAGCCTCGAAAAACAGAGCATTTGCGGTCGATTATTATTAACCGAAACCTACAGTCCAAAGAAATTGATCGTGCGATTGAATCTGTAGAAAGCCGCCTTGCTTTAAAGCCTGCGAAAGCCATCACTGCCAAACTACAAGAGACACTAAAGGCCTGGAAGAAGAAAAAAGAAGATAATCAACGGGAAATTGAGCTTGCTGAGTTTCAATTGGAAAGCTTGCTGGGGAATAATGAAGCTTGGCAGGACAATCTTGTTGGTTCAATGAAGTCCTTTTTTGAGGGACGAGGAACTACTCTACTCATTGCATTGGTTGCCTCAGTGTTGGTCTGGGCCGTGATGAAGTTACTGCTTTGGTTGGTGACGTTCCGTAAGCGTGCCGCCGCCAAGGATGGTAAGAAGCAAATTTCCCAGACGCGTTATCGTGTGGCGTATTACTTATACCGTGCGCTGACCACTTTATTGATCGTCATTACTATCGTGGTGGTGCTTTATACGCGTGATGATCTGTTGCTGCTAGCCATTCTGATCATTGTATTTGTTGGCTTGGCGTTGGCAATGAGGGAGTTGTTGCCGCGTTATATCCATGAAGCCAGAATATTATTGAATTTAGGTTCTATCCGTGAGGGTGAGCGGGTTTTCTATAAAGGTGTGCCTTGGCAAGTGGCGCATATTAATGTTCATAGTATCTTCCGTAATCCAGAGCTACACGGTGTGTTGCGAGTCCCCTTGTCGGAGATGACTGAATTAAACTCTCGTCCCTTAAGCCGTGATGAAGCCTGGTTTCCATCAAAAAAAGGTGACCTGGTATTGATGCCGGATGGTTATCTAGCCGAGGTTTTAGTGCAGACCCCTGAGACGATTGAAGTGCAAACCAAAGGCGGTATGCGTACCGCTTTCCCCACGGCGACATTCTATGAAACGTCATTCCACAACTTGACACGTGGTGGGCAATACGGTGTTGCGTCGGTCTTTGGTATTGATTATTCACACCTAGATATTAGCTTGACCTTGGTACCTGAAGTCCTTCGTGACGCTGTGCAGGCGGGTCTAAAGAGTGCAGGATTAGGCGAGCATGTGCTGAATATTCTGGTTGACTTTAAACAGGCCAATAGTTCATCGTTGGACTATCTCATTTATGTCAACATGCACAGTCGAGTTGCGTCTTCCTACTTTAAGATCGAGCGGGTGATTCAACAAAGTTGTACGCGAGCCTGTAATGAAAATAATTGGGGAATACCGTTCCCACAAATGACTGTTCATCGCGCCACGTAAAATCGTGTGCGTGATGCGCGCCAATAGCCCTCGTTTTCGGAGTGTCCTATGCTGAGGTTGTACCAGTTTCCTGTTTCTAATTTTTGTGAAAAAGCTCGTTGGGCCCTGGAAATTAAAGAGTTACCCTATCGCAAAGTCAATTTGCTGATAGGGCCTCATGCCAAGAAGGCAAAACAACTGGCGGGCGGGAGCAGTTTGCCTATTCTGGAACATAATGGACAGTGTGTGCAGGGCTCGTCGGACATTATCACTTATTTGGATAATAACTTTTCACGACGCAAGCTAACACCGGAAGCACCAGGTGAGGCCAGACTAGTCGAAGCGTGGGAATCGTTTGCCGACCGTGAGATCGGCCCTGCTGTCAGGCTGTTGTGTTACCACACGTTGTTGGATCACAAAGACATTATCCTGCCGATGCTGACTCAGGATGGCCCGTGGTATGGCCGGATGACCGTGGGGTTTGCATTTCCGAAAATGGTTGAGGCGATGCGCGCGTATATGAAGATCAATGACGCCAGCGCAAAGGCCGCAGAGGAAAAAATATCAACCGCATTGGACAACATTGTTGAAACACTAGGCGATAAGGTGTTCCTGGTAGGCGACACTTTCACTCGTGCTGACATTGCCGTGGCATCGTTGCTTGGGCCGCTGCTGATGCACCCTGGATATGGCATCACCTGGCCCAAAGAAGTCCCAGAGCCTCTCGCCAGCCAACTCCAGGGTTTTAACGACCGTCTTGGCTGGGTTGAGTATATGTACGAGAATTTCCGCTAAACGCTAGCGCCCGATATTTCGCCAATACAGCATTAACAGAAACCCGATCAGTGCGCCGCCTAAGTGTGCGAAGTGCGCGATGCCCCCGCCAAATAGTGAAAATCCAGTGACACCGGATAGCAAATCAATGGAGAGCAAAATCGGGACGAAGTATTTCGCGGCAACCGGGAAGGGCAGGAATAGTAGCGCAAGCTTGGCATTTGGGTAGCGGATGGCAAAGGCAACCAACACACCATACAAAGCACCCGATGCGCCAATCATCACGGTATTAAACGTCTGGTAGGCTTCGGTCACCATAGCCTCAGTCACACCGTTGTATAAGCGGTATTGTCCCATTTCCAGTAGTGTTTGAATTTCATAGTCTGGCATACCCACAGCCATCAGTGCATTGGCTGCGGCATCAAACTGAAAATTATTCACTAACGTGTAAATGACCCCCGCGCCCAACCCTGTGGCAAAGTAGAAGAATAAAAATTTCCTGCTACCCCAGATGCTCTCAAGCGCAGTACCAAACATCCACAAGCCAAGCATATTGAATAATAGATGGGCAACGCCGCCGTGCATAAACATACTGGTGAGGTATTGCCAGATGCCGTAGTCCTTGTTGTCAGGATGATGCAAGCCGAGCAGGTCGTTCATCTCGAAAGTAGTCATACCGTTCAAGAGGAACAAGGCGCAGTTGATAATGATCAGGGTGAGTACGATGGGTGTTGTTTTGGGCATGGTTTATAGCCTCGCTAATTGCCCTAATATGGCGTCTATCGGTTAATATATCAAGCCAATTGTCATAGTATTAAATACCGATTAATTTCCACCTTAGTCATGTGATGAATATCTGCTTTCATTAAATTTACTTTTCCCATTTTTATGGTTCCTCTTTATCGTGTGTACGACAAAAAATTATCAAACGAATATCCTAAAGCTGGTCGAGCACTTTAATGACTGGGCCGGGGTTGGTTAGTTAATCAGTGCTTGTTCCCTGAGCTTGCTAATCTCGTCACGAGTTTTTGCGGCTGCTTCAAACTCCAAATTTTTTGCTTGCTCGAACATCTCTTTTTCAAGTTTGGCAATCATCTTGAGTGCCTTATCTGGTGTGAGCGAGTGATAATCCGCAGGCGATTCGGCAACTTTGCGGCTACGTTCATTGCGTTTATGTTTTCGCCCTTGACTATAGGCTCCTTCCATAATGTCCGCGATATTTTTGTTAATGGTCTTCGGGGTAATATGGTGGGCTTCGTTATACGCTATCTGCTTGGCGCGACGGCGCTCGGTTTCATCAAGTGCGGCTTGCATTGAATTAGTGATTCGGTCGGCATATAAGATTGCTTGACCGTTGGCATTGCGTGCTGCTCGACCAATTGTCTGAATCAATGAGCGGTCAGAGCGCAGGAAGCCTTCTTTGTCCGCATCCAAAATGGCGACAAGACTTACTTCCGGCATATCCAGACCTTCCCGTAGCAAGTTGATCCCCACCAAGGCATCAAACTCACCCAACCGAAGATCACGAATGATTTCTACACGCTCAACCGTATCAATATCTGAGTGGAGGTAGCGGACGCGGATATCATGATCCAGTAAGTAGTCGGTGAGGTCTTCGGCCATACGCTTGGTGAGTGTGGTAATCAGCACACGCTCATTTTGGCTCGCACGTATGGTGATTTCTGACATGACATCATCCACCTGAGAGGCAACGGGGCGAATCTCAACCACTGGATCAACTAGGCCGGTGGGGCGTACGACTTGCTCGGCAACATTATCACTGTGATCATTTTCATAGTTACCGGGCGTGGCGGAGACATAGATAGCCTGTGGGATGAGGCATTCAAATTCCTCAAAACGCAATGGGCGATTATCCAGCGCTGAGGGGAGGCGGAAGCCATATTCCACCAGATTATTTTTACGCGAACGATCTCCCTTATACATGGCACCGATTTGCGGAACGGTGACGTGCGACTCATCAATGACAACCAAAGCATTTTTGGGCAGATAGTCAAATAAACACGGTGGTGGCGCATCCGCAGGACGACCAGAAAGATACCGTGAATAGTTTTCGATACCTGAGCAGTAGCCCACTTCCATAATCATTTCGATGTCATAAAGTGTACGCTCCTCTAGCCGTTGTGCTTCAACTAATCGATTATTGTCGCGTAGTACGGTCAGTCGTTCACGTAACTCCTCCTTGATTTGCTCTACCGCATTCAACAGCGTTTCGCGTGGCGTAACATAGTGCGTTTTTGGGTAAATGGTGAGTCTGGGAACCTTGCGCAACACTTCGCCAGTGAGCGGGTCGAAATAACTCAGTTGCTCGACTTCCTCATCAAATAATTCAATCCTCACCGCTTCATAGTCAGAGTCTGCTGGGTGCACATCAATGACATCGCCTCGTACACGGTAGGTACCACGCGCCAGCTCAATGTCATTACGGGTATATTGCAGTTCTGCCAGGCGGCGTAAAATTTTCCGCTGATCAATCTGCTCGCCCCGATCAAGGTGCAGCATCATTTTGAGGTAGGACTCTGGATTACCCAAACCATAAATCGCGGACACAGTGGCGACAATAATAACGTCACGTCGCTCAATCAGTGCTTTGGTTGCAGAGAGCCGCATTTGCTCAATGTGATCATTAATTGAGGCATCTTTTTCGATATACACGCCAGAGGCCGGTACATAGGCTTCTGGCTGGTAGTAATCGTAGTAAGAGACAAAGTATTCAACGGCATTATTTGGAAAGAATGCCTTCATTTCACCGTATAGTTGCGCAGCCAGTGTTTTGTTGTGCGCCATCAAAATGGTAGGGCGCTGCGTTTGCTGGATGATATTGGCGATGGTGAAGGTTTTCCCCGACCCAGTTACTCCCAACAAAGTTTGGTGTAACAATCCGTCATTCAGGCCATCCACTAATGAAGCGATAGCCATTGGTTGATCACCGGCGGGTTTGTATTCGGTATGTAGTTGAAAATCTGTCGTCATGGCTATGTAGCTCGGTGTGCGGTTTCTATGCTTTTGTCGGAAATGAAATGACCCGCACAGTCTCTGTGATAGGATGGATGGCAATACTAACAATTATAACCCCCAATATCATGACTTCAATTAAGCTTATTGCCTCAATTATTTTGCTTGCTAGTAGCGCTGCGCAGGCTGGCATGTATCGCTGGGTGGATGAAAGTGGCAAGGTATATTTTTCGGACAGAGTTCCGCCATCCATAGCACAAAAAGGCCATACCACGCTGAATAAAAATGGAGTGGAAGCAGAGCACGTGGTTTCTGCGGAAGTACGCAGGTTGAAAAAAGAAGAAGCGTTGAAAAAGAATCAATTAGCAGCAGAGCTAACCGAAGCCAAGCGCTTGGAGGAAGAACAAAAGCGCAAAGATGAGCAGCTTTTGGCAACTTACGAAAACCGCGAGGAAATCATTGCGTTTTATCGTAAAAAGCTTTCACGGATTGACCAGAGTATTGGAATTTGGTCTGCGCGTGATGAAAGTCTGAGTCAAAAACTGATTCGCCTGCGTAAACAGCGGGAAAAGACAAAAGACGAAATGACGCGTTTGACCTTGGATATGCAGATCAAAAATGCTCATGACAGCCTGCGAAAGTATCGCAAGGCTATTAAGCTAAACAAGGCCGATCGTGAAACGGTGGTGACTCAGTACAAGGAAACCCTAGTTCGTTTTGATCACTTATCGAAGTTAGACCAATAGAGGCCGGTTAAGGGGAGTGTGATGAAACTAATTATTCTGCCAACCGTGTTGATTTTCACCTGGAGTGCCTTTGCTCAGGCAGGTTTGTATCGTTGGGTCGATGATAATGGCAAAGTTTACTACGGTGACAGAATACCGCCGGCTTATGCGCAAAGCGGTCACACAGAGTTAAATAAAAATGGTTTAACCAAACACAAGGTGGAGTCAGCCAAAGCCCGAAAGAAAAAAATTGAGGCACTCAAGCTGGAAAAAGAGCGTCAAAAAATACTCAAGGCTAAAAAATATGAGTCGGATTTGCGGGAAATGCGGGATATGCAACTGCGCTCAATGTTTAGCACGGTTAAGGAGCTGAAGCGTGTGTATCAGAGCAAGTTGGAAATGGCCGATGGTAGTATAGAGATCCTTAAAGTTCGTCATAAAAAGCTGTCTGATTCTTTGGCAAAACTCGAAGCCCGCCATGAAAGGATAGTGAATCCGAATGACAAGAATAGGCTGGGGATGAAAATTGAGGATATTCTCGATAATTTACATATCTATCAGCAGGCTATCACCGAGAACCAGATTGAACGAAAGAAAATTGAAGAAAACTACCGGAAAGACTTGGCCAGATTTATTCTGATTACCGCAGATGACAAAGATAAAAAAAAGCGACCAAGAAGCCCGTGAATCATTAGCTTCTTGGTCGATTTTTGGATTATTTAGCACGCATGCCCGGCGCTGCACCTGCATCGGGGTGGAGTACAAACAAATCATTATCGCCAGGGCCTGCGGCTAGCACCATGCCTTCGGACATGCCGAAGCGCATTTTTCTAGGTGCAAGGTTGGCGACCATAATGGTTTGCTTGCCCACCAAGTCCTCTGGCGCATAAGCCGATTTGATTCCCGCAAATACCTGACGTTTTTCACCGCCAATATCCAACACCAGTCGCAGGAGTTTATCGGCGCCTTTAACTGCTTCAGCGTGCTCAATTAATGCCACACGCAGGTCAACTTTGTCGAAGTCTTCATAAGTGATTTCTGGCTTGATCGGGTCGTTAATCAAATGCTCACTTAATGTTGGCTTATTCGCATCGGCTTGCATGGCTTCCAACACTTGCTTGTTTTCTTGCAACATGGCCTCAATCTGGGTCTCCTCAATACGTGTCATCAACGGTTTAAACCGAGCGATTTCATGGTTAAGTAGCGGAGACTGTAGTGAATCCCACGTGAGTTCACCGGCATTTAAAAACACTTCTGATTTTTGGGTGAGCTCTGGCAAGACAGGTTTCAGATAGCAAAGCAGGGCGCGGAACATATTGATACCCTGTGTGCAAATTCCCTGAACTTGCTCAAAGGTGTCCTCATCTTTTATCAGTACCCAAGGTTTACTCTCGTCGATGTACTGATTGGCTAAATCCGCCAAGGCCATGATCTGACGCATTGCGCGGCTGTATTGACGCGTTTCGTAGCTTTCTGCAATTTCATCACTGGCTGCGGTAAATTTGGCATATAAGTCTGGGTCAGGTAATGCAGCAGACAGGGTGTTATTAAAACGCTTGTTGATAAAGCCCGCACAACGGGATGCGATATTAACGATTTTACCCACCAGATCGCTATTGGAGCGTTGCTGGAAGTCGGCCAAATCCAGGTTAATATCGGTGATGGTGTTATTAAGTTTTGACGCAAAATAATAACGCAACTGCTCTGCAGGGAGATGATTTAAAAAGACCTTGGCTTGAATAAAGGTGCCACGAGATTTTGACATCTTCTCGCCGTTCACCTTAACAAAGCCGTGACAGTTGACCGCGCTTGGCAAACGGTAATCAGCTGATTTTAATTGTGCTGGCCAAAACAGCGTGTGGAAGTAGGCGATGTCTTTGCCAATAAAGTGATAAACCTCTGCGTCCGAGCCTTCCGCCCAGTAATCATCAAAGCTTTCACCTATGCGGTCACACAAATTCTTGAACGATGCCAGATAGCCAATGGGTGCATCCAGCCACACATAAAAATATTTATCAGTAGTGCCTGGAATGTTAAAGCCCCAATAGGGTGCATCACGGGAAATATCCCAGTCGGCCAAGCCCTCAGAAACCCACTCGCTCATTTTATTGACGATTTCTTTTTGTACTGAGCCGCTCGCCAGCCATTCAGACAAAAACTCTGTGAAGTTGCCAAGCTTGAAGAAGTAGTGCTCGCTGTCTTTTTCGATTGGTGTTGCGCCAGTGACAACTGAATAAGCGTTTTTCACCTCTGTCGTGGTATAGGTCGCGCCACAGGCCTCACAGTTATCGCCGTATTGATCGGAGGCACCACACTTTGGGCAGTCTCCTTTAATAAAGCGATCCGGCAGGAACATTTCTGCTTCGGGATCATAAGCTTGTTTGATGATCTTGGTGGTGATGTGTCCGGCAGCTTTGGCAGCCAGATAAATACTTTCCGAGAACTGGCGGTTTTCTTCGGAGTGGGTTGAGTGGTAATTATCAAACGAGATGTGAAAGCCCGCAAAATCGGCTTGATGTTCTTCGCTGATGCGATCAATTAGCTGTTGTGGTTCAATCCCTTCTTGTTGAGCGCGGAGCATGATCGGCGTACCGTGTGCATCATCGGCGCACACGTAATAGCACTGGTTGCCACGATGGCGCTGGAATCTTGCCCAAATGTCTGTCTGGATGTATTCGAGCATGTGACCAATGTGGATTGGGCCATTCGCATAAGGAAGCGCACTGGTTACAAGAATTTTACGAGTCATTTCAATATCCGTTGATTCAGCAGTATTTGTCGGTGAGGTACTGTTTTTCACTGGCTTCAAGGCGAGTTCCGAAGCGTGAAACAATGATAGAGGCCGCTTCACTGGCCAGGTTACCGGCTTTTAGTTCACTAAAGCCATGCGTAATGCCATACATAAAAGCGCCTGCAAACATATCGCCGGCACCGTTGGTGTCGATTGCTTTAGTGGGTACTGGCTCAACCATAATCCGCTCGTCGCCTTTGATCACCATTGCACCCTGTGATCCCAATGTCAGCACCAGGGTGCTACATAGTTTTTGCAATTCGGCGATGGCATCGTCCAGGTTTTCCTCACCGGTAAATATCGTGGCCTCTTCTTGATTACTAAACAGAATATCCACACCGTCACCGATAATTTCGGCCACACCATCTCGGAAGTAAGTCACCATTGATGGGTCGGAGAAAGTAAAGGCGGTCTTTACACTATTCGCCGCCGCAACTTTACGGGCTTCCAGCACTGCCGCACGGGAGACATCCGAAGTAACCAGATAGCCTTCGGCATAAATGTATTCTGCCTGCTTCAGGTCTTCAAAATGTAATTCATTAACAGAAAAGTCTGTGGTAATGCCAAGGAAAGTGTTCATGGTTCGTTCGGCATCTGGTGTCACCATGACCATGCACTTTCCGGTCACGCCTGTGTGCTTCATTTGATCCAGCCGAGTAGTAACGCCTGCCTGATGGAGATCGTTCATGTAGAACTCGCCCCCTTCATCATCGGCAACCTTACAGGCATAAAACGCGTTTCCACCTAACTCACTAATGGCCACAATTGTATTTGCGGCAGAACCGCCTCCCGTACGCTTAGCCAGCTGGTAAGTGCTGGTTAGACTGTTGGAGAGCTGCTGTTGCTGACTTTCATCAATCAAGGTCATCAGGCCTTTTTCGATACCATTTTCCTGTAAAAATGTATCAGCAACTTCAAACTCCATGTCCACTAATGCGTTACCAATTCCGTAAACGTGATAAGCCATGTCTTTTCTCTATTGAATTTTTGAAACGGGGGCTTATATTAAAGCATTATAAAATTAGTTAAACGATTAGTTTTGCCATTCACGGGTTGATCGGATATCAAACTATCTATATTAACAAAGCCGATAATTTATCAGGCGATTCTTGCTACAATGCCGGGTACTGCTGCCTGTGTGTAGCGAAACCACATAATTTTACTGAATATTTTTTGGAGCATACCATGAGTTTCCAGCATATCACTGTCCCTGCGCAGGGTGAAAAGATTACAACCAACGCCGATTATTCGCTGAATGTACCAAACATGCCAATCATCCCCTTTGTTGAAGGAGATGGTATCGGTGCGGATGTAACACCCGTCATGCAAAAGGTGGTGGATGCGGCTGTGGAAAAAGCCTACGGTGCAGATCGTGCCATCCAGTGGATGGAAATTTATGCCGGTGAAAAAGCCAATGCACTGTATGGGGGCGACGTTTGGTTGCCAGAAGAAACCATTGATGCCGTGAAAGAGTATGTTGTGTCCATCAAGGGACCTCTGACGACGCCAGTAGGTGGTGGGATGCGCTCGTTAAACGTCACGCTGCGTCAGACCTTGGATTTATATACCTGCCTGCGTCCAGTCCGTTACTACGAAGGTACGCCAAGTCCGGTTAAAGAGCCTGAGCAAACGGATATGGTTATTTTCCGTGAAAATTCCGAGGATATTTACGCGGGTATCGAGTGGGAGCAGGGAACGGCTGAGGCGAAAAAGGTAATTGACTTCCTGCAAAACGAAATGGGTGTGACAAAGATTCGCTTCCCTGAAACAACAGGAATCGGAGTGAAGCCTGTCTCGCGCGAAGGGACAGAGCGTTTGGTGCGTAAGGCACTGCAATACGCCATTGATAACAACCGAAAAGTTGTCACTATCGTACACAAAGGCAACATCATGAAGTTTACCGAGGGTGGCTTCAAGGGCTGGGGTGTTGATTTGGCACGTAGAGAGTTTGGTGCGACCGAGTTGGACGGTGGCCCGTGGTTGTCTTATAAAAACCCGAACACTGGCGAAGACATTATTCTAAACGACGTGATTGCGGATGCCTTCTTGCAAAATATCCTGTTATACCCTGAAAACTATTCGGTCGTTGCGACACTTAATCTGAACGGTGACTATATTTCAGATGCATTGGCGGCTCAGGTCGGTGGTATTGGTATCGCACCGGGGGCTAATTTGTCCGACACGATTGCTGTTTTTGAGGCGACTCACGGAACAGCGCCCATGATTGCCGGTCAAAACAAGGCAAATCCCGGGTCGATTATCCTGTCGGCGGAGATGATGTTGCGCCACATGGGTTGGATGGAAGCGGCTGATCTGATTGTGAAAGGTATTTCAGGGGCGATTTCTGCCAAAACAGTGACTTTCGATTTTGCGAATGAAATGGACGATGCGGATGTGCAGTCCACAGATGAGTTCGGTGATCGTGTTATCGAGAATATGTAAACGACAGGTGATGTAAGGCTGGGGGCAAAATGTCAAATAAGCATGAAATAGAGGGTGATTCTGGTTTGGCGGTAGGGGAATCCCGCCCGAAAGTGAAGGAACCAAAACGCTACAGCGTTATACTAGTCAATGACGATTTCACTCCCATGGAGTTCGTTGTGGAGGTGTTGATGGTGTTCTTCAATCTAGACTATGAATCTGCCACGCGTGTCATGCTTAACGTACACCAAAAAGGCAAGGGAGTCTGTGGAACATTCACCAGAGAGATCGCAGAAACAAAGGTAGTTATGGTTAACGAGCATTCTCGTCAAGCGCAGCATCCTTTGTTGTGTACTATGGAAGAGGCCTAAGGAGACTAAGTCGTGCTAAGTCCAGAAATTGAATACTCAATAAACAGCCTGTTTAGGGAAGCGAATGAAAAACATCACGAGTTTGTGACCGTTGAGCATTTGCTGCTGGCAATGACCAGAGAGCCTTCTGCCGTTGAAGCACTGAATGCCTGTGGGGTGAATATTCCACTGCTCCAGCAAGAGCTTGAAGCGCACATTGAGGAAAGTACGCCAATTCTAGTGGAAGACGACAGTCGTGAAAGTCGTCCCACCATTGGCTTTCAGCGTGTGTTGCAGCGTGCGGTTTACCATGTACAGGCCTCGTCGAAAACAGAGGTGACGGGTGACAGTATTCTGGTCGCAATCTTTGGTGAAACGGAGTCACATGCTGTCTACTACTTGGCAAGGCAGAACATGACACGTTTGGATCTTGTGAATTACATTTCACATGGTATTCAAAAAGACGATGACTTTTCCTTTGACAGCTTGTCGGCGGACGAAGAGGAGGCTGGCTCTGAAGCCAATTCCGGGGAAGGGGAGTTTGTTGAGGATGAGGCCAAGGCCAGCCCGTTGGAGCGCTTTGCCAGTAACCTTAACGTAATGGCCGAAGAAGGCCGTATTGATCCCTTGATTGGTCGTGATGCTGAGATTGAGCGAACGATTCAGGTACTCTGTCGTCGGCGTAAAAACAACCCGCTATTGGTAGGTGAGGCAGGTGTCGGTAAAACTGCGATTGCGGAAGGCTTGGCGAGACGTATTGTTGATGGCGAAGTACCGGAGGTGTTGGCGGATGCAACGATCTACTCACTTGATCTTGGCGCATTGGTGGCTGGAACCAAGTATCGCGGTGATTTTGAAAAGCGGTTAAAAGCTGTTTTAAATCAGATTCGTGATGAAGATCATGCGGTGCTGTTTGTGGATGAAATTCACATTATTATCGGTGCAGGAGCCACTTCTGGTGGCACGATGGATGCTTCAAACCTGATTAAGCCAGTTCTGGCATCGGGTGAGTTGAAGTGCATGGGTTCCACTACCTATCAGGAATATCATGCTATTTTTGAGAAAGATCGTGCGTTGGCGCGTCGCTTCCAGAAAATTGATGTGAACGAGCCAAGTATTCCTGAAACGATCAAAATATTGAAAGGCTTAAAGTCACGTTTTGAGGAGCATCATGGCGTTAAGTACACCATGCCTGCATTGGAAACTGCAGCGGAGCTGTCGGCGCGTTACATAACTGATCGCCGACTGCCAGATAAAGCCATTGATGTGATTGATGAAGCTGGCGCAAATCGTCAGTTGCAACCGAAGGCAACACGGAAAAAGACGATTAGCGTGGGTGATGTGGAAGCCATCGTGGCTAAAATCGCGCGTATTCCACCCAAGGCTGTATCAAACTCCGACGTGGAGATTTTGAAGAATCTGGAGCAAAACTTAAAGCGGGTGGTCTTTGGTCAGGATGAGTCAATCCAGCAAATTGTAACGGCTATCAAAATGTCGCGTTCCGGTTTGCGAGATGATGGCAAACCAATCGGTTCGTTCTTGTTTGCAGGCCCAACAGGGGTTGGTAAGACGGAAGTCACCAAGCAACTATCTGAACATTTGGGGATTAAATTGCTGCGCTTTGATATGTCCGAATACATGGAGCGGCACACCGTATCCCGCCTGATCGGTGCGCCACCGGGCTATGTGGGCTATGACGAGGGTGGCTTATTGACCGATGCGGTTAACAAGAATCCTCACGCAGTATTGTTACTGGATGAGGTGGAGAAGGCGCATCCTGATGTCTTTAATCTGCTGTTGCAGGTCATGGATAATGGTTCGTTAACCGACAGCAATGGTCGTAACATAGACTTCCGTAATGTTATTTTGATTATGACCAGCAATGCCGGTGCGCAGGAGATCAGCCGTAGCTCAATGGGCTTTACCCAGCAGGATCACTCAATGGATACAACAAAGGCGCTTGAAAGTACCTTTACGCCGGAGTTCCGTAATCGCCTGGATGCGATTGTTCAGTTCAAACCATTGCCGGAGTCTGTCATTACGTCGATTGTTGATAAATTCTTGATTCGTCTTGAAGCTCAGCTCAGTGATAAACAGGTCAGCTTGGTTGTCGATGACAAGGCAAAACGCTGGCTGGCTGACAAAGGTTATGATGTAAAAATGGGCGCTCGTCCGATGGAGCGTGTGATTCAGGAGAGCATCAAGCGGCCATTGGCAGATGAGATTCTATTTGGGCATCTGGTGAAGGGTGGTGTGGTTCATGTAACAGTTAAAGATGGTCAACTGTTTTTGGACTTTGAGAAAGAGGCGGAGCCTGTCTGATATTCTGTCGATATAAAATAGTAGGCACGCAAAAAGGCGGTACTTAACTGATGGAAAGTACCGCCTTTTTTGTATTCAATGACAGATAAGCGCTAAATGCTGGGAATCGGCCTTGCTGATTATTTACTACGGTAGGTAATTCTACCTTTAGTAAGATCGTATGGTGTCAACTGAACCGTCACCTTGTCGCCAGTTAGGATGCGGATGTAGTTTTTACGCATACGCCCTGAGATATGGGCATTGACAATGTGTCCATTTTCCAGTTCGACTCGAAAAGTCGTATTAGGCAGTGTCTCAATGACGGTGCCTTCCATTTCAATATTTTCTTCTTTAGCCATGTGTTCCAGTAGTATTACTAAGCTTATTCAAGCGCCGTATTATCCATTACCTGATTGATTTAACAAGTCATTTTTCATTGATTGAGGGTTTATTTAAGGAAATATAGTTAAAATCAAGACATTAGCGATTTAGTTCAAGATTAGTTCATTGATGCAATCCCCAGGCTGTTGGATATATCGTAGAGAGGGTTGTATTATTCACAGCACTTTAGATTGTGCAGGTATGCCGTATATGAATTTTTCAGCAGTGTTCCCTGGTCAAGGTTCTCAGTCCTTAGGAATGATGAATGATTTGTCCAATCATTTTCCTGTTGTGAAGGAAACATTTGATCAAGCCTCGGATATTTTGGGAAAGAATTTGTGGGAGATTGTGAGCAATGGTCCTGACGAACTGCTGAGTCAAACTGAGATCACGCAGCCTTTAATGCTGGCTGCTGGTGTCGCAACCTGGCGGGTTTGGTTGTCTCAGGAAGGCCCGATGCCACAGGCAATGGCGGGGCACAGCTTGGGTGAGTACAGTGCCTTGGTCGCCAGTGGTGCGGTGGACTATGCAACGGCGGTCGCGCTGGTTGGCAAGCGGGCATCGCTGATGCAACAAGCGGTGCCGGAAGGTGTCGGTGGCATGGCTGCCATTCTTGGGCTGGAGGCTGAGCAGGTTATAGCAGGTTGTGCCAAGGCCGCTAATGGTCAGGTTGTAGAGGCAGTAAACTTTAATTCACCGGAGCAAACTGTTATCGGTGGAGAGGCTGAGGCGGTTGATCGTGCAATGGCTGTGCTGTCAGAAATGGGTGCTAAACGTACCATTAAATTGGCGATGAGTGTGCCATCACATTGTTGTTTGTTAAAAGATATTTCACTACAAATGGCTGAGGCGTTGCAGGCAGCGGACTTCTCGGAACCGAAGATCAACGTATTTCATAATGTTAGTGCGAAGACGTGCGATGGCGTTGATGCAATCAAAGCGATACTCGCAGAGCAGCTCTATAAGCCTGTGCGCTGGGTCGAAATCATTAATGCCCTTGAATCTTGTGGCTCCGATACCATTATCGAGTTTGGGCCGGGTAAGGTTCTGTTTGGTCTGAACCGCAGAATTAACCGTAAGCTGGGGAATCTGACTATCAATGATATGGCTTCGTTAGAAAAAGCACTAGCAGCGGTAAAGGGGTAAACGATGAATTTGGAATCCATGCTGGATGGAAAAGTTGCACTGGTAACGGGCGCGAGCCGGGGCATTGGTCGGGGTATTGCTGAAAAGCTGGGTGCGGCAGGTGCGACGGTAGTGGGTACGGCAACTTCGGAAAAAGGTGCAGAGGCGATTTCGGCTTACTTTGCTGAGGCAGGCATTAAAGGTAGCGGAAAGGTGCTGGACGTATCTGACCCACAATCAGTTGCAGATTTGTTAAAGGCGATTACCGACGAGTACGGCGCTGTTCAGTTATTAGTAAATAACGCGGGCATCACACGTGATAACTTACTAATGCGCATGAAGGACGATGAGTGGGATGATATTATCAACACCAATTTAAGCTCCGTGTTTCGCCTGAGTAAATCGTGCTTGCGAGGGATGATGAAGGCGCGTCACGGGCGCATTATTTCCATTGCTTCAGTAGTTGGCGCGACTGGAAATGCAGGGCAGTGTAATTATGCAGCGGCCAAGGCGGGCATTGTGGGATTTTCCAAATCGCTGGCGCGTGAAGTTGGCTCACGCGGTATTACGGTTAATGTCATTGCTCCGGGGTTCATTGATACCGATATGACAAAAGCGTTGAGCGAAGATCAGCGCAGTGCAATGTCATCTAGTATACCGCTTGGCCACCTGGGACAGCCAGAGGATATTGCCAATGCGGTGTTGTTTTTAGCCTCCGAAATGGGCAGGTATGTGACAGGGGAAACCTTGCACGTGAATGGCGGTATGTACATGGCATAATGCCATTTTACTGTAAACTCGCGTACTTGATTTTTATTAGAATAGTATGCATATTGTGTTTTTTTAAATGAGGAAAAAATATCATGAGTGATATTGAAACGCGCGTCAAAAATGTTGTTGTTGAACAATTGGGCGTTGAAGAGTCAGAAGTTGTGAACACAGCCTCTTTCGTTGATGACCTTGGCGCGGATTCATTGGATACCGTTGAGCTGGTGATGGCATTAGAAGAAGAGTTCGGTACCGAAATTCCTGACGAAGAAGCGGAAAAGATTACCACTGTACAGTTGGCAATCGACTACGTTGTCGCAAATCAGGGTTGATTCAGGATTCGTTAAGACCGTAGTTTATGTCGGTAAACTGCGGTCTTTCTGTAATTGGTTTGCGTAAATAGTATGACGGTCAGCGGTTCGTATTGATTGTCAACACAAAGCAGAAAGGATATATCGTTATGTCAAAGCGTCGGGTAGTGGTAACAGGCTTGGGTATTGTTTCCCCTGTTGGGTCTAAGGTTGCGACAGCGTGGGCCAATATCGTTGCTGGAAAAAGTGGTATCAATCGAATTAGCCCTGACCTGTTTGATGCCAGCGAATTTAGCGTGAAAATTGCAGGCAATGTCACTGGCTTCGACGTGAATGAGTACATAAAACCCAAAGATCAGCGCAAAATGGATCCGTTCATCCATTATGGGATTGGGGCAGGCAGCGACGCGTTGGTCGATTCTGGTATTGAGGTGAGCGAAGCCAATGCAGATAGAATTGGCGTCATTGTTGGTTCTGGCATTGGTGGAATTGGCACAATTGAAAAGAATTATGAAGTTTACCTAAAAGGTGGCTCGCGTAAAATATCTCCCTTCTTTGTACCTAGCAGTATCGTCAATATGGTGGCGGGTAATTTGTCGATCATGCATGGTTTAAAAAATCATAATATGTCACCTGTTTCCGCGTGTGCGACGGCTACCCATAGTATTGGGGATGCAGCTCGCATGATTGCCTATGGCGATGCAGATGCCATGTTAGCCGGTGGTGCTGAAATGGCATCGACCCCATTGGGTGTTGGTGGCTTCGCCGCAGCACGTGCCTTATCCACACGCAATGATGATCCCGAAGCAGCCAGCCGTCCGTGGGATGTTGATCGTGACGGTTTTGTCTTGGGGGATGGGGCCGGCGTGTTAATGCTGGAAGAGTATGAAACAGCCAAAGCCCGTGGTGCAGACATTTATTGTGAAATAGCAGGCTTTGGCATGAGCAGCGATGCGTATCACATGACATCACCATCTAAGGATGGCGAGGGCGCGGCACGCTGCATGCTGAATGCGTTGCATGATGCAGGCCTGAACCCCGAAGACGTTGATTACATTAATGCACATGGTACATCGACACCTGCGGGCGATGTTGCCGAAACAATGGCAGTAAAGCGTGCGATGGGCCAGCATGCCAAGCAGGTGGCAGTGAGTTCAACAAAGTCGATGACGGGTCATTTGCTGGGGGCAGCGGGTGGCATTGAGGCGGTATTTAGTGTGCTGGCAATTCGTGATCAGATTTTGCCGCCCACTATCAATCTTGATAACCAGGACTCTGAGTGTGACCTGGATTATGTCGCAAATACCGCCCGTGAAGCGAAAGTCGATGTAGCGATGAGCAATTCGTTTGGTTTTGGTGGCACAAATGGCACCGTGATCTTCAAGAAAATCTAATCCATCGGGAACTGACTCGCGGAGAGCCGCCCTTATGAAAGCAGTATTTAAGACCTTCTTTTTCCTAATCCTGCTTTCGGCCTTGGCTGTGGGTGGCTATGCTTATCTGCAATATGAGCAATTCATGGCGCAGCGGGTGAGTGACACAGCACCAAAAATCTTTGAAATAAAAAAAGGCAGCAGTATTAAACGTGTTGCTGCTGAGCTTGAAAAACAGGATATTATTAAGCCTGCTTGGCAATTCCAGCTACTGGCTAAAATTACTAAACAAGACACAAAAATCAAAGCCGGTGAATTTGCCATTGAGGCAGGAATGACGCCGCAGGATTTATTGGATCGTTTTACTTCCGGCAAAACCATTAGCTACAGCACCACGATTGTTGAAGGATTCACTTTTCGGGAGCTTGCCAAAAAGATTCAAGCCGATCCGAATCTGGTAAAAACACTCAGTGATGAAGACTACCGCTATGAAAATATCATGGCGAAAATTGGCTCGGATGAAAAAAATCCCGAAGGCTGGTTTTTCCCTGATACCTACCATTACCCACGCGGTACGACTGATGTAGATTTCCTGCGCCGCAGTCACAAGGCGATGAAGCAATTTCTGAATGAACAGTGGGAAAATCGTTCAACAGAGATTCCGCTTAAAAAGCCATACGATGCTCTGATTTTGGCCTCGATTGTTGAAAAAGAAACCGGCGTTGCAGAAGAGCGGCCCTTAATTGCCCAAGTATTTCACAATCGTCTGCGCAAAGGCATGATGTTGCAGACTGACCCCACAGTAATTTATGGCATGGGGGAACGCTTTGAAGGGAATATCCGCAAGTCAGATTTAAGGCGAGATACTCCCTACAATACTTACACTCGCACCGGCCTGACCCCCACGCCCATTGCAACGCCCAGTGCGGATGCGATTAAGTCTGTGATGCATCCGGGGAAAACTGATGCCTTGTACTTTGTGGCGCGTGGCAATGGTACTTCCCATTTTTCCAACAGCTACCGTGAGCACCGTAAAGCGGTCATTAAATACCAGTTGCGTGGTAATGCAAAAGCGTATCAGGGCGATCAATGAGCGCAATACAAGCCGGTTTGTTTCTGACGTTTGAAGGTAGTGAAGGGGCTGGTAAAACCAGTAACTTGCAGTACGCCAAAGCCTTGCTTGAGGAATCCGGCAAACAGGTGCTGGTCAGTCGTGAACCAGGGGGGACTGAAGTGGGCGAGCGTATCCGTGAGGTATTATTGAGTCCTGAGTTACCCGCTATGCATTGCGACACGGAACTATTACTCATGTTTGCCGCTCGCGCGGAGCACTATCAACACAAAATTTTACCCGCACTGGCAGCAGGGCAATGGGTTTTGTGCGACCGTTTTACCGATGCCAGCTTTGCCTATCAAGGTGGCGGCAGGCAAATTAGCCATTCACGCATTGCGGCGCTAGAGTCATGGGTATTGGGTGATTTTAGGCCAGACCAAACCTATCTATTCGACCTACCCGTGGAAACAGGTTTGGCCAGAGCCAAAGCGCGTAGCGCTGCTGATCGCATTGAACAGGAAGACATTGCCTTTTTTGAGCGCATCCGTGACTGTTACCTTGAACGTGCCCGTATTGAACCAGAGCGTTTTACCGTGATTGATGCATCCTTGCCACTACAGGCGGTGCAGGCACAGTTGGCAACGACAGTGGCGGATCTACTTGAGTCTGCCCAGTGATGTATGACTGGCAACAACCTGTCTGGGAAAGTATTTCCAGAGTGATTGGCAATGACCACATGCCACACGCTATTTTACTGACAGGACCTGAGTATTGCGGTAAATACGACTTTGCCCGTGGCTTTGCGCAATCCTTGTTGTGTGAGTCACGAGCAGCGACAACGCAACTGGCCTGTGGGCAATGTAAGAGTTGTCATTTGTTCGACGCAGGCTCCCACCCTGACTTTACATCCATCGAATTAGCCGAGAAAAAAACGCAAATAGTCGTTGATCAGATTCGTGAGCTGAATGCGTTTATTTACCTGAGCCGTAGCTATCAGGAAAGTAGGGTGGCGATTATCTCGCCAGTGGAGCGTCTGAATGTCAATGCTGCAAATAGCTTGTTGAAAACATTGGAGGAGCCACCGGAAAAAACCGTGTTGTTGCTGGTAAGCTCTAACCCTTCGGAGCTGTTGCCGACCATTCGTAGTCGTTGCCAAATACTGCATTTACCCCAACCAAGCGGGGCGCAGGCTATGGCGTGGCTGGAAACACAAGGCTTGCAACATCCTGCCGATGAGCTGTTACTGGCAGCTTCTGGTAAGCCACTGTTAGCACGCTTATTGGATAGTGAGGATCGGCTGGCTACACGCAAACAGTTTGCTGCGGATGTATTGAAAATGCTGCGTGGTAGTCTGTCCTTGGTGAGTGTGGCAAAGCACTGGGAAAAGGCCCAAAAACACGAACTACTCGACTGGCAATTACAATGGGTGGATGCCATGATTCGCCGTTTGCATTTGCCAGAAGGTGAGGGCGAAGATGCGATTAGTCCACACTTGGCTAAATTTCTGAATGGCTCCCAAGCAGGATTATGGGAGTTGCGCGATGGCCTGATGGAACTTAAGTCCCACGCCCATACATCGCTAAATGCTCTGTTGTTTACTGAAAACATGCTAGTCTTGTGGCAACGTCAGGCTTTGTCTAAATAAAGCCAAGGTTCAAAACAATAATAAATATAGGCGCAAAACATGGAACAGGCACAGCCATCCTGCGATATCATCGCGATTACCCTGAAAGATGAAAAAGCATTACACGCAAATTACATGCCCTTTATTAAAGGTGGCGGCTTGTATGCAGAAACCAATCAATTGCTGCATCTGGGGGACGAGGTCGTTGTATCCGTCAAGATCGAGTCACTGGGTAAAAAATTTGCCATTCCGGGTAAGGTTGTATGGGTGTCATCTCAGAGACAGGGTGTTGGTGTGCAGTTTGTTGGGCGGACAAAAGATAAAATTCGCGCACTAATGGAGTTCATTTTGGGCGATTTAGCGAAGGAACCTTCCCCTTCTCGAACCTATTAACCTCCTTCTCAAATATTTAGGCGGCTTTCAAGCCTGACTCTTTCCGCACTATTCGGGGGCTTCTGGTCCCCAAATGAGCGCATCTAAATCCTCTTTCGTTTCTTTTACAGCGGGAATGGCTTTACCGTTGATTACACGCGTACCCTCCTCAAGTAAGCATTGTTTTTGCTGTTGATAATGTTCACTCTCTGGTGCAAAAGCCAGTGAGCGATCTGACTTTACCACCCGATGCCAAGGAAGCGGTGCTTCAGAGCGACTCATGGCACGGCTGACCATGCGAGCATGTCTTGGGTATCCGGCGGCACGAGCCACTTCGCCATAGCTCATGACTTGACCACGGGGAATAGCCGAGACCACCGCCCAGACAGCCACATCAAATTTAGCCTGAAATACGCTCAATGTTTGCCACTACCTGTGTTGTCAAATTCCGCTCATCATAGCATTTACGATTGGCGCTGAATAATCATCGCCTCAGTGCTTATCGAAACCTTCCACCAACGTATCAAATTAACCTACCCGCTTGGTAATGAAAATTAAGCCTGTTTATTAGCGCATTGTTTCAGAAAATTCCTGCACTAATTCATAGCGGCAGGCCGTGGGATATGTAAGAATCCGCTGCTTTATTCTCAGCCACTGTAGTGCCATGTCCTTTCTAAAACAATTATCTCCCAACAGTCCAAAGGATGATGTGCTTTCCGGTTTAACCGTAGCACTTGCCTTGGTTCCTGAAGCCGTAGCCTTTGCCTTGATCGCTCAAGTTACCCCTTTAGTGGGTTTGTACGCTGCGTTCATTATTGGCTTGATCACCTCTATCTTTGGCGGTCGTCCCGGCATGATTTCCGGCGCAACTGGTGCGATTGCTGTTGTTCTGGTCAGCTTGGTTGTCCAGCATGGTGTTGAATATCTATTTGCCGCAGTTATCCTCATGGGTATTTTGCAAATGCTATTTGGCGTGTTGCAGTTGGGTAAATTTATTCGCCTTGTGCCATATCCGGTATTTCTTGGCTTTGTGAATGGCCTGGCATTAGTGATCTTTCTGGCACAGATCAACCAGTTCAAGGTCGTGGATGGGGATGGTACATCCCAGTGGATTCAGGGGACACCATTGCTTATTATGTTGGTACTGGTCGCTGCCACGATGGCGGTGATTCATTTTCTACCCAAGTTTACTAAAGCCGTTCCTTCCACACTGGTGGCGATAGTTGTCCTGAGCTTAATTGTGGTGCTGCTTGGTATTGAAACGCGCACTGTGGGTGATATTGCGCCAGTTGCGGGTGACCTACCAAGCTTCCACATCCCAACCGTTCCGTTCACTTGGGAAACGTTTAGGATCATACTGCCTTATGCCGTTATTATGGCTCTGGTTGGCCTAATCGAAAGCTTGCTGACATTAAACCTGGTCGATGCACTTACCGAAACCCGAGGCCAAGCCAACCGTGAAAGCATGGCTCAGGGCTTGGCGAACTTTGTCACTGGCTTGTTTGGCGGCATGGGTGGTTGTGCAATGGTTGGGCAGAGTATTATCAATATTAACTCTGGCGGCTCCGGCCGCTTGTCCGGTATAACCGCAGCATTGGCATTGCTGGCCATCATCTTGTTGGGTGCACCACTGATTGAAAAAATCCCCGTTGCGGTACTGGTGGGTGTTATGTTCATGGTGGTTATTGGTACATTCAAATGGTCAAGCCTGCGTCTATTTGGGCGAGTGCCTCACATAGAACTGGGGATTACCGCTGTGGTTATGATCACTACTGTGATGGCTGATTTGGCAGTGGCAGTTATTTTGGGTGTGATTCTGTCGGCGCTGGTTTTTGCATGGGATCATGCTAAGGTCATCCGTGTGGAAAAGTACGTTAATGATGGTGGCAACACTGTTTACGAACTGATTGGCCCCATTTTCTTCGCCTCAATTCATAACTTTCAGGAGTTATTCACCCCAAACGATGATGAAAAAGATGTCATTATCGACTTTAAACGCTCCCGTGTTGCGGATCACTCCGCACTGGAAGCCATTGACCAGTTAGCCGAGCGTTATGAGCGGGCAGACAGGCGTTTGCACTTGGTGCATTTAAGTCCAGAATGTCGCTTGTTGCTGAAAAAAGCCGGTGACTTGGTGGAAGTTAATGTCTTGGAAGACCCGATGTACTCCGTTGCAGCAGGTCTGACGGATGAAGAAATTGACGCCTATGCTGCGCGTAGTCGCAAGGTTACATCGGGGCATTAATTCCTGTTGGTATTTTTGACGAATATATAGCGGGCTTTGTGCATGACTTCATTTGTTTAAGTTTGGCTGAACCCGCTATAATCGCGCGATGAATACACAAGCCCGCGACATCTTTTCGTACCGTAAATATTGGCCACACAAATTTGGCCATGCCACCGAACTTCCCATGATCCGTGAGGAAATGGATATTCTGGGCTGGGACTCCTGCGATATTATCATTGTGACTGGCGATGCCTATGTCGATCATCCCAGCTTTGGTATGGCCATCGTGGGGCGTTTACTCGAAGCCCAGGGGTTTCGAGTGGGAATTATTGCCCAGCCGGATTGGCACAATACGGACGACTTTCAGCGCTTGGGTCGGCCCAATCTGTTTTTTGGTGTTGCCTCCGGCAATATGGACTCGATGGTGAATCATTACACCTCGGATCGTAAGCGTCGCTCGGATGACGCCTATACGCCTAATGGTGAAGCCAGAAAACGTCCTGATCGCGCGACCATTGTTTATTCGCAGCGTGCTAAGGAAGCCCACAAAGGTGTTCCTGTTATCATTGGTGGCATAGAAGCCAGCCTGCGCCGTATTGCGCAATATGATTACTGGTCTGAAAAAGTTCGTCGCTCAGTATTGCCTGATTCCAAAGCCGACCTACTGATTTATGGCAACGCAGAACGCGCCATTGTGGAAGTAGCACACCGTCTGGCGGCAGGTGAAAAAATTGCTGATATTACCGATATTCGGGGTACTGGCTTTATGCGCCAAGGTATTCCTGAAGGTTGGACCGTGATTGATTCAACCAGTATTGACGAGCCGGGTTCGCTGGAACACCCGCAAGCAGATCCCTACACGGATACCACACAACAAAATGGCTGTGGCAAAAGCGATCAAAATGTGGCAGGTCAGGCAGCGAATACGGGTATTGCCAAGGAAAATCAGGGTGCGGCACAAGTCGTTTTCTTTAATCATCGTCCCAGACATATCGACCGAGATAAAAGTGTCATTCGTCTGCCATCCTACGATCAGGTGGTGGAAGACAAGTATTTATACGCTCACACCTCGCGGGTCTTTCATCTGGAAACTAATCCGGGGAATGCCCGCGCCTTAATTCAGCGACACGGTAAGCGGGATGTCTGGTTGAACCCGCCGCCAGTGCCACTGAGCATGTCTGAGTTCGACAAAGTATTTGAACTGCCTTACACCCGCAAGCCACACTCGGCTTATGGTGATGCAACCAATCCCGCTTACAATATGATTCGCTTCTCGGTGAACATTATGCGTGGGTGTTTTGGTGGTTGTACCTTCTGCTCGATTACAGAACACGAAGGTCGCATTATGCAAAGTCGCTCGGAAGACTCCATCATTCGTGAGGTGGAAACAATCCGCGATACAGTGCCGGGCTTTACCGGCAACATTTCTGACCTGGGTGGGCCGACTGCGAATATGTATCGCCTAGCCTGTAAGAGTAAGAAAATTGAAGCCTCCTGTCGTCGCTTGTCCTGTGTCTTTCCCGGTATTTGCAGCAATCTGGACACTAACCACAAACCGCTGATTCATTTATACCGCCGCACGCGCGCCTTACCCGGTATCAAGCGCGTGTTTATAGCATCAGGCTTGCGCTATGACCTGGCTGTGGAAGACCCTGAATATGTGAAAGAACTGGTTACGCACCACGTGGGTGGCTACCTGAAAATAGCGCCAGAACATACTGAGGCGCAGCCGTTATCCAAAATGATGAAGCCGGGGATTGGCACTTATGATCGCTTCAAGCAGTTGTTTGACAAGTATTCGGCTGAGGCGGGCAAAGAGCAGTACTTGATCCCATACTTTATTTCGGCACATCCGGGCACAACGGACGAGGATATGCTGAATCTGGCGCTGTGGTTGAAGAAAAATCACTTTCGACCCGATCAGGTACAAGCATTCCTGCCTACCCCGATGGCATTGGCATCAGCCATGTACCACACTGAGCTAAACCCGTTAAAGAAGATTGATCGTGCGACTGCTGAGCATGTGGGGAGTGTACGTGATGCGGGCCAGCGCCGTTTACACAAGGCATTTCTGCGCTATCATGCACCGGAAAACTGGCCGATTATTCGTCAGGCACTCAAGCGTATGGGGCGAGAAGACCTGATTGGCAATGGCAAACAACACCTTGTTCCGGCATGGGACCCTGCAAAGCCCAGAGCAAAGTCAACAGGTGGCAGTGGCAGCGACTTACATCACCGGATTCGTGGTAAGCAAAACCGCAGAGGTAGGGCAAACGGCGCTGTCAAGGGTAAAGCTGGGCGCGGTGGTCGTGGCCGTAAGGGAGCGGGTGCGCCGGCTGGGAAGCGGTAATTTGCGCCGTGGCTCATGGTGGTAATGCATAAAGCATCATCCTCAATGAAATCATTTCCTTCATCACTATCATGAGTCGTTGTGTTGAGTTTTAAAAGGAACTTGCTAATGAAAAACATCCAAGTCAACGGTCATCCGCTAACACCTTCAAAAATCATCTGCATTGGCCGTAATTATGTGGGGCACATTGCGGAGTTGAATAACGAAATACCAGAGGAGCCGGTGATCTTTTTAAAACCAAACTCTGCGATTTCTGACACCGTATATGCGGGCAGTGACACCCCGATTCACTACGAAGGCGAATTATGTTTTGTGGTCAGGAGTGGGCAGTTATCCGCCGTAGGCTTTGGCTTAGACTTGACCAAGCGTGACGTGCAGTCACGCTTAAAAGCCAAGGGCTTGCCTTGGGAGCGTGCTAAATGCTTTGATGGCTCGGCCGTGTTCAGTGAGTTTGTCAGCTTTGATGGCGAATTGAGCGAGTTAAGTATGCAGCTTACTATTAACGGCGAGGTGGTGCAGCAGGCCACTTATGAACTAATGATGAACAAGCCACAGGCCATACTGGATGAGGTGAGTGAATTTTTGTCTCTAGAAGATGGCGATATTATTATGACCGGAACACCGCAAGGCGTTGGGGTATTAAATACCGGGGATGAGTTTGTCGGGCAGATTAATGCCGCCGGACGCTGTTTGCTCACTCAGTCATGGACAGTTGCCGCGCCAATGCAGCGTGTATCCTAGTGCATAGTCTGTACCAAATAGCCAAGCTTAACCCTCAGCCAATTCAGGAATGCTAAGCCAATGATTCGCCTCACCAATATTCAACTGCCGCTTGATCACAACGATACAGCGCTGACTGATGCCATTCTGAATAAATTGGAAATAACGGCGGATCAGCTCATTGACTTTAAGGTGTTCCGGCGTGGCTACGATGCTCGTAAAAAGACCCGCATTCTGCTGATTTACACCTTGGATGTCAGCACTCATCAGGATGAGGCTTTACTGGAAAAATTCAGTGCCGATCCGCAGGTTAAAGCCACACCGGATATGCGTTATCAATACGCGGCAAGGGCGCCAGAAAAGCTACAGGAACGTCCGGTGATTATTGGCTTCGGCCCCTGTGGCTTGTTGGCGGGGCTGGTGTTGGCAGAAATGGGCTACAAGCCACTGATACTGGAGCGGGGAAAAGCGGTTCGTGAACGTACCAAAGACACATTTGGCTTTTGGCGCAAACGTCAACTAAACACCGAATCCAATGTGCAATTTGGTGAGGGCGGGGCGGGTACTTTCTCAGATGGCAAGCTGTACAGTCAGGTGAAAGACCCCAAGCACTATTCACGCAAAGTGCTGAATGAATTTGTAAAAGCCGGCGCGCCGGAGGAAATACTGTTTGTCAGTAAGCCGCATATTGGTACTTTCCGGCTGGTGTCGATGGTGGAAAAAATGCGCACCAAAATTACCGAACTGGGCGGTGAAATCCGCTTTAGCTCGCGTGTTGATGATATGGATATTTGTGACGGACAAATTCACGGCGTTACTCTGTCAACGGGTGAGGAAATTCGCTCCAAACACATCGCCCTTGCCATTGGGCACAGTGCGCGTGACACCTTCCAGATGCTGCTGGATAAGCAAGTGTATATTGAAGCCAAACCTTTCTCGGTGGGCTTTCGGATTGAACACCACCAGTCAGTGATTGATCGGGCGCGATTTGGCCGTAATGCAGGACATCCGATTTTGGGCGCGGCAGACTATAAACTGGTGCACCACTGTAAAAATGGTCGCTCCGTGTATAGTTTTTGCATGTGCCCCGGTGGAACGGTGGTCGCAGCGGCCTCGGAAGAACACGGCGTTGTCACCAACGGCATGAGCCAGTATTCACGCAATGAGCGCAATGCCAACAGTGCGGTTGTGGTGGGGATTGACCCATCGGATTATCCGGGCGGGCCGTTAGCAGGCTTGGATTTTCAGCGACAATTAGAGCGCAATGCCTATCGCTTGGGGGGTGAGACTTACGATGCTCCGGTGCAGCGGGTCGGGGATTTCCTCAAGGGGAAACCATCTGAGGCTTTGGGCAGCGTTACGCCTTCTTATACGCCCGGCGTTAAACTGACGGATTTATCTCAGGCATTGCCAGATTTTTGTATCGAAGCAATTCGCGAAGCCATTCCCGCATTTGAGCGAAAAATTAAGGGCTTTGCCGCTGCTGATGCGCTGTTGACAGGCGTTGAAACACGCACCTCTGCGCCGATTAGTATAAAGCGGGGTAAAGACTTTCAGAGCGTGAGTACAAAAGGCTTATTTCCGGCAGGTGAGGGCGCAGGCTATGCGGGAGGCATCATGTCTGCTGCGATTGATGGTATTAAAGTTGCGGAGGCAATGGCGCTGAGTATTAATGGTGAGGGGACACCTTCCTAACGGTACTTGTTGAGTTAGGATTAGTACCCACTATGCAAAAGAGCCACTGAAAACAGCGACTCTTTGTGTATTATCTGTTGTAAAAGTTGTGACTTAATCGACACACGTTTACAGACTATCACCGGAATAAGAACTAGTTGGGGCGCTTACTCACTATCACCTGTCCCCAGTTCTGGCGGCCGTACTGGTCTTCAATCAGATAATAAACGGTATCGCTTCCATCAGAAAGCTGTTCAGGGGTCCCTTCGTAGATAATGGAAATGCCAGAGAAACGAATCCATCGGAGAAAAACTTTTGCACCTTTTAAAGACCATGCGCTATCCAGCTTTAAGATTAAGTTTTCTCCCCGATCGTTTCTTAAAGGGTAGGTTACAGCCGAACAAGAGGTACTGCCACAGGATCCAAGTTCGTTATCCGGGTTAGTCGTTGGGAAAGGGGTGGTAAATTCATCACTTTCTGAGACTTCGATAGTAACTTTAGCCGTTCCTGTTTCATTTGACTCGGCATTTTTGGCCGTGTAGGTAAAGCTGTCTGTGCCAGAGAATCCGGTGGGTGGTGTGTAGATTAGCTGTTCATGTTTAGCTACTCGGTTAGTATACAAAACGACTTTTTCAATAGTGCCGCCATTATCCGAGGTGTCTGGAAGCTCTGAGATTTCCCCCTGTTTATAGGGTGAAAATATATCATTTTTCAGCACATCAATACGGATTGGACGGTCTTTTGGTGTGGTAACAGCATCATCCAAAGTAATTGGTGTTGGGGTCGTTGCCGGGAGTACCGTGATGGTTACTTTCGTGGTACTGGTACGACCTTCCGCGTCTTTAATGGTGTACCGGAAAGAGTCCACACCCTCAAAGCCTGATTTGGAAGTATAGTCAATATACCTCTGAGCATAAGTGTCTAATTTGCCGCCATGCTCTGAACGCTCATCTCTACTGACAACTTTCAGTAAGTTTCCTGCGTCATTCTCCAAGACATCAAACATGCGGCTAAGCGAACTGCGGACAACATAGTGATCTGCCACCGCCACGGCCTGGTCTGTATCAATCACTTCGTCACCGGCTTGTACAACAACAGTCACTCTGGCGGCATTGGTGCGGCCTTGGGAGTCTTTGAAGCTGTACCAGAAGGTGTCTGTTCCCTCAAAGTCCTCTGCAGATTGGTAAGTGACCGTTTGTCCGCCAGCATTTATAGAAACGGCCCCACCTTGCTTACTGCTGGTATCTACTTCAGTTAATGTTAAGCCAACGCCAGTGTCATTTTGCAATACAGAAATGATGGTCGGATTGGATGTTGTGGCCGTTTCATCATCTGGTGTAGCCACTGGCCAGGCATCATCGCTACCCTCGCCTTCATCACTGGCCGTCACTGTAATCGTAACCCTTGCTGAGTTAGTACGGCCTTCTTCATCTTCAAAGTCGTACCAGAAAGAATCAGTTCCGGTAAAGTCAGCCGCCGACTGATAAGTGACGGTTTGCCTGTCCGTATTAATAGATACTTCGCCTCCTTTTTTACTGGTAGTGTCAACTTTCACTAATTCCAAGCCATTGCCAGTATCATTTTGTAGTACGGGAATGCTAATTGAACTGGCGGTAGTGGCCTCAGCATGATCCGGTGTGGCCACCGGCCAGTCAGCCTGCGCGACTAAGGGAATGGAGGCCAGTAATAGTAATGAGCGTTTGAGAAAAAATTTAAATGACATAATGAAAGTCCCTTTTTATCATTCAGGAGTAAATAGGAACCTAGACGATGACAGGGTGCGGCTTAAAACACAGCGACGAAAGTGACTAGTGGCTGGTTTTTACAGATGTGAATCAAGAAAGGCGCTGCCTCACAAAAAAGCCACTGAAAACAGCGGCTCTTTGCCGAGTTGCTTGTTTGGCCCCATATCATTAAAACCTAAACAGCAGCCCCCCGCGTAAGCACATGAAACCGTACATTTAGCGCAATAGCCGCAAATAAAAGTCCGATCACTAGACCCAGCCACAGGCCGGTTGGCCCCATTTCTCCAAACACACCGAACCAAAGTGCTGTTCCCATGCCCAGCACCCAGTAACAGAATACTGCGATTATCATGGGAATGGTGGTGTCTTTAAAGCCGCGCAAGACACCGATAGCACCGACCTGTAGTCCATCTACAATCTGAAATATTGCAGCCATCACCAGCAATTGTGTCGCAATCTCCACCACTACGGTATCGTCGGTGTACCAGGTAGCGATGGTGTGGCCAAATTGCCAGAGGATAAAGGCTGAGATACAGGTGATCAGGCCGCAGACTTGAATCCCCAGAGTACCCCGTTGTCGGGCGGTGATTGCTTGTCTGGCACCAACCGCTTGGCCCACTCGAACGGTTAAAGCCATTGATACGCCCAAGGGAACCATGAATGCTAGGGAGGCGATGTTAATGGCAATTTGGTGTCCAGCGGCGGCATCAACGCCAAAGCGACCCATCAGCAGGGCAGTAGTAGTGAATAGGCCGGACTCCATGCCCATCGCCACAGAAATAGGCAGGCCCAGCCTCAATATTTGCAAAATATGTCTCCAGTCCGGTGGTGTCATGCGTTTGCGTAGATCATATTTTTCGTATTTTTTATCCGTTAATGTGTAGTAATACAAAGCCAGGCAGCTAATGACTTGAGTAATGCCGGTTGATAGTGCAGCTCCCGACGCGCCCATGGCGGGAAGGCCAAAGTTGCCGTACATGAAGATATAATTTCCAAGCACATTAATCGGCAAGACGGCTAACTGAATCCACATCATGATCAGGGTGTTACCTGTGGCTTCATTGAGTGAGCGCGGCAATAAATATAAACAGGAAAAAGGCAGGCTCCAGGCAATCCAGAAAATATAGTCACTGGCAGCCGGGATGATGGTTTTTTGTATGCCTAAAACAGGCATGGCAGAAGCAATCAATATGATTAACAGAATCAGACAGAAGCTTATGCTGATAGATAGCCAAATTCCTTGCCTAAGCTCCTCGCGTATTAGCGGATGATTATCAGCGCCCACATGTTGGGCAATCACCGGCGTTACGGCTGCCATAATACCGATGCCAATCAGCAAGACGAAAAACCAGATTGAGGCACCAAGCGCAATGGCGGATATTGCCAGAGCATCAATGCGGCCAGCCATCACGGTATCAATGACTCCCATACCCACCTGCAGCAGTTGGGCGGCGATAATGGGCAGGGCGATTTTGAAGATATGGTGTAGCTCGTGGCTACGGCTAAAGGTGGAATATGTCATTGTTTGAGAATAACACCACCCCTTTTTTCTGACAGTAAATTATTTAGACATTTTGTCGAGATTGGTCGTGGGCAAATGCTGTCTGGCGCGACTGTGAAAGAGTAACGCCTGATAAAATAGTCCCAGTGTACCCGATGTAATGATGAGCGCGGCACCACCTGAAACGATGCCAAACTTAATTCCGTGCTGAATATCATGCAGCCCGAACAACACACCTTTATTTGGCATATTGTGATAGATGAAATAGATACCCACCAGCGTTGGGATGAGAACCAATAAAAAAATCGCCAGATAACGAATGGAGGGGGAGGGCAGCCACATTGCTTCTGGAAGGTCGGGGGCAGTTTTAAACCACCGCCAGCTCCACCACAGGATTAATAACGTACCAAAAATCGTGCTTAGGTGTTGTAGCACCCGAAATGGCATGATCGGGTAGCCGTCCAGCGACATGAGCGGCGTTCGCAGCAGTTCAATGTATTGTGGAAAGTGCCGTTCGTGAGTGAACGCATCCCAGAGCAAATGCGTAGCGGAGCCGATTAACAAGGAGATGATAATCGCATGGGCGTTTGTCAGTGGCGGGCATTTGCCCAGTGATAAATGCCGTGGCAGCTTGCGGCGAAGTGCTTCAGGAAAGGCCGAGACAATGACAGGAGCCATCAACAAGTGATAAAGATAATAAAACAATAATCCCAATGGTATGCAGACTTTAATCAGCCCCATCAGGGTATGGCTTTCCAACCGATAGTAGTAAACAAACTCGGAGGGCATCATGTAGACAAAGTCTGGAATAATGGCACCAATAAACAACGCGGACAGCGCGCCGTAGTCGCCCAAGTATTTTTTCAATGGCATCGAGGCGACCGGATGAGCTAGGGTGAAAGGCATAATGTATTCTATTTTTTCTTGATTAGTGAGCGCATTTTCCCTCATAATCCCACCCTCTGCAATATGGTGACCTGCATTGGTCTCCCCGCGACGATAAGCCGTAAACCCAGCCAGGTCCGGAAGGAAGCAACTGTAGCGGTGGACTCGAGTGCTGGGGGTCGGCTGGTGTGGGTTGCCACCATTGCATCATCTCTTCTCTTCAGCAGCCATCTAACATTGCCTAATCATGAGTTATCAGGTTCTTGCGCGTAAATGGCGTCCCCAAAATTTTAAGCAAATGGTTGGTCAGCAACACGTGTTGCGCGGGCTGATTAATGCACTGGATAACGACCGCCTTCATCACGCTTATTTGTTCACGGGTACTCGCGGGGTAGGTAAAACGACGATTGCGCGTATTTTAGCCAAGTGCCTGAATTGCGAAACGGGGATTACTTCAGAGCCTTGCGATCAGTGTCAGGCTTGTCAGGAAATTGCTACGGGGCGTTTTGTTGATTTGATCGAGGTGGATGCAGCCTCCCGCACCCGGGTCGAAGATACCCGCGAGCTGCTGGATAATGTGCAATACGCACCAACGCATGGCCGCTTTAAGGTGTATCTGATCGACGAAGTACACATGCTGTCCGGCCACAGTTTCAATGCCTTATTGAAAACACTGGAAGAACCACCGGCTCACGTTAAATTCCTGTTTGCGACAACTGATCCACAAAAGCTGCCAGTGACCATTTTATCGCGCTGCTTGCAGTTTAATCTCAAACGCATGACGGTGGATATGATTGCTGGTCACCTCAAGCACCTGATTAGTGAGGAGAATATCTCCGGTGATGATGCATCACTTCGTTTATTAGCACGGGCAGCCGATGGCAGTATGCGGGATGCCTTGAGTCTGTTGGATCAAGCGATTGCCTTTGGTAATGGTCGTGTGGAGCTGGATGATGTGCAGGAAATGCTGGGCAGTATTGCCCATGATCCCTTAATTGCCCTGATTAAAATGGTTGCCGCAGGCGATGGTGCGGGCATTATCCACAAAGTTGAAGACATGGCTGGTGTCACGCCGGATTTTGCAGCAGCTACCGATGCCATGATTGCCATGCTGCACCAGTTGGCAGTGTTGCAGCTTGTTGCTGGTGCGGATGAAGATGACGATAATTTACGGCAATTAGCGGGGCAGTTGACTAAAGAAGACGTACAACTTTACTACCAAATCGCCATAACGGGTCGTCGTGATTTATCTTTGGCGCCAGATCCGCGCAGTGGCTTTGAAATGCTACTGTTACGCATGTTGGCATTTCGTCCGACCACGGTTGCGCCAGTGGCGACACCTGTGTCGGATTTGAAAAAAAAAACCATAACAGATCAATCTAAAACCAAGTCATCATTGGATGCACCAGCACCAGCACCAGCACCAGCACCAGCACCAGCACCAGCACCAG
>PDPG01000054.1:0-6352 GCA_002747455.1 Pseudomonadota bacterium | reverse complement strand
CAGCACCAGCACCAGCACCAGCACCAGCACCAGCACCAGCACCAAAGCCACAGCAAGCAGCATCGTTTGATGACGATGTGGGAGCACCGCCTTGGGATGAATATGATCAGATGAGCAGTCAGGCGGGCTATGCAAAGCCGGATTCGCCAGCAAGTGCTGATACACCACGGGTTGAGGATGCACCACCGATAGCCACGCAGCAGGAAACTTCTCCGTTAAAGGAGACAGACGGGGATGTTACAGAAAAAGTAGTCGGGCCTCCAAAAACGGCTAATGTGATAGCCGCCGCTTCCGATGACAATGAGTGGTATAACATCGTACAATCCCTGCCACTTTCTGGGCTGTCTGCGGAGCTGGCTAAACACTGTATTCTGGCAAAGCAGGATGAACAGCGCATTGAGCTACATTTGGGACAAGACAGTGAAATGCTGCATAGCTCTGAGGTTGCTGATGAAATTGAGGCCGCTTTAACTGAACATTTTGGTCGCCAGCGAAAATTAGTGCTGGTTATCAGAGAGGCGCTGAGTGAGGAAACGCCCGCTCAGTATGATGCTCGTTACCGTCGGGAGTGCCAACTGGCCGCAGAGCAGAATATCCATAATGATCGCTTTGTCTTGGCTTTGGCCGAGCGGTTTGATGCCAAAGTAGTACCGGGGTCGGTAGTACCAAACACTGAATAGCGAAATTTTTCCAGCCCTTGCATTGGGCTGGGCTACTTGGTCTATACTGAGAACATTCAATTTAGGAGAGACAACGATGATAAAAGGTGGACTGGGCAATATGATGAAGCAGGCGCAAAAAATGCAGGAAGACATGCAGCGCGCGCAGGCTGAGATTGCGAATCTGGAAGTGAAAGGGGAATCAGGTGGCGGCTTGGTGGCGGTTACGCTAAATGGTCAGCACGAATGTAAAAAAGTCGCCATTGATCCTTCTTTGCTCGAAGATGATGATCAGGAAATGCTGGAAGATTTGATTGCGGCGGCGATTAATGACTCTGTGCAAAAGCTGGCAACGGAAACGAAAGATCGCATGGCGAGTGTGACTGCGGGGATGAACTTGCCAGCCGGAATGAAGCTACCCTTCTGATTTATGTCAGATTCTTCGTTGCTTAATGAACTGGTGGATGCTTTCAAGTGCCTGCCCGGTGTGGGTGTGCGAACCGCGCAACGCATGAGTTTTCACCTGCTGGAGCATGACCGTGAGGCCGGATTGCGGCTGGCCGAGGTCATGCGACAGGCCATTGAAAACATTGGTCATTGTGAAAGTTGTCGAACATTGACGGAGCATGATCTGTGCAAAATTTGCAGTAATGCAAACCGTGACGCCAGTCAGTTATGTATCGTGGAAAATCCGTCTGACGTCATTGCTTTGGAACAAGCCACGGACTATCGTGGCTATTATTTTGTGCTCATGGGCAAGCTGTCGCCATTGGATGGCATCGGGCCGGAAGAACTGGGACTTGATAAGCTGGAAGCGCGTTTACAAACCGGAGAAGTGACCGAGCTGATTCTGGCGACGAATCCCACTGTTGAGGGCGAAGTGACCGCACACTATATCCACGAAATTGCAGCAAAGCAGGGGGTGACGGCCACACGTATCGCACATGGCGTGCCAGTGGGGGGCGAGCTGGATTATGTCGATAGTGGTACCTTATCTCATGCGTTTGATGGTCGTCGTGCCTACTAATAATTACCTAATCCACTGACTAATAAGGAAAAGTCTGATGTCTGATTGTTTGTTTTGTAAAATTTTGGCCGGTGATGTGCCTTCTGATATTGTTTATGAAAATGAGCATGTGGTGGCATTTAAAGATATTTATCCAAAAACGCCCTTCCATGTATTGATTATCCCCAAAAGACACATTGCCACACTCAACGATCTGGAAGCTGATGATGCTGAACTGGCCGGTCAGTTATTTTTAGCAGCCAAAGCAATCGCGATGGAACAGGGATTTGCCGAGGCCGGTTATCGGGTACAAATGAACTGCGGGGAAGGTGGCGGACAGGTGGTATTCCACATGCACTTGCACCTGATGGCAGGTAAAAAATTTAGTGACTGATCAATAATGATAGCCGTAGCCCATTTGGGGTATTGGCAGTGGGACAGAACGTGAGCACTGCAGCGGTTTGTTGATGTGATTCGTCGCAACTGTCACACTGGCTTAAATAATTATCGGATTGGATTGTGACGAAAGCTTATATCACCCTCAAAGATTTACGATTTGCTCGAGGCGAGCGGCAGATTTTTCAGGGGATCAATTTAGACATACCAGAAGGTGCAATCACTGTGGTGATGGGGCCAAGTGGATGTGGCAAAACGACCTTATTACGCCTGATTGGCGGGCAGCTACTAGCGGATAGCGGCTCGGTTGAAGTGGCAGGGAAGTGTTTGAATGATTTAGACCGCAATGGTCTGTTTGCACTTCGCAAGCAAATGGGAATGTTATTCCAGTCAGGTGCTTTGCTCACTGACCTGACGATCTTTGAGAATGTCGCATTTCCAGTACGCGAGCATTATCAGTTTGACGAGTCCATGATTCGGGATATCGTGCTAATGAAACTGGAGATTGTCGGCCTGCGGGGTGCGGCTGAGTTAATGCCGTCCGAGCTTTCAGGGGGAATGGCGCGGCGTGTGGCGTTG
Source organism: Pseudomonadota bacterium (assembly GCA_002747455.1). GTDB lineage: Bacteria > Pseudomonadota > Gammaproteobacteria > Thiotrichales > Thiotrichaceae > Leucothrix. Next base: position 3,712 of record PDPG01000054.1, on the reverse strand, counting down.
GCACGGGCCATTGTATTAGACCCCGCCTTAATGATGTACGATGAGCCATTTACCGGACTTGATCCCATTACCTTGGGCAATATTGTGACCCTGATTCGCTCACTGAATAAAAATTTAGGCATCACCACGGTTCTGGTTTCCCATGACATTGGTGAAAGCTTGTCAATTGCCGATTACCTGTGTGTGTTGGTTGATGGAAAAGTGGTGGCACAAGGCACTGTGGAAGCCGTGAAGGCCAAAGCGGCTACCTCGCCGTGGTTGTCTCAATTTCTAAGTGGCTCAAGTGACGGGCCGGTGGATTTTCATTACCCGGCGGCCAGTCATGCGCAAGATTTCCAGTTGGAAGCAACGCCATGATAGCCGCTGTCTTGCAAGCGATAGGACGAAAGAGTCTGAGTGTATTGCAGCGCCTTGGTAGGGCCAGTGTGTTTTTGTTGCACGTAGTAAGAGGTCTGCCTATCGTGTTACTGCGTCCCAAATTACTCATTGATGCACTGTACTCGGTGGGGGTGTTGTCGCTGCTGATTATTATTTTTTCAGCCCTGTTTGTCGGTATGGTCATTAGCTTATTAGGCTATGTGACACTGGTGGATTTTGGTGCAGAACAAACGCTGGGTGTCTTGGTGGCCTTGTCTATTTTGCGGGAATTGGCACCGGTACTAACCGCACTGCTGTATTCCGGTCGGGCGGGATCTGCACTCACCGCAGAAATTGGTTTGATGAAAGCCACCGAACAATTAGCCAGTATTGAAATGATGGCGATTGACCCAATTCGGCGGGTTATTGCGCCACGCTTTGCGGCGGGGGTTTTAGCCGTTCCATTATTAACGCTGATGTTTATGGTGGTTGGCATCTACAGTGGCTATGTGATTGGTCACGCTTGGCTGGGGGTTGATGATGGCTCGTTTTGGTCACAAATGCAGACCAAAGTGCAATGGGAGCACGATGTCCTTAATGGGCTATTGAAGGGCTTTGTGTTTGGCATAGCCGTTAATTGGGTGGCTTTGTTTGAAGGCTATGATGCCGTGCCCACTTCTGAGGGGGTTGCCAGAGCCACCACTCGCTCCGTGGTCTATTCCGCCTTGCTGGTACTGGCATTAGACTTTATTTTAACCAGCTTAATGTTCGTCGAGGTGTAGGGTGAAACAAACTAAAAATCTGGAAATCATGGTTGGCCTATTTGTGTTACTGGGTATGGTGAGTTTGTTTATCCTGGCCTTTAAAGTGAGCAATGTCGGCAGCAGTCTCAGTGCGCCATCCACATATAAAGTGCAAGCATATTTTGATAATGTCGGGGGGCTGCGTACCCGCGCTAAAGTCACCTTGTCCGGCGTAAATGTGGGACGAGTGGTGGCGGTAACCTACGACTCAAAAGTGGGTCGTGCGCTGGTGACAATGGAGCTTGAAAAGCAATATGCGTTGAGCAGTGACACACAGGCCAGCATCTATACGGCTGGCTTATTGGGTGAACAATATATCTCTCTGGAACCGGGTGCTGAGGATGAGGTCTTAAAGGACGGAGATTCAATATTCTTGTCGCAATCTGCATTAGTGCTTGAGGAAATTGTTGGCAAAGTGTTGGTTAATCTCACATCCAAATAACCAATTCAAATTACCTTTGAGGGAGGGTAGTGTATGAAATATCTCCATCGCGGATTGCTGATTATGATGCTGAGCCTGTTGATCACGCCAGTGTGGGCTAATACGCAGGTAGAAAACCTGGTCGTTTCGGTGAATAGCCGGATTTTTGCGATTTTGCAGCAACGTCATGCTGAGCTAAAGGCCAATCCAGCCTTAATCAGCTCATTCGTACAGCAGGAAATTATTCCGTTTGTTGATTTTACCGGTATGACCAAACTGACCTTGGGAAAACACTGGAAGCGAGCCAGTGCTGAGCAGCGTCGGCGGTTTTTAGCGGCTTACAAGGCAACCTTGATTCGTAGCTATGCCAATGCCATGCTGGGATTTGCGGGTGCGAGCATTCGTGTTGTGCGTTCTGTGCCCAGCTCGCGTCGTGGTTACTTGTCTGTTGAAACAATTATTCAGCCAGTTACGGCGCAAGCCAAACATGCAAAGTTTGACCTGCGCTTAAAAAATAATGAGTGGAAGGCGTATAACGTCTCGGTGGATGGTGTGGACTTGATTACAAACTTTCGGACTAATTTTACCCGTGAGATTACTAACACCAGTCTGGATGCCTTAATTCGACGCTTGGAAAGTGAAGCTGCCTAATGTCACCCATTAGTGTTCGAGCTGCTGCGGCTGACCCCAATGAGTACTACTTGTCGGGTCAGCTTGTTTATGACAATGCCCAGGCCAGCCTTAAAGTAGGCGCACGTTTATTTGAAAAAGGTGAGCAGTTGACGCTTGATTTTACGGATGTGGCGCGGGTAGATACGGCAGGCGTTGCGGTCTTGCTGGCGTGGACGCGCTTATCAAAGAAAAATAATCAATCACTGAGTATTCGTAGCCTGCCAAAGCAGGCGTTAGCCTTGATTGAAAACAGTGGCCTATCTGGCCTGATGCCCTTGGTCTGAGGGTACATCTGCGCTAATCAACTCAGCGCATTCCGGCTGTAATTCATTCCAGTGTTGCATATCCAAACGTAACTGAATTAACGCACAAGTGGGCAGTGGCGCAATTTTTTGTCGGCTAAGTGTATTCACTAATTGTGACAGCCCCGGATTGTGGCCGACCAGCAGGATGGTGTCCAAATGGTCATCAAACTCCTGAATGAGATACATCAATGTCTGGGCACTCGCTTCATAAATTCTTTTTTCTGAACTTATTTTTGATGTACCGCTACCTACGGCTGCCGCCATTATTTTGGCTGTACTAAAAGCACGATTCGCAGGGCTGGAGACAATGGCCTGTGGACGGGCATCCTTCGCAGTGAGGACTGCGGCAATCTGGGGAGCTTGCTGGGTACCACGTTTGTTTAAGGGACGATCAAAGTCGCTGAGACTACGATTAGTCCAATCAGACTTGGCGTGTCGCAATATGTATAAGGTTTTACAGTTTGATTCTTTTATGGTCATAAATAACCTGACATTACGCATGAGAAATTTAGTTTTCAATCGTCCCATGATATACCACCCGGAGTAAAGTCCGCGAAGGAGTGTCACTTACCAATGATAGGAAAAAGTCATGCAGACAACGCAAGAGCAAAAGCGACTACTGAATTGTACTAAACTGAATGAAATTACAGGCTGTTTGGTCTGGGTCAGACAAACCTCTGTGGACGGTTTTGGGCGGACAATGGTCAAAGAGCCTGATGGCTCTACACACATGGACACCGCGCACAAGGCGAGTTACATGGCTTTTTACGGCGATGTGCCGGTAGGCAAGGTGGTTCGTCAAGGGTGCGGAAATCCATTATGTATTAATCCAGAGCACTTGGAGTTGGTGGTTGATACGCAGCAGGTAAAAAAGTCTGCTTAGGAAGTGAATGATTGAAATAGGCTGATGCCTGGTTAGAGTTTTCTCTAATATACGGTGATCCTGAAACGTCTCCGGCAATCGGTCTGACAGTAGTGATACAAGCGAGTTTACCGTTGTTCCGCCGAAGACACCGGTGGCTACCTGGCCAACTAATGCCACCGGTGTTGTGGGTAGCACGGCAGGAGATTCGCCATCAACGGGGGCAAATGAGTTTACTGTTCAGCAGTAATGACAGGGAATGCCAAGAAGCCACTGTTTTCAGTGGCTTCTT
>PDPG01000073.1 GCA_002747455.1 Pseudomonadota bacterium | reverse complement strand
TGGGGGAAGTAATCATGCCGTCGATGGTGCTGGTAGTGAATGCTTGAGCGACATCGCTAAATGGCACATTAACCGGTGTCGTGCCCATTAAGTCTGCCAAACGTGAAGTGGTTGGGCTGTAGGAGCGCATTTTCAGCCCTTTTAAATCAGCCAGACTTTTCACAGCTTTCTTCGTGTAAAGATCCTGAGCTGGCCATGGCACGGTGTACAACAGGGTTAGGCCTTCTTTCTCAAGCGACTTGCTGATGGCTTCTTTTGAAGCTGCGTAAAGTTTCTTAGCGGATTCAAAATCTGTTGCCAGAAACGGCAGGTTGTCCAACTTATAAATCGGGTCAATGTTACCCAAACGACCAACAAACACCTCACCAAGCTGTACCTGACGAGACTTAACCGCACGGTGAATCTCAGGGTGCTTGATGAGCGAGCCACCGGAGTGAACTTTGATTTCCAGTTTGCCATCGGAATTTTCAGTGACTTCCTTAGCAAAACTGTTGGCGACCTGTGTTGGGTGATTGCCGTCACCGTAGGGTGTTGGCATGTCCCATCTTGCTGCGAAAGCGGTCGTGCTGACAGCAAGGCTCAATAGTGTGGCGATAAAGGCTTTTTTCATCATGGTATGTTCCTCTTAGGGGTGGATGCCGAGAGTGGCGGTAAAGGACATTCAGATAGGCACTGCAAACAGCAGCAAGTCCCATGGTAGGCTGTGCTGATTAGCAATGTCAACGCGGCATTTTTTTGTAGTTGTTTGACGGTCTCAACCCTGTAAATTGTCCATGCTCTGGATAATTTGCAGGGTTAGTCAGGGTTTGTCAATGTCTCAATCAGCTGGCCCTGCGCCTTTGCGTGATTCTTCAGTTGCCGGAACATAAGTTTTATGCGCCAGATCAGCCAGAGTACCCCAGTATTTCTCATCAATATCCTGCCCTAAAACCCCAGCTGCTTTAACTCGTCCGGTGACTTCTTCACCGTTTAATACACGCACCACCACTTCACTAGCCAGCGGTGTATCAAGATTAGCCTGCCCTAAAGCCATTACGCCGGTCTGGTCACAGACAAGTCTTACCCCGTCCCAAGAGACATCCAGCAACAAGCCCTTATTAGCTGCAATCATTTGCAAAGCAGGTAGCAATAACAAGGGATAAGCCACCTTGCCTAATACCAATGGGTGCTCACCTAGCAACTCGGCCTCATCACAAAGGCATGCTGCGGTTTGAATCGGGCACAGTGTTACATCGCTTACGCTTGCATCTGTCCGTAGTGATGGTGCTTGAAAGTGCAGTGCATTTTTCGAGTATTCTGGTAAATATTGTGCTAGCAGTGCTGCTCCCGGTAACTGCACTGCTGCCAAATAACGTGCGGCCTTCCCTGCTTCTTCGGCGTGTCCCCAACTAAAGCCAGCCCCACGAGTTGCCTTTTTACAGTGTGCGTCTATTTCGCTAAGAGAATACATCATGATATGGCTGCCAAGGGTGGATAAGCCCAGTCATCAGCCGATTGTTCGGCCAGTTCGTGGGGGAACGGTGCGTGTTGAAACATGGTAATCCGAACCCATCGGTCTGAGCGAGGATCGAAACGGGTTGCGCCAAAGAAGGATAGTTTTAGTCGGAGCAGGTCAATGGGCAGCATTTCCGCATCAATCAGATTGTCATGGATTTCCATATACGGATAGTTGGCAGCCATTTGGACGCGACGCACAATGTGTCGGAATTCAGGCTGAGCTAAAAGGAATGCGGATAGTCGGGAATTGCCAGTCAGTTGACCATTGTCAGGCTCGCCGTTGTTATCAGCTTTGTTTGCCTCTTTTGGATCGCAAATTGTTGCCAGTGTCTGGTCTAACTGCCACACATGCCACGCAACACACAGCGGCTGCTCCAGCTCCATACCCGGTTCATCAAAGCGTTCGCCAAGGCGTGGCTCCAGTTTCTCCTCGGAGACATACCAAAAGCGACTACGGCTGGTGTTTTCGGAGAAGTCCATATCCAGCGCCCATTGGTAGTGCTGCTTTAGCAAATTACGCATGGCCTGAAGTGACAGGGAGGCATCAATCATGGGTAGTGCTTCGTTGGCACTCATTCTGTCAGTCAGGTTGTCTACCAATTCTGGGTATGGCTCCAGCATTAACATGGCGATTTGTTCTTGGGTTTCTTCGCTAAAATGTTGTTCAGTCCATTGATACAAGGCATTCCACGGATAAGCTTGCGAGGTATCAAATGTGGCGAAGTCGTTTGCAAACTGCCGCAGCTCTTGCCGTAGGTTTTGAATTTTTGGCTGCTGAATCGGGTGTTGGGATTGCCAGTGCTCTGCATTGATGGTGGCACGGGCTAAAAACTGCTGGAAGCTTGCAAGGGCATCCGGTTCTGCTTTTTCTAGTTCGCGAACACGAGCCAGTGCGGTTTCACGCGCCATAATCCAGTTATTCAGCAAGATAGGGTGGTTGACGATGAAAGGTGCCATACCAAGGCCGGTTGAGTTGCCTACACCAAAGCAGCGCCGTAGTTCTGGTTCTAATACGACAGCTTGATCCCCCCCGCGAACTTGTGCCATGTGCTCAACCAAGTCGAGTGTGAATGCGCGGGTCAGCCAGACCGACAGCATTTCGGCCTGAAACGGCCCTGCTAGCTCTTCCCTGTCCTGAATTTTATCGCGGTCTGCTGCGCCAAATTTTCCTGAGCCGTACACGGCGGTGGTGCGCATCAAATAGCCGACGCGTTCAATCTTGTCTTTGTCGGGCTGTTTGCCTTCGGCCAGTGTATTGGCTACATAGTCAAACAAGCGCACTGAACGGTTGGCCCGTGACAACGATAGCTCAGAGGCAGACACGCGCCCTGCTTCCTGTTTTGGCACATTCTCGGCAAGCCGTTGTAAATTTGCCTCGGTGGGGACGCCATCGAACAGGGTAAAAGTTGCATCCCATGCCTGGGCAATCACACGGTCAGAACGTAACTCATCCGGTAAATCATGCGCGAAAGCCACCAGCGAGTAGGTACGTTGTGGGCCTTTGGCTTGGTATACCGCACGGCCAACGCCTTGTTCATCCACTTCCCAGATACTGCGTTCAAATTGCCAGTTTTCACGCTTCATACGGCGCAATAGGGTGCGCATAAAGGATAGGCGGGATTGATGTGCGCTGCCCATGCGGGAAAGGCGCATCACTGTGTCAGGTGAGAGAAAATACTTGTGCTCAGGGGATGTTGCTTGGCTGTCGTTACCCTTCATTTTTACACCTGCAAAAATAGTGGTCGTTACTCTGAACACGGCTAGCTAACTCCCAAAGCAAGATTAAACGGGGCCAAAATTCTCCGCAAAAAAGCGATGCCAGTTATTGCCCATCACCTTGTTAACATCCGTCTCACTAAAGCCAACCTGTCTTAGACCAGTTTCAATATTCGGAAAATCGGCGTTGCCACCGAACCACTCCGGCATTTCGGGAAATCCCGGTGCGCTCGCGGAGCCTTCGCCATAATCAATTTGTTTTGTCCAGCGTCCGACACGCATCCACTCCACGACTGAGTCTGGGTGATCCTGGCAAAGGTCAGAACCTAGCCCGATATGATCCACGCCCATTAAATCGGCGGTACGGGCAATCATCTCACAGAAGCTTTGCAGCGTGCAGTGGCTACTGTCAGCCAGATGGTGCGGATACATCGAAAAGCCTAACATACCGCCGGACTGCGCGATGGCGCGGAGTACCTCATCGGACTTATTACGCAGTGCTGGGTGCCAACTGTACGGGTTGGCATGCGTTACCACAATCGGGCGCTCACTAATGTCAGCGGCTTGCAGTGTGGAGTGTTCGGCAGAGTGGCTCATATCCACCACCAACCCAACACGATTCATTTCTCGAATCACTTCACGGCCCATGCGGGTAATGCCGGAGTCTTCGGCTTCATAACAACCCGTCGCCAACAGGGATTGATTATTGTAGGTAAGCTGCATAAATCGCGCGCCAAGTGTGTGCACGATCTCCACCAGACCAATATCATCTTCAATCGGCGATGGGTTCTGAAAGCCAAAGAAAATGGCGGTGCGGTTGCTTTGTTTTGCACGTTCCACATCGGCGGCTGTTTTGCCATGAAGAATTAAGTCGCCATATTGTTCAAACAGCAGGTTCCACGCTTCAATATTGGCGACGGTTTCACGGAAGTTCTCATGATAGGCAGTGGTGACATGGACAGCATCCATCCCACCGGCGCGCATTTCACGGAAAATCTTCTCGCTCCAGTTAGCATATTGCAAGCCGTCGATGCGAAAGTTCATGGCTACTCCGGCTCGCCAGCACTGATATAGCTAGTCTTGACGGTGGTGTAGAATTCCGCAGCGTACTGGCCTTGTTCGCGTGGGCCGTAGCTGGAGTCACCACGACCACCGAATGGCACGTGATAATCCGTACCTGCTGTGGCTAGATTCACCATGACACAGCCTGTTTGAGCGTGACGACGGAAGTGTGTGGCGCGGGCTAATGAGTTGGTGATAATGCCAGAAGTTAGCCCGAAGTGAGTGTCATTCACGGTGTGCAGTGCCTCCTCATAAGAGTCCACTTTGATTACACACGTCATGGGGGCAAATAGCTCATCACGGTTGACTTGCATTTGGTTATGAGTGCCAATGAATACCGCAGGTGTCATGTAGTAACCTTCGGTATCACGCTCAACACGCTCACCACCACACATCCACTCAGCACCTTCGCGTTTGGCTAGTGCCACATTGCTCAGGTTTTGCTGTAATTGTTCATCGCTGACCACGGGGCCAATTTGTGTGCCCTCTTTTAGCGCATGATCGACCACCATCGCTTGTGCGCCAGCGACCAAGCGCTCGACAAACTCATCGTGAACGGCGCTGTGAACCACCAAGCGGGAAGAAGCGGTACATTTCTGCCCGGTACCACCAAATGCGCCACCCAGTGCTGCGGCAACTGCCACATCCATATCGGCATCGTCCATGACTGCCAAGGCATTTTTAGAACCCATCTCCAGTTGTAGCTTGGTGAAGTTACCGACGGCAGATTGTGCGATGTGTCTACCGACATCAACAGAGCCTGTAAAGCTAATGGCATTGACACGCGGACTTTCGACCAGACGCTGACCAATGTCTCGACCAGAACCCATCACCAGATTAAACAAGCCTTTTGGCATGCCTTTGCTGGTTTGGCGATCAATGATTTCTGCTAGTGCGACTGCGGATGCAGGGACGATGTTGGCAGGTTTCCAGATAACGGCGTTACCGAAAGCCAGTGCTGGTGCAATTTTCCATACGGCGGTCGCGGTTGGGAAGTTCCACGGAGAAATAATCGCCACCACACCGACAGGCTCACGTGCGACGTGTACCTCCACACCTGCACGAACCGAGTCTGCTGTATCGCCAATTTGACGTAATACTTCCGCCGCGTAATATGTGAAGAACTGACCGGCACGGAATATCTCACCCTTACCCTCGGCCAGTGGCTTGCCCTCTTCTCGTGACAGCAACTCGCCCAGCTCTGCCGAACGAGCCATCATTTCTTCGCCAATTGCATGAAGAATGGTTTGACGTTGTTCCAGACCGACTTTCCCCCACTGACGCTTTGCCTCGTGCGCCGCATCCAGCGCCAGCTCCAGTTGCGCAGCATCGGCTTGTGCGTACATGCCGATCAGGTCACTGAGATCAGAAGGGTTACGGTTTTCAATTTGTGAAACGCCTGGCATCCATTCGCCAGCAATATAGTTATGGTTATCTTGGGTCATAAGCCTTATCTGTCGCTGTGTTTTGAGTAATGGCATTCAGCATGGACGCTGAGTAGGGGACGTGTCAATCCTAAATCGTTGAAAATTATTTCAACTACACACGCGCAATGGTGATGGAAATAGTGGGTTGCTAGCTGTTATTCAGGGTTTGTAATGCAACATAAAAAAGCACCACCCCCACAAATTATCAATCACGATGAATCATTTATGGGGATGGTGCCAGACTGACACTAACAGCGTTGCAGATTAGTTCTGGCTGCCTTCGTCGTTATCGCGTATTCCGTCGCGAACTAATGCTTTAGTCAATGCGATGCACATTAGCACCATCACCACGGTAAAGGGCAAGGCACCAATAATCATGGCGTTTTTCAAGGCATCCAAGCCACCGCCACCGGCAATTAGTAAGGTTCCAATCACTGCTGTCATCACTACCCCCCACACAATGCGGTGCTTGATGCCAGTTTCCTGCTCACCACCGGAGATAATGGTATTCATTACCAAAATACCAGAGTCAGCGGAAGTCACCAGGAAGGTCAGAATCAGAACAACACACATGATGGTGATGCCAGACAGCAAGCTAGCGTTATCTGCCAGCATGATTTGCAGTGTTGCGAACAGTTTATTGGTGGTACTTGCAGCGATAATTGCACCTTCAGCCGTTCCGTTCAGCTCAAGATCAATCGCTGATGCGCCTAGAATAGTCATCCACGCAAAACATACCAGCGCTGGTGCGAATACGCAGCCAACAACAAACTCACGCACTGAGCGACCACGAGAAATACGTGCAAGGAACAAGCCTACAAATGGCGAGAATGCAATCCACCAAGCCCAGTAGAAGGTTGTCCAACCAGCCTGCCATCCGAATTGACGACCCTGAGTACCAGTCTCATAGACGCTAGCAGCTAACGCTTCTGAATTTTCTAACGCCTTAAATGCTTCTGGTAGTTTCTCCTGGAAGCCAGAGAGTGAGCCCCAAGCATTTGTTGCACCGCTGTAAAGTGCATTCAAATCAGCAGCGGGTAAGGCTTTTACAGCGTCTGGCAGTGCAGCCACAAAGTCAGCCTGAGGTAGTGGGCCATAAGCGCCAAACGACAAGTAAGCAAAATGAATCACGTAATCAACCAGTGCGCTGCCATAAGTACTCATGGCAAAGCCGAATGAACCAAAGACAATGAAAATACCAAGCAGGATAACGGATAATACCAAGTTCAGGTTAGACAGGTATTTTACACCACGACCCACGCCGGAAACCGCAGAGAGAACAGATAAAGACATAATGGCTAACAGAGCTGCAATTAAACCTACAGTACTAGGTTTTGGCACATCACCACCCATATCCATTAGCCAGGTCATATCAGTAATGGCGTAAACACCATCAACCAACTGGCTAACACCGAATCCGATGGTCACAGAAACACCCAGAATGGTCGCGACAACACCCAAAATGTCGACGATATGGCCTATGAATCCGTTCATGAGACGACCAAACAATGGTGTTAATGCGGTACGAATGGTGAGCGGCATTTCCCGTGAGTAGGCGTAGTAAGCCAGTGACAGGCCTGTGACGACATAGATTGCCCAGGCATGGAAACCATAGTGCAGGAAAGTGTAACGGTAAGCGGAGCCCAGTGCTTCTGTTGTGTTAGCAGTGACTTGACCGGATAACACCAGCGGATTTGAACCCCATAAGCCCATTGGCTCTGCGGTGGCATAAACCATCAAACCAACACCCAAACCGGCTCCAAACATCATGGAGAACCAAGAGAATGTCGAAAACTCAGGTTTCTCACCCTCCACACCCAACTTGCGCCGGCCTGTGGATGGAAGAATGGCTAGAATGAATAAAAAGAAAGCAAAGGCACCGACAGATATAACGTAGAAGCTGTTAAATCCTTTCAGCAACGAGCCATTCCAGGCACCGAGAAGTTTGTTGGCATTTTCAGGTAGCAGCAGTGCCCAGAGCACCAAGGCAACCATTATCACTTTACTAATGAGCGCAACAGGCAGGCTGTTTCCCTCATAAAACCCGGAATCGGTTGTCTTGATATCCAGATTTGTAAATGGTGGTTTTATCGACATATTCCTCTCCTTAAATTATTTTTGAGTCTGGCCTAGAGTTGACAGACTTACGGCCACAGCGTGACAAAAAGGTCATCACTACCACGACGAAAACTGCCCTAACATTCAATATTGTTGAATGCTAAGTATCTGAATTAATTTGTATTTATAGTCACCCCTCCACCGTAATCCGGTGCATTAAGTGCGATTCTCCCCGATAGCGTGCCGCCACATAATAACGAGTGGCAAGGTATGATCGGAGGCAATATGAACTTGTTGAAACATGAACAATCAGCTCAAAGCCGGCGCCACTGGCGTGTGCCGAGGTTAGCTGGCACTGCCTCTAACCCAATCAGCAGGTCAATGGTCACCGATGACAATACAGCATAAGGTAGGAGAATCCAAGGTATCAAACGGACGTGGAATGACTGCCGCCCTGCTCTCAAGCCACTGAGCAAACGATTCCTTACTGGCAAATGAGAGGCTGTAAATAAAAAAGGGGCGGAATAAATCCCGCCCCTCACATACACGACTTAAATACTAAAACAGATTAGCCAAACTGATTCATCGTATTGTCTTTACCCGCCGCCTTCAACGCAGCTTCACCAGCAAAGTATTCTTTGTGGTCGTCACCCATATCAGAGCCAGCCATGTTCTGGTGCTTAACACATGCAATACCTTGACGAATCTCTTTACGCTGTACGCCTGCCACATAGCCCAGCATACCCATTTCACCGAAGTATTCTTTAGCAAGATTGTCCGTAGACAGCGCTGCTGTGTGGTAAGTAGGTAGTGTGATCAGGTGATGGAAGATACCTGCTTCACGAGAAGCATCAGCTTGGAAACTCTGGATGCGACGATCCGCTTCAGCAGATAGTTCAGAGTCATCATAGTCGGCAGACATCAGGTTATCACGGTCATAAGCAGAAACGTCTTTACCTTCTTCAGACCATGCATCAAACACCTGCTGGCGGAAGTTCAATGTCCAGTTGAATGATGGGCTGTTGTTGTAAACCAGCTTCGCGTTGGGCACCACTTCACGGATACGGCTTACCATGCCACCAATCTGACCAACGTGTGGCTTCTCGGTTTCAATCCAGATCATGTCCGCACCGTTCTGCAATGATGTAATGCAGTCCAGAACACAACGATCTTCACCAGTACCCGGACGGAACTGGAACAAGTTAGAAGGCAGACGCTTAGGACGCATCAGCTTGCCGCCTTGCTTGATGACAACATCACCATTAGCCATATCGTCTAGAGACACTTCATCACAATCCAGGAAGCTGTTGTACTGATCGCCAAGATCACCCGGCTCACGAGAAACCGCGATTTGCTTGGTCAGACCAGCACCCAGTGAGTCAGTACGCGCAACAATCACACCATTGTCAACGCCCAGCTCAAGGAATGCATAACGTACTGCACGGATTTTCGCCAGGAAGTCTTCATGTGGCACAGTTACTTTCCCATCCTGGTGACCACACTGCTTCTCATCAGACACCTGATTTTCAATCTGAATACAGCATGCACCCGCTTCGATCATCTGCTTAGCCATCAGGTAAGTCGCTTCCGCGTTACCGAAACCGGCATCAATATCCGCAATAATGGGCACTATGTGCGTTTCGAAATTGTCGATCTTTTCCTGAATGGCAGGCTTATCAGCATCTGAGGCGGCATCCAGCTCGCGGAACAAGCCACCCAGTACGCGGGCATCTGCCTGACGTAAGAAGGTGTATAGTTCTTCAATCAAGCCTGCAACCGTAGTCTTTTCATGCATGGACTGATCAGGCAGTGGGCCAAATTTGGAGCGCAATGCCGCGACCATCCAACCGGACAGATACAGGTACTTCTTATCCGTTGTGCCAAAGTGCTTCTTGATAGAAATCAGCTTCTGCTGACCAATGAAGCCATGCCAGCAACCTAGTGACTGTGTATATTTGGAAGAATCCGCATCGTACTCAGCCATATCCTTGCGCATAATGTCTGCGGTGTATTTTGCGATGTCGATACCGTTCTTGAAACGGTTCTGCAGCTTCATGCGAGCCGCTGATTCCGGGTTGATCGCATCCCATGAGCTGCCTGCCTCTTTACAAAGGTCTGCAACGTGCTTCGTATAATCTTGATATTGTGACATTTGATTCTTCCTCTGCCTTTAAAAGTCGCTACCATACTATGCCGCACTGCGGCATAATTGAAATAAATTAGGGTTATTTTTATTATTCACCAAAAAAATAGTAGTAGCTGACTCATGGTTGACCTTGGACGAATTGACTTAAATTTACTGGTGTATCTGGATGTGCTGCTGCGTGAGCGGAATGTCTCAAGAGCTGCTGTTCACCTCGGCCTCAGCCAACCCGCACTGAGCAATGGCTTACGTCGTCTACGCGATCTGTTCAATGATCCGATTCTTGTCAGAACGAGCGAAGGAATGACGCCAACCAAGCGTGCTCAGGAACTACAACCAGTCGTCCGGGATGTGTTGTCAAAGATTGATATGGCGGTGCAGCCACAATCCGCATTTGATGAAACCCGCGAAGAATATTTTTTTCGGATTATGGCTAGTGACTATGCCGAGGCCACCTTGTTCCCGCATGTATTAAGCCGCTTGCGTGAGCAAGCTCCCGGCATCGTGCTTGATGTGATGACCCCCAGCGATGTCAGCTTTCTTGATGTGGAGCAAGGCAAGGTGGACATGGTGTTAAATCGCTTCGATGACATTCCCCTGTCTTTTCACCAGAAAAAGGTATGGAAAGATGGCTTTGCTTGCCTGATGAGTGCAAACAATCCACTTCAGGACAACTTCACCCTCGACACCTATCTGGATGCTCCGCATATCTGGGTCAGCAAAACAGGCATGGGCGTTGGGGTAGGCATGAACCCGCATGATGTTCAACACTTGGGTTGGGTGGATGAGGCACTAAGAATTATCAACAAACAGCGCCGGATTACGGTCTTTACACGCCACTATCAAGCAGCCATGTTGCTGGCTGAAAATACGGACCTGATTGTGACACTGCCATCTCGTGCCGCGGAGTTACAACGTAGCAATCCACGTGTTGTCATTAAGGAGCCACCCTTCAGAATCCCCCCGTTTGACCTGAAAATTGCATGGAGTCCCTTGCTACAACACACCCCTGCTCATCGGTGGATGCGCCGTTTTATTGTGGATGTGGCACATAGTTTGTAGCAAGCCAAGTTATCCCACCAACACCCCAATCTCCTTCACTGCCTGCATACTCGCATGAGTCGAAGTATTCTGCACACTGGGCAGCGTTGAAATTTGCTCCCCCCAATGCACGTCGGTGATATTGAGTATCCTTGGTGCAGACCCCCACCAACTGATTCATTTAATGTTCATAAATAAGTAGTAACTAAAAATATGCGCGTAATATTGTATTGTTGATATTAAATTTTATGCTTATAATCTTCAAATCATGATAAATAGAACGGTTTATAAATTCTTACAAAAGAAATCTGCCTCCAAGTTTGGGCGTATCACGACACTTACGGGCGCCAGACAAACCGGGAAGACAACACTGGTAAAAGAAGCGTTTCCTGACTTTGACTACATTTCCCTTGAAGACCCTGTTACACGATCTGACTACGCCACGATGTCTGCCGTACAGTGGCATCAGCAGTATCCAGCGGTGGTTCTGGATGAAGTACAAAAACTTCCTCAGCTCATTGAGTCAGTTAAAGCAGTCTATGATGAATATACGGATGCACGCTTTGTATTGTTGGGGTCGAGTCAGATTCTCCTTTTGGAACAGGTGAAAGAGAGCTTGGCAGGTAGAACGGCTTTAATTGAGTTGTATCCGCTAACACTACCTGAGAGATTAACGAGTTCGTGGCAGGATGAAATCAGGGAGTCCCGCCTTGTGCAGTTTCTGCATAACCCTGCTGATACCACCTGCTTGCAAGGTATTCCGCAAGCCAGTCAGCAATTTGCTCAAGCAGAGGTTGAGTTTGAACAATACCTTCATTACGGCGCAATGCCTGCGATTGTTGATGACTCACTGGAAGAACGAGAGAAACGTGATTGGCTACGTGATTACGTCAGTACCTATTTGCAACGCGATATTCGTGACCTTGCTAATCTCAGGGAGTTGGAGCCTTTTGTTCGGGCACAAAAAACTCTGTCCTCGCTAACCTCACAACTGCTAAATGTCAGCACGTTGGCTAGGCAGGCAGGTATCACCAATGTCACGGCAAAACGGTTTATGCACTATCTGGAGGTGAGCTACCAAATCATTTTGTTGCGGCCCTGGTTTCGCAACCAAAGTAAACGACTGTCAAAGTCGCCAAAGGTGCATTTTCTTGACCCTGGCGTGCAGCGTATTTTGCTGTCACGTACGGGGGAGTTGACGGGAGGAGAGTTTGAAAGTGCCATTATTTCCGAATGTTACAAGCAGGTTAAAAACAATCGCTTAGAAATTGAGTGCTACCATCTGCGCACCTTGGATGGCAAAGAAGTTGACCTGTTGCTGGAGCTTGAAAGTGGTTATGTCGCCATTGAAGTCAAGATGACTAAAAATGTATCGCTGTCAGATGCGCGACATTTGCGCAAACTGGAAGATATACTCGACAAGCCCTTGTTGCATTCGCTAGTGGTCTCAAATGATCCACGAGTGCAGGTTTGGGATGACGGCAAGGTTACAGCAGTTCCTGCGGCTTGGTTGTTTTCGTGAGTACATGGCAAAGTACCACTACCCCACCAACACCCCAATCTCCTTCACCGCCTGCATACTCACATAGGTTGAAGTATTCTGCACACTGGGCAGCGTTGAAATTTGCTCTCCCAGCACACGTCGGTAGGATTGAATATCCTTGGTTCGTACCTTCATCAAATAATCAAAAGAACCGGCAATCATGTGGCATTGTTCAATTTCAGGAATCTTGCGTACTGCCTGATTAAACTCATTCAGGCTCTTTTCTGATGTATCACGCAGTTTCACTTCGGTAAAGGCAACATGTTCTAGCCCCAGCAGTTGCGCGTTTAGCTCTGCTCGAAAGCCCTTGATGTAACCATCTCTCTGTAAACGCTTTAGGCGCACTTGGCAAGGGCTTTTGCTTAACCCTACCCGATCCGCCAGGTCAGTCACCGAGATGCGTCCATCGTGACTCAGAATGTTGAGAATATTATGGTCGTACTGGTCTAATTGCCTGCCAGATTTACTATTTTTTTTCATTTTTCCTTTTTCTAGTCATTTTAAAAGTCTGTTTGTTTGATTTTTTGGAAAATAGAGGAAATCTGAATATTATTCAACTGATACAGTGGAGAGCAATCTACATTAAGCAGGTGTCGCCATGAGTTCACTCAACACAATCCGCCAGAACATTCGAGCTAATGAGTTAGCAGATGAGGCGCAGGTACTACAAAATCTAATGCAATCTGCGTCCATAGAGCCAGCCATACGCGAGAAAATTGTCGTCCGTGCCACCAAGCTGGTGGAGGACATTCGTCGCTCGGACAAGCCGGGATTGATGGAAGCATTTCTTGCTGAGTATGGATTATCCACGGATGAAGGTGTTGCGTTGATGTGTCTGGCAGAGGCTTTGTTGCGTGTGCCGGATGCTGACACTATGGATGCACTGATTGAGGATAAAATCGCACCCTCATCGTGGGGTGAGCACTTGGGGAAGTCCAGCTCCTCATTGGTCAATGCGTCAACCTGGGCGTTAATGATTACCGGAAAGATTCTCAAGGAAGAAGAATCTGAGGGAATTGCCAGCGTGTTGATGGGCGCGGTGAAGC
>PDPG01000053.1 GCA_002747455.1 Pseudomonadota bacterium | reverse complement strand
CGACTGATACTGCATTGTACGTAAGTAGCACAAGTTCTTTAGTCTCACAGCCTAAGCGGCTAACGACCCCTGCGACCAAGCAACCAACTACAGGAAACGAAGCAAAATGAAGTCTCACAGCCTAAGCGGCTAACGACCCCTGCGACGATCAGAATCGCTCACCGTCGGATTATGCACCAAGGGGTCTCACAGCCTAAGCGGCTAACGACCCCTGCGACAAATAGGAAAGAGGTGAAAAGTAGTAGTTAGAGAGTCTCACAGCCTAAGCGGCTAACGACCCCTGCGACAGCGGTTCATTTTCCCCTTTTAAAATCAATCGCTTAAACAGCAAATGGGAGAACCTCGCAGACATACTGACATCTTCCTGACAAAATCACCAAAATCGCAGAGGCGATAACCTCTAACGCGTTGATTATAAAGGATGGGTGACTCGTTTTTCAAGTGGTTAAATAACTTTCATCACTAACTGACTGAATTTAAAAGTAGCCTTACCCCACCGCCAAGACCCATTAATTTTATTTATAGACTTTCGCCCATGTCAATAAAATCAAATAGTTGCTGATTTTTAAGCAAACGGCTCAGCTTGGCTGATCAGCTTTTTACCGCCATGTTGATGAGTCTAAAAGAGTGTATTGTAAGGCGGGGGGATGAAGTTTTGGCGTGCCAAAATATCGCGTATAGGGGCTTTTAGCAGGGTAATGAGGGAACTGTTGATATTTATATGGCCGGAATACCAATATCACTACTAATAAGCGAAAGGGCGTTCCGGCCAACTTACTTGGTGTTAAATCAGCTATTAACGCTCACGTACAAAGCGACGGATTTCAGCGACGTGACGTCGGCTGACTTCCAGTTCATCTTCGATTTTATCAATGGTGACTTTAACGCGACCAATCGGTGACTTGGATAAACCACTAATGCGGTTTTTAGCCACTAATGCATTACGGTGAATGCGAATAAAGCGCTCCGACAAATCATTTTCCAATGACTTGAGTGACTCCTCGATAATGACCTCACCTTCTTTATGGCGCACCGTAACGTATTTCTGGTCGGCCTGAAAATAATAGACGTCCTCAATAGGAATCAGTTCAAGGTTTCCGCGGCGACGAGCACAGATATGCTTGCGGTTAGCTGTTGACTCCTCTGCTTTTTCTAGCATTTCCGAGCGTTGCGCACGATTTAATGAGCGGGCTTGTTCAAGACTTTTTAATAATTGTTCTTGTCTTATTGGTTTCATGAGATACCCTGTTGCTTTTGTTGAAAAGGCTTCAAGCGCGTATTCTCCGTACGCAGTCGTGAAGATTACGGCAGGTGGGTTAGGCATTCCGGCAAGGTGCTTGGCCACTTCAAGGCCATCCATTACCGGCATTGTAATATCCAGTAAAATTAAGTCCGGTTGGTGCCTTTCCACCATCATTAGTGCCTCGGCCCCGTTTTCGGCCTCGGCACATACGTTGTAGCCCGACTTGTCAGCGAGCAGACTTTGTATTCTTTTGCGAGCGAGTTCTTCGTCATCAACGACGAGTATATTCATTGTCATTATTATTACTCCTTCGGGATTGAGAATGAGACGCGGTATTGGTGTTGTGATCTTTTTATTTGTAAATTGGCACGACTTCCATAGGCGAGCTGAAGGCGGTTTTTCAGGTTCTCCTGAGCAATGTGATTGCCCTTTTGGTGTGAATTAGCGCCTTCTGGAGGAACCGGATTGGTGATCACAATATCCAGTCTGTCACCGGCATCGTATAAACTAATGCCCAGCGTCCCACCTTCCTCACGGGGTTGAATTCCGTGGTATATCGCGTTCTCAGCAAGGGGTTGTAGTAAAAGGGGAGGAATCTCCATGTCAAATGGCAGCGTGTTCCGGTCCATGTCCCAAACAATGTTTAGACGTCGCTTACCCAGACGTAAACCTTCCATACGCAAGTAGCGCAAGGTGACATCCAGCTCCTCACGCAGCGGAATACGGTTGCGCTTATCCAGCGTTGTGCGGAAAATATCAGCCAGATCCAAAATGGCTTCCTCAGCCTGATCCGCATCCTGATGCACCAGCATGGCAATACTGTTCAAACTATTAAACAAAAAATGGGGGCGCATCCGCGACTGTAGGGCATCATATTTTGCACCAGAGTCTGCCCGTACATGCTCATCGCGTTCGTTTTGAATATAGAAATAGCGTAGTGCCAGTGCGGTAATGACAACACTGATAAACATGTTTCTGAGGATAAAGGGTGTGTCCCAGAAGAAAATCTCACCGACCTTTTCATAGCTATCCGCCATGATGGTTAGTATTGATGCGCAGATGGTAAAGAACACAACCATGCCGGTTGTCACCAACGAGGTACGTAGCACACTCTGTGGGCCGGTGAGCTTATTGTAGAAACATAGGCTAATGGTCGAACTAATCACCACCCATTGCACAAAAATGGATGTCATCAGTATCTTGAGCATGGATGCCTGATAGGTTTCCGCAGCCGAAGAAAGTGCCAATACCACGGCCAATACCTCGGCGGCAATTGCAACACGCAAGATTGCTTTAAGCGCGCAAAGATCCGGCAAGAATCCCAAGCGACTGGTTTCAGTTTCCGATGCTGACATTAGTATTATTTTTCTTCATCGGCGGCCAGGAAAAGGCGCCAGATTCGGAAAAGTTTCCTCGATGGTTTGTTATTATTATTTTAATTAATCAAGCGTTTTGTAGTTGTCTGATCGTCGCCCAAATTGCCTCGCTAGTCGGCCGTCAATCGCAGCTATCTTTATTTTTTTATCGCTTGTCGTCGATTACTCAACGCTTATCTATTGTTCCACAATATGGTAAGCTGATCAATCACAATTTACTTGCTGGAAGCTTAACGAATATGTCAAAAAACACTGTAGAAACAAGCACTAAACCCACCGAGAACAAACTCTGGGGAGGGCGTTTTGCGGAGGATACAGATGCCTTTGTCGAGGCGTTTACCGCGTCAATTACCTTCGATAAGCGGCTGGCAAATCAGGATATTGAAGGCTCTGAAGCACATGCGGAAATGCTACACAAAGTGGGCGTGTTGACGGCTGAAGAACTCGCTGATATCAGGCAAGGATTGGCTGAAATTCGTAAAGAGGCTGCTGCTGGAAAAGTGGCGTGGTCAGTTGCGCTGGAAGATGTGCATATGAACATTGAAGCACGTTTGACAGACCGCATTGGCATCGCCGGTAAGAAGCTGCACACTGGCCGCTCACGAAACGATCAGATTGCCACTGATATTCGGTTGTGGCTGCGTGAACAAGTTGATTTTATTGCGGCAGAAATCACCCGCTTACAAACGGGATTGGTAGCCTTGGCAGAGCGTGAGGCGGATACTATTTTGCCCGGATTTACCCACCTGCAGGTTGCCCAGCCCATTACATTTGGTCATCACATGATGGCTTGGTATGAGATGCTGGAGCGCGACTATGAGCGTTTGCTGGATTGCCGCAAGCGCATCAATGTCATGCCATTGGGCGCGGCTGCACTGGCGGGTACGAGTTATCCGATTGACCGCGAGTTCACGTCTGAGCTACTGAACTTTGATCGCCCGACACGTAATTCTCTGGATAGCGTGAGCGATCGTGATTTTGCTATTGAATTTACATCAGTGGCCAGTCTGATCATGATGCACTTGTCCCGCTTCTCCGAGGAGCTGGTGCTGTGGACTTCTGCGCAGTTTGATTTTATTAATCTGCCGGATCGTTTTTGTACTGGTTCATCCATCATGCCACAGAAGAAAAACCCGGACGTGCCGGAGCTGGTGCGGGGTAAAACCGGGCGGGTGTATGGCAGCATGATTAGTTTGCTGACGCTGATGAAGAGCCAACCCCTTGCCTACAACAAGGACAATCAGGAGGATAAAGAGCCGCTATTTGACACGGTTGATACCTTGATTGGCTCCTTGCGTTCCTTTGCAGATATGATGCCACACGTTCAGATCAAGCCGGAAAATATGCGTCGTGCGGCGATGCAAGGTTTCTCAACGGCGACTGATTTGGCGGACTATCTGGTACGCAAAGGGATGCCGTTCCGCGATGCCCATGAGGTTGTGGGGAAGGCAGTGGCTTACGGTGTTGAGTCCTCGCAGGACCTGAGTGAAATGGCATTGACGGAGCTACAGCAGTTCTCAGAGGCCATTACGGATGATGTCTTTGATGTACTTACGCTAGAGGGCTCGGTGGCTGCGCGTAACCATATTGGTGGTACTGCGCCTCAACAAGTATTGCTACAAGTTGAGCTTGCAAAACAGGCGCTAGCAGCACGTTAGGCCCAAATGTGGGAGTGCTGACCAAGCTGGCATCACTCCCCGCTAACCGATGCTGACGGTGTTATCGTCGCTTACGAATCCACCAGCGTCCCACTCCTATGCTAAGCAGGAGTAGCGGGGTGCCCAGCAAAAACGCCAACGCCAGATACATCAGGCTGTTCCTCGGCATTGCCAGCACGGTATCCGGTGCTCTGGATGGTTGGATTTTTAGAAGTTGATCTCCATTGCTAAGCCAGTCAAATAATTTGTTTGCCAGTGCCAGGTTGCCGCCACCGGCTGCGCCCAAGAACTGATTTAACAGAAAGTCACTGTCACCAATCACCACCACGCGTTGCTGTTTGTCATTGTGGTCGCGCGTCAGGCTCATCGCAAAGCTGAGTGGGCCGGGTAAATCACCGGCAGTGTAGTCTGGCTTCACTTTTCCGCTGAGTTTGCCGGTTTCAAGCCAGCTTGTCGCTGCGCTGCTTAGTAGTGGTGTGTATGTCCAGTCTGTCTGCGCCTTGTCATCCGCTTCAACCACCGTAGCAAAGGGAAACAGTGCCGGTGAGGTCATGTCCTTTAACAAGCCATGCTCAAAACGGAGAACGGGAATCACTGCGGGATGCTTAATGCCTAACATGTCTTGTAGCGATTGGTTGGCATCCAGCAATGTGCCCTCAGGGATGCTGAGCCCTAGCTGTGTGAGCAAGCCATCTAAGCCAGCCAGGGTGCGGGGTTCTGTTAGCCACAGCAGGTTGCCGCCGGAAGCAATATAGTTTTTCAATACATCAACTTCGGTCGCCAGCAGCGCCCTGAGCGGGGAGGCAATCAGTACAAAACTACTGTCTTGTGGGATAGATTGGGTTTTCAGGATATTATGTGGTTGAAGGCGGAAGCCGCGCTCAGAAAGGCGTTCGCGTAGCTTACTCATGCCACTGCTACCTGCATCAAAAATGGAGCGCTCCTGATGACCCTCCAGTACAATCACACGTGGCACGGCTTGTCGGATCATGCGCTGTATGGTATTGGCGATGGTGTTTTCATCGACAGCACTGAGTTTTTCATGTCGCTCGCCCAAACGTAAAATCACCCGCCCCTCGGCAAGAACCTGGTCGGCTTTGGCTCGCTCAGGGTCCAGGTTTGGATCGATAATTTCCAGTGAGGTATCAGGCTTAAATTTTTGATACTTCGCCACCAGCCGCCTTAGTCCTTGATGCAGTTTGGTTTTATCTTGTGATAAATAGGCCGAGAAAGTGATGGGCTGATCGACCGTTTTAAGCAGTGCTTGGGTCGCGGGCATCAGGGTGTTGCGTTGACCATAGGACACATCAACAGTGCTACTGTAGCGCGTACTGAGCCAGCCCAGCATGCCGACTACGCAGAATAGCAGTCCATAGAAAAAAAGCTGGCTCAGCGTATGAGAGGAAGATTTGGTATGTTTCATCTTACTTTAACCGCTCATTATCCAGTTTGCGGATGGTCAACAATAGGAAAAATCCGATAAACAGTAAGTAATAAGCCACATCTCGGCTGTCAATAATTCCGTTCACAAAGCTGGCGTAATGACTAAAGTGGGACAGATAGAGCAATAACTCGCTGGGTTGGTCGGTTCGGGTGCCTGCAAAGTGTAGTAAGCCTAAAATGAGCAAACAGACAAAGCCTGCCAACGCGGCCATCATGGCCTGCTTGGTCAAAGCGGATATAAACAGCCCCATCGCTGCAAAGGAACTTAATAGTAAAAACAGTCCGCTAATGGCGCTGAATAGTTGGCCAAGGTCTAGCGAAGTGCCTGCTAGTAAAGACAAGGGCATCAGGCTGAGCAGGGCAATCAGGCAAATGATAAATAACTCCAATGCCAAGTATTTCCCCAGGACGATTTGTGTTGCCGACAAGGGTGCAGCGCGGAGTAGGGTAAGCGTATGATGCTGGCGCTCCTCTGCGAAGCTGCGCATGGTGAGTAACGGTATAACGACCAGCATTAATATGCCCGCCAAACTAAACACCTGTGTTAATACAATGTCTGTGACACCGTAAGCGGATTGGCTGGCGATAATCTGTGGCTGAATATTGCTGATGTAGTCTTCAACCCGTGCCAGAAACAGATAAGCGAGAATGAACTGCACCGCCGCCAGCAAAAACCACGGCATTGGGGTGCGGAAGAAGCGTAAAAACTCGCTGATGCTGATATTAAGCATGTGCCACCTCATCCGTTGTACTGTTATCGTTTATCCGGTAACTAAAAAAAGATGTCAGTGTTTGGTTATTGTCAGCGAGTGATGCCAATGTTTCATTGGCAACCGTCTTTCCCTGGCGGATGATCTGAACCCGTTGGCATACTGCATCCACTTCTTGCAGAATGTGTGTCGATAAAATAATTCCATGCTCTCGCCCTAACTCGCGGATCAGTTGGCGGATTTGCTCTAGTTGCAGTGGATCCAGGCCCACCGTTGGCTCGTCTAAAATAATTAGTGGTGGCTGGTGAATGATTGCCTGAGCAATGCCAATACGCTGCTGGAAGCCCTTAGATAAATTAGCGATCAGGCGTTTGGTGACACTACTCAGATCACAACTGTCAATGGCCCAGTTGATGGCATTTTTCAGCTCGGCTCCCCGAAGTCCGTGTAGTTTGCCGCAATAGTTTAGATATTCCTGCGTTGTCATATCGCGGTACAGGGGAGGATTCTCCGGTAGGTAGCCAATGTGTTGTTTGGCCAACAAGGG
Source organism: Pseudomonadota bacterium (assembly GCA_002747455.1). GTDB lineage: Bacteria > Pseudomonadota > Gammaproteobacteria > Thiotrichales > Thiotrichaceae > Leucothrix. The sequence goes on along the minus strand of PDPG01000053.1, from coordinate 47,037 downwards.
ATATTCCTTTAGGTCAATGCCGTCAATGAATACTGAGCCAGCGTGAGGGGCTAGTGTTCCACTGATCATCTGAATAATGGTTGATTTTCCTGCACCATTGGGGCCAAGCAGGCCGAGCACTTCCCCATGTTTCAGCGATAGGTCCACACCATCAACAGCGGCTTGTTGCGCGTAATATCGCTGCAAACCGGTTGCTTCAACAAGTTGAGTTGGTTTATCCATGAGGTACCCGATGACTTGGAATGAGGCAGGTCATTCTGTTTATTATTTTCTTTGGCTAAAACTACAAGCTGATTCGGTAGATTTCAAGCACAAAAAACCCGACACGAGGCCGGGCTTTCTAAAGCTGTCCAAGACAGAAAGCTTACTTGATTTTAGCTTCCTTAAACATCACGTGCTTACGAACCACCGGGTCAAACTTCTTCATCTCCAGCTTTTCAGTCATAGTACGTTTGTTCTTAGTAGTGGTGTAGTAAAAACCGGTGCCAGCACTTGAAACTAATTTGATTTTATCGCGCATGATAACTCCTTTCGGCTGAGCCGCTTATACTTTTTCGCCACGCTTACGCATGTCGGCCAATACTGCATCAATACCAACCTTATCAATAATACGGATGGCTTTAGCGGTAAGACGTAATTTCACCCAACGATTTTCGCTTTCAACCCAAAAGCGATGTGAATGAAGGTTAGGAAGAAAACGACGGCGCGTTCTGTTCTTTGCGTGAGATACGTTGTTACCCACAGCTGGGCGCTTACCCGTTACCTGGCATACTTTAGCCATGACTATTCTCCGAATCAGGAAATCTAATTAGCTGATGCCCCGAATCCGTTAAGAATTTCAGACCATCGAAAAGCCGCACATGATAGCCAATCCAGACACATGCAGCAAGTATATTTTTGCTACTGTTGCCAAATGATATCCCGCCATATTGATTAGTAAAACTGTGGCTGATTGAGGAGATGTGTACAAGATGGAAAGTGGAGAATGAAAGCCACAATGATGTTATATGATGGACGATGGGCGCTATTGAGAATTTTTCACATTTACATTAATATCCGGCTATCAGTTTTCTCGGAATGAAAGTCATGAAAATTCTAAATATCGCGCTCCTGAGCGGCTTAATGTTGGCAATGTCGCCCGGTTTTGCGGCAGATGACGTAGTCAACTTATACTCAGCACGTAAAGAGCAGTTAATCAAGCCGTTGCTGGATAAGTTTACGGATAAGACCGGCATCAAGGTGAACTTGGTCACCGGAAAGGCCGATGCACTATTAAAGCGGCTCGGTACGGAAGGAAGGAATACACCGGCGGATCTGCTGATCACGACTGATGCAGGCCGTTTGCATCGCGCCAAGCACGCGGGTGTGTTGCAGCCAGTTAATTCGAGTGTACTAAATGCAACGGTTCCAAAAAATCTTCGTGACCCGGATGCTTATTGGTTTGGGCTTTCCTTGCGTGCACGGCCAATTTTTTATGTGAAGGGCAAGGTTGATCCTTCACAGCTTTCCACATACGAAGCCCTGAGTGATAAGGCGTGGGAGTCCAGTATCTGTGTACGTTCTTCCAACAATATTTATAACCAGTCTCTGGTCGCCTCGATTATTGCGGCAGATGGTGTAGAGAAGACTGAGGAATGGGCGAAAGGCTTTGTAGCTAACTTCGCGCAGCCACCCAAGGGCGGCGATCGAGATCAGATTTTGGCTGCGGCTGCGGGAATTTGTGATATTGCCATCGCCAACACCTATTACTATGGTGGCATGTTGACATCGGGTGATCAGGATCAGATTGATGCGGCCAATAAGTTGGCGATATTCTGGCCAAATCAGAAGGGCCGTGGCACACACGTCAATGTGAGTGGTATTGGCATGACCAAGGCGGCAAAAAATAAAAAAGCAGCGCTCAAACTGATGGAGTTTTTAGTCAGTGATGAGTCACAGGCTTGGTACGCACAGGTAAATAGTGAATTTCCAGTATCTCCTTCTGCGAAGAAAAGTGAGCTATTAAAGAGCTGGGGTGAGTTCAAAGCGGATGAGTTGAGCTTATCTGTGCTGGGTGAGAAAAATGCGCTGGCGGTTAAGTTGATGGATCGCGTCGGCTGGAAGTAAAGTCTTTCTCAGGCATTCCGGCCCTCTGAGTGATCAGGGGGCTTCTTTTTTGGTTCGTCAGCTTGTGGGGTATAGTTTTGCAAAAGAGCGTGGCAAGTTTTCGGTCGTGGTGGGTCTTTTTAATTGCTCTGCTCATGGCATTACCTGTCATGGTGATTTTCGGGTTTGTGCTGCAGCCCTTTAACGAGAACTGGCAACATTTACTGGATAACCTACTAGGCGAATACATTACCAATTCTTTGTTGCTAATGTTGGGCGTGAGCCTCGGCGTGTTGTCGATGGGTGTGATCACTGCCTGGCTGACTTCGGTTTGTCACTTTCCGGGTCGGCGTCTATTGTCGTGGGCGCTGTTGTTACCGCTGGCAATTCCTGCCTACATCATTGCTTATACTTACACGGGCGTATTGGACTTTGCTGGCCCTGTGCAAAGCCAGTTGCGTGAATGGTTTGGCTGGCGCTACGGGCAGTATTGGTTTCCCGAAATTCGCTCGTTGGGGGGCGCGATTGCCATGCTGTCGCTGGTACTTTACCCCTATGTTTATATGATGGCGCGTGCCGCATTTTTGGAGCAATCAGCATCAGTACTGGAAGCCAGCAGAACACTGGGCAATACCTCGCTACAAGGCTTTTTAAGAGTCGCCGTCCCTTTGGCGCGACCTGCAATTATCACCGGCTTATCCCTAGCCCTAATGGAGACTTTAGCCGACTACGGAACCGTGCAGTATTTTGGTGTCACGACATTTACAACGGGTATTTTCCGTACATGGTATGGCCTGGATGACAGTGTTACCGCAGCTCAGTTAGCAGCCATTTTGCTGAGTTTTGTTGCAGCGTTAATCCTGCTGGAAAGGTATTCCCGACGCAAGGCGCGTTTTCACAGCACTTCTAATAAGGAGAACCGCGCTGAGCGTTTTCAGTTGACAGGATGGCGTGCATTTTGGGCCACACTTTGTTGTAGCTTGCCTGTGATTTTTGGCTTTGTGATTCCTGCGGCACAGCTACTCTACTGGACATTAACGACGGCTCAGCACACTTTTAGCAGTGATTTTGTCCGGCTGACGATTAATAGCGTGGCGTTGGCTGCGGTTGCGGCATTAGTTGCGGTGTTGCTGGCCTTATTACTGGGCTATGCAAAGCGCCTGTTGGGAACACCGTGGGTAAAAGGTAGTGTGTCTGTGGCCTCAATGGGCTATGCCATACCAGGAACAGTCATAGCGGTGGGGGTTATGTTGCCGTTCGCATGGCTTGATAATACGTTGGATCAGTGGCTTCGGGATCACTTCGCTATCTCTACTGGCTTACTGTTGTCGGGTACTGTGTTTGCCCTGATCTTTGCTTACACGGTGCGATTTCTCTCCGTTTCTATACAGGCTGTGGATGCAGGATTGGCAAAAATTAAACCGTCGATGGATGATGCGGGGCGCAGTCTGGGGTTGTCGCCGTGGGGGGTACTCAGAAAAATTCACCTCCCACTGATGAAAGGAACAGTGCTGACCGCACTGTTGCTTGTGTTTGTGGATGTATTAAAAGAACTTCCAGCGACACTAATTCTTCGGCCATTTAACTTCAATACCTTGGCTGTCAGGGCTTACGAGATGGCATCAGATGAGCGCTTGGCAGATGCAGGCGCACCATCGCTAATGATTGTTATGGCAGGAATTATTCCGGTTATTTTGTTAAGCAGGGCGATTGCCAAAGCACGTCCGGGAGGGTCGGAAGGATGAGCGTATTAACACTGAATAATGTTGGGCTGGCTTATCAGGAAAAGCAGGTCTTGAATCATGTGTCCTTATCACTGGCCGAAGGTGATATTGCCTGTCTGCTTGGGCCGAGTGGCTGTGGTAAAACCACGTTGCTGCGAGCAATCGCTGGATTTAAGTCGCTACAGTCCGGTGAGATTAAATCGGGCGGGCAGGTATTGAGTGCTGCTGATTTCACGGTGCCAACAGAGCATCGACAGATTGGCATGGTGTTTCAGGACTTGGCCTTATTTCCTCACTTGACCATTGGTCAAAATATTTGTTTTGGTCTTCGTCACCAGAGCAACACTGAAAAGCTGAAGCGTCGGGATGAGTTATTGGCGTTAATTGGGCTGGAGGGGTACGAGTCCCGCTACCCGCACGAGTTATCTGGTGGTCAGCAGCAGCGTATTGCGCTGGCGCGGGCAATGGCACCAAAGCCGCGACTGTTATTACTGGATGAGCCATTTTCCAGCATGGATGTACAGCTACGTGGCACGCTGGCGAAAGAAATGCGTAACATTCTCAAGCATGAGTCAATTACCTCGGTGATGGTCACGCATGATCAGAACGAGGCATTTAGCATCGCGGATAAAATAGGTGTACTCAATGACGGCATATTGCGACAATGGACTGATGCACACACGCTTTATCATCATCCGAGTGATCCTTTTGTCGCTCACTTTGTGGGGCGTAGTAATTTTCTTAAAGGCACTATTGCTGAGCAGTGCGTTGAGACGGCACTGGGCACAATTTTCTGCGAATCTGCCAAGTCATTTCGTGCCGGGACTAAGGTAGATGTGTTGATTCGTCCTGAATATATTCAACTCAGTGAGGCATCATCCATCAAGGCGAAGCTCGTCTCTCGCCAGTTTCGAGGAGGATATTACCTGTACACCGTGCAACTAGACTCAGGCGAACAGGTGCAGATTTTGTTGTCTTCCTTGGCAAAACATCAATTGGGTGAGTCAGTCGGTATTGTGTTATCAACAGATCATCTGAGCTTGTTTCCGGCGGCAGATCAAGCAGCTGCCTAAGGCTCCCTTTAGCCCATAAATCGCTGTTGAAATAAACCCTTTTGTGACAATTCTGTTATACTTCCGCGGATGTAATTTAGGAAGCGTCTTAGACGGAAATTATGGCTGAATTCGCAAAAGAAATAATCCCAATAAACCTTGAAGATGAGATGCGTCAATCCTATCTGGATTACGCAATGAGCGTTATTGTTGGGCGTGCCTTGCCTGATGTGCGTGATGGTCTCAAGCCCGTGCATCGCCGCGTGTTGTACGCGATGAATGTGCTCAGTAATGACTGGAATAAACCCTACAAAAAATCGGCCCGTGTGGTGGGTGATGTCATCGGTAAATACCATCCTCATGGTGATGTGGCGGTTTACGACACCATGGTGCGTATGGCGCAGCCGTTCTCTATGCGTTATATGCTGATTGATGGTCAGGGTAACTTCGGTTCGGTCGATGGTGACTCACCAGCCGCGATGCGTTATACCGAAGTGCGTATGTCCAAGCTGGCGCATGAACTTCAGGCGGATCTGGATAAAGAGACAGTTGACTTTATTGAGAACTACGATGGTTCTGAGTCTGAGCCAGCGGTCTTTCCGACCCGATTACCTAATTTGCTAGTCAACGGTTCCTCTGGCATCGCGGTTGGTATGGCGACCAATATCCCGCCACACAACCTTGGTGAAGTCATCAATGGCGTACTGGCGTTATTGGATAATCCAGAAATGGATGTCGCTGATTTAATGGAATATATCCCCGGCCCTGATTTTCCTACAGCTGGCATTATCAACGGCGCATCCGGGATTCGTCAGGCTTATGCAACGGGGCGCGGTAGTATCCGTATTCGTGGTGTCGCTGATTTTGAAACGGATAAAAATGGCCGCGACAAAATCGTCGTAACCGAACTGCCCTATCAGGTTAATAAAGCACGTCTGATTGAGAAAATTGCCGAGCTGGTCAAAGAAAAGAGAATTGAAGGTATTTCTGAGCTGCGTGATGAGTCGGATAAAGACGGTATGCGCGTGGTCGTGGACTTGAAGCGTGGGGAAGTGCCAGAGGTTGTGTTGAATAATTTGTACAAGCACACTCAGCTACAGTCTAGTTTCGGAATTAACATGGTAGCACTGATTGACGGGCTGCCCAAGTTGTTGACGCTAAAAGAAATTTTGGCCGCATTTATTCGTCACCGCCGTGAAGTGGTGACGCGCCGTACTATCTACCTGCTAAGAAAAGCGCGTGAACGGGCGCATATCCTGGAAGGGCTGGCGGTAGCGCTTGGCAGTATTGATGAAGTCATTGCGACGATTAAGTCATCCGCAACACCTGCCGATGCGAGAACCGCCTTGTTGGCCAAGCCGTGGTCGCCCGAAATTGTATTGGAAATGCTGTCGCGAGGCAGTGCTGCGGATGCACGTCCTGAAGATTTGCACCCACGCTATGGTTTGAAAGAGGATGGCTATTGGTTGTCTGAAGCGCAGGTTGCGGCCATTTTGGAGTTGCGTCTTCACCGCCTGACGGGGCTTGAGAAAGATAAAATTCTGGACGAGTACCGTGACATTCTGAACCGCATTATCGAATTCCTTGAAATTTTGTCGAATCCTGAGCGGCTGCTTGAGGTGATTCGCGACGAGCTACACGAGACCCGTGATCAGTACAACGATGAGCGCCGTACGCAGATCAATACAGTCGGCGAAGATCTGGGTATGGAAGACTTGGTGCCAGAGGAAGAAGTTGTTGTCACGTTGTCTCATGCTGGTTACGTCAAGGCGCAGTCGATGGATGTGTATCAGGCACAGCGACGTGGTGGGCGTGGAAAAGCCGCAACCAAGATGAAGGATGAAGATTTCATCGAAAAGCTATTTGTGGCCAATACGCATGATACCTTGCTGTGCTTCTCCAGTCGCGGTCGTTTGTACTGGCTGAAGGTGTATCAGTTACCGATTGCCAGCCGTAACTCGCGTGGCTTGCCGATGGTGAATCTGTTGCCGCTACAGGAAGATGAGCACATTCAGGCCGTTTTGCCAATTCGGGAGTACGAAGATAACCGCTTTATCTTTATGGCGACCGAAAATGGTACGGTGAAAAAGACTGACCTGAAAGCCTTCTCCAACCAACGTGCCTCGGGCATTATTGCCATTGACTTGCGTGATGATAACCAGTTGGTCGATGTGGCGATTACCGATGGTGACAGTGAGGTGATGATGTTCACCAGCAACGGTAAGGCCATTCGCTTCCATGAAAATGATGTGCGTGGCATGGGGCGTACGGCGGCAGGTGTCCGTGGTATCAAGCTGGAAGAAGGCGCTAAGGTAAACGCCTTGCTGATTTTGACCGAAGGTCGCTTACTAATGGTCACCGAGCATGGCTTTGGTAAGCGCACTGAGGTTGATCAGTTCTCTGTACAAAAACGTGGTGGAATGGGTGTGATTGCGATTCAGACATCTGAACGCAATGGTCATGCGGTTGGCGCGGTGCAGGTTGCGGATGATGATGAAATTATGCTGATTTCCAATGGTGGAACACTGGTCAGAACGGCGGTGAAGGATGTTTCGGTAACTGGTCGGAACACTCAAGGTGTGACACTCATCAAGTTGGGTAATGGTGAGTTGCTGACGCAGGTTGAGCGTATTGCCAAAATGGATGATGAGGATGACGAGGAGCTGGGTGAAGACGGTAATCCAATTCTCAGCGAAGAATCATCCGATGTGGAAGCCGCCGAAATCACTGGCAACGATGCTGAAGTGAGCGATGCACCTGCAGCAGAAGACAGTAATAACGAATCCGAAGAGGGCGATGAATAACAGATCACTGATTCTGTTTCGTGAGGCAAATGGCGATGAATCGAAGTTACAATTTTAGTGCGGGGCCTGCGACGCTACCAGAGGCAGTGTTGCAGCAGGCGCGTGATGAAATACTGAATTGGCGTGGCAGTGGCATGTCCGTGATGGAAATGAGTCATCGCGGTAAGGACTTTCTGTCGATTGCTGAACGCTCTGAAGCCTCACTGCGTCAGTTATTGCAAATTCCAGACAACTATAAAGTGCTGTTTTTGCAGGGTGGTGCGACTACTCAGTTCTCAATGGTGCCGATGAACTTGTTGCCGTCGGGTGCTTCTGCGGACTATGTTGACAGCGGCATTTGGGCGGGGAAAGCGGTTAATGAAGCCCGTCGCATTGGTGCTAATGTACGATTGGCTGCAACGGGTGAGGCACATCACTATCTGCAAGTGCCGGAGCCATCGGTTTGGGATTGTGATCCTGATGCGGCTTATCTGCACTATACCGCCAATGAGACTATTGCCGGTGTCGAATTTCGTGAAACACCGGACAGTGGTGTGGTTCCTCTGGTGTGCGATATGTCTTCCAACATTTTGTCGCGTCCGATTGATGTGAGTCGTTATGGGCTGATTTATGCGGGTGCGCAAAAGAACATTGGCCCAGCCGGACTGACACTGGTGATTATTCGTGAAGACTTGATCGGAAAGGCTGCGGACACGGTTCCTTCAATGATGGATTATGCTATTCACGCCAAAAGTGATTCGATGTTTAATACGCCACCGACTTATGCATGGTATTTGGCAGGTTTGGTGTTTGACTGGTTGCTGGAGCAGGGTGGTCTGAGTGCTATGCAGCAACGTAATCAGCACAAGGCCCATAAACTTTACCAATTTATCGACGCTTCGGCGTATTACCGCAATGGTGTGAGCCCTGAATCGCGTTCAATGATGAATGTAACTTTTTCGTTGGCAGATGAGTCGCAGAATGGTGAGTTTCTGGCACAGGCGGCAGATCAGCAGTTGTTGAACTTAAAAGGACACCGTGCTTTGGGTGGGATGCGAGCCAGCATTTATAACGCTATGCCAGAGGCGGGTGTCGATGCCTTGATTGATTATATGAAAGAATTTGAGCGGACAAACACATGAGTGAAGACGGAGCTTCATCCGGCCAGCATCTTGAACAGGCGGTAGCGAGCCAGTTAGGGGAGATTCGCGATCGCATTGATGCGATTGATAATCAGATTTTACAGTTACTGAGTGAACGCGCGCACTGTGCGGAAGAAGTCGCCGAAACGAAGCGTGCAGCCGGTGAGAAAAACATTAAATTTTATCGGCCAGAGCGTGAAGCGCAGATTCTGCGGCGGGTGACAGAGCTGAACCCCGGTCCTTTATCGGGTGAACGGGTAACAACCATCTTCCGTGAAATTATTTCCTCTTGTCTGGCTCTAGAGCAGCAGATCAAGGTGGCCTATCTCGGCCCTGCCGGAACCTTTACCGAAGCGGCAGCGCAAAAACACTTTGGTCAGGCCGTAGGCACGCTGCCATTCATGTTGATCTCAGAAGTGTTCCGTGAAGTCGAAGCAGAGACAGCGGATTACGGCGTTGTACCGATTGAAAACTCAACCGGTGGCATTGTTTCTCATACCTTAGATCGCTTTGTGAACTCGCCATTAAAAATTTGTGGCGAAATTCACCTAGCCATTCATCAAAATCTGATGAGTCGTAGTCGTGAAATGGCAGGGGTGACTCGGATTTATTCCCACGAACAATCGCTGATGCAATGCCGTGACTGGTTGGACAGAAATCATCCCGGCGTTGCGCGGATTGCTGTGGCCAGTAATGCGGAAGCGGCACGTTTGGCAGCGGAAGATCCAAAGTCAGCGGCGATAGCGGGCGAGAATGCCGCCAGCTTGTATGACTTAAAGATTATTTCGCCACACATCGAGGACTCACCTAACAATGTCACCCGCTTTTTGGTAATTGGTAAAGAAGATGTACCGCCTAGCGGTAATGACCGGACCACCATTTTGATCTCAACCCATAACCGTTCTGGAGCGCTTTATCACTTGCTAGAGCCACTTGAGCGACACGGTTTGGATATGACACGTATTGAGTCCCGTCCGGCACCGGATACCCACTGGGATTACTTCTTCTTTATGGACATTAATGGTCATGTTGATGATGAAAACATGCAGTCCGCACTCAAGGAGCTGGAAGATGGGGCGGAGTACATTCGTGTCTTGGGTTCTTATGCCAAAGCGATTCTTTGAGTGCCGACTATGATTAAACGATTGAGTATATTTGGTGTTGGATTAATTGGTGGCTCGCTGGCTTTAGCCCTTAAAAAAGCAAATTATTGTGAGCATATTGTCGGCTGTAGTCGTTGCGCTGAAGGCTTGGAAAAAGCGATTGAATTAGGCGTGATTGACAGCTACACACTGGATCCGGCAGAAGCGGTTAAAGAGGCGGATATGATTTTGCTGGCTGTGCCGATGGGGGCAATGGCTGCGGTATTGTCCGCCATTAAGGGCCATACAGCGGCAGATGCCGTGATCACCGATGCAGGGAGTGCCAAGGGTAGTGTGGTGGCTGCGGCTGAGTCTGTTTTTGGTGAAATTCCCGCAAATTTTGTGCCTGGACACCCGCTTGCCGGGGCAGAAAAAAGTGGTGTAGAAGCGGCTTTGGCAGGCTTATACAACGATCATAAAGTCATCGTGACTCCTTTGCCTCATACCAGCCCTGAAGCTGAGTCGCGTGTTGTGGCGATGTGGCAAGCGGCAGGGGCTGAGGTTGAGCGTATGGAGGTTCAAAAGCATGACCGTGTTTTGGCTGCAACCAGTCATTTGCCTCACGCACTGGCCTTCACGTTGGTGGATAGCTTAGGCCGATCCGAATTATCGGATGATATTTTTCATTACGCAGCGGGTGGATTTCGGGACTTTACCCGTATTGCCTCCAGTGATCCGGTGATGTGGCGAGATATTTGTCTGGAAAACCAGCAGGCGGTTTTAGCGTCAATTGAAAGTTTTCAAAAAGATTTGAGTGAGCTGCATGATATGGTTGCACAAGCGGATAGTGCAGGCATTCTGGATATGTTTGCCCGTGCCAAGGCCGCGCGTGACGCCTATATGAAAAAACAAACCTGAATACAGGTTTTACGGCATGGTGGGTACTTTTGTACGACAAATACTTCTCTTAATCTGGCTAACGGGCTTTGTGATTAGTCTGTTCAAAATTGCGGATCATTGGGAGTATGATGTCAAGCCACCTGATATTCATGCGATGTTAGCCAACCGGGTTGACGCTGGAGCGCTCAAGCAGTCCGTTGACAATGCGCTCAGGGAGGAAGCTTACGATGAGGCCCGTTCCTTATTGGCAATTGGCAGGCAGTACAATCACCCACTGGATTATCCATTTTACGAGCAATACCTACAAAAGCATGATACCGCTGGTGCGCGTTTGGGTCGGCAAATTGCGGGCTTTGCCGAGGGTTTTATTTCAGGACAAAGTACCGAGGCATCGGGTGTGATTGGTGCACTGACTGCGGACTTTACCGTGGTTGGGGATGTGCGCGATTTAAGCGAACAATACAGCCGCTACCAGCAAGGGCTTCCGGTTAATCAGTTAATCACTTCTCTAGCTGGAGTTGGTGTTGGTTTGACGGCGGCCAGTGTCAGTTCTTTGGGTGCGGTTGCGCCAGTTAAAGCGGGTGCATCAATGCTAAAGTTGGCGGCTCGTACGAATCGTTTAAGCCGTCCTTTTCGGAATGAATTGACCATGATGGCGGGCAGGGTGTTCGATTGGCAACAATTTCTGCGTATGAGTAAAAGTGCTGATCTGAGTAGCATTACCCGAATTGCCAAGCAAGCCTTTAATCCAAAAGCCGCCCGACAAATCACAGCACTGGCCGAGCAGGCAAATGCTATTCGCAAAAATACCTCCATCGCTGACAGTGTTCAGTTGATACAGTATGTAGATAGCGTAACTGAGCTGAATCGACTCCGTCGAGTTACCGATAAATTTGGTGTACACAGTCGGGGTGTTTTTCGCTTATTGGGTAAGGGCGCGATTCGGGGAGTCAAAGTGCTGAAGGTGACATTAGCGTTGCTGATTAGCGTGACTTCAGCACTGTTTTTTGCTTTATCGTTTATTGTGACCATTGGTGGGGAGCAGAAGAAAAAGCCGGTTAGCCGTTCATTCTGAGTTGTTGCCAGCACTTTCCGTTGGTTGCCTTCAGTGTTTGCCTACGTGAAGGTCTTGCCAAATACCTACATTGAATCGCTCATGGGTAATTTTTGTATATACGGGCAATATCGCGCCGCGTCGGTGCTTTCCAGAGTATCGATATAACAACGAGTGTAGATCCCCACGAAGGTTATACCAACCCCATTAAATTGTGATATCAGACATTCTCTTCCAAACCTGGCACAAACTGCGTAGATAGTGCCAATATTTAATGGAAATGGTCTTAATCACAGTTAAAGTGCCGAGACAAACAAAAAAGGCACCTCAAACGGGTGCCTCTCCTTCAATGCTGTTGCTGAATATGATTAAGGAATCGCATCCAACTCCGCATCTGCCTCAGCATCTTTTTCAGGCGGCAACAATGTCTCACGGGTGACACCCATTATTAGCAGCGAACTACTGGCAACATAAATGGATGAGTACGTACCGATCACAACACCCACGATCATGGCAATTGAGAAGCCGTGAATAATGTCACCACCGAACAGGAATAGTGAAATCAACACCAGCAACGTGGTGAAAGAGGTCACTAATGTCCGTGACAGTGTTTCATTGATCGATACATCAATAGAGCTTTCTGTATCAACTTTGCGTAATCTCAGGAAGTTTTCCCGAATCCGGTCAAAGACCACGATGGTGTCATTCAGCGAGTAACCAATAATGGCCAAAATAGCGGCGAGGATGGTTAGGTCAAACTCAATCTGGGTGATTGAGAAAAAGCCAACGGTTAGAATGACATCGTGCATCAGGGCGATGATAGAGCCTACTGAGAAACGAAACTCAAAGCGTAGCGCAACATAAATGAGGATACCGGCCAATGCCAACAGCATGGCAATCCCCCCTTGGTCACGCAGCTCATCTCCGATTTGTGGGCCAACGAAGTCAACACGCTTCATAACCACATTCGGTACATCGGCCTTTAATGTTTTAATGATGTTGTTACTGATCTTACTGCGATCAACGCCAGACTGCTCAGGTAGGCGAATTAGCACATCTTGTGCTGTACCAAATGGTTGTACGGATGCTTCATAACCCGCCTTTGCCAAGGTGCCGCGAATGCCTGCAATATCGGCATTGCCGGGGTAGCCTACTTGAATAACGGTACCTCCGGTGAAATCGACCCCCAAATTCAGGCCGCGCACCATCAGAGAGCCAATTGAAAGCAGCACGAGTATGGCGGAGAAAATAACGGCGTATTTCCGTTTGGCCATGAAGTTAATGTTCTTGTTCATAGTCACGGTTCACTTATCCTATATTGAGTTTTTCAACACGGCGACCACCGTATATTTTGTTAATCAGTACCCGTGTACCAAAGATTGCGGTAAACATGGACGACAAAATACCAATTGCCAGTGTAATCGCAAATCCCTTAATTGGGCCAGTACCCATACCATACAGCACGACTGCGGCAATAAAGGTTGTGATATTGGCATCGGTAATGGTCGAGAATGCCTTTTCATAACCAGAATAAATGGCTTGTTGAGGCCGCATTCCTGCTTTGATCTCTTCCTTAATACGCTCATAGATCAAGACATTCGCATCCACAGCCATACCGACAGTCAATACGATACCCGCAATACCGGGCAGGGTTAACGTTGCTTGTAGCAAGGACAACACGGCGACAATCAGCACCAGATTAAGAGCCAGTGCCAGATTAGCCACAATGCCGAAAACACGGTAGTAGAGCAGCATAAAGATCAGCACAGCGATTAAGCCGTAAATGACTGAGTTAAACCCGGCTTTGATGTTATCAGCACCTAAGCTTGGACCAACGGTACGCTCTTCAACGATATAAACCGGCGCTGCCAGTGCTCCGGCACGTAGCAGTAATGCAAGGTTGTGCGCTTCCTGAGGGGAGTCTAGTCCGGTAATCTGGAAGTTAGCACCCAACTGCTCCTGAATCCGCGCAACATTAATGACTTCCTGCTTCTTAATTGTCTTTTTGACAATGCCACCTTCGGCGTCACGACTTACATCGGTTTTGCTCTCGATGAACACCACGCCCATTAGCTTTTGAACATTCTTGCCAGTTGCACGCTCGAACATACGCGCGCCCTTACCGTCCAGGGTAATGCTCACGGCAGGCTGGTTATTACGGTCGAAGGTTGCAGAGGCATCAGTAATAAAATCCCCTGTGAGCATGACTTGACGCTTCAACAGAATGGGTGAGCCACTGCGTTCCTTATAGAGAATGGAGCTGATGGGAACACGCTTGCTGGATTCTGCCTCGTATGGGTCATTTGCCTCATCCACCATGCGGAACTCAAGTGTTGCCGTTGCACCCAAAATTTTCTTCGCCTCACTGGGGTCCTGAACTCCTGGAAGCTGTACAACGATGCGCTCAAGGCCTTGTTGTTGAATGATTGGCTCGGCAACACCAATCTCATTAACACGATTACGCAGCGTGGTAATATTTTGCTGTAGTGCCAGTTTTTTGACTTTGCTAAGATTTTCATCGGTGATGACTGCACGTAGCGCCGCACCTTTGTTGGTTGTCACCTGATCAAAATTCAGTTGATTCTGATACTGACGTGTCAGCACTTTGGACGCTGCATCGAGTGCCGCCTGATTTTTAAACTTAATTGTCAGTGAGTCATCCGCTTCACGAATCACGCCCAGATATTTCAGTTTTTTGTCACGCAGATAACCACCCAACTCGTCTTTGTATCGCACAACCGCTTTTTCCTGAGCAGCGGCCATGTCAACTTCCATCAGAAAGTGAACACCGCCTCGCAGGTCAAGACCCAGGTACATTGGCTTTGCGCCCACGCCACCGAGCCAGTCAGGTGTTGTTGGAGCCAGGTTAAGCGCAACGGCGTACTGGTTGCCCAGTGATGCTTTTACCGGATCAACTGCTGCGAACTGGGCATCAGTATCGGCGAAGTGCACCATGAGTTTGTTATCTTTCTGCTCTATCTTTTTGATCGCAATGCCAGCATCACCGAGTGATTTTTTAATTGTTTCAATTTCGTTGCTCTGAAACGTCTTCTTAGGATCTACCAGTGAAATTTGTAATGCAGGATTGGAAGGATAGAGATTTGGAAGGGCATAGACGATGCCGATTACGCAGACTGCGAGCAGCAGCAGGTACTTCCAGGTTGGATTCTGATTCATTTTTATAATCCGGTTATGTAAAAAGCCCTGACTATTCGCTCAGGGCTATGGTTGATCAATTAGTCGATCAATTAAGAGAAATTATAGGCCTTTCATCGTGCCTTTAGGCATAACTTGCGCAACGGCCTGACGCTGTACTTTGATTGTGGAGGATTCAGACACGTTGATTTCGATAAAGTTGTCTCCCAAGTTGGTGACTTTACCGATAATACCGCCACTTGTGACTACTTCGTCGCCTTTGCTGAGTGATTCAATCAGCGCTTTGTGCTCTTTAGCGCGCTTTTGCTGCGGGCGAATGATCATGAAGTACATGATACCGAAGAAGATCACCATCATGATGATCAACTGAATGCCACCACCTTGTGGTGCCGCTGCGCCATCTGCCATCGCATCTGAAATAAAAAAGTTCATAAATAGTCTCCAAATATAAATATGTGCTAATTTGCGGCATAGTATGCCATATTCTTCCCGTCAGTTTTCAGGCATTTTCCCAGCCAAAATTCAGGACATCTGACAAGTGTGACGAGCCTGTGGCCAGCATCAACAGCCGATCAACCCCAATCGCCACTCCCGAGCAGGCTGGCATGCCGGACTTCATGGCACTTAGAAGGTTGTGATCTTTAGGCACGACCTCTAACCCCAGTGCCTGCCTTGTATTTAACTCACTTTCCAGCACCGCCTCATTGGCTATTGGATCGGTGAGCTCCTGATAGCCATTGCCTAGCTCCAAGGCACCGACGTAAACCTCAAACCGTTTGGCAACACGGATTTCAGGATTTCCTGGCAATGTTTCCGTTTCAGCCAAGGCACTTTGCGAGGCCGGATAGTCCGAAATAAAACTCAAGCAGTCAGTCGGAAGTTTTGGCTCTATACAGTGCGTTAACAACAAGTCCAACGCAGCCTGGCGTGTTAAGTCCCCCTGAAATTCCGGCACATGCTTTGTCAGTACAGCCTGCAAGGCACTGTCCGCTATGGTATGGGGGTCAATTCCTAAATTATCAAGGAACAGTGCCTGATAAGTGTGATAATGACTGCCTTTTTTTAAGTTGGGCAGTAGCGTCTGAAAAAGCCTATCCACTTCATCCATGAGTTGCTCAAGGGTAAAACCCAGTCGATAGTACTCAAGCATGGTGAATTCAGCGTTGTGATGGCGTGCCGCTGGTTCATTGCGCCAGACTTTACAGATTTGATATATATCGCCACTGCCTGCCACCAATAGCCGCTTCATGGCGTATTCTGGCGAAGTATGCAGATACCGATGCTGTGAACCAGTCACCACTTTAAACGAGTCAATAAATGGATCGGTGTTGGCTGCCCGAGAAACGGCGGGCGTTTCTACTTCCAAGACCTGACGCTGATAAAAAAACTCCCGAATCGTGCGTAGCATCTCTGCCCGTGCAATTCGGGAGTGTTGGTCGCCTTGAGGCTGCCACTGCATCTGTTTCAGGCTTCTTTGGCGCGAGACAGATATTCGCCGGTGCGGGTATCGATCTTAACCATCTCACCTTCTTCAACAAACAGTGGTACTTTGATTTGTGCACCCGTCTGAACCGTTGCCGGTTTGGTTGCTCCCTGAGCGGTGTTGCCCGCTACGCCCGGCGCACATTCGGTAATTTTTAGCTCAATAAAATTTGGTGGGGAAATACTGAGTGGTTCACCGTTCCATAGGGTAATCACATAGCTTTCTTGCTCTTTGAGCCAGTTCTTTACATCTGCAACGGCAGTCTCTGAAGCCTGATATTGCTCAAATGAGGTAGGCTGCATGAAATACCAGAACTCGCCATCAGTGTATAAGTATTCTGCATCCAACTCCATAACATCCGCAGCTTCTACTTTTTCGCCGGACTTAAATGTTTTGTCGATGACTCTGCCGGTTTTCAGGTTACGAATTTTAACGCGATTAAAGGCCTGGCCCTTACCCGGTTTGACAAATTCATTATCGACGATGCTGTAAGGGTCGCCATCCATCATGAACTTCAGACCATTTTTGAATTCGCTTGTATTGTAACTTGCCATCGGCATCACTCCTGAAAAATCAATCGCGTTATGATAACCGGAAACAGTCATTAAACCTATGCTTTTTAGGTTGTTACATTCAGGGAGTTTAGGTGGATTTCCGTCGAATGGTCACCGCGCTCGGGCTGCTCGGTGATATAGTCGAGCCTAAATAATAAAAAATCCAGAGGTGGTCATGAGTCAGCTTTCCAGTCCTGAGCAACAGAAAGCCGAAGTCGTTCTGTTAACAAGTGTATCCAAAGCCAAAGAGTGGGTGCGGAATCTCCCGCTTACTAATATGGGCGAAGTGACTCGTGTGCTGTATCAAAGTCTTGCTGCGCTGAATCAACACCCCTTGTTGCCAGTGATACGTACTGATATTACGGAAGTGTTGCTGCCGTACGTCAATCTAGCACTTGAAAATCTTGGCCGACATTTCTCCACACGTTCTTTTCCACTGCCAGAGCGAAGTCAGCGGGTATTCGATCTGAAACAGGCGCTGCAACAGGAGTTAGCGGGCTCTTATCAGTTAGCAGCACTGGATATGCTGACGCGTGGAACAGTCAACCACAAGCGTTTAACACTCTCAATTGGTCGCGCTATTAGTTATATGGGGCGTACCCTGATGAATACCTATAGCATCTACGTGAGGAGTAAGCGTAACGTCTGGCACGATTTACACCACCTGTATTTACTGGCATGTGAGAATAAAATACAAAACCGAGTGATTCCTCAGGAGCCGGGTGACAAGCAGCATGGGTCGTTTACGATAGAAGGTCTTTACAAACTGTTTAACCTAGTGGCGATGGGAGTTCCCAACAGTCTTCGCCAAGGTGAGGTTGAGCGGCTTGAGCGCTTCTTTGTAACAATGGTTAATCAGGTCTCTATCCTTGATGATGTGGATAGTATCAGTGGCGATTATGCCCATATTTCCTTACTGAATAGTGATGAGCCGGCCACGCTGATGCCTGTGAGCGAAGTGCTTAATTCACCGACCAGTCGCATATTCGACGTGAGTAAGGTTGAAGAGACATTGCGTCACTTTATCGAGATAACGCCTGATATTGGCTTTGGGCTACACCAAGATCAACCCATGTTGAGCCGTAGTCTGGCCAAGCGTCTGCTAACAACCCTCACAACTGCAAGTTGTCGTAAGAATAAACGCTTTGAGCGGGATGATGTGGCAAGTGTGGTATTTCGCTTAGGCGGTGTTGTATCTGTCGTGGCGTCCAGTGATAGCAATGAGGGTGGTTGTGAGGAGAGCGCGGACGCAGAGGATAGTTTATACGAACGCCTGGCACTTGGGGGAGGGGCTGAAAGTCCTTGGGTAGAGGTTGAGGTAGAGACGCCGGTTGAGGATAACGATGCGGAAATTCAGCCTTGGTATATCGATAATAGTAGCGCTCGTGGCTATGGGCTACGCCAGAAAATAGTGGGGCCTTCTTCCGCAAGAGTGGGAGAAATTCTGGGAATACGTGACCCCTCGGATGCATCAAAAAACTGGCAGGTTGCGGTTATTCGGTGGATGGATTTTTACCGGGGTAAAGGCTTGTGTTTTGGGGCAGAGGTTCTGTCGCCCCGCGCAGAAAGTGTGTTAGTAAGCGGTGTGAGCAATCGTAAAGCCACCCAGCGGTTCCCTGTGTCCGGTCTTAAATTACCACAGGTTGATGGTGTCCGGGAAAAGCCCGCTTTGGTGTTACCGGCTTATATGTTTATACCGGAAGATATCTTGATAGTGGGGAGCAGTCACTCTGAAACGCAGCTACAGATCACCGCTATTGATGAATGTTTGGGCAGCTTTGCTTATTGTGACTTCATCGAGTTGACTAAAGAGGAAGAAGAAGTGTCAGAAAATGACTTTAGCGATGTTTGGGACTTTATTTAAGCACGCTTGAAAAGACGGTTGGTAAGGGCTGACAGTTTGTCGCCTTAGTTGAGTCGGTAGTCTGTTCCACAGCTGAAGGTCATTTTCAATACCGTTAGTTTGGGCGGTATGAGTAGATCTTCCCTAAATGTGCTGATTATCGGACTGAGCAAGCTGGAGCATCTTGCTTTGGTTCGTGATGTTAGGAAGATCGAAGCTGATATTCAGTTAAACAGCGCACCGATTGATGCAAACGATTTAAGCTTGGCACTTCAAAAAACACCGGTTGACGCAATTTTTATCCGGCGATACCAGAGCTCTGACCCGGAAAAACTTTACCCTGCATTAAAAAATAATAATCGGGATTGCGTTGTGGTTGAGTTGGTGGACTCACCTGTCAGGTTTGAGGTGTCAGCGGGCGCGTTTGGTTCGCAGGGTTGGCAGATTATTTTCGACCGTAACAGTGATGAATTTCAGTTAGCCCTGCGGTGTGTTTTACAGCACGTACATCTGAAAGTTGATTTTCGGCGCTGTAAGTCCTTGCTGTATTTATCGGAAACACAGGTATCCCGCTTGGTCGATAGTAGCAGTATGGCAATTGCCTATCTGTACCAAGGGAAAATCCTTCACGCCAATATTCCTTTTCTAGTGTTATTTGGGGCAGACTCTGTCGATGAGATTAAACGTTTTCCCCTGCCTAAGTTAATAGACCCTAAAGAGCATGAAGTCTTTGCTGATTTTTTGTCTGATGTTAGGCAGTCTCCACCTCTAAAAACGCAATTAACCCTCAGTGTGAAACGGATTACAGGAATACCGTTTAGTGCAAAGGTTAGCCTTTTTCCAGCAGTGCTGGGCGAGCAATTTTGCCATCAAATGTGGGTGGAAGAATATCCCCGAGCCTCAATGCCAGAGGCTATTCCGACGGCAAAATCTATGAATATTTGGGATTTATCCGACGAGGATAATGAGGCATCTCGGGTAAACCCGTTTGATCAGGTGTTGAAACCCGCAACAGAAGGTGCGCAAAAGGAAAATCGTGTGGATGTCTTGCTGGAAGCGTTGCGACATGATGAATCGGTTAGATTGCGTTTTAGGTATCTATATGTTGTGGGGCAGGGTGTTGTCAATCGCACATGGGTGAAACTAGATGTTCATCCGGATGAGTTTAAAAAAATCAATGACTTGCTGGTAAACATACCGGAGGTGTCATCCAATTCGGCACACTTGGGGCTGTTTTGGGATCGTTTGTTATTTCAAATGCTAGGTGAGTTGCTACATAAAAACGGCTCGGATCAGACTTATTTAGTGTCCCTGAGCGCCAGTATGCTTTCCGATGTGGGCATGATTATGTGGCTGTGTAAATTATTGGCACAGTTGCAAGATAAAAGCACCCAACTGATGTTGTTGATTGATGCACAGATGCCGATGCAGCAGATGCTTCAGTTGCAGAAGGTCATTGAGCTATTGCGGGAGAGTGGCTGCCAAATCGCACTAAATAACTTTTCGGCGGGGGATAGCTCATTATTTTTATCTCGCCGGATTCACCCTGAAGCAGTTTTTTTGGATGTTCAGTGGCTGGAAATGTTGAAGAAAAAGCCAGATGGAAATGTGTGTTTGTCGAAGTTTGTTCGACAAATAGAGGGATGTGGCGTGTCAGTCATTATTCCCCACATGATCCAAAAATCTCAAAATAGACTGTTTGTACTGTCGGGTTCCTCCTTTAATCTGGAAAACCTTAGTCAGAATTGTGCTTAGTTCGTAAAATCCGGACAAGTTAAACCTTATTATAAAAAATAATTAATATTTAATTGCTTTATTTATGGACCAATTTTCTCATGGAATGGTTGTCGGCTTGATTGTTAGATCGAGTACTATCTGGCGTTGGCAGCTTCAATTAATTCAATCATTAATTGCACGGAACATCATTTCTGTGCGAGAAATTATTGCATTGGATTTACCAAAAATTGAACAAGATAAACGTATTGCTTTGCTGCATAGGTTAGATGGAAAGATTTTTGGGTCGCCTGTTGATGCTTTTGACGTGCATGATGCTTCCCAGCTTTCTGAGAACTTGATCAGCTGTGATGAATTTTTGCGAGACAAGTCCGTGGTAAGCGATGCGCTCATCAACTTATCTGAGTCGATGCCCCCGATAGCATTGATTCAACGCGTTGCCTTGGGTGTTTTGCAACCAGTATTTTCAGAGTCCGGTCATTTGCACTCTGAAGCGATTGGTTTGCGGCAACACTTAGATCAGCAGAAGCAAATTTATTTATCGTTAACTCAACTAAAGCCCGAGGGTGGGCAGTCCATTTTAGGGGAGATGAGACCAAGCTTTGAGCAGGGTTCGTTCAGTCGTAACCTGAATAGTTATTGGGCATGGCTTGGATATCTGTGGGAGAGAGGGCTGATAAAGTTAGCCGAACAGAGAGACACGGATCAACGTGTTTCGCGGCCGGAGTCAGTGGTGTCATCAGAACAAAGTCAACGCACTTCTGGTACGCTGGCATTTCAAAGTAACAGTCAGCCATTGCATCACCCACTGTCTTTGCTTGATACCGCCAAAGGGCTGGTGCAGTTGGGCGTGAATATGCAGCGTAAACTGCGACAAAAGTATTTGCATCGGGAACAGTGGGGGCTATTGGTTAAGTCGCTACGTCACGACTCCGCTGTCATGGGTGGTCAGCTCGACTTCAAAAACTTTCAGGAAATTACCCCACCGAGTGACTGTTTTTGGGCAGATCCATTTGTTGTCAGTAAAGATGGGCGTGACTATGTGTTTTTCGAGGAGTTGCTGTTCGCCACTGAGCGCGGACATTTGAGTTGTATGGAGCTATTGGCAGATGGCTCGCACACGGAACCGGTCAGAATTATTGAAGAACCGCATCACCTGTCATACCCCAATGTTTTTGAACATGATGATACTTTTTATTTAATTCCAGAATCCGGCGATCAGGGAAGTGTAGGAGTTTATCGTTGCACCGAATTTCCATATCAATGGGTGTTTCATAAGACATTGATCAAAGATGTTCACGCTTATGACTCAACACTGGTCGAGCACGATGGGCGCTGGTGGTTGTTTACCACGATTACTCCTGAACCAGGTCTGTCTGAGTGTGAAGAGCTACATATCTTTTATGCCAACTCACCAATGAGTGAGCATTGGCAACCCCATCCAAAGAATCCAGTGATTAGTGATGCCTCATGTGCCCGACCGGGTGGCAATTTTTACCAATCGGATGGCCAGTTGTATCGAGTATCCCAGGATTGTGCCGGTCGTTACGGGGCTGGTATTAATCTGAGCAAAGTTGAGCAACTAACAGTGAATGACTATCAGGAGTCGCTCGTCGAGCGGTATTACCCAGAATGGGATAAGAGACTAATTGCTCTTCATACTCTGAACTTTAATGAAAATTTTGCTGTGGCGGATGCGCTTCGAGTCAAAACCAAAGGCTTTCTGAAATGATGAAACATACTGAATTGAAATTACGATTAGTGAGTTCTACTGAGCAGTTTGAAGCACTTGAGGAAAGTTGGAATGAGCTGTCTGTAGCAGCAATAGATAAAAGCATTTTTGCAAGCTGGGATTGGTTGTTTACATGGTGGGAAGTTTTCTCTGAGTGTGACTCCCGTGATTTGTTTATTCTGTGTTTTTATGATCAGGATTTATTGGTTGGTATTGCCCCGTTTCAGATTGCACGAAAGTATCCGCACTCTTACATACAAGGTCGCACATTGCGCTTCCTTGCCTCTGGGGAACAACTGCAGGACAGCATTGCGACGCCTTTTTTAGACTTATTAGCTCGTGACGGTTATCAGCATAGTGTCGTGTTAGCTGTTGAAAAGGCCGTTATTGAGTATCAACATCGCTGGGACTTTGCTGACTTTGAATTCTTATTGGAAACATCACTGATTACTCAGTGTTTTCAGCAAAACTCTGGTGGTATCAATCGAAGACTTGACGCTTATGGTTACCGTTGTGTGGTACCTCAGGTAGATACTCAGGAAGAGTATTTGGAGACGTTACCTAAACGATGGCAAAAAGATTATCGGAAAAGTGATCGCTTATTTCATAAAAATGGTGAGTTGGAAATAAAAACGGCTGAGTTTGAGAGAATTGATGAATCACTGGCTTTACTAAAGGATATGCACTGTGAGCGTTGGGCAGGGAGGGCAGATTTTTTAGTTTTTGAATCTGAAAAATTCAATCAATTTCATCGGAAAATATTGCGTCGTCTGCTACCGAAGGGTAAGGCGTATATCCGCACGCTGTGTTTTGATGGTCATCCCATGAGTACTTATTATGCCTTTGAAGGTGAAAACTGGGTTCATTATTACCAGAGTGCTTTTTATCAAAAGAATGCTAACCGTTACATGCCGCTTTTATACATGTTATGTAATGAAATTGGCTCAGCGATGGAGCGGGGTAAGCACTTTGATTTTATGTTTACCGATAGCGAAAACTCATACAAAAAATATCAATATTCTGCCGAAGCGACGCCAATGTTCCGCTTATTATGGACACCTAGTCGCTTCCGCTTGCTGCTGCTCGATTCGTACAGGATGTATAAGCGGGTATGGTTACGTTTAAAAGATTATGTCGTGGCACTGCGTAAGAAACTTGCCAGGGAGCAAGGGAAATAGAATGAAAATTGTACACGTAATTGAACCCATGTCCCATGGTGTATTCATTTGGGTCATTGACATGGCTAACTATCTGGTTGAGAGAGGTTATGATGTGACAATTATTCACTCTCTTCGCGAGGAGACACCAGAAAACTGGCGTTCGCTATTTGATTCCAGGGTAACGTTAATCCATGTACAAATGGGGCGAGCAATTAATCCGTGGACAGATATTAAGGCGTTGTATCAGGTGGTTAGAGAGATCAAGCGGATTCAGCCGGATGTGATTCACGGGCATTCTTCCAAAAGTGGTGTGCTGGCACGCGCCGCGGGGTTTTTGTTAGGGCAAAGTAAACGTACACTTTATACCTCGCATGCCATTCATTACCCACTGATTAAGCAGCCTGTTAAACGGGCGCTGTATAAATATCTGGAGCTAGTCGCCTATTGGATGGGGGGTACAGTCATTGCCTGTTCCAAGCGTGAGTACGACATTATTCTGAAGGAAATCACCAAAGGAAACACGCGCCGTCTGACGCGTATCAGCAACGGTATAGACCTGAGTCAGGTGGTGGCAAAAGACTACCATCAACAGAGCGACACGGTGCAAATTGGTGTGCTGGGGCGTATATCCCATCAAAAAGCCCCTTGGATTTTTGCTGCAATCGCAAAGGAGCTGAGTAGCAAATACGAGAATATCGACTTTGTTTGGATTGGCTCGGGCGACCCGGAAGATGAGCAACCCTTGCGGGATGCGGGTGTGAAAATCACCGGTGCTCTGAGCAGGACAGAGGCGCTGAAAGCGATGGCAGGTTTGGATATTTTTCTGCAAACATCGTTATATGAAGGATTGTCACTGGCATTGTTGGAAGCTCAAGCAACAGGGATTCCAGCGGTTGTGAGTAATATACCGGGCAACGATGAAGTGGTTCAACATGAGCAGTGTGGCTTTGTAGGCAATGATGAGGCGGAATTAGCGCATTACGTGGAGCGACTGATTCAGTCCCCAACACTGCGGGCGCAATTAGGGACAGGGGCACGCCAATATGTACTGGAGCACTTCTCGCTTGAAGTCATGGGTGCTCAATACGAAGACTTGTATCAGCAGGTTTCATCATCTAATTCACATTAAAGGCCGTTACTCCTGCGGGTGATTGAGGGTGATTCAAACATTGCGGGTGACATCATTTTCCGAGTGTGGCTTAATCCTTAGCCTATGTTTCTCTAGTTGAAGGTAAGGATCATGCCCATTGTCCCCGGAAATTTCCCGTTTTCCCGCATGCGTCGGATGCGTAAAGATGACTTTTCTCGTCGTTTGATGCGGGAAAATATACTGACTGTTAATGATTTAATCTTTCCAGTATTCGTTTTGGAAGGACGTCAGCAGCGACAGGACGTTCCGTCAATGCCGGGGGTGGAGCGCCTGAGCATTGATCTTTTGGTTGCGCAGGCCCGGGAGGCATATGACTTGGGCATTCCTGCAATGGCCCTGTTTCCTGTCATTGAGAGCGATGCTAAGTCTGAAGATGCCGAAGAAGCTTATAACCCTGATGGCTTGGTGCAGCGAGCAGTACGTGAGTTAAAGTCAGCGGTTCCAGAGTTGGGGGTTATTACAGATGTCGCCTTAGACCCGTATACCTCTCATGGTCAGGACGGGCTGATGGGTGAAGATGGTTATATTCTGAATGATGAAACGGTTAATACCTTGGTGAAACAAGCGTTGTCGCATGCAGAAGCGGGGGCAGATGTAGTGGCTCCCTCGGATATGATGGATGGGCGGATTGGCTATATTCGTGATACGTTGGAAATTGAGGGGCATTACAATACGCGTATTCTGGCTTATGCTGCCAAGTATGCCTCCAGTTTTTACGGCCCGTTTCGTGATGCCGTTGGTTCTGCGGGAAATATTGGTCGCGGAAATAAATACAGCTATCAAATGGATCCTGCGAATGCCGACGAGGCGTTATATGAGGTGGCGTTAGACCTTCAGGAAGGTGCTGATATGGTCATGGTCAAGCCGGGGATGCCTTATCTTGATATTGTTCGTCGTGTGAAAGATGAATTTAAAACGCCAACTTACGTTTATCAGGTTAGTGGTGAGTATGCGATGCTTAAAGCCGCCGCACAGAATGGCTGGCTGGATGAAAAGGCGTGCGTTATGGAAGCGCTGGTTGGTATGAAGCGCTCGGGTGCTGATGGCATTCTCACATACTTTGCAATGGATGTTGCCCGTTGGTTGAAGGAGGCTTGATCATGCCGGATCAATATGCAGTGATTGGACATCCTGTCGCTCACAGTAAGTCGCCTTGGATTCATGGAAAGTTTGCTCAACAATTGGGACAGGATATTCGCTATTCACTCTTGGAATCGGCGCCAGAAAACTTTCACAAGACTGTGTTCGACTTTGTTCACAGAGGAGGATCTGGCTTAAATGTGACGCTGCCGTTCAAGAAAGAAGCATGGGCGATGGCCAATGAGTTATCTGATCATGCGAAGCTTGCTGGAGCCGTGAATACGCTCAGTTTTTTAGCAGATGGCTCCATTCGGGGGGACAATACCGATGGTATAGGTCTTGTCAAAGATTTGACAGAAAATCAACGGCTTAACCTAAAGGGTAGGAAATTGTTGATTTTGGGTGCAGGTGGTGCTGTGCGTGGTGTTATCAGGCCGCTGTTAGAGCAATGTGTGGAGCGCATCCATATTGCTAACCGTACCGTGCAAAAGGCCACAGAGCTTGCGGCATTGTTTGGTCAATTTGGGGACGTGTCTGCGGGAAGCTACGAGGAGCTGGGTGGTGAAGGTGGCTTTGATGTCATTATTAATGGTACGGCTTCCAGCCTGTCGGGTGATTTGCCGCCCGTGGTAAGTTCCGTGTTGGCTAAGGGTTGCCATGCTTACGACATGATGTATAGTGCCGAAAAAACTGTCTTTGAACAATGGTGTGCCGCTAACGGTGCAGCTTCGACCAGTGACGGTCTTGGCATGTTGGTGGAGCAGGCGGCTGAGTCGTTTCTCATCTGGCGCGGTATCCGGCCACACACTCACGATGTGCTAAAGGAGCTTTCGCAACAGCTAACCAAATAAGTTTTCAGTGTTGGTCGGGCTGCTGGTATCTCTCAATGTACTTGAGCAAAGCGTCATATTTTGGTGCCTTATCTCGTGGCTGAGTAATATACTCTTTTGCTCCCCAGCTACCATACCAGCTATAAAACCGTGGTGCGCTAAAGTGAACAAAGGTTTTACCTCCCGCCTGATGCCAAGCGTCAAGGTATTGATCATAAAGTTGCCCCATCTTCGGAGAACGATTGGCTGCATACAGTAGTGGGTTGGGGTGCTGGTCGGTGCGCCTTGTTTCCCAGTCAACCAAATGTTGCCCACCTTCATAGGCGATGAGTTCTACGCCAAACTCTTTAGTCAGCGCGGCTTGCTGTTTGATTTGCCGAATGGCGGCTGGTAAGCCATATCGGGAGCCTGTATCGTTCACTGCCTTGAAAATATCATCAACACGCTTGGCTTTCCGCAGTGCGTCCAAATCAGCATAGAAATAGGGGGCGATGGCCAGTGCGTCGGTGTATTGATGGGTTTGTCGGTATGATAATAGCTGGCTCGTTAAGCGAGGGTTGGCAGACCAGCCGGAGATAACGTTAACTAATCTGGACTTGTCACCAAATTCTTGTTCCCAGGTTTTGAAAATTTCGACGCTGCGTATTGCATAATACTTGATACCAGCCGTTTCTGGATGTGTATCAAGTTTGGCGGATAAGCCCTGCTCTATGGCATAGCGGCGATGGGGAAAAATGTTATTCCAGACCTCATTGGAGTACTCGATATATACTCTTAGTGATGGATCTAGGTGCTGGGCGACATAGCGTGCAAAGTGGCGGACGTAATCGTCACTGGCCTTGTAGGGCATTGAGAACCATGCATCGGACTTCAACTGATTGGCCAGCGCCACCATAATTTCCACGGGTGCTCCCCGGTTCCCTTCTTTGCCAGCCCAGGTTGCCTTGGACAGCGTATTACGATCACGCCATTCGGTCACGGGGTTACGCGTCATACCTGACATATTCATAAAACGAATCAGGCGAAAATCTTTCATGAAGTTCAAGTAATCGGGGTTGAATAGAATGGAGCCATCGTTTTTGGCAAAGGGTAGGTAACGACTATTTGTACAGCTTGCCTGGCTATCAATGCGTTTGAATGGGTTGTTTTGGCAAATGCCGCCGGGAAGCAACACGCGAATATTGCGGAGCGGATTTTTCTTGTTTAGTTGTTTAATAATCAGTGAGGCGTTGAGGATACGGTCTTTGCCTACCTTGATTTGAATCAGGTCTTTCCCCACATCACGGCTGACTAAGCGCGCATCATTGCCATAATCAATTTTTCCTTCACCGTCGTAGAGTACAGTGTATTGACCGTCGGGCACTGTTCCAGCGGGAAGTCGGTTCAGGAATTTAGTGCCTGCCACACCGCCATTCAGCTCAATAGGCCAGCCATGTTTGTCATAGCGGACTTGTTTACTGCTGAGCCATGGGTAAGTATCTGGGAACGGAATAGACGACTTAAACAAGTCCACAAAAGGGACACTGGCATTATCCTCTGTAACTTCGTTGGTATTCGTACCAAGAAGGTAACGAGTGTGTTGTTTTTGTTTGAGTAATTGCTGCAGAGCTTCAGCGGAGGGCGGTTGATGGGGTATTCGGTTTGGTCGAAGTAGCTTGGTATAAACAAAAAAAGCACCCAATCCCAGCAGACATATCAGGCTAACGAAAAGGATAATTTTAACAGCAAATCTCAAAGGTCTGATCGCCGGAAATGAGAATGCTTGATTATCTTTGAGCGAGGTAAGGATTGCAACGTGTTGATGCTCAGCACCGGAGTACCAAGCATCAACTGTCGTGGCCTAGTTAGTTGACAAGTAGCATACGGGCGAAGTTTTGTGGATTGCGCCATGCATTATCGTTGCGGGAGAACCACGCGAGTTTGCCATCACGTCCTCTGCCGGTGTCATCATCATTGACCTGAACTTCCAGGCCGATGATTGCACCTTGCTGGGGGTGAACGCCCAAGGTACTCCAGGGAATAGAAGCTTCCAGCGTATAGCCCTTGTTGGTGCGAGTCATGTTTTGAATGATGCCCAGGTTAGCGCGTCGTGGTGAGCTTTGGCTTAGATTCACCTGATGATCACGCCAGCGGAAAATAAAGTGGAAATCATTTCTGCCATCAAAGCTGGTGCCACGTGAGCCATCGGCATCGACGAAAACCTCAATCGAATCATCACTCCACGGTACCGCAGAGTCTTTGACGAAGCGATCATCAGTGGTATCAACACGAATATGCAGGTATTGATTATCCCAGCTCGATTGCCATATTGCGGCAAGATCCTGTCCACCGCTGATTGAGCCACCAACAATGTTACGAAGTTGGTTGGTCGGCTTGGTATGCCATTCACGGCCATAGCGACGTTGTCTAATGATGCCATCATGTTGATTAACTATACGTGGTCGTGCTGGAATCACCACTGGGTTGTGAGGAGCCTGAGTAACCTGTGGTATCCGGGCCACAGGAGCAGTTGATGCCGCCCGAATAACGTTTGGTATCTTAGTGGCCTTTAACGTTGCTTGTTTTTGTACCGGCGTTGTTGTCCCAGGTGTGGGAATAACAATCGGAGCAGGCGCACGAGCTACTTGCTTTTGTACAGGGCGGGGCGTTGGTTTTACGGTTGGCTTGATTGGAGCAGGCTTTGTCGACGCAATCACAGGTGGCTTGTATTTAATATTCGTTTTTGAAATGACGGTGCTGTAAACATCCGGATCAGGGTTTCTTGCAGGCTTAGGTAAGCGTGAAATCTGAGCACTACCACAGTTCTTCCACCAGCAACGGTTATTCTTGATGAAGCTCAGAATCGCGCGATGCTTTGGTGCCTTACTGTCTGGTTGCGTCAAATACTCACGAGTTCCCCAGCTTCCAAACCATTGATAAGTTCTGGGTGCGGAAAAGCTGACAAACAACTCACCACCGGCACGTTTCCAGGCATTCAAAAAATCTTTATAGGCTTTCGCCATGCGCCAGTCACGATTTGCAGCAATATAGTACTTGGTCGGTGCCAGTTTAATGTCACGGTTTTTCCAGTCTACTAAGTGTTGACCACCCTCGTAGGCGATTAAACTAACACCGTACGTTTTAGCAATATCGGCATGTGCTCGGATGAGCTTTGCTACGCCGGGAATGGAATAGGGGAGCTTCTTATCGTAAAGCATTTTGAAAATGTCATTTACCGAGCGCACTTTCTTCTTTGCCTGTGAGCTGCCATAGAAATAAGGCCCAATCGCTAATGCATCAGTATATTTGTAGGCATCTTGATAGCTCAACAACATCTTGCTTAGCTTTATATAGCCTGTCCAACTGCCCATAACACGTACCAAGCGTTGTGTGCCACCGAACTCCTGTTCAAAAATACGAAACATTTGCACAGAGCGTTTTGAATAGTACTTATATCCGGCTTTATCACGGTCAGTGTCTAAGCCAAGCTTCAGACCCATGTCTTTCATGTAATGTGCTTGATCAAAAATAGTGTTCCAAGCTTCATTGGTATACTCAACATAGGCTTTCAAGCCGGGCTTCAAGTGGTCTCTTAAGTATCTAGCAAACTGACGCATATAATGATCGTTTGCCGCGTGGGGAAGTGAGAACCAGGCATCCGCATTACTCTGGTTGGCCAACTCCACCATGATTTCCAAGGGAGCGCCCCGAACAGTGGGTTTACCACCCCATGTTGACTGAGTCATCAGCGGGCGTTTGCTCCACTCTTTAATCGGGTTTCGGGTGATACCCGCCATATTCATAAAACGCAGCACTCTGAAATCCTTCATATAATTCAGGTAATCAGGATTAAAAATAATGCGTGAGTAATGCTTCTCAAAGGATAAAAACTGTGAGCCACGGCAGGCACGTTTGTCGCGTACACGCTTATAGGGGTTATTACTACAAATGCCACCCGGCATTAGGATACGAATGTTTCTAATTGGATTTTTGGTATTAGTTCCGGTGATTAGGAGTGTTGCACGAATTTCACGGTCGGCACCTGCTGTGATAGAAATTACCTCACGTCCTGCCGATTTTGAGACCAGCTTGGCATCGTTCCCATATTTCAGTGTGCCTTCACCATCGTAAAGCACCACATATTCCCCATCGGGAATGGTACCTGCCGGTAACTTATTGATAAATCTAGCACCCACCTGACCACCGTTTAATCGGGTGGGCCAGCCATCTTTGTCATAAAGTATATTTCCCTTAGTTAGCCAGGGGCGGGCTTCTTCAAACGGCGTGCTGCCACGGAAGACATCAACAAATGGAGCGCTTGCATCATCATCCATAACTTCGTTGGTATTAATTCCCATTGGAGATAAAGAATTACTGTAGCCAGCCATGGCGGGGGAAAATGGTAGAAGTAGCAAGCAGGCTAAGCCCAGTACGCCCACGCTACCGAGCGGCTTTGTATATATTCTCATTGTTATTTACCAAGCAAGATGGGGCAGTAGATCAGGGAACGAAATACGGTATTTTTCGGGAGATCGCGTATCCGTATATTTAACCTATTTGGCCCTTTGTTATTATTATTCTGCTTTGAGTATATCAATTATGCGGGGGCTGTCCCTTTCTTTCAGACTAGTGGTGAGGCAGAGTCATGTGCCATACCTTGTTTGGTGGGCACTGAGTGATGGCCTGTAGGGTGGGCGGACTGTTTTGCAAAAATCAACTTGACAGAGGAGTCACAATGCCTCAGAATTCGCGCTTCTTCGGTAGTTGGGGCTATAGCTCAGCTGGGAGAGCGCTGCAATGGCATTGCAGAGGTCAGCGGTTCGATCCCGCTTAGCTCCACCATATACTGCTGATTTTTAATTGATATGAAGAATCAATTATGGCTTTAAAAATAGGCCGTTATTTAGTCATCTTAGGTTTTATTTTAACTGTTGTTGGTTTAATCGCCGGCTTCGGGTTGATGTTTAAAGGCGTTGATGACTGGGCGAAGTTCTTTTTAATGATCGTTCCAATCGGTTTTATGGTTGGATTTGCAGGGTTTACCGCAACATTGATGAGCTCACCCGAAAAAAGAAGGAAATTCGACGATTCGTTGTAATTGACTGTTTCAGTGTCCCCATCGTCTAACGGTTAGGACATCGCCCTTTCACGGCGGTAATCGGGGTTCGAATCCCCGTGGGGACGCCAATACAGTCGAATTTCTTTCCATTTACAAGTTGATCTGATGTCCCCATCGTCTAGTGGCCTAGGACACCGCCCTTTCACGGCGGTAACCGGGGTTCGAGTCCCCGTGGGGACGCCATCAGATAGCAAGTTGACATAGTCCCCATCGTCTAACGGTTAGGACATCGCCCTTTCACGGCGGTAATCGGGGTTCGAATCCCCGTGGGGACGCCATGTCAAACACGGTATTACAATATGAGTCCCTATCGTCTAATGGTTAGGACATCGCCCTTTCACGGCGGTAATCGGGGTTCGAATCCCCGTGGGGACGCCATGCTATTCCGAGCCTTCTCTTTCCTTTTTTATATTCTTCTTCACGTAATTTCTGTGATTTTGATTAGCGCTTCCGGGTGGAGGCTATACCGGTAGGTGAAGTCTTACTCTTGCCCCGATAAAAGGCGACATAAGCAGGGTGATTTTTCCGCCCGCATTCTCAATAATCTCAGCACTTACGGCAAGCCCTATGCCTTGCCCCTCTGTTTTGCTGTCTGCGCGCATGCCGCGCTTTAGTAGTTGGGAAGGGTTGTTATCGGGGAACCCCATTCCATCATCATCAATGTTGACTACCAAAAAGTCTACATCCTGAGTGGCTGTGACTTCAATTTTTGACTCGCAGAAACGGCAGGCGTTATTCAGTAAGTTTCCAAAGACTTCCATTAAGTCATCATAATCCACTCGGCAGCGGGCGTACTCATCAATATTAATATTGAGGGTGAACTGCTTGTCGTAATACACTTTCAGCAGTGACTCGCGCAGGCGGAAAACAATGGGTCTAAGGTGTTCTAATTTTACGATCGCGTTGTGGTCGCTCACGACTGCCCTGCGAAGTTGGTAGGCAACGATGTCATTCATACGTTGAATCTGCTCATCGACGTATGCTTGGTTGACATTTTCGCCATTCTCAGATCGGGCGGATGAGCTTTGTAATGCCGCTAGTGGGGTTTTCAGAGCGTGAGCGAGATTGTCTAGGGCATCGCGATAGCGCTTTTTTTGTCCTTTTTCGGCGTGAATCAGGGTGTTGATTGCGCTTTTAACTGGGTTTATTTCACTTGGGTACTCGTGCTCAATGAGGTCTTTTTCGCCTGCTTCAATAAGTTTGATCTCATTTTCAATTTTTCTGATGGGCGAGAGCACAATGTAACTGCCTACAAGCTGTGCAATTAATACAAGCAGGGTAGAGAGCAGGGTCAGTGCCTGAATACTGCGGGCGAGTTCTTGTCTATCTTTTTCAAAACCCTCTGTGGATTTTGCCAAAATGATTTGAAAAAGACGATCCTCTAGGCTGAATCGCTTTGCGTATACGGTGAATTCGGTATTTTTATACCGGCTGTACTGGCTACTTGGGTTTCGCCCTGCGGCGGTGCTTGGTTTTAGCATGCCGATGAAAGGAGTGTCTGATTCCAGAGGAGGGGTAATCAGGAAGGTTGGAAAAGTTCTCTGTTTCCAGGTTGTATAAGGCGATGCTTGATTTAACTGGGTTTCGTTGGGGTGAAGGTGTGACCAGGCAATTCCACCCTCCCCACCTACCTCCTGAATGTAGGCATTATAGGTAATACCTCTTTCGGCCATTAGCTGCGTGAAGCCACGAGACTTTAGATACTCGCCAAACACTTCCTCATCAACATAATCGCCCAGTACGATGACTTTTCTGTTAGTGCTGAGTTCAATTGAGCTCAGTATTTTATAAGCATCTCTCTCCATCTCAAGGCTTTGAGCGTCAAGAACTGCTTGATTCTTAAAATAATAATAAACTGCACCCGTACCGGCGATACCGGTGGCAACGATCACCAGGGAAGAGATCAGCTGGCGCCATCTGAGAGAGTTAATAAGGCCAGAGAATATTGGCTTTTTGGTATTCTTAGCTGCCGCAAGTTTGGTATCTTCCATGTATTCCTACATTATTGGTTGTTCCTCGGTAACGTAAACCGATAGCCCCTCCCTCGCAATGTCTCAATAGGGCTTAGCGTGTTGTTCTTATCCAGCTTCATTCGCAGGCGTCGAATGAAAACCTCTATTACATTACTGTCCCTGTCAGAGTCATCATCATACATGCTTTCCGTTAGGTCAGTCTTGGATATAACCTCACCGGCGTGCAGCATCAAGTGTTGAAGTACTTTGTACTCATAAGCAGTGAGTGACACTTCCTCATTATCCAGATAGACACGTTGCTCCGATGTATTTAAGCGGATCGGCCCACAGGCAAACTCAGTCTGCGCCCATCGACCCGTTCTTCGCAAAAGCGCACGCAGCCTCGCGAGTAACTCTTCGTTGTGACAGGGTTTGTCGAGGTAGTCGTCTGCACCCGCCTCAAGACCCTCGACCCTATCCTGCCAGCGATTGCGGGCGGTTAGAATCAAAATGGGGTAATCAAGGTTCTTGGTGCGGATGTTCTTGATTATATCCATCCCACTGACCTCGGGCAAGCCAAGGTCGATAACGGCGATATCAATCGGATACTCAAGGGCATAATAAAGCCCCTGTGATCCATCTGCGGCAGCATCGACTACAAAGCCAGCGTTCTTGAGTACCCGAATGAGGTCTTCACGGATTTCCGTATTGTCTTCGATGATTAGCGCTCTCATTGCTACCTCTGATTTTGTTAATTTATTGATTGCAGTCGCGCACGCAGCTCGGTTTCTTAATATAGTTATAAAGCCAATCTAAAGCCAGCATAATGTGTAAAAAATGACATTATTTTTTGCAATTAATTTTTAGAATCGTGATGACGCCTTCGTTATCCATCAGTTTGACGACATAGCAATCCGGAAAGTCTTTTTGTGGGTATTTATGAAGCCCGATACCCTTGCCTTTATTGGCGTATTTAGTTTTAACGAAGTTGACGACCTGGAGGGAGCTGACAGGTCTGCCGGGCTCGGCTCGCTTGAGTTTTTCAAAGATAGTGCTTGACCCTGCGACAGCATCAGTCAATAACACGAGGGTCGTTGTCAGCGCGACTATGCCGACATTTAGTTTCGGAATGGCAGAGTGGATAATGCCCATTAATTGTCCCCAATAAAAAACTTCAGAATTTGCACTCGTTGTTGGCAAGAGTTGAAGAAGTTGTCTTTTCCAGAAAGCAGTTCAGCCGCGAAAACACGGCTGCACGAGTCCATTGTGTAAGCTTTCTGTACTTACGGTTGCCCCTGGTGCGAAACCTCTATCGCACTATGTTAGCGATGAATATAATTCACTGGATCGTCAGTAACTGGCAGACCCTGAGTAATTCATAAGGGTACTCAATTCAGAATTTAATAGCCCCATCGCGGAGTGATTATCGGTTTTTTATTCTGAATATAAGCTGAATGTATGGGCTAAAATATAGCTTAGCCATTGACCGAATAGTGGTGATTAGTCGTGGGATAGTATCTGAAATGCCCCGTTATTTTCATTGAAAATAGTGAATTTTCGTAGGTTGGGCCTTTTCCTATATTATGAATGATAAGTGGGGTGAGGCCGTCGGTGGCTAATTTGTCTGAAACAATACCAATGTGAGGCATGCCGGGTCGAATATCCCAAGTAACAATGTCGCCAGGCCTGTAGTCTTGAGTCTGGTAGGTGATGGGCAGGTTCTGGCCTGCACGGGAAAAGAAGACCTGAAGGTTTAACACACGCCGATGGTCAATGTTTGGATCGGGCTGGGTAAGTTTCCAGTGACTGTAGCTAGGGTAGGCATAAAAATTCCGTGTCATATCATGGTTGACAAGGTGCTGGAGGTCGATCCCGAGCTTACGGTAAGCACGAATAACAACATCACTGCAAACACCGATATTGTCTGCCACATCCCCCCAGGGGAATCCTATTTTTTGATAACTGCCATCGTAGGTGACTGAGTGTCTTGTTCTTTCGTCGGCAGCGGCTACGAGTGCCTGTGCAAGGTAAGGGTTTGCTGAGGCGGTATTGAATAAACCAGAAAGTAGATGGGCGCTTAGCAGTAATGCTCCTGATGGTAATCGCATGGGGGGGGCTCCATTAATACTATATTATTATTTTTTATTAGCGTATCAATCAGCTCACGGACGGGTGTATCGCTACACCATGTGGCTAGTGCAGAAGCTTTATATACTCGCTCGCTGCACAAGTATTCTACGGCAGGTAGATATTTCACGTCCATCGGATACTGCAACCCTCCGACGAACAGTTGAATTTGATGATCACTTTGTGTATAGGCAAACCTTGCGCAGGGGAAGCGTTGATAATCTTTGCCTTCGGTATATGCGGATGCAAACTGCTCTGATATCTCCTCCAGCAGCACTGGGTCTGGGCGCTTATTTTCGGTGAGATATTTACCCAGCCAGCTATCTAAATCACCAGATGATTTGTTAATCCCCTCAATAAGCAGCTCACGCAGGCGTGTTAGATCCTGTTTGCTAATCTGGCCAGGTTTGTTTTGCAATGGCCGTTGTGGATCACGAAAACGGGTCTGGAAAGCCGCAGTATCCCCAATATCATCCAGCCATGCCTGAATCAACTCGCCACTGGAGGGCGCTCTGAATCCGACAGAGAGTGTCATGCACTCTCCCTGAGCGACTCCGTAGTGCGGCAAGTTTGGTGGTAAATAAAGCATGTCGCCGGGGTTGAGATCCCAACTGTTGGTGGCAGAAAAGTTCTCCAGAATTTTAAGCTCAGGGCCTTCGATAGGCGTGCTGTCAAAATCGGGGTTCTCATCAATTGACCATCTTCTGGTGCCATCTAACTGGATCAGGAATACGTCATAATCATCAACGTGCGGCCCGACAGAGCCTTGGTCTGCTGCGTAGCTAACCATCAAGTCATCAATGCGCCAGTCAGGAATGAAGCGAAAGGGCTCGATAAATTCAGTGAGTTCAGGGTAATAGGTCTCAATATCATTAATCAGCAATGTCCAGTTTGTTTCAGGCAGCGATGTGAAGTCACTTTCCTGAAATGGGCCTTGCTTGAGCTGCCATGGCTTTTCACCATGTTCGATAACAAGGCGCGCAGGTGCTTCTGTGTCACAGGCCAAACCAGCCAACTCACCGGGG
The DNA here is from genome assembly GCA_002747455.1 of Pseudomonadota bacterium. Lineage (GTDB taxonomy): Bacteria > Pseudomonadota > Gammaproteobacteria > Thiotrichales > Thiotrichaceae > Leucothrix. Next base: position 10,291 of record PDPG01000053.1, on the reverse strand, counting down.
TCAAAGCTTAATGCTGGACGCTGAAACGCCCCCCTGACTAGCAAAGGTTTCTGCTGCCAGTGCTGTTTGAGAAACGCTTCAGTCGATAAGTTGCCGAACAATGCTTGTGACATGACACTATCCTAGATATTTCTTGCTTGAGTGCTGGCATTGCCAATGTAATTGGCAGGAGCCAGTGTTAGAAGTTGGGCTTTGACCTCATCCGGCAAGTCTAACTTATTGACGAATTGAGCCATATCCTCTGCATTGATACGGCGACCACGGGTCAGCTCCTTGAGCTTTTCGTACGGTTTTTCAATACCGTGACGGCGCATGACTGTCTGCACGGCTTCACCCAGCACTTCCCAGTTTGCATCCAGCTCCGCAGCAATACTCTCTTTATTTAACTCCAGTTTGTTAATGCCTTTTAGCGCAGATTGGTAAGCAATCATACTGTGGCCCAAGCCAAGGCCTAGTGCACGCAATACGGTCGAGTCAGTCAGGTCGCGTTGCAGGCGTGATACAGGCAGCTTTTGTGCCAGGTGTGTCATGAGCGCGTTGGCGATTCCCAGGTTTCCTTCCGCATTCTCAAAGTCAATCGGATTAACCTTGTGAGGCATGGTTGAGGAACCTACTTCGCCCGCAATGACTTTTTGCCTGAAATGACCCAGTGAAATATAGCTCCATACATCACGGCAAAAATCGATCATCACGGTATTGTAACGACTGTTTGCATCAAATAACTCAGCAATGTAGTCATGCGGCTCAATCTGTGTAGTGTATGGATTCCACTGCAAGCCGAGAGATTCAACAAAGCGTTTGGCCAAGGCTGGCCAGTCAATGTCAGGGTAAGCACAATAATGGGCATTATAATTACCCACGGCACCATTTATTTTTCCCAGAATTTCTACTGACTCAATTTGTTTGATCTGGCGACGCAGGCGCTCCACGACATTGGCCATTTCTTTGCCAAGAGTGCTGGGGGATGCGGCCTGTCCATGTGTGCGGCTTAGTAGTGACTGATCGGCGTATTGGTGTGCCAAGTGCGCGATGGCATCGGAGACTGCTTTGATTTTAGGCAGCAATACCTCGTCGCGGCCACCTTTTAACATCAAGCCATAAGCAAGGTTGTTAATATCTTCGGAGGTACAGGCAAAATGAATAAATTCGCTAACTGCGTTGAGTTCTGCATTGCTTGCAATTTTTTCTTTCAGGAAGTACTCCACAGCCTTCACATCATGATTAGTGGTGCGCTCAATCTCCTTGACGCGCTCAGCATCGGCCTCATCAAAGTCACTGACAATGGCATCTAGTAAGGCGGTTGCTTCAGCAGAAAATACAGGTACTTCGGCAATTTGCTCATGTGCTGATAGTGCCTGTAACCAACGAACCTCCACCAGTACCCGATGTCGGATTAAGCCATATTCACTGAAAAAAGGGCGAAGCTCTTCGGTTTGGCGAGCGTAGCGACCGTCAACTGGCGAAAGTGCGGTAAGGCTGGAAAGGTTCATGGGTATTCCGTATTTGTCAGACGTAAAAAATAGGGGCGCATTATACGCCCATTCCGCTTTATCTGACAAAAAATCTTAGGCGCTTAGTTCGAGCGACGAATCGGGTCTAAGATACTGTTGATTTGTTCCAGGCCCTTATCTAACTCAGGATAATTCAGTGTGTAGTGCAGTCCCCGACTTTCCCGACGACTCTGTGCTGAGAGAATAATTAAGCGCGATACTTCGGCCAGGTTGCGTAGCTCAATTAAATCGGCCGTGATGTGGAAATTACTGTAATACTCGTCAATTTCCTTTAAGAGTAATTCAATGCGGTTTCTGGCTCGGGCAAGTCGCTTGGAAGTGCGCACGATACCCACGTAATCCCACATAAAGCGGCGGATTTCATCCCAATTATGGTTGATGACAACACGCTCATCTGAATCAGTGACACGACTGGCATCCCACTGTGGAATCTTGATTGCAGGTAGGGTTTTACCTAAATTCTGCGTAATATCCTCGGCACAGGCTTTGCCATAAACCACGCACTCCAGCAGTGAGTTACTGGCCAGGCGATTGGCTCCATGTAAACCGGTAAAGCTGGTTTCGCCGATGGCATAAAGTCGGTGGATATCGGTATGTCCATCGCTATCCACCATCACCCCGCCGCAGGTATAGTGTGCAGCCGGAACAACGGGGACGGGTTCTTTACTCATGTCGTAGCCAAACGTTTCACAGGTGGCATACACATTCGGGAAGTGTTGAAGAATGAAGTCTTTGGGTTTGTGGCTAATGTCCAGAAAAACTGAATCAATCCCCAGGCGTTTCATTTCATGGTCGATGGTACGGGCAACAATGTCACGGGGGGCCAATTCACCACGGCTGTCGTAGTTCTGCATGAACCGTGTGCCATCGGGTAGTAACAGGTGTCCCCCTTCACCACGAACAGCTTCGGTGATCAAGTTTGATTTAGCGTGTGGGTGATATAGGCAAGTAGGGTGGAATTGCATAAATTCCATATTGGCGACCCGACAGCCTGCACGCCAAGCCATTGCGATTCCGTCACCGCTGGCACCATCCGGGTTACTGGTATAGAGATAAACTTTACTGGCGCCACCTGTGGCTAAAACAGTGAATCGTGCGGAGAAGGTGTGAACTTCTTCTTTCTTCCGGTCTAGTATATAAGCACCCAGACAGCGGTTTTCCCGTGTTTTTCCCAGTCGCCGTGTAGTAATTAAATCGACTGCAATATGGTGTTCAAATAACGCAATATTTTCCTGAGCCTGTGCTCGTTGTAGCAGGGTCGTTTCAATGGCTTTGCCACTTGCGTCGTCCGCATGGGCAACACGGCGGTGTGAATGTCCGCCTTCGCGCGTTAAGTGGAGGTCTGCTGCACGCTCAGAGTACGGTGTATCGTGATTTCGGGTAAATGGTACGCCTTTATCCAGCAGCCATTGAATGGCTTCACCGCTTTTGCTAACAACTTGCTCAACTACTTCCTGATCGCACAGGCCAGCACCTGCGATCAGTGTGTCTGACACATGCGACTCAATACTGTCGCCTGAATCCACCACCGCAGAAATGCCGCCTTGGGCATAGAAGGTACTTCCTTCTGTGAGTTTGTCTTTGCTGATTACGGCAATGTTTGTGCTGGATGGCAGACTCAAGGCCAGACTTAGGCCCGCTGCACCACTGCCAATAATTAAAACATCATGTTGCATAGGTCAGATCCAGTTTGGTGAGTTCAGGACTTTGGATTATAGGGGAGTTTGGTTTTAAAAAAGAGAGATAGATTGTGTGATTATTACAGTATTTTATGGGTGATTGCTGAGGTAAGGGTGGCATTGTTGGTCGTGGGGCTGCATAATCGCGCGTTTTGACAATCAGGGGTTCATGCACTATTTTAAGAAATGTTTCTTTATGCTTGTTATATAAAGAAATTATACGTTCTTAATAAGCCAGTAAGAAAAGAAATAATACGCTCACTATGGTGGTTAATCATGATATATGCGGTTTGGTGCGTGTTTTTATACCGTTGATTCGGTTTTTGGGCGTTTCTCTAGGGGAGCTTGTGTTAGTTTGGTAAACAGTTAGTCCGTAGGGAGCGGGACTAAGGCATTTATGGAATCAGAGTTTAAAGAAGGCTTCACACTATGGTGAATAATAAACACAGTTTGTTTCGTGCAGTAATTTTTCTGCCTATTTTGGGGGTTCTAAATACCGGATATGCAGTCGGCAAATCAGACAAGTTGGTCGATGAGATTGAGCAAGACTTACTAAGGGTTGTCACTTTGCTGGGTGAGAAACAAGGAACAGACAGCAAACAGCGCAAGCTTATAGACCCCAAAGAAAACTATGGGATACAGTTTGTGGCTAATAAAATGGGTTTGCAATCAAAACCAGAGTCGTCCGAGATAGATTTGAATGATTTGGAGGGATTGGATCTAAGCCAGTTTATTAAGAGGCCTGCGGTGCCCAACAAGTCATCGAAATCTATTAAGAAGGCCGGCAAAAAAAACCAGACAAAATCGCTAAAAATAAGTCAAGATACTTATCGACGATTGATGTTATCAACGAGGAGCCGTAGCAGCTACCGGCCTTGTTATAAATTTAATTATCAGGAGCTGCAACACCGTTCTCGAAAATATCAAAGGTCAATTACTGAAGCCAGTCGCCGACATGGTGTAAACGAAAACCTGATCAAGTCCGTCATTACTGCCGAGAGCTGCTTTAAGACGCGGGCGCGCTCGAGAAAAGGGGCGAGAGGTCTTATGCAGTTGATGCCGGCAACGGCTAGACGTTTTGGTGTGCGTAATAGCTATGATAGTCATCAAAATATCAGTGCGGGCACAGAGTATCTTCGTTGGTTGTTGAACCGCTTTAATGGCAACGTTTACCTGGCCTTAGCGGGCTATAACGCGGGTGAAGGTAAGGTTGCACTTTATGGTGGTATTCCTCCGTATAAAGAAACCCGTGAGTATGTGCGCCGAGTCATGGGGGTTTACCGAACACTACACGGCAAGAGTAATCGTTCTTTCAATGACTACCAAGGTGGTGGTTTGGTAAAAACTCGTGCAGATTATCAAAGAAAGTGGCGACAGCAGCAGCGGGCAAAGCGTTATTCCAGCCACCAATCACGGCCATTAAGTGACCGCCGGTGTTTGCAGGCAGTCCCCGGGCACATCAAAAGATTAACAAACTTGAAGCGCAGTGGTCGGGGTGGCAGAATTTGGCGTCGATATTATCAATTACGCCCCGGTGAAGATCTGGTGCACGTCATGAGAAAAACGGGTGTGCATGTTAATGCGATTAAGCGCATGAATCATCTGAATTCAAGATCGACACTGAATGCGGGGCGTAAATTATTAGTGTGGGAGTGTCGCGCCTGATACGCCGTGGCTGCTTCCGTTGAAACGGAGAACCGTATGAGTCAGTTCTGGAGTCGGCGCGCGCAGGAGTTGGAACCTTATGTGCCTGGCGAGCAGCCCAAAGATCAGCAGTTTATCAAGCTGAATACCAATGAAAACCCGTACCCGCCTTCACCTAAGGCGTTGGAGGCGATGAGGCGTACGGTGGATGGTTCTCTGCGTTTGTATCCTGATCCGAATGCGGATGATCTGAAGCAGTCAATTGCTGATTTTTACCAGCTTGATAAGGCTTGTGTGTTTGTCGGTAATGGTTCCGATGAGGCGTTGGCTCACGCATTTGTTGGTTTATTAAAAAAAGATAAGCCTTTGCTTTATCCTGACATCAGCTACGGCTTTTACTCTGTTTATTGTAAATTATTTGGCATTGATGCTGTTGCGGTTCCGCTGAATGAGTCGTTCGAAATTGATCCGCAGGATTATCAGCAGGAGAACGGGGCGATTATCTTCGCAAACCCAAACGCACCCACGGGTATTGCTTTGGGGTTGGATGCCATTGAGCAAATCTTGAAAGGCAATCCTGACTCGGTGGTGCTAGTCGATGAAGCTTATGTGGACTTTGGTGCGGAAACGGCCATCAGTCTGATCGGAAAATATCCGAACTTACTGGTGGTTCAGACCTTGTCCAAGTCCCGTTCATTAGCGGGAATTCGAGTGGGGTTTGCGGTGGGTGATGCGGCACTCATTGAAGGCATGGAGCGGGTAAAAAACTCATTCAATCCATATCCCTTGGGACGCATTGAGCAAGTGGGTGCCATAATGGCGATTCAGGATCGTGAATACTTCCAATCTTGTTGTGAGAAAATTATTGCCACACGTAACACTGTGACAGAAATACTATCGGATATGGGATTTAGCGTATTGCCCTCTAGCACTAACTTCATCTTTGCCAAGCCACCGGAGGGTCAATCCGCAGAAGCGATTTATTTGGGGCTAAAAGAGAAAGGGGTGCTGATCCGTTACTTTAGCAAGCCAAGAATTGCCGAGTATTTGCGGATCACTATCGGTACGGATGATGAAATGGCGCAGTTTATTGAGTGCTTAAAAACCGTCTGACTGCCGTAAATCTAAATCCAAAAAGTTTGTTTCCGGTGGCGGCATTTGTAGAAAAAAGCCGTTGTCCCGAAGTTGCTGCATGACTTGTTTTGTGTCGTAGCGAATCAGCTTTCGGTCTGCGGTGAGGGTGAACTGGAATGAGTACTCCAGCATCCCTACACGATTTTTTAGCGCCGCCGGAATTGCATCGAAGTGATCTTTTTCCGTCAGGTAAATATACATGCCTTGTTTGGACTTACTGCGGTAAACATAGCAATCAATGGATTCATTCATTTAGCGAGCCGCCCTGCGTACCATGACTTTAATGGATTTAATATTGCTCAACATCATCTCGTAAGCAATTTGTCCATCGCCAGTTTGCTCAATAAAGATACTGCTTGGTGTGACAGACTGGATACGTCCATCGGTGATCGTGTGATCAACAGACGTAATTCTGACAATACGTCCGGTAAACGTCTTGATTTGATCCGGTGGCGCAGATTCAAAATCCAGTCGGTATAGTGCTTTGCTGGGCAGTAGGCTTAATCTTTTACCTTTCGATGACCAGTTAGTTTCCACTGGAACTGCTGCGGTACGGCCATCAGCAGAAACCGGCGCGGTTGCAATCGGGGTATTACCGTGGGTTGCAGAGTTGCTTGATGTTGCTCGATTACCATGCCAGTAGGACTGAAAAGTCTCCCCAGCACCCAAAAACCATGCACCAATGGCAATGAGTAGACCAACCAAACCAACTCCCAGCATTTTAATGGTTCTATCCCACAAGGTAGGCAGTGCGATCAGATTAACCACTGGAATCAGCGCCAGCAAGCCGGTGATCAGGTGATAACGGAAGCCTTCGTAAGCAAATTTCAGGTAGCTGATGGCGAATAACAGCATACCGACGGCAGCAATGATGAGTATGGTCAGTTCCATAATGAGGGTGCGATGCGTTGGTAGTAATCGTGAACCTCCGCATTCTAACCTTATTAACTAATGAAATGCTAATCAGTAGAGGTGATTCGGTATTTTAAGTATAGTATTGCCCCATGAGAATTATTACGGTAAATACCAACGGCATTCGTGCCGCTGCCAAAAAGGGCTTTTTTGATTGGCTGGCAAAACAAAATGCAGATGTGGTTTGCATTCAGGAAACCAAAGCACAAATTGATCAATTATCGGACCCGATATTCCATCCAGAGGGCTATCACTGTTACTACAACGATGCAGAGAAGAAAGGCTATAGTGGCGTGGCGCTGTATTGTCGGCAAAAGCCCGACGCGGTGATTGAGGGCATGGGCTACGAGGAACTGGATAGTGAAGGGCGGTACTTGGAAGCTCGTTTTGGCAAATTGAGCGTGATGAGCCTTTATTTTCCGTCCGGTTCAGCCAAAGAAGAGCGGCAGGCGGTGAAGTATCGTGGAATGGACTTCTTTTTACCCAAAATGAAAGCACTTAGGGATGAAGGGCGTGATTTTGTGATTTGTGGCGACTGGAACATTGCCCACAAAAATGAAGATATTAAAAATTGGCGTGGTAATCAAAAGAACTCAGGATTCTTGCCGGAAGAACGCGCGTGGCTTGATACCTTGTTTGATGATGAAGGTTTCGTGGATGCATTTCGTGAACTGGAGCAGCCGGAGCATCAGTACACTTGGTGGTCGAACCGAGGGCGGGCATGGGCTAACAATACTGGCTGGCGCATCGACTATCATGTTTTATCACCCAGTTTGAAAGGTACGGTGGAAGCGACATCAATTTATCGTGAAGAGCGATTTTCTGATCACGCACCATTAATGATTGACTATAACTATGAGATACCTAAGTCATGAGCAACAATTCATTCCGTAAGGGGAAACGGGATATTACCTTGTATTTCGACCGGAGAATGCTCCGAATTTTAACACTGGGCATTATTAGCGGTTTTCCGTGGGTGTTGATTGGGACAGCACTGACCTTGTGGCTAAAAGAAGATGGACTCAGCCGTAGCACGATTGGTTGGGCGGGTTTGATTTTTGGTGTGTATGCCGTGAACTGGATGTGGGCACCCTTGGTTGATCGCATCAGAATTCCGCTACTGACTGACCTGGTAGGGCATCGCAAATCCTGGATACTGAGTATGCAGCTGTTGATTTTGCTGTCATTGATTATCTGGAGTGTGGTCAGTCCGGCTGATAATTTGGCAATGGTTATCTTTATTGGCCTGATTATTGCGATTTCCTCGGCAACCCAGGATATAACCATTGATGCGTTGCGGATTGAACAGATTGGTGAGGAAGAGTCAGCTTCTATGGCGGCGGGGGCTGCGGTAGCTGTTGCAGGCTGGTGGAGTGGCTATAAACTGGGTGGAATGATTGCCTTGTTTAGTGCTGATTATTTTCAGGCACAAGGTTATGAGAATTATTGGCAAATGGCCTTTATCTTTCTGTGTGGCCTGATCGTGCTATTCAATGTTGCCCTGCTAACAATCCCGGAGGCCTCCTCAGCACTCAGGTATCAGCGTCAATTAGAAGATCAGCAGCGTCTTAGTTCTGGTGCAGTCAGTTTACCATCGGTTGCCAGTTGGTTTGTGAGTACTGTTTTAAGTCCGATGACCAGCTTCTTTCGTAAAAATGGTTTGACCATCGGTATTGCGATTTTATCGTTTATCTTCCTGTTCAAAATCGGCGAAGCCTTTATGGGGAAAATGTCAGTTGTTTTCTATAAAGAAATTGGCTTTACCAAGTCACAAATTGCCATTTACTCCAAAAGTTTGGGCTGGATTACCACTGTTACCTTCACTTTGGTGGGCGGGTGGTTTGCCATGAAAGCTGGTTCGCTAAAATCCTTATTCTGGGCCGGAGTGGCCATGTCTGCGACCAATGTGATGTTTAGTGTGTTGGCGTGGAGTGGGAAATCCGAGACCTTGTTCGCCTTGGCGGTTGTCATGGATGATATTGCATCGGCATTTGCCACGGTTGCCTTCGTCGCCTTTATTTCGAGATTGGTTGACCGAACCTACACCGCCACACAATATGCACTGCTGGCATCCCTCGGAACACTTGGGCGGACATTGTTAGCCTCATCTTCCGGTGCATTGGTGGATGGCCTGGATGGCGACTGGGGGCTGTTCTTTATCATCACCGCACTAATGGTTATTCCATCATTGATTTTGTTGTGGTTTTTGAAGGATAGAATTGTCTTTGAAAAGAAATCGGAGCCAATGCCGACTGCGACAGATTAAGGCCGAGTGGGGGCAAGTCACCTAATTTTTGCGGTGCATGATGCTCTGGCAGGTGTCGTACACGCTTTGCTTACGTGGGAATCACACAGGGAAGTGATGCATCCACTCACCAGTATTCACTTTACAATCCAAGCTGTCCAACGCCATGTGAATCATCAGACCTAAACCGACCAAACGTGTTTTGGGAACCACGCTTAGTAAGATATAAACGGCAATAGGTAGCAGGCGATGTAATGGGTGAAAGCCAACGCTACACCGCAAGGGATCGTAGATTGGGTTGGCGAGTAGGTGATCAATATCGACGAGCATGGTCGCCATCATAATAAAATAGGCGAACTTCCAACGTGGTCGGAAGCAGGCCACGGCGACCGCCAAAGGCAGCACAATGTGTAAAAATATGTGGAACATGTGCTGCCTCGTGACAGGTGTTTTTCAATGTTAGCGTACAACCAAGACATTGCACTTGGCGCGGTCTGCAACCTGAGAGCTACAAGAGCCAAGTAAGTGCCGGCTGCCGCGAGCGACCTTGGCACGACAACCGATAACAATCAAATCGGCCTGCCATTGTTCGGCAAAGTGAATAATCTTTTCAGCCCGTTTTCCGGTGACGATACTGACGCTGGGTGTGGTATCAAGGTATTCGGCAGCGAGTTTTGTCAGCTCTTCACGGATATTTTTATTTAATGTCTTTCGTACATCTTGCGGGATATAAGATGCGACCAGTGGTGTACCATAACCGGGTGCCACATTCAGTATGTGTACTTCCGCATCCATATCTTCGACCATGCTCTTGACCACTTTGAGACTTGCTGTAGCGGGGTCAAGTGATGCTAAATCAATGGGAACCAATATTTTTTTAAACATGACAAGCGCTCTTGTTTTGAAGTGTAAACAGTCAATTCATGCTAACAGTTTGAGTTAGATTTTGGCAAAGCAGGGCGGTGGTTGACTGTGTTACCACAACCTGTAATTTACGGATGCCTCTGACAAAGGGCGCTAAAATGATAGTCGCCCTTCGTCAAATATCAAGCCCTTTCGGGGATACTATCAGGGCAATCGCTTGAAAGATTCATACATCTTGCCGCAATAGTTTCTCAAGGAAATCGACCGACCACGCCGCTTTTTTCCGTTTGACCTTCAAGCTT
>PDPG01000052.1 GCA_002747455.1 Pseudomonadota bacterium | reverse complement strand
TGCAACCGTCGATGCTAAGGGTTGTGAAATCGACTCGGATAAGGATGGCGTGAAAGACAGTGCGGATCAATGCCCGAAAACACCTGCCGGTGCCAAGGTTAATGGCAAAGGCTGTGAGCTAGATGATGACAAAGACAGTGTGGTCAATAGCAAAGATGCTTGTCCTAAAACTGTCGCAGGTGCCACCGTTGATGCCAAAGGTTGTGAGATTGATTCTGACAAGGACGGCGTGAAAGACAGTGCGGATCAGTGTCCGAAAACACCCGCCGGTGCCAAGGTTAATGCCAAAGGCTGTGAGCTAGACGATGACAAAGACGGCGTTGTTAATAGCAAAGACGCTTGTCCAAAAACTGTCGCAGGTGCAACCGTTGACGCCAAAGGTTGTGAGATTGATTCTGACAAGGACGGCGTGAAAGACAGTGCGGATCAGTGTCCGAAAACACCCGCCGGTGCCAAGGTCAACGCCAAAGGCTGTGAGCTAGACGATGACAAAGATGGTGTGGTCAATGGCAAAGATGCTTGTCCTAAAACTGTCGCGGGTGCAACCGTTGACACTAAGGGTTGTGAAATCGACTCGGATAAGGATGGTGTGAAAGACAGTGCGGATCAGTGTCCGAAAACACCAGCTGGTGCTGCCGTGGATGCCAAAGGCTGTCAGTTAGACGACGATGCTGATGGTGTTATCAACGCTCAGGATAGCTGCCCAACCACGCCAGCCGGCGCTCAGGTTGATGAAAAAGGCTGCGAGCTGGATTCTGACAAAGATGGCGTTAAAGACAGTGTTGACCAGTGCCCTGGCACGGTGAGAAACGCAGCCGTCTACGATACTGGCTGTGAGTTTGACACAGACAATGACGGTGTTGCTGACAGACTGGATCGCTGCCCAACTTCCGCCCCTGGTGAAAAGGTTGACTCAACAGGTTGCGGCAAGCCGGATGAAGATCGTGATGGTGTCACTGATGCGAAGGACTTATGTCCCCGAACAGCCGCCGGTGCATCAACCAATGAGGTAGGTTGTTCTGAGGCTCAGAGCATCACACTCAAGGGTGTGAACTTCAAGACTGGCTCTGCTCGTTTGACCAATCAGTCGTTACCTATCCTCGACGAGGCTGCGAAGAAGCTGAGCCGCTTCCCACAGTTGAATATCGAGGTTGGTGGACACACTGATAGCACTGGTAGCCAGGCAGGCAATCGACGTTTGTCTCAGCGACGCGCTGAATCGGTCAGGAGCTATCTGGTTAGTAAAGGCGTCAGAGCCTCCAGGTTGACCGCTAAGGGTTATGGTGAGTCAGAGCCTGTTGCAAGCAATGCGACACGACAAGGCAAGGCTCAAAACCGTCGCGTTGAACTGAAGATCTTGCGGTAATCTAACCGCTAAACCATGACAGCCTCCTCCCTCACGGGGGAGGCTTCTTTATTTGTGCCGTATCAAAATATGCCAAGACACCAAGCCAAAAAACGCTTCGGCCAGCACTTCCTAAGTGATGCCCACATCATTAATTTACTGGTGAGCCACATTAACCCCATGCCAGATGATCAGATGCTAGAAATTGGCCCGGGGCTTGGTGCACTGACCAAGCCTATACTAGCCCTGCTTAATCATCTGCAAGTCATTGAAATCGACCGTGATGTTATTAACCATCTCAAGCGGATTGGTGGTAGCAAACTCACCATTCATAATGTTGATGCCCTTCGAGTCAATCTGGATGAAATAACCGACCCAAGCCGCCCACTCCGGATCATCGGTAACTTGCCCTACAATATTTCAACACCTTTGATTTTCCACCTATTAAACACTGCGCCCCGCATCTCCGATATGCACTTTATGTTACAAAAAGAGGTGGTTGACCGAATTACCGCAGTCCCCGGCAATAAAGACTTTGGCAGACTATCCGTCATGGTGCAGTACCGCTGCCAAACTGAATACTTATTCTTTGTTGGCCCTGAATCCTTCAGTCCACCACCACAAGTTGATTCGGCTGTGGTTAAACTCACACCTTGGACTGAGAAGCCTTTTCAGGCGGTGGACGAAACCTTGTTTGCAAATGTTGTCACCCAAGCCTTTTCTCAACGCCGAAAAACCCTACGCAATACACTAAAAAAGCTTATTACCGCTGATGAGTTAAGCAGCTTGGGAATTGAACCGACACAACGCGCGGAAACCTTGAGTGTTTCACAATTTGTGGCGATTAGTAATCATATTAGTGAACTCAGTGCATGATCCCACTCAGCCTCTACATCCATATTCCTTGGTGTATTCGTAAGTGCCCCTATTGCGACTTTAACTCACACCAAGTATCCGGTGAGCTGCCCGAAGTACAGTACATTGATGCTCTGCTGGCTGACTTGCATCAGGAGGTGGCAGATACGGACAAACGCCAGATTTCCAGTATTTTTATTGGTGGCGGGACTCCCAGTTTGTTTAGTGCTGCATCAATCCAACGTCTGCTGGATGGGGTCGATGCAATCAGCCCGCTCCCCAGCCATACAGAAATTACCCTTGAAGCCAATCCTGGAACATTTGAACAACAACGCTTTACCGACTATCGCAAGGCAGGTATCAACCGCCTATCAATCGGCATCCAAAGCTATAACCCGCAACATTTAAAAAAGCTGGGGCGAATTCATAACGCAGAGGAAGCACGACATGCTGCGGATATCGCACGGGAAGCAGGGTTTGATAATTTTAATCTGGACTTGATGTTTGGCTTGCCAGAACAAACTATTACAGAAGCCCTGCAAGACCTTGAGCAAGCCATCCACTTTAACCCAACGCATTTATCGTGGTATCAACTCACGCTGGAACCAAATACCTTATTTCACCACCAAAAGCCTACATTGCCTGAACACGAAATACTCTGGGAGATGCAACAGGCTGGGCAAGCCCTGTTAGCACAGCATCACTTCCAGCAGTATGAAGTGTCTGCGTACTCGCTAACGGGAAAGCAGTGTCTTCACAACAGAAATTATTGGGAGTTTGGCGACTATCTTGGTATTGGCGCAGGAGCACACGGGAAAGTCACCAGCCAAGATGGCAGCATCCATCGCTACCATAAATACCGGCAGCCCAAACAATACATGGAAAAAGCACGAATTGGGGAGTTTCGCACGGGGGACAGTATATTAACACCTGAAAAACTGCCCTTTGAGTTTATGCTAAATGCACTACGACTCAAACATGGTGTAGATAGCCACCTCTACGAACAACGCACAGGCCAAGCATTAAACACAATAACGCCGACACTACTAGAAGCCCAAAAATCCGGGCTACTTGACTCTCAAGACAATAAAATCGTCTGCACTGAACGGGGGTGGCACTTTTTGGATAATACGCTTTCTTTATTTTTATAATACCAGAGCACCCTACCCTGGAATTTGCCATCAAATTGCCTGTAAAGAACAAAGCTTGATCTATAAAAGACGGAACTTGATCTGACAGGTAGCTCCAGACAGACACCTTCAAATCGCATTCGCTATCCGATTTTTCTGACTATGAAGCTATCGCACCACAGCAACCGATCTACAACGCCAATACAATAAATCCTGTGAAAGCGATATGGCGAGAAACTTGCAATCTCTGCCAACTTATTGACATCAAGCTCGTCATTCAAAATTATGACCGATGCACCTCACCACTCGCTCAAGACGCTTCTGGCAGCTCATTCAAGTAACGCTTTACCCAACTCAGCCAATGCGTTTTAAGTGCCAGCCTCCCTCATCCAGAATAACCAACGAAATACGCATCCCATAACGGGCAGCCGCTTCCAGTTCTGCCTCATACCCAACATAGCCCTGGGTATCACATACGGCAACCACTTGCCGCCCCTGCAATTGCTCATCATCTTCCTGTGTTGCCACCCAAGCCCCCATCGCTGCGGGCACTGCAAATCCAATGGTATCCGCTTGAGCTGGCATGATCACCGTGTGCTCAGAGCACTCAAAGTAACGACCAAAGCCGTGCATCCGCTCACCGGCATCGATGACAATGATTGCATCATCATCTACCCACTCATTCAGCTCTGCAAATTGACGAGCGCTAGACTGTTTCGATGATGGCTGGCTGATGTCCTCAAGCTTGTTTTTATTCCACGCCTTCCAGTAACGAGCAATATCGGCAGTCTGATCTACAGTCCACACATCACCCAAAAACTCAATGCAAAAAGCACGCGCAGTCACGCCAGTTTCACCCCAGATCGGCACGTCCACTCCTTCGCATTGCGCTAAGGCCTGTAGATCATGGTCAATCTGGATAACAGGTTTATCAGACACCATGTCGCACTGACCACTGAAATTTGCCCCAAACACCAAGACTGCATCAGCCGATACCAATAGCTTCTCCGCAACAGGCGTACCGTATTTTCCCAGCACTCCCCCAGCCAGAGGATGCCGCTCGGATATCAGTCCCTTAGCCTTAAATGTCGTCACTACCGCAGCACGCAACTGCTCGGCCAGCATCATCACATCATCCATGCGATTTCTCGCACCCTGACCCACAACGACCACGATCCTTGCGGACTCTCTTAGTAAATCCGCCGCCGCTCGCAGTGCGTCTTGAGGTGGTTCTATCTTAAAGGACGGCAGCTGTACCTCCATCTTGTTGCAAGGTGCGGTTTGCCGACATTGGCGCTGTAACATTTGACGGGAAAAGCGTAACTGAGAAACTCCTGAGTTAATTAAGGTACTCCTGCACGCCATTGCCACCCGTGCTGCCGGATCACTTTCATAGGTCAGACTACCCACCCAGTGAGAGACATTTTCCGATCCACGCTTCTCAGAGCCACCTATGTCGAGGGCCTCAGCTATCTGATACTGATGATAAGTCTCAATCAGAGCAAGCACTGGCGCATGATCAATCATGGCATCACACAACCCCGCTTTAAGACTGCTAGCTCCCTGTCGGGTATTAGACAAGCACGCTGCCGGACGCTTGGTCAATTTGCCGTAGGCGGAGCAAGCAAAAGCCGCAGCACCCTCGTGGTGTATTCCGTAATAGTTTAAGTTGTAGTGTGGAGCGTGACACTCAAGTATCTGGGAAAAACTATGAGGATCAGACTCGGCGGGGCCAAATACATGCCGTATCCCGCCATTCGCCAGTGCTGTTGCGATTGCTCCTGCAACTGTTTTTGTACCGCTATCTACTGTGATAGTGTCAGAAGGCCTAACCGGCGACCGACCCGTACCCGATTGCAAGAGGCCAGTATCATGTGAAAAATTCAGGGGCCAATCCATTACGCTATTCATCTCTTCCATGCATCTCTCCAGTCCATTAATGCGTGATCAATACTTTAGAATCATTAGCCCTGTAATAAATAGTAGCTAACTTGAACGCGTTTAAGAAAATAAGTTTTTCTATACAAAGAAATGACCTAGCTTATTAAGCAAAGGAAGCATACGCCACGGGCATGGCACAGAGGAAGAGAGGTGGTGGTGACGATAAAAAAACAGCCCCATAGGTGTTGGGGCTGACAAAGGTTGGTACTACATACCAACCACGGAGGAGTTCCTAGCCAAGTGTAACGTAATTACTCAGCAATGTTGTGTATTTTTAACCAAAAATGGCATTCATCACATTAATATTTGGCAATAATAAACCGTAGTGGCTGTAATGTACCCAGTTAAAGTGTCATCACACCACTGATCAGAAAGTAAAGCAGCCCGGCTAAAAGCCCTGAGGCGGGTACAGTGATAATCCATGCCGCTGCAATTTTATAAACAATAGAGCGCTGTACCAATTCCTGGCGATACACCTTTTTCAATTTCTTACGCTCACGCTTGGTCAATGGGCTGGCATTTGCGTTGCTAGCTGCCTTAAGTTTCTTTAAAAAATCGCCCTTTTCTTTTAACGGCGTGTTTTCAAACTCCAGTAGCGAAGCTTCAACCAAGGTGAGATCCGTATCATCTTTATGATGCTCGCGGATTTCGGCCGCCATCTGCGCCATATTGGACTCAAAATACTCTCTCAGGAATCCCACGCCAAACACACCACCCACGGCAATATGCGTCGAACTCACCGGCAGACCTAGCTGAGAAGCAATAATTACAGTGATTGAGGCCGCCATCGCAATGCAGTACGCACGGGTTTTATCAAGCTCCGTAATTTCAGAGCCAACCGTGCGAATCAGTTTCGGGCCATACAGCGCCAAACCAATGGCAATTCCCACTGCTCCAATCATCATCACCCATAGCGGGATGCCCGCTTTACTAGCAACTGCACCAGAAATAATTGCCTCATTAATAGCCGCCAGCGGGCCAATGGCATTGGCAACATCGTTTGCACCATGAGCAAAACTCAGTAACGCTGCGGAGAAAATCAGCGGAATAACAAACATCTCACTCACGCCTTCACGGTCATTGCTGAGCTTGGCAGAGGCTTTTTTGATCAATGGTCGAGAAATATAAACCACTGCAACCGCAATCAATAAACCAACGATTGATGCTGTGAGGAAGTCTGTTTTCCAGATTCTCTTAATCCCCTTCAGAATCAGATACACGCTGAATGCCCACGCCATCACTGCAACCAAATACGGTATAACCCGTTGAGCGGCTTGTAGCTTGTTTTTTCGATGGATAATCTGATGCTCAATAACATAGAGAAACATTGCTGCTATTACTCCTCCCAAGACTGGAGAAATCACCCAACTAGCCGCAATCTGCCCCATCGTGCCCCAGTTAGCAATTCCCATACCACCTGCAGCAATTCCTGCACCGAGTACGCCACCAACGATGGAGTGAGTCGTCGAAACCGGCGCACCCAGCATTGTTGCAGCATTTAACCAAACAGCGGCTGCCAATAATGCAGCCAACATCAGCCAAACAAACGTATCTGGATTACCGATCATACCAGGGTCAATAATGCCCTTTTTAATGGTACTCACGACATTACCACCGGCAACCAAGGCCCCCATCGCTTCAAAAATACCCGCGATAACAATTGCCCCCGTGAGGGTAATGGCCTTTGACCCCACAGCAGGACCCACATTATTGGCCACATCGTTTGCACCGATGTTCATGGCCATATAACCACCCACCATCGCCGCAATAATTAACACCATGCTATTGGGCACGCCGATGATCTGTGACTTCACATAGAGCATGATGCCAATGATGAACGCAATTGAGATACCGAGACGTATTAGGTCAGCAGCAGGCACGTTAAACCGACGACTCTGGCCGCCGTTTGGTTCAGTATTCATGATAAATCCTTCGCCTCATTATCCAGAGAATAAACGCCTCAGACATCACATCAAAGGCAGGACGATTTATACAATAAATTCCATGTTGCGCAAGTGCTTCACCTCAAATTAAGCAATAATAATTGAAAAAGAATTAGACACCTGATGAGCCGCACCGACCGACTAGCAAACTGACTGCAAATACTCTGCCACTGCGCTGTATGTTGCATACTCGCTGACACCTATACCACTGCCGTTCATCGGTGATGATTGCCTAACCAACCACTTGAATATATAGTGGCAAAAAAACAACTAATAACAATATAAAGGTTCAAAAAACATGAAAGCTTCAAAGCTCTCCCTTCTGGCTCTGGCAGCCGCTTTCAATATTTTTCTAACTGGCTGTAACGATGATGGGAGAGTTTTGAGCAATTCATCCAAAGCCTCAGCAAAACCCAGCAGCCTGTCTACTTTTTTAAGCTTACACGAGCAGTTTTGTGAGAAAGAGTTCAAAAATAGAGATGCGCTGGTGCAAGCCCTAGAAAAAGACAAACGCTTCAGGCCTGCTGCAGGTTTTATGGGGGTTTATGAAACCACCATCAATAAAATTAGTTACGCCGTTTCACCAGAAATAGATGGTTGCACCACCGATGTTATGGTGCAGAATGAAACGACTGGCAAATTGCTATTTAGTTATGATGAAGTAAATGCCGCATTGATTAATCATGGCTATCGTGTTCTTGGCGCTGAAACCACACGGAAAGACATTGGCGCAAACCGACAAGAAGTCACGATTCGGGAAAGAACATTCATGTCACCAGCAGGTGAAGTCACGAATCTAGACTATCCATCCGACCGACCTGATAAGTATTATACGACCTTATTTGCAAAGAAATTTCCGGCAACTGGCGCTCCGGCTTCACTCTCACTGAAGTAGGCAAACAACCGCCCACCATCATGCGTACGTCGACACCACTTGTAAAAGAAAATACCCGCTGGTGCTACGTGCGCTGCATGGTGCATCAATCACAAAAGGCTTCCCGAAGGAAGCCTTTTAATTGTTAACAATGACCGGTACTTACACCAATTAACGACACCTTCTATAACGGAAGTTGTAGCGATATACAGTCCTTGTGGTCAAGTCCGCCGAATCCACCATCATCAATGCCTCCCTACCGGGACGGGTACGTACAGTTGCGGCAGTCTTGGAGCGAAGGATAACGTCCGCACCGCACGCCGACCACACGTTTGCAAACACACTCAGGCGATCTTTAATGGTGAAGTCGCGGCTGCGCGGACCTCTCCAGTTCTTTGTCAGACTAGGGCCGCGGCTGCCTGCAAAGAAGTAATCACGCTTAAAGCTCGCTCGCGCACCACGTGGCAAGTCGTTAAAGCCGCGGTAATCCGCATCGACGAATGAAACACTGATACCTGATGGTATTTTCAAACCAAATGCGATATCACACTTTTTACGGTCAAATCTACGCTGTCCGCTTCCACCTGCTTCTGCAATATAATCATCAAATAACACCGAAACACTTTTCTTGTCGGGCGCCAGTACCACGGAGGCAGAACCTGACGGACAGCCATTACCCGCATAACCAACGTCCTTAATTTCTACTTCGCTCACCGAACCTGCACTCACAGACTGCGAGGCGGCCATTAAAAGTGCTGAAGCAGCTAATACTGTTTTTGTATGGTTTAACATGATATTTCCCTCTGTATTCCTTGTTTAAAGTGAAGCCTATTAAGAGCCCATCACCCTGCATATAATCCAGCCAAGTAATCCCTGCTCTTATCTATTTAAAGCGTTAAAGTCTGTTAAAAAGGCTCATTTAATTTAAGGATTTTTTAACGACGATAATCAATACAGCTTCCTGCCAAATTAATGACATGTACGATAACGGAAGTTATAACGATGTACCGTCTTTACTGCTAAATTCGCCGCACTCAGTGTCACAGACGCCTCCTTATCACTGCGTATGATCACGGCGTTTTTGGATCGCAGAATAACGTCCGCGCCACAGTCCGACCAAACATTCACGTTGTCTTTAACATGAAAATCGCCATTTTGTGGGCCGCTCCAGTTCTTTGTCAGACTTGAGCCACGACTACCTGCGAAGAAATAATCACGCTTAAAGCTGGCCTGCGCACCGCTTGGCAGGTCGGTAAAGCCATAATAATCTGCATCGTCGAATGACACACTGATACCCGATGGTATTTCTAAACTAAATGCGATATCACACTTTTTACGGTCAAAATCACTCCGCCCGTTTCCACCGGCTGCTGCAACGTAGTCTTTAAACAACACTGAAACACTTTTCTTGTCGGGTGCCAACACTATGTAGGCAGAGCCCGCCGGGCAACCGTTACCCGCATAACCAATATCCTGAATTTTCACCTCACTAACCGAGCCTGCACGCGCAGGCTGCGAGGCAACGATTAAAAATGCCGAAGTAGCTAACACTATCCTTGTATGCTCTAACATAACACATCCCTCTCTTTTTCTTGTTTAAAGCAAAATCCCCAGAGCCGATCACTTAGCGGACAACCCAACCAAGCAAGCCCTCTCCTCATTCTAGTAAAGCGTTAGAATCTGTTAAAAGCTCATTTAATTAAATTATTTTAATTCATAAGAATAAATAGTAAGAGCAGCCTTTTCTGAGTTATAAAAAACAAATAAAAAAGCCGCCCCCATCTTTCGACGAGCGCGGCCTGTAAACCCCAGTTAATTTAATCCGTCAGACAATTAACGACATGTGCGGTAACGGAAGTTATAACGATATACCGTCTTTGTGGTTAAGTCTGCCGAGTCCACCATCATTAGTGCCTCGCTACCGCGGCGACTACGTACTGTTGCAGCAGTCTTGGAACGCAGGATCACATCTGCACCACACGCCGACCAAACATCGGCAAACACACTCAGCTTGTCCTTGATGTGGAAATCACCACTACGCGCACCTCTCCAACTCTTTGTCAGACTTGGGCCACGGCTACCGGCGAAGAAGTAATCACGCTTGAAGCTCGCTCGCGCACCGCGTGGTAAGTCGTTAAAGCCACGGTAATCCGCATCGACAAATGAAACACTAATGCCTGATGGGATTTTCAAGCCAAATGCAATGTCACACTTCTTGCGGTCAAACGTACGCTGCCCACGTCCACCAGCTTCCGCGATATACTCATCAAACAATACCGAGACACTCTTCTTGTCAGGTGCCAATACCACTGACGCTGAACCTGAAGGACAACCATTACCCGCGTAACCAACATCCTTAATTTCTACTTCGCTCACCGAACCCGCATTTGCAGATTGTGAAGCAGCGATTAACAGTGCTGAAGTAGCAAGAATTGTTTTAATTTGA
The DNA here is from genome assembly GCA_002747455.1 of Pseudomonadota bacterium. Lineage (GTDB taxonomy): Bacteria > Pseudomonadota > Gammaproteobacteria > Thiotrichales > Thiotrichaceae > Leucothrix. The sequence goes on along the minus strand of PDPG01000052.1, from coordinate 44,228 downwards.
TTAGCCATCTTTTGACTCCCAGTATCCTAAATAATAGATTGTGATAATAAATCGAATCGTGTTTGATTAACTTACATACCTTAACGAGCAACTTTATAGATCATTTATCGCCGCTCTCGTTCTGTAAAAGCGCAAGCACAAAAAAAATCGGCTCAAAAAAATCATCAACGATTTACAGTTTTTGAAAAAGGCTCCCAAGCTTGCAGAATCCGCTGCAAAGATGTCAGACCAAACCCTGTACAACGTGACGAACCACCCCGACTAGAGTACGCACGGCCTCCCGTCGTGGGTAGTTTGCCCGCACCACCGCAGCAATTTCCCGCGTTGGTTGTGGTGCTGCAAATTCAGTGTAGCAAATGGTGGGCGACTCTAGCTGATTAATCACTGATAATTTAGGCAATAAGGTAATACCCGCACCGCTGGCAACCATATATCGCAAGGTTTCCAAACTGGTTGCCTGAAAGCGTTTGTCTTCATCCACCCCAGCAGTGAAGCAATAACCAATAGCCTGATCCCGCAGGCAGTGACCATCCTCCAAAGCCAAAATGGTTTCATCTCGCAAGTCAGATAGCTGCAAATCCGGCTTATGGCTAAGTGGGTGATCCGGCGGTGAGGCCAGTACCAGTGCTTCATCCATAAGCTTATAATGCTCAAAGCGCTTCATTTCATCATCCAGCCACGGCAGAATCAGAATATCCATATCGCCTTTATCCAAGTCTTGCAGCAGCACTTTGGTCTGCTTCTCAAATAGGTACAACTGTAGCTGCGGCATGGCGTTAGTGATTTCGCTGGTGATGTGGGGCAGCAGATACGGGGCTAAAGTCGGAATTAAACCAATTTTTAAATCTCCGGCCAGCGGATCAGACAATGTACGGGCGGTGTCCTCAAATGCCCTAGCGCTTTGCAGCACTTCTCGCGCTTTTTCCGCCAACGTCATGCCCGCATCAGTCAACATCACATTGCGCGGGTGACGTTCTACCAAAGTTAATCCCAACTGCTTTTCAAGCTTTCTAAGTTGCGCACTTAGCGTCGGCTGGCTGACATGGCAAGCCTCTGCGGCTCTCCCAAAATGTGTGTACTTTTGAATGGCATCTAAGTATTCCAGATCACGAAGCTTGATCATAAGCATGGCTCAACAAGGGCTGTGGTCAATCATCTATGCGATAGATAATAACAATCACAAAGATAGTTTCAAAATATTTAATCTATCACTCGAATACCGCTAGTATACTGACCACTAAAGCACGTTATCTTAATTCGTTAAACTCACAGGAGAGTGATTATGCCTATCATTAATCAAACCGTTGCCCCTTTTAAAGCTACTGCATACCACAATGGTGACTTCGTTGATGTCAGTGACGCAGACCTGAAGGGTAAGTGGTCTATCGTGTTCTTCTACCCCGCAGATTTCACCTTTGTATGCCCTACTGAACTGGGTGATCTGGCGGATCATTACGCACAGCTTCAGGAAATGGGTGTTGAGGTTTACGCGGTATCAACCGACACACACTTTACACACAAAGCGTGGCACGATTCTTCTGAAACGATTGGCAAGGTGAACTACCCAATGATCGGCGACCCAACTGGCACGATCAGCCGTAACTTCGATGTGATGATCGAGGAAGAAGGTTTGGCACTGCGTGGTACCTTCGTGATCAACCCTGAAGGCCAGATCAAAGTTGCTGAGATTCACGATTTGGGCATCGGTCGTTCTGCAGCAGAGTTGGTTCGTAAGGTTCAGGCAGCGCAGCACATTGCGGCCAATCCTGACGAAGTATGCCCAGCGGCATGGACTCCAGGTGAAGAAACACTGGCTCCTTCACTGGACTTGGTGGGTAAGATTTAATTTTGTTTTTTTACCTCGTAAGCCCGTTCCGCTCCCAGCATCGGGGCGGAACAATCAATCAGCAAAATCATCCTGGAGCACTGATATGTTAGATCAAAATATACAACAACAGCTCAAACAGACGTTTGCTAATCTTAAGCACGGCGTGGTGCTGCGTGTTTTTGCTGATGATAGCGTAAAGTCAACAGAGTTAACGACACTGGCAGAAGACATGGCTGCATTGTCACCATTGATTAGTTATGAGAAAGCAACTGATAACAATGGTGAGCGTACCCCCTCCTTACTCGTAAGGGGTGACGGTGCTAATGCAGGTAACAACATCCGTTTTGCTGGCGTCCCGATGGGGCATGAATTTACTTCATTGATTCTGGCCATTTTGCACAATGGCGGTCATCCAACGAAGGTCGAGCCGGCACTGATTGAACAGGTGCGTAACCTTGAGGGTGTCTTCAAATTTGAGACCTTCATTTCATTAAGCTGCCAAAACTGCCCAGACGTAGTACAAGCGCTAAATAGTATGGCAGTGATTAACCCCAACATTTCGCATGTAATGATTGATGGCGGCGTGTTCACCGAGGAAGCCGAAGCACGTAACGTCATGGCGGTGCCAACGGTATTCCTAAATGGTGAAGTGTTCACTCAGGGACGTACCACATTAGCAAATATCGTCAATAAAATTGACACCGGTGCGGCTGCACGTCAGGCTGCAATGCTCGATGAAAAAGCGCCCTACGATATACTGGTTGTTGGTGGTGGCCCCGCAGGTGCGTCATCCGCAATTTATGCCGCACGTAAAGGTGTGCGCACTGGCATTATCACCTCACGCTTTGGTGGTCAGGTGTTAGACACGGTGGGGATTGAGAACTTTATTTCTGTCAAGAAGACCGAAGGTCCCAAGCTCGTCGCTCACTTGGAAGAACACGTTAAAGACTATGACGTGGACATTATGAATGACCAGACCGTCAATGGCTTAGTGGCGGCCAAGGAAGCCGGTGGCTTAGTTTCGGTTACACTGGAAAACGGTGCAACATTAAAAAGCCGCTCCGTGGTGCTTTCCACCGGCGCACGTTGGCGCAAGATCAATGCGCCAGGAGAGGATGAATACCTTGGCAAAGGTGTCGCTTATTGTCCGCACTGTGATGGCCCACTGTTTAAAGGCAAACGCGTCTCTGTCATTGGTGGTGGTAATTCGGGCATCGAAGCCGCAATTGATCTGGCGGGTGTTGTTGGCCATGTCACAGTCTTGGAGTTTGCGGACACGTTGCGTGCAGATGCCGTGTTGATTCGCAAAGCCGAATCTATGCCCAATATCGACATTATTAAAAATGCCATGACGACCGAAATTAATGGCAATGGCGAAAAAGTAACTGGACTGACCTACACAGACCGAGAAACCAACGAATCAAAAACGGTTGAACTGGAAGGCGTATTTGTACAAATTGGCTTAGTGCCGAATACCGAATTCCTCAAAGGCAGTGTTGAGTTAAGTCAGCATGGCGAGATTGTCATAGGCAGCAAAGGCGAGACTAATTTGCCGGGCGTATTTGCAGCGGGCGATGCGACAACCGTGCCTTATAAGCAGATTATCATTGCGATGGGTGCAGGTGCTACAGCCGCACTAGGTGCTTTTGACTATTTGATTCGCAGTTCTGCTCCGGCAGAAAATTGAACTCCGGTGCTTAAAAATACCTTAAACCGAGGCACTTTAAGCACCGAGCCACTACCAAGATATGCAAGCACCATCTGATACCTTAACGCTTCCCGTACAATCCCCTCCACAGTAATCCCAGACAGACACATTTTATGAGCAAGTTATTTGTAGTCGGCACCGGCCCCGGTGATCTTCAATTACTCACCCCCAAAGCCTCCAGCGCTATTAAAGCCAGCACGGATCTTGTCGCTTATGGTTTATACCTCGACCTTTTGGGGGAGATTTGTGACGGCAAAACCCATCACGACCTACCTTTGGGCGAGGAGACAGGACGCGCACGTTTGGCTTTAGATCTTGCCGCCAGTGGCAAAACAACAGCACTAATCTCCAGCGGTGACATTGGTATTTATGCAATGGCGACGTTGGTATTTGAACTGTTGGATCAGCAACTTAATGGCAAGGAGCAGCACCCTGAGTGGTTAAATGTTGATATTGAAGTTGTTCCCGGTATCAGTGCCATGCAAGCTGGCTCGAGCCGCGTGGGCGCCTTACTGGGACATGATTTCTGCACCATTTCATTATCCAATTTGCTTACACCTTGGGAAACTATTGAGAAGCGTATCCAAAGTGCCGGGCAAGGTGACTTTGTGGTGTCGTTTTATAATCCTGTCTCCATCAAGCGTGATTGGCAATTGAACACCGCGCGGGATATTTTGCTGCAATACCGCCCTGCTTCCACGCCTGTGCTGATTGGCCGCCAGCTAACGCGAGATGATGAAGAAATTAACATTATTACGCTGGATAAGCTGGATGCGAAGGACGTGGATATGTTTACGCTGGTATCTGTCGGTAATAGCGAATCACGGCATATTGTGAATGGCTCGAAGGAGTGGGTATACACGCCCCGAGGCTACCGCAAAAAGCTGTAGGCCAATGACAGCCAAGCGCATCGCTTAACGAAAGTCTGCGTAACTCACTGAGTCAAATGATTAATGAAGCCCTGCAATACCTCGATACAGGCCTGCGGCGCTTCCATTGGTAGCATGTGACCATGACGCGGTAACACCGTCACTTGTGCGTTCGTTAAAGCAGCCAGTGCCTCACCGGCTGCCAGCGGCGTCATTCGATCTTTTTCAGCCAATATAAAGCACGTTGGCACGGTTAAAGACTCCGCAATGTCAACACCTACGGTGTACCTTGAACAAGCAATTAGATCCGTTGCCAACGGGTTGCCTGTTATAATCTCCCGACCTTTTGCAATGGTTTGCGTGTCCGATTCGGTCGCTGCTTCAGATTGCATCTCCGCCCCAAAACCCCACTTTAGCATCAGCTCAACGGCTTTATCAGCGGCGGCTTGTGCGGTTTCAATCAATGCCGGATTGACCGGAATAGTCGCGGCGGTGCCGATGCCTGATAAGGAGGCCACTTTCTCCGCTGCCTGGTGCGCTAGCTCTAAAGCCACCAAGAAACCTTGTGAATGGCCTATTACATGCACCTTTTCCATACCTGTGGCATTCAGGAAATCCAACAACCATGTACCCATTGCTTTGATACTTTGTAGCGGCTCACCCGCAGACAGACCATGTCCCGGCAAGTCAGGCGCCAATACGGAACAACCATTATCCGCAAACCACTGTATTTGCCCCGCCCACACACGATGATCCATGCCACTGCCGTGCAAAAACAACACATTTGGCAAATGATTATCAAACACTTTTCCACCAGTGGCGACATAAACGGATACACCGTTTACTTGTAACTCCATTGCTCTACCTCCAACACTCATTACATCACTTTCAAACCGACACTGTACCCAACCAGACTAATTTCGCAATCCCCTGTTTGATTATACGGCTGCAAGTAAGATCATCATTTGAATAATGCATTAATGCCTGTTCCAATTCCGCCCCTTATCTCTGAATTAAATGAGGCGAAAACTACACTAACATAACAATTTACCGAGCTGTTAGTTGACTGTTTCTTCGAAGTCAACCAACTTACCTGTATCCAGAATATACGACTTCCTGGTAGCGATATTGTTGTTCTCATCGAGTGGGTCCCCATAAGACAGGTATAATTTATCGGAATATCCCATCATCTTTAACGTAGTAGGGAAAATCTGTTCTTGGGAAACTCTAGAAGCAGAATTTATCCAAAGTTTATCTCTTACATTCTTGGAGAAAACCATTAATGGCACTTTAAACTCATCCTTTGGCAGATCATCTTCTGAGTGACAATGTGTTAAAGGGTCATTATTATAAAATAAGCTTTGCCCATGATCAGATGTGTAGAAAACAATCTGATCAGAATCTATCCCTTTGTAAGTTAGCTGCTTTAAAAAAGAATCAACGGTGTATCTGATAGAATTTTGGTAGGCATTTAAAATTAATTTTTTATTTTCTTCTTTCATTTCAGTATAACTTTCACGAGTGGCTGGCTTGAAATACTCCTTATCTACCGGGTATGTCAGGTTATATGGCCAATGCGCCCCCCATTTCACTACGACAACAAAATTCAGCTTTTCCTGCTCATTTTCAAGCACATTATTTATCACCTTTAATGCTTGTTGATCGCGGACATTTGGGATAAACCGACGGCTAAATGTCACAAACTGATCGATATAAGTTGTATCATCTAATGACAATCTATCTTGTAGTTGTCCTTCAGCGGCCTGGGCATCAATAAGGTATGTCTGATATCCTGCTCTTTTTGCATATTGAAAGATCGTAGGTAGCTTTCTCATACTATCCCTGAAAGTCTGTATATTTTGACTGAAAGAAGGTTTAGTGGTTAATCCGATACGCAGAAATAGATTGGAAGTGGCAGAGCAGTTAGATATTGACGGGACAACTCCATAGTTTATAAAATCATGACTAGACCCAAGACTTTTCAAATAAGGTGTTGTATCCTGCTCATAGCCATTGACTGATAAATATTGACCACCTACAGATTCATCAATTACCCAGACAATGGTTTTATATTCAGGTTTAACAATAGGATTAACAGAACTACTCAGTATTCTTTTTTCCTGGTTATTATTTTCCAAAAAGAATTCGACTGCTATTGACAATGTCTTAATCGGAGCAGGGAATGATTGCCCAACAATAGAGAATATCTTTAGTGTAACCCCTAGTACCAGTACTACTGCCATAAAGAATGAAGCGACAGAGTAGGAGGTCTTGACTCTAATAGGCTTAAACATATATTTCCTGGCCAGAAACAGCACTAGAAACAGTAAAACAGCTATAGCGGATGCTTGAACAAGTGGTGTCTTAAATAACAAGACATCCATCGCTCTGCTTATTTCCAGCATCCCCAAAGAAAAAATTTCAAACGAAAGGCCATTTTTGTTTGAGCCAACTAGTTGAACGAACATATCAATACCGTAGGTAACTGATATGAATACTATAAAAATCACTGCTAGAAGCGAGTTTTTTGCTAATATGGCAACAAGAATAGCTAGAATAGCGAATAGATAGGCCCCAAAGAAGATACCTCCTTTTAGCGCACCTTTTACATCATAGGGTTGTAATAAATAAACTCCTTCTTGAATAAAAGCAAAAGGCGAGTAAATTGATTGCAACCAAAAAAAAGTAATTATTAAAAACAAGAAAGACAGTATCGTATAAGGTGTAGGGATTTTTTCAGTCATTTCGATGGCCTCTCTGCTTTTCATTAAGACTAGATTAATGATTGAGTCCCCACTTAAGATAGAACGACATTGACTAAATACTATTTTTCCACGATAAAAGGATTTATTTTTTATATAGTACTCTCTTGTATAAAGCAAAATATGACTAGACGCATATGCTGGAACCACAAGTGCTTAAAAATCTACCACCACACAACCCACAACCACCACTGCGCGGATGAATTTGTATTCATTTAAGACTTCGTCTAGTGTTGCTGACAATATAAAAAAAATAATACCAGCCCAGAGACAACACTGTGACCCAGCACACTCAAGAACTTATTAAACGCGCCACTTCCCAGCTTAATCACGTTATTCTGGGCAAACAACATCAGGTTCGACTCGCCCTGACCGCCCTTATTGGCGGTGGGCATTTATTATTGGAAGACCTTCCCGGCATGGGAAAAACGACACTGGCTCATGGCTTGGCGAAAGTCTTTGGCCTTGATTATAAGCGGGTGCAGTTCACCAGTGATTTACTCCCAGCGGATGTACTCGGTGCAACCATTTTTGATAGCAAAAGCAGTAAGTTTCACTTTCGCCCCGGGCCAATTTTTAGCGAGATTTTTCTGGCGGATGAGTTAAACCGTGCCACACCGCGAGCACAGAGTGCGCTGTTGGAAGCGATGGAGGAGCGACAAGTGAGTATTGATGGTGAGTCGCATTATTTGCCATCACCTTTTTTTGTCATTGCCACACAAAACCCACAAAATCAATCCGGTACATTCCCCCTGCCAGAGTCACAGTTAGATCGTTTTTTACTGCGTATTTCTCTGGGCTATCCTGCGCCTGAGGTTGAACGGCAATTATTACTGGGCAAGCATGGACGCGGTTCATTGGATGCAATGCAATGTTGCATTAGCCGTGAGCAATTACACATGCTGCAACGGCAAGTACCCAAAATCAAAATGACCGACGCGCTGTTGGATTATGTACAGCGATTATTGGCACAAACCCGCCAGCGTGACTTGTGTCTGTTGGGACTATCGCCGCGTGGCGCATTAGCTTTGGTGCGTAGTGCGCAAAGCTGGGCGCTGATACAGGGGCGTGATTATATGTTACCCGAAGATGTGCAGGCTGTCTTTGTAGCCGTTGCTGGACACCGCCTGATTGGTCGCCACGAAACACAGGGCGATCAACTGGCAAGGCATATTTTAACTACCGTCGATGTGGTCGGGGGAGTACGTGTTTAATTTCGACAACTTTCTTAACCGACGATTTCCACGCAAGCGCGAACTGACCTTGGGGCAAAAAAACATTTTTATCGTGCCCAGTAAAATCAGCATCGGACTAATGTGCATGATTCTACTGTTGTTTTTATTGGGTATTAATTTTCAGAACTCACTGGTGTATGTGGTGTGCTTCTGGTTAATCGCATTATTAGTCATTAACATCTTTTACACCTACCGAAACATTGCCGGACTCACGATCAAAGCCATTGCTGCGGAGCCTTGCTTTGCGGGTGAAAAAGTTGTGCTGGAGCTAGAGGTATCGCGCCCTGTCAAACAACAAAAAAGCGGCATCTACCTAGGTTGGAAACAGGAAGGTTTGGTCGAGTTAGACTTGCAGGCTCAGCAATCAGCACGCATTAAGCTGTCCCATAGCACCCAGACACGCGGCCGCATCAAGCCGCCCCGCATTGATATTTTCACCCGTTACCCAACCGGACTGACAACCGCGTGGTCGTATGCGGCGATAGATATGGATGCGATTGTTTACCCCACGCCCATTGAAAGCATCCACCAACAGAATAGGCACAGTGCTGGAGAAGAGGCAGACGACGGCATTGAAATTGCGGAGGGTAGTAATGACTTTGCCGGTATTCGAGCTTATCAACTTGGTGACTCCCCAAAGCATATTCATTGGGGACAATACGCAAAATCTGGTGAGCTTTACACCAAATCATTCGTCGACTATGAAGACCATGATGCGTGGTTGGATTGGGATCATTTAACGATTTCCAGTACTGAACAACGATTATCACACCTATCCGCAATGGTGCTGCAATTTGATAAGGATCAACAGCAGTTTGGCCTGAAGCTTCCCGGCAAAGTTATCGAACCCGCCAGTGGCGAAGGGCATAAGATTCGCTGCCTGACTGCACTGGCACTATTTGGCTTGCCTGATAAGGTATCTACAACAGCATCAGAAAACGCATCCGCAGCTTTATCCAACAATCCGTCCAATGGTCGTGATGCGTATGCTGGATAAGGATTACCAACTATCAAGACAAGTCACCTATCGTGGCATGATCTGGCTACTGGCCGCACAGGTAGCGGTGATGCTGCCATTTGCTTTTAACTTACCGGCATGGTTAATGCCCGTCATGCTGATTGCTACGCTGTGGCGTATTCGTGTTATTAAAGGCCATAATGCCCAACCAAAGTTTTTGGTTCGTATGTTTGTCATTGGCTTGGGGGTAGCCGGTGTTTTATTAAGTAACATGACACTGTTATCCCTTAACACCATGGTGTCATTTCTACTACTTGGATTCGCCTTCAAATCACTGGAAGTAGTACGACAGCGCGATGCCTTGGTAGTGGTATTCATTGGTTACTTTCTGGTCGCCATTAGCTTTTTATTTAGTCAGTCGATACTGGCCGCCATCTATGGGGTCTTTTCACTGATTATCCTTACCGCAGCCCTGATCGCCAACCAGCAGTCCCCCACGCAACAACTTAGCCAGTATGCCACACGCTCTAATCTGAGTACTGCTGCATTAATGCTGCTGCAGTGTGTGCCACTGATGGCACTAATCTTTGTGTTAATGCCGCGTTTTTCTCCACTGTGGGTTATTCCTGGTTTTGAAAGCCAAGCCAAAACAGGCGTGAGTGACACCATGTCACCCGGTGACATTGCCAACCTTAGCAAGACGGATGAACTGGCTTTTCGGGTACGCTTTAGTGGCCGGAAACCGGCTGCGGATGAGATGTACTGGCGCGGGCTGACGCTCAGCCACTTCGACGGTGTGCGCTGGAGGCAGTTGGAACATGAATATACTGTTGATGCCCTGAAGGCTAAATTACAGCTTGAACAGCCTTGGCAGGACAGTAATATCGAGCTGCGTGGCGAGCCCATCCACTACGAAGCAATTTATGAGAAAACCGGCCAGCCTTGGTTATTCACCCTGACACCAACCACACAGGCAGAGGGTAAAGTTCTCCAGTTAGGCGATTATCGCGTGATGTCACGCAGCGACCTGCAAAGTCCGCTGATGATGAAAGCAACCAGCTATCCCGATGCTCGTCGTGATCTGGTGCTGAGCCAATACAACCGCCATCTAGCCTTGCAACTCCCCAGCACTGGCAATCCCAAAGCCCATCGCCTGGCGCGCCAATGGCATCAACAAGCCGGAACGGATCAGGCATATATCGACAAGGTACTAGCGCACTTTAATCAACAAAATTACTACTACACCCTGCGCCCGCCCACATTGGGCAATAGCGATACCATTGATAAATTCCTGTTTGAAACACAACGCGGATTTTGCTCACACTACGCCAGCAGTTTTGTATTTTTAATGCGTGCAGCAGGCATGCCCGCACGTGTTGTAGTCGGATACTTGGGAGGGGAATGGAATGAAGCCAGTGACTATTTCTCCATTCGCCAATACGATGCACACGCATGGGCCGAAGTCTGGCTAGAAGATAAAGGCTGGACACGCATCGACCCAACCGCCAGCGTTGCCCCCAGCCGTGTTGAGGGTGGCCTGGAAGCAGCCGTCGAGTATGAGGGAAGTTTTCTGGAAGGCCAGCTTTTCTCAGTGCATCAGTTCAAGTGGATGAATGGTATTCGCAAAAAAATGGATGCCATTCAATACGGCTGGCGGCGTTGGATTCTTGGCTATGACAGCGATTCTCAGGCAAATTTACTAAAAACCATCCTGGATAAATTATCCTCTATTCCATTAGCGTTGCTGGTGGGCTTGTTGTTTGTCGGGATATTCCTGTTGTGGTTTGTGATGCTGGGCTTGGTTGGCAAACGCCGTTATGAAGCCTATGAACACCGCTTGTACCGTAAGTTTTGTAAGCAACTGGAAAAGCAGGGAATTAGACGCGAGCCACAACAAACACCATTAGCCTTTGCAAAAATGGCCAGCCAGGCATGGCCGGACAAGGCGGATATTATCCAATCATTTTCTTTGCTGTATCAGCAGCTTTGTTATCAGCCGAATGCGTTTGCTGATACGAGGGAGTGTTTGAAGAAAATGCGGGGATTGTTGCGGCGGATGAATTAGAAAAAACAAGTAAGTATGAATAACCAAAACTCTGAGGCTATAATAGCACCATCATTTAGAGCAATCACAAGAGAGAGGAACATGAAGCAAGAAACTATCTGCCTCCACGAAGGTTACGAGACTGATCCAACGACAAAGTCCTGTGCGGTTCCCATTTACCAGACCGTTGCATATGAATTTGATAATGCGCAGCACGGCGCCGACCTGTTCGATCTGGCCGTTCCCGGTAACATTTACTCACGCATCATGAACCCAACTTGGGATGTGCTGGAAAAGCGTGTGGCCGCTCTGGAGGATGGTATTGCCGCATTGGCCGTTTCCTCAGGTAGTGCAGCCATTAACTATGCTTTGATGACTGTTGCACAGGCGGGCGACAACATTATTAGTACACCTCAGCTTTATGGCGGCACCTACACACTGCTGGCTCACATGCTGCCAAAGCAAGGCATTGAGGTGCGCTTTGCAGATAGTGACAGTGCGGCAGATATTGAAAAGCTTATCGACGAAAATACCAAAGCGGTTTTCTGTGAAACCATCGGCAACCCAGCTGGTAACATTGTGGATATTGCACCAATTGCTGAGGCTGTCCATCGTCATGGTGTACCACTAATTGTTGATAACACCGTTGCCACCCCTGCGCTGCTGCGCCCCATCGAGCATGGTGCAGACATTGTAGTTCACTCACTGACCAAGTACATGGGCGGCCATGGCACGACCTTGGGCGGTATTATCGTCGATTCTGGAAAATTCCCTTGGGCTGAACATAAAGATCGTTTCCCTATTTTCAGTGAGCCGGAGCCTGCCTATCATGGTGTGGTATATAACGAAGCCTTCGGCCCAGCGGCATTTGTGGCACGGGTGCGGACTGTTCCACTACGCAATACTGGAGCGGCGTTGTCTCCAATGAGTGCCTTTATGCTACTGCAAGGCATGGAAACATTGCCACTAAGAATGGAACGTCATTGTGACAATGCACTGGCGGTTGCCAAGTTCCTGCAAAATCACGATGCGGTGGAGTGGGTTAATTATGCAGGTCTGGAAGGCGACCAATACTACGATCTTGCCCAAAAATACCTGAATGGTAGACCTTCATCACTGCTGACATTTGGCATTAAAGGGGGCTATGAGGCTGGTGTGCGTTTTTACGATGCACTCAAACTGGTCAAGCGCCTAGTGAATATCGGTGACACCAAAACACTGGCCTGCCATCCGGCCTCCACTACTCATCGCCAGATGACGCCTGAAGAACAGCTTAGCGCGGGCGTAAAACCGGAAATGTTGCGTTTGTGTGTGGGTATTGAGCATATAGACGACATCATCGCGGATTTAACACAGGCATTTGAGGCCGTCTGATACTAGCTATCATTTGCTGAGTAATCCCATAAAGAGCCGCGGAGATGATCTCTCGTGCGGCTCTTCCGCTCTATTATCACTTCATGTAAGTACGGACTGATTATATTGCCCCTGTGAAAACCAGCACAAGGTAGACGAGACACAGACCACTACAGCTCCACTCGCTCTCCCAGCTTATTCTGCAATGTGCTCTGTAACAGAATAAAACACCTCAAGCTGTTGCAGATAAGGACCAAGTCACCAATATGCTGGTCGACCCAACCAAGATTGTAGTAAGCGTCCATGTAGCTGTAAATAACAAAACCACCCAGTAAAAACTCACTCGCCGGACGCACTTTCAATGATTTCACCCAGCCGCTCTACCAAGTACAATGGCAATGAGTACAGAGGATAGCGAACCGCTTTTGATTGTTTACCCTGGGAAATAGTTGTCTGCACCTCTGTCGCGGATGGCAGTGACGCATCGAACCTTACCGCCAGAGTTGCCCCCTTTTCCCCCATAAACTGGTGCAGTGATTTCATGCTACCCGTTGCTCCCGACTTAATTTCAATCGGCACCACTTTGCCAGATAAGGCCACCACATAATCCACCTCCGCATTGGAGGAGCGCCCTTCCCGTAACCAATACGTCAGCTCCCGATTTGGTGTGTTCGCTAACAAACTCTGTAAATGCTGGCCAATGAATTGCTCTGCAATTGCACCTTCATTGACCAGCTTATGCTCGTCCATCTGTGAGATAGTTTGCCCATTAAGCCCGCAAATGGCGTTCATCAAACCCACATCCAAAAATAGCAGCTTATAAGTTTTTTCATCGAGACTGGCCTGTAGTGGCAAACCGGAACAATGGCTATGCACCACTTTGCTCACTACCCGCGCCATGCACAGTAGCTCAAGGTCTTTTTTCAGCGTTGCACTTTGGTCATCGCGGGAAATATTGCTGTACTTTACTTTGACTCCGGCATTTCTGGCCGCAAAGTTAAACACGTTTAACATACGGTTCAAATTGCGCCGGTTGCCATACTTTGGGAAGTCTTCACGGTAGGTATCAATGATTGAATTATGCACTTCACTGACTGCCCGAAAGTTACCGTTTTCAGCAAATGCCGCCACTGCCTCCGGCATTCCACCCACAAAATAATACTGACGCAATAACTGTAATAAACGCTGGTGTGCAATTTCTGGGATGGTGTCGTGGAGTGAGTAACCAGTAACAATTTGATGTAGCTTCTTTTCTCCCAATGCCGCCAGAAACTCCGAAAATGTCATCGGCCCCATGTGCAGGTATTGCACCCGCCCTACCGGCATGGAAAATTGGTGCTCTGATAAAGTGAACTCCAATAAGGAGCCCGCACTAATCAACGGCATTTCGGGCAGGTCTTCGTAAAAATAGCGTAAGGCGGGAATGGCCTGTGCTGTCGCCTGAATTTCATCCAGAAATAATAGCGATGCTTCCTGATGCTCCGGCATACGTGGCAGTGCTTCAATGGCATTAATAATTTGTTGAGGGTTATTACTGGTAAATGTTTCGCCCAAGCCTGAAAACCGTTCGAGATTTACATTCATCAAGGATAGTGACTGCTCGCGTGCAAACAGCTCAACCAAGGTTGATTTTCCAACCTGTCTCGCCCCGCGAATAATCAGCGGTTTACGATTTTTATTGTGAAGCCATGTGTTTAAAAATTCGAGCTGTTGGCGATACATCGTGATCAACCCCGTACCATTTCCGTGGTATCAAGTATAACAGGTTATCTTGAAATTATGATTTTAGGGGTCTATTTTAATAAATTGATTATGATTTTAGGGGTATATTTTGATAATCAAATTATGATTTTCAGGGGGTATTTATTTCTCCATAAACAAAAACAGGGACTATAAAGCCCCTGCCCCACAACGATTCCTCGTCGCCTAAGTCGTGCAACTCACCCAATTACTGGGCAAATAAATCCTCAATCGACAGATAACGCTCACCCGTGTCATAGCTAAAGATCAGTACTTTGCTGCCTGCCGGAATATCGGCTTCTTTCGCCTTGACCGCCGCTAAACTGGCACCGGAGGAAATGCCCACAAAAATACCTTCTTCGATTGCACAGCGACGTGCCATTTCAAAGGCATCCTCATCTTCTACCTGTATTGTGCCATCCAAAATATCAGTGTTGAGTACCTGAGGAATAAAGCCCGCACCAATACCTTGTAAACGATGCAATCCTTTCTCTCCGCCGCTAATGACGGGCGATTTGCTTGGCTCAACGGCAAAGACTTTCAGGTTTGGCATTTCAGGCTTCAACACTTCTGCACAGCCGGTAATGTGTCCACCCGTGCCTACACCTGTAATCAAGTAATCCAAGCCTTCAGGAAAGTCCGCCAAAACTTCCTGCGCGGTAGTTTCACGATGGATTTGTGCATTGGCTTGGTTGTTGAACTGCTGAGGAACCCAGCTATTCGGCGTTTCTTCAGCCAGTTCATTGGCTTTAGCAATCGCGCCACCCATGCCATTTTCTTTTGGTGTCAACACTAATTCCGCACCCAGCGCAGCCAACAGGCGGCGACGCTCAATCGACATTGACTCAGGCATGGTCAGAATCAGACGATAGCCTCTTACTGCCGCTACCTGCGCCAAACCAATGCCGGTATTACCCGAGGTTGGTTCAATAATCACACTATCCGGTGTCAACAAACCGGCAGCTTCGGCATCATTAATCATCGACAGAGCAACCCGATCTTTAATGCTACCACCAGGGTTAAAGCGCTCCACCTTCATCCACACTTCAATATCATCGCGAAATAGCTTGTTAATGCGAACGTGAGGGGTGTTACCAATGGTTTCCAGGATATTATTGTATTTCATGTATGTACGGGTAGCGTCTGGCTACGCGCCTCCAATGTGTATTAATGCGGCAGTTACCCGCCTAACCGATTCAAACTCAGCGAGAGATAGGGGTTAACAGTTAATCGTTATCGTGCAGTGATTCATTCAAGCCACCCCACAGCCCTGAGTCGGTGGCAATCGCTTCTATCGAACCATTCACGCTGTTACGGCGGAATAACAAACCAGACTTGCCAGCCAGCTCACGGGCAGCAACCACCTCACCTTCCGGTGTTTTCACTTTTGAACCAGCGGTCAGATATAAACCCGCTTCCAGAATACACTCATCGCCCAGCGGAATACCCAGACCAGAGTTTGCACCCAGCAGACACTTTTCACCCACCGAAATAACCTGCTTGCCGCCACCGGACAGTGTCCCCATGGTTGATGCACCACCACCAATATCGGAGTGCTCACCCACGATGACACCCGCACTAATACGACCTTCAACCATTGAATCGCCCAAAGTGCCCGCATTGAAATTGACAAAACCTTCGTGCATGACGGTAGTACCTGGTGCCAGATGTGCTCCCAAACGAACCCGATCCGCGTCACCAATACGTACGCCTTCAGGAATCACGTAATCCGTCATGCGAGGAAACTTATCCACCGATGTAACGCTCAAGTGCTGATTTTCCTCAGCAATCAAGCCACGCAGTACCTCAACCGTTGCAGGCAAAACAGGGCCGGCAGAAGTCCACGCAACATTCGGCAGCATACCGAACATGCCATCCAGATTAATTTCATGTGGCTTGAATGCACACTCAGATAACAGATGCAGCCTCAGATAGACATCTTCGGTGCTTGCAGGCGCTTCATTGATATCAATTTCCAACTCAACAAAGTCGCTTTTGATTAAGCCGACTTTCTGTGCCAAACAACTTCTGGCGATTTCTTTATTGGCACGCGGAAACCACGTATCAATCGTTTTTCCACTGGCAACATCAATATATCGATGACCCACACGCTTGATTGTCATTTGTCTTCCTTATGACCCACTCGGTAAATAGCCTCCGAGTTTAAAGCCAAGGCCGCGACAGATCAATTTTCCTTGTGGAATTACGCATCACTCCAGAGCAAAGACTAGAACCACAGAACCCACCGCTTCGCCCAACGGCAACTCCACTCACATCCATACCCTCAGTGAATGAATGACATAACGAAAAATCAATCAATTAATCGTATTGCCGTTGATCCGAGATCACCAAACCATCGTTCGGCAACGATCCCAATTCAACCAACGCCACTTCACCACGAATTTTGCACAATTCACGCACGCTGTTTGCCACCGACTGTTTGAATGCGTCACTACTGTCAGTTGATTCACAATGCAACGTCATCTGGTCACTTTCATCAATCCACTCGACCACCAAACGCGCTCGCTGTATCTCAGGGTGACGCTTCACCACCTGATCGACTTGCTCGGGATGGATAAACATACCACGCACTTTGGCGGTTTGATCAGCACGTCCCAGCCAGCCTTTAATTCGTCGATTGGTTCGTCCACAAGGACTATCACCTTGCAAAATTGCGGATAAATCCCCGGTGGCAAAACGAATCAACGGATAGTCTGGATTGAGCGTTGTCACTACCACCTCACCCACTTCACCATCAGCCAACAAGTCACCTGTTCCGGGACGGACAATTTCAACGTGAACACCCTCATCCAGAATCAAGCCCGAATCTGCCGTGGACTCATAGGCAATTAAGCCTAAATCAGCCGTTGCATAACACTGGGATGCCTGAATGCCGCGTGCTTTAAAAAAGTCACGGGTGGATGATGGAAACGCCTCGCCTGATACTAATGCTTTATTAATACTGCTTACATCCACACCCAACGCATCCGCTTTTTCCAGAATGATGCGCAGGAAAGATGGCGTACCAATATAGGCCGTCGGCTTTAAATCATGGATAGTTTGCACTTGCAGTTCAGTCTGCCCTACACCTGCAGGAATCACCGCACAGCCCAGTGCATGACAACCACTATCTGCCATTGCACCCGCGGGTGTCAGGTGGTAGGAAAAGCAGTTATGCACCAAATCATCCTTACGAAAACCGGCTGCAAATAAAGCTCTGGAAAAGCGCCAATAGTCTTCACGATGCGTCTGCGGCTCATAGATCGGGCCAGGCGATGAAAAGATGTATTTGAGTTGCCCCTGCGGATAAGCTGTCAGGCCACCAAACGGTCTGCTGGCCGCTTGCCGCGTAATCAGTTCAGACTTTCGCGTTAATGGATAAGCACTGAGATCATCCAAGTGCTTCAAATCAGACACATTATAGTCTTGTAAGCTTTCAGCATAAGCAGGCGCATTGCTCTTGGCATGTTGCAACTGAGCTTGCAGTGCCGCTAACAGCGCAGCTTCACGTGCTTCCTTCGTACGCCTCTCCAGCGCATCATAAAATTCAGGCATTGAGTTAGTATTCCCTTAAGCCAACCAACGTTTACGGCGACGGTAGTGCTTCACATCACGGAAGCTCTTTTTATCCCCGCCACTCAGACCCAGATAAAATTCTTTCACGTCCTCATTATTCATCAAGGATGACGCTTCACCATCCATGACCACGCGACCACTTTCAAGAATATAGCCATGCGTAGCATAACGCAGCGCCACCGAGACGTTCTGCTCTGCCAATAAGAAAGTCACACCTTCTTTCTCATTGAGCGTTTTAACAATTTCAAAGATTTCTTCCACCAACTGCGGTGCTAATCCCATGGAAGGCTCATCCAGCAAAATCAACTTGGGTCGTGCCATTAACGCACGCCCGACCGCCACCATTTGCTGCTCACCACCAGAGGTGTAACCCGCCTGACTCTTACGGCGCTCCCGCAAACGCGGAAAGTAGTCGTACACTTTTTCCAGGTCATCAGCGATAGCTTTACGCCCATCGGTGCGCGTATAAGCGCCTGTCAGCAGATTTTCTTCAACCGTCAAATGCTCAAAACAATGACGACCTTCCATCACTTGCACCACACCACGCTTCACCAAAGCCGTTGGTGACAAATTTTCAATTTGCTCCCCCTCAAAGGTGATTGAGCCTTTGGTGACTTCACCACGCTCCGTTTTCAGGATATTCGAGATGGATTTAATGGTGGTTGTTTTACCGGCACCATTGGCTCCTAATAGGGCCACAATGCCACCTTTGGGCACATCCAGTGACACCCCTTTGAGCACCAGAATCACATGATCATAAATCACTTCGATGTTCTTAATGCTGAGAATCGTATTATCAGTAGACATAGTTTTCCGTCATCGTTGTGGGCAGGTTGCAAGAGCGGTGGCGTTGGGTATCTGCGTATTAATACCCAACGCCATCAACCATCAAGGCTTGTCTTACTTACACTCGCGCTCTTTCAAGCCGTTTTCTTTTGCATAAGCAGCAGAGTCTTCTGCAATAAGTGGGTCAATCACTTCACGATCCGAGGCGATGAAGTCAGTGATTAATACCCACTTCTTCGCTTTTGCATCCCACTGCTGGATCATACCAAGACCAGGGCCACCGTGTTTTTCACAGGTCACACTAATCTCTGGTGCAAAGCCTTTCAGCCCCAACTCTTCCAAACGTGCAGCATCAATTTTCAGTGACTCCATACCATCGCGCATTTGTGAGCTGTTGATGTTTTTGGTGTTATGAATCTTCTGTGCGTTAGCCGCCGCTTCTGCTGCCAACATTGCCGCATACAGACCACGGTTATACAAAACGCTACCGATGTTGCTGCCATCTCCAGCAGCAAGACCTTTGTCTTTTACGTACTTACGGATGTCAGCAAACACGGGGTAATCATCACCAACGCCGTGGAAAGCCACCGCCTTATAACCGTTTGCGCCAGCACCAGCAGGTAGCACATCATTCTCAGACGCTGCCCACCACACTCCAATAAATTTATCCATTGGGAAACGAATATTGGAAGCTTCTTTAACCGCCACCTGGTTCATGACACCCCAACCCCACATCACCACATAATCCGGACGATCACGGCGAATCTTCAACCATTGCGACTTTTGCTCCTGACCAGGATGATCTACCGGTATCAGTGACAGCTTGTAGCCATACTTTTTCGCCAGCTCTTCCAGTGTACGAATTGGCTCTTTACCATAAGCCGAATTGTGATACAGCAGGGTAATCTTCTTGCCTTTCAGGTCACCTTTTTCCATATCGGCAATATGCTTGATAATGACCGAAGCCGCATCCCAATAAGTGCCGGGATAGTTAAAGATGTGACTGAACACCTTACCGTTTTCGGCAGAAGTACGACCATAACCCATCGAATGGATCGGAATATCATCGGCTGTTGCCTTAGGAATCAACTGATAAGTAATACCCGTTGAAAGTGGCTGATAGAGCAACGCACCGCTACCTTTAGTGGATTCGTAGCACTCCACACCTTTTTGCGTGTTGTATGCCGTTTCACATTCAGGGGTGACTGCTTTTACGCCGCCGATACCACCATCACGCTCATTCAGCAGTGTGAAGTAGTCAGCATAACCATCGGCAAACTCAGTACCATTCGGGCCATAAGGACCTGTGCGATAGCTCAACATTGGGAACGTCAAATCGGCCATTGCGGGTACGGCTGTTGCCAGTGCAGTTGCAGCAACCACGGCTGCGCTTAATAATTTCAATTTCATAGATACCTCCTCCTATTAACTCACTTGTCGGTGCTGCGGGTTCCATAGTTAGTCGAACCCGTGTCACCTTGTCATCTAACTCGCTCGGCCCAATTAATGCGGGAATGGCCAGAGTCTCAATTTCTCTTTTGTCATGCGCCAGAGCTGGGCTAAACCATGTGGCTCCACAACCAAGAAAAACATAATCAACGCACCGATAAACAATAGTTCAAGGTGAGCCGCCAAATCAGCCGGCCAGCCGAAGCCTCCGACCATAATATTCTTCATCAGTACCGGCACCAGAATCAAGAACGCCGCACCTAAGAAAGAACCAAGAATACTGCCGAGACCACCAACAATAATCATAAACAACACTAAGAACGACTTATCAATACCGAAGGCTTCCGTTGGCTCTGCTGAACCCAGGTAGACACCAAACAGCATTGCACCCGCCATTCCGATATAGAACGAACTGACCGCGAAAGCTGATAACTTTGCCTTTAACGGTGGCACCCCAATGATTTCAGCGGCAATATCCATGTCACGAATTGCCATCCATGAACGACCAATGCGGCCTCGCGTCAAATTTCGTGCAACGAAGGCAAACAGTGTCACCAAGGTCAGACAGAACAGATAGGTTGCCCAAGGCGGTGCCGATGGCCCGGTGACGGCAATCCCAAAGATGCTACGCTCAGGCGCGGTAATCATTCCTGATGCGGAATAGTTGTAGAACCACGGAATCTTGTTGAACACCCAGATCAGAAAGAACTGCGCCGCCAATGTCGCAACAGCCAAGTAGAACCCCTTAATGCGTAAACTGGGTAATCCAAATGCCACACCCACCGCAGCCGTTATCAGGCCGGACAATATGATGATCAAGAAGATATTCAGTTCAGGGAATGCCACCATCAGCTTGTAGCAGGCATACGCACCAACGGCCATAAAACCGCCCGTTCCAAGGCTCACCTGACCACAGTAGCCTGTCAGAATGTTCAAGCCCAATGCAGCCATTGACCAGACCAGGAATGGTAGTAATACCGACTTTTCCCAGTAGTCATTGATAAAAAATGGTACGACCAGAAAGGCAAAGGCCAATACGCCATATACCCAGTAACGATCCAGCTTAATCGGGAAGGTTTGTTGATCCTTCGCGTACGAGGTTTTAAAGTCTCCGGCTTCTCTGTAAAACATGATTTAAACCCTCTCAATAATTTTTTCACCGAACAGACCTTGTGGCCTGAACATCAGGAAAGCCAAAGCCAGCGCATAAGCAAACCAGTTCTCAGTAGCACCACCAATCATGCTACCAATGGAGTATTCAAATAATTTCTCTCCGACCCCAATAATCAAACCACCAATAATCGCTCCCGGAATTGAGGTGAAACCACCCAGGATCAATACTGGTAACGCCTTCAGTGCGATTAGTGACAAAGAGAACTGCACACCAGATTTAGAGCCCCACATGATTCCAGCAACCAAGGCTACAAACCCTGCCAGCGACCAGACGATAATCCAGATTGTGCGCAGTGAAATACCTACTGTCAGCGCGGCCTGATGATCATCGGCAACAGCACGTAGAGCACGGCCTGTTTTGGTGTACTGCGAAAACAAGGTGAGCGCAATCACCAACAAGATAGCAATACTGGCAGCCCAAATATCCAGCACATCAATATACATGCCATAATACTCGGAACCTTCTGCCGCCCAACCTTTAGTAACATTCTCTAACCAGAGTGAACCACCCGATGGCAGGCCAACGTCCATTGTTTTTATATCCGCGCCCCACATCAGATCACCAAAGCCTTCCATGAAGTACGCCAAGCCAATGGTCGTCATAAACAGAATAATGGGTGCCTGATTCACCATGTGTTTGAGTACAATCTTCTCCAGCAGCCAGGCAAACAGAATCATCACCGCCATCGTCAGCAAAATGGCGAGGAAAGTATTCATCCCACTTCCCCAATGGTGGATCTTGGTGCCGAAAATGGCATTAATCAGATGGGAAAACGGTACCTGACCTGTCTGAAAGCCAACCAACGTCAGTGCGGCAAACAAGGCCATCACACCCTGCGCATAGTTAAATATGCCAGAGGCTTTATAAATCAGTACAAAACCGAGCGCGACCAAAGAGTACATCACACCCGCCATCAAGCCATTGAGAATGACCTCCAACGCATTAAGAAATACCGGACTCATCGCTTGCCTCCCCGATCCAGATGAAAAATAGAAATGTTAGTCATGGCTCACCCCCAGATAGGCATCAATGACCGCCTGATCATTACACACAACATCCGGTGTGCTATCCGCCAACTTACAGCCATAGTCCAACACCACCACACGATCTGAAAGATCCATCACCACGCCAATATCATGTTCGATTAACGTAATGGTTGTGCCAAATTCGTCATTCACATCCAGAATAAAGCGGCTCATATCCTCTTTTTCCTCCAGATTCATGCCCGCCATTGGCTCATCCAACAATAATAATTTAGCTTCTGCTGCCAGCGCCCGTCCCAGCTCCACACGCTTTTGCATACCGTAAGGCAAACGCCCAACCGGCGTTTTACGAATCGCCTGAATGCCAAGAAAGTCAATAATGTGCTCAACCCGCTCACGATGCTCAAGCTCCTCACGCTCGGCAGGCCCTTTCCACAATGCCTGCCAAAACATATTCCTCTTCATCTGCGTGATACGACCCGTCATCAGGTTATCCAGTGTGGACATCCCCTTAAACAAGGCAATGTTCTGGAAGGTTCTGGCCACTCCCTGACGCGCCACCTCATAGGGCTTTACTGCACCGCGCTTTTTGCCACGAAACCACACTTCACCCTCTTGCGGTCGATAAAAGCCACTGATCACATTCAGCATCGAGCTTTTACCCGCACCATTGGGGCCGATGATGGCTCTGACTTCCCCTTCCTTAATATCAAAACTAATGTCTGTCAGTGCCTTAACGCCACCAAATGACAGCGATATATTCTTAACTTCCAGTAAAGTATCGCCACTTCCGTTTTTTTCACTCATCAGCTGGCCTCCTTTACATTTGGCTCAAAGGTTTTCACATCACAAATCTTCAATGTTGCTTCAATCGACCCCTTGCGACCATCTTCAAACGCAACTTCAGTATTGATATAACAATCCTCCGCGCCGTTGTATAAGGCATCAATCAACACCCCATATTTCTCATTGACAATCCGGCGACGCACCTTGCCGGTACGTGTTAACTCACCATCATCCGGGTCAAGCTCCTTATGCAAAATCAGGAAGCGATGAATCTGTGATTTAGACATCAGGCTATCCGTGGACAAGTCCTTGTTCACCTGTTCAATGCTCTCCAGCATCATCTGGTAAACGTGCTCATTTCCGGCCAATTCCTGATAACTGGCATACGGCACGTTATTGCGTTCTGCCCAATTGCCCACAGCCTCAAGATCAATATTGATGAAAGCGGTGCAATAGTCCTTGCCATCACCAATGGCAACCGCCTCTTTAATATGTGGGAAGAATTTCAGTTTGTTCTCGATATACTTCGGCGCAAACATACTGCCATCGCTAAATTTACCCACATCCTTGGCACGGTCGATGATTTTCAGGTGGCCATTATCTGCGAAATACCCAGCATCCCCTGTAAACACAAAGCCGTCAGCATCCTTGGTTTCATTGGTTGATTTTTCATTTTTATAGTAACTGTGAAACACGCCGGGGCTACGGTACATGACCTCACCGTCATCATTAATCTTTACCTCAACACCCGGCGCAGGGACACCTACAGTGTCAGCATAAATCTCACCATCCGGTTGCATGGTAATAAATACCGCCGCTTCCGTTTGACCGTAAAGCTGCTTGATATTAATACCCAGCGAGCGGAAGAAATCGAAGATCTCCGGCCCAATCGCCTCACCGGCGGTATAAGCTAATCGAATGCGACTAAAGCCCATTGTATTCTTCAGCGGTGCATACACCAGAATATTGCCCAGCCAATACAGGAAGCGCTCCTTAGCGGATATCTCCTTGCCATCCAGCATTGCCACGCCGGTCTTCTTGGCAACCTCCATAAAGTAGTTGAACATTTTCTGCTTGAGCTTCCCTGCATCCATCATGCGGATGGTCACGGAAGTTAAGATACCTTCAAAGACGCGAGGCGGAGCAAAATAATAGGTCGGGCCGATTTCTCGTAAATCCGTCGCAACCGTTGCTTCACTTTCGGGACAGTTCACACAGAAGCCTGTCAGATAAGCCTGTGCATAAGAGAAAATATGATCCCCTACCCACGCCATCGGCAGGTAAGAAACGATTTCTTCATCCTGAGTCAAATTATCAAATTCGATACTGTTCTTGGCACTAATGAGAATGTTGTCATTGGTCATGACCACGCCTTTCGGCTTGCCGGTGGTACCAGAGGTGTAAAGGAAAATACCAATATCCTCGCCCTTCCCTTTATTGATTTCCTGCATTAAGAAGTCGGGATTCTCCTTCGCAAATGCACGGCCTTTTTCCTGTAACTCGGCAAAGTCGTGCAAATGTTCCTTATCATAATCCCGCATCCCACGCGGATCGTCGTAGATGACATGCTGCATGGCAGGACAGCGGTCGTGGATCTCCAACATCTTATCCACCTGCTCCTGATCTTCTGCCAGCACAAAACTCACACCGGAGTGATCCAGAACATACTGCATTTCTTCTGCCACAGAATCCTGGTAGACCGGCACCGGAATGCCGCCAAGACATTGTGCCGCGCACATCCCCCAATATAAACGGGGGCGGTTACGGCCAACAATGGCCAGCTTATCGCCACGTTTAAAGCCTAATGCAGCCATGCCATTGGCCAGTGCGAAAATTTCATCCCGCATCTGTGACCAGGTCCAGGATTGCCAAATGCCAAAGTCCTTCTCACGAAATGCCGCCTTATGCTTAAAGCGCTCGGCATTCGCAATCAGTAACTTGGGGAACGTATCTGTTTGGTTTGCCACTAAACTCCGCCTCTCAAGATTAATTTCCTCTATACATCATCCTAAACGCAACAATATCTGACTGTCCAAGCTGTATTGCCGGTATTTTGTAAAGCGTCAGTAAAAAACTACAAAAGGGCAAAAAAAGGCGAGATACTGTTAGCCATGACAAACACGAGCACACTCGAACAGCGCAGTGCGTGGACGCTTGACGCTCTGGATTATCTGGATCAGGGAATCTCGATTTTTGATCAGGATCTCCGCCTGATCGCCTGTAATCGCCGGATGATTGAGCTATTGGAAATCCCCGATGAGCTGGTCGAAATCAATCAACACATCAGTGAGTTCTTTCGCTACAACGCCCTGCGTGGCGAGTATGGCGAGGGTGACATTGATGAGTTGGTTGCGGAACGTGTGCGC
Organism: Pseudomonadota bacterium; assembly: GCA_002747455.1. Classification (GTDB taxonomy): domain Bacteria; phylum Pseudomonadota; class Gammaproteobacteria; order Thiotrichales; family Thiotrichaceae; genus Leucothrix. Next base: position 18,611 of record PDPG01000052.1, on the reverse strand, counting down.
CTTGCCGAACGCTTTAAACCGCATGTATTTGACCGCATTCGTCCCGATGGCACTATTATCAAGGTCTGCGGTAACCCAATGAAAAACAATGGTGGCTTTGTCACAACCTACACCGATGTAACTGAGCGCCGCCATTTGGAAGCCCGCCTTGAAAAGCGAGTAGCCCAGCGTACTGAGGAGTACCGCCGGGAAAGTGAAGCCCATCGTGAGACCGCCGAGGCATTACGCCAGAGTGAATCGTGGATTCGCCAAATCGCTGATGCCGTACCAGCACTGATCGCCTATCTGGATAAAGACAATCGGTATCAGTTTATTAACAACATGCACCAGGAATGGTTTGACCTGGATCGTGAACAGTTAATTGGTGAGCCAATTTTTAAATTCGTCGAGCCACGCAACCTTTCACAGACTCAACACGACATTGCCACCGTGCTATCCGGCAAAGAAGTCACCAGCGAATACACCATTCGCCGCAAGGGTCGCAAGCCCCTGGACGTGTCAATTAGCTTTATTCCGCACTTTGATGACCACCAGTGCTTCCTTGGTTACTTCTTTTTGGGGCAAGACCTGACAGACCACAAGCGGACTGAGCGCGAACTGGTGGAATCACAAAAAATGCAGGCACTAGGACGCCTGACCGGGGGGATTGCTCACGACTTTAATAATTTACTCACCATTATTCTTGGCAACCTCAACTTTATTGAAGATGACAACATGGATCGCGAAGAAATGCGCGAGGTCATTCATGCCTGTCAACAAGCTGCCAAACGAGGTAGTGAATTAATTCAACGCCTGCTGACCTTCTCACGTCGCCAGTCATTAAAGCCAGAGCCGACAGATGTGAACGCAATGGTTGAAGAATTTAGCCTGCTGCTGCAACGTACCTTGGGCGAGACGATACAAGTAGAGCGACGTTTGAACGTCAATCTAGCCTCAATACGGGTAGACCGAAGCCAACTGGGAACTTGCTTGTTAAACCTCACCCTGAATGCGCGTGACGCTATGTCCAAGGGGGGCAAAGTCACGATTACCACTCAGAACTATCATAAATCTACGCAACAGACGGCGTTTAGCGACTTGCCAGACGGCGACTACATTATGTTGAGCGTTCGGGATGAAGGCGAAGGTATGTCTGCCGAAACCATCAGCCGCGCCTTTGAGCCGTTTTACACCACCAAACCTTCCGGTGTTGGCACAGGCTTGGGTTTAAGTATGGTCTATGGTTTTGTCAAGCAATCCGGCGGTGGCATCGATATTAAATCCAAAATTGGTGAAGGTACGACAATTCGCATTATTTTTCCGGCAGACGAGCAAGCCTCTGCGGTCATTGAGGAAGGCGCTTGTGAGCGAATACAGGAACAGCAAAATGCCCGGATATTGCTGGTCGAGGATGACGAGGGTGTGCGACAATTCGTCTACCGCACACTAAAAAACATGGGTTACACCGTGGATTTAGCCGAAAATGGTGATGTGGCGCTGGATCAACTTGCCAACCGCCCGCGTTATGATTTAGTGCTGACGGATATTGTCATGCCCGGCACCCTGAGTGGTTTGGATTTGTACACACAAGTCCCGCAGACCCACCCTACAACCAAAGTGCTGTGTATGACAGGCTATAGCGAACAGCTGGATTCATCACTGGATGAAGACCACTTGTTGCGCAAGCCGTTTCAACAAAACCAACTCGCTGATAAGTTGCAACATTTATTGCGTGATCACCATGCCTGAAACTCCTAACCATATTCTGATCGTGGATGATGAGCTGGCGATTCAGTCACTCATCAAACGCTATTTTCAAAAACACGGTGCCATTGTGCATTGCGCTGGCTCCGGCGATGAAATGAACGCCATTTTGCGATTACACGCCATTGATTTGGTTATACTAGACGTGAATTTACCCGGCAAAGACGGCTTTACCCTGCTGGATGAAATCAAGCAAAACTATGACGCGGGTGTCATTATGCTGACATCACAAAATGAGCTGACTGACCGACTCACCGGACTCAACGGTGGCGCGGATGATTTTGTACCCAAACCCTTTGAAATGAGCGAACTGCTGGCACGCTCCAATGCCGTCATGCGCCGCCTGGAGCACTTAAAACAAGAGCCAGAGCCTGATACCAGCAGCTATTTTTTCGCTGGCTACCGATTGGACAATAAGGTGCGTGAACTGCGAGATGCCAAGCAAAACCAGATTAGTATTTCACCAGCAGAAATGGATTTACTCATTATTTTTGCTAAACACCCGCAAACCGTGTTGAGCCGTGACTATCTGCTGCAACAAACACGCGGGCGTGACGCTGGCCCTTATGATCGCACCATTGATGTGCGGGTCGGCCAGTTACGCAAAAAAATAATCACCCCTTCTGGTGAGGAGCCACTTTTTAAAACCGTTCGTGGCGGCGGTTATATGCTAACCAGCGCCGTTGAACGTACTGACTGCGAAGAATGAGAGAGAGGAAACAATGATTAGCTACCCTACCCTGAACTTTGATCTTGGCGATACGGCTGACATGCTGCGCGACATGGTTTACAACTTTGCCAAAGATCACATTGCCCCCATTGCTGCGGAAATTGACCGCTCCGATGAATTTCCCAATGAGCTATGGCCAAAATTTGGTGAAATGGGCTTACTGGGTATCACAGTGCCGGAGGAATATGGCGGTGCCGACATGGGCTATCTGGCACACATAATTGCGATGGAAGAAATTAGCCGCGCCTCAGCCTCAGTCGGTCTAAGCTATGGCGCCCATTCCAATCTGTGTGTGAATCAAATCAACCGCAACGGTAACGAGGCACAGAAACAAAAATACCTGCCAAAACTTATCAGCGGCGAGTTTATCGGCGCACTGGCCATGTCCGAGCCAAACGCGGGTTCCGATGTGGTCGGTATGCAAATGAGAGCCGAAAAAAAAGGTGATCGCTATGTACTTAACGGCACCAAAATGTGGATTACCAACGGACCTGACGCCGACGTGATTGTCGTCTACGCCAAAACTGACCCCAGTGCCGGGCCAAAAGGCATTACCGCATTTATCGTTGAAAAATCATTCGGTTTCACCACCGCACAAAAGCTGGACAAGCTGGGTATGCGCGGCTCCAACACAGGGGAAATGGTATTCGATAATGTCGAAGTACCAGAGGAAAATATCCTGGGTGAGCTGAACAAGGGTGTCAAAGTGCTTATGAGCGGCCTGGACTACGAACGCGCCGTATTATCCGCCGGGCCAGTCGGTATTATGCAAGCCTGTATGGATGTAGTGGTTCCCTATATTCATGACCGCAAGCAGTTCGGCCAGCCCATTGGTGAATTTGAGCTGATGCAGGGAAAAATGGCAGATATGTACACCACCATGAATGCCACTAAAGCCTATGTGTATGCGGTGGGTAAAGCTTGTGATCGTAATGAAACCTCCCGCAAGGATGCCGCAGGCGCCATTCTCTATGCAGCCGAAAAAGCTACCTGGATGACACTGGAAGCCATTCAGACCTTGGGTGGCAATGGCTACACCAACGATTATCCAACGGGACGTTTGTTGCGCGATGCCAAGCTCTATGAGATCGGTGCAGGCACTTCGGAAATCCGCCGTATGTTGATTGGCCGCGAGCTGTTTAACGAAACAGCCTGATTGGTCAATACCGTATCAAGCAAAACAAGATTTAATGATTGGGTGAGTCACACTCACCGCAGAATATTGAGGAAGGGAAAAATGGTCGATGATCCGATAGTCATTACAGGCATTGCACGCACGCCGATGGGTGGGTTTCAGGGTTCCTTGTCTGGTGTAACAGCCGCAGACCTGGGCGCTGCGGCGATTAAAGCGGCAGTGGAGCGTTCGGGTATCGCTGCCGAGGCGGTGCAGGAAGTGATTATGGGCTGCGTATTACCCGCAGGCCAAGGTCAGGCTCCGGCGCGCCAAGCCAGTTTGGGTGCAGATATGCCACTCAATGCCGGCTGTACCACCATTAACAAAATGTGTGGTTCAGGTATGAAAGCCACCATGCTGGCCCACGATTTACTACTGGCAGGCACTAATCAGGTGATGGTTGCTGGCGGTATGGAAAGCATGAGTAATGCGCCCTACTTGCTACCCAAAGCGCGTGAAGGCTTGCGTATGGGGCATGGCCAGGTTAAGGATCATATGTTCCTGGATGGGCTGGAAGATGCTTATGAGAAAGGCAAACTCATGGGCAGCTTCGCGGAAATCTGTGCTGACAAATATGGATTTACCCGCGAATCTCAGGATGACTTCGCCATTCAGTCCTTGCGACGTGCTCAGGAAGCCACAACTTCCGGTGCTTTTAGTGCTGAAATCACCCCATTCACGGTAAAAACCCGTAAAGGGGAAACGGTGGTTGATTCCGACGAACAGCCCTTTAATGCCAATATTGAAAAAATCCCCACACTACGCCCGGCGTTTCGCAAAGATGGCACGGTCACAGCGGCCAATGCCAGCTCAATTTCGGATGGTGCCGCCGCACTCACATTGATGCGCCGTAGTGAGGCGAAACAACGTGGTTTAAAGCCGCTGGCGATGATTCATGGTCACAGCACCTTTGCCCAGGAACCTGCCTGGTTCTCAACCGCCCCCGTAGGCGCAATGAAACAGCTGCTGGCAAAGCTGGACTGGTCTGCGGACGATGTGGATCTATTTGAAATTAATGAAGCTTTTGCAGTAGTGACTATGGCTGCGATGCACGACTTGGCCTTACCGCACGATAAGGTGAATGTAAACGGTGGCGCTTGCGCACTGGGACACCCCATCGGTGCTTCTGGCGCAAGAATTTTGGTGACACTGATTGCAGCACTACAAAACCGTGGGCTGAAAACAGGCGTGGCATCCTTGTGTATTGGTGGTGGTGAAGCCACGGCGATGGCTGTTGAGTTGCTCTAACCACACGCTATAACACAATGGCCTGACACTGCGGCTGAGGAGGAGAGGATGATTTTAAACAAAGAGCAAATCATGATTCGGGACATGGCGAGAGATTTCGCGCAGGAACGTCTCGCACCACATGCGGCGGAGTGGGATAAACACAAAACCTTCCCCGCCAGCGAACTGAAAGAAATGGGCGAACTCGGCCTGTTTGGTATGACCATTCCCGAACAATGGGGCGGTGCCGAAGTCGATTATGTCTCCTTTGCGCTGGCTATTGAAGAAATCGCCGCAGGTGATGGCGCTTGTTCAACCATTTTGAGTGTTAATAACTCGGTGGTTTGCGGACCATTGCTCAAATACGGCAGTGATTTCCTCAAAGAAACCTACCTCAAGCCATTGGCCTCTGGTGAGATGTTGGGCTGTTTCTGCCTGACCGAACCACAAGCTGGCTCCGATGCCTCAGCAATCAAAACTCTTGCGGTCAAAGAAGGCGATAGTTATGTGCTGAATGGCACAAAACAGTTTATTACCAGCGGTAAAAATGCTCAGGCTGCCATTGTCTTTGCCGTGACTGACCCAAAGGCTGGAAAGCGCGGCATCAGTGCCTTTCTAGTTCCCACAGACAATCCCGGTTATCAGGTAGCGGGCGTTGAAAACAAAATGGGACAGCAAGCCTCGGATACCGCATCCATTGTATTTGATAACTGCCGCATTCCCGCGACTCACCTCATCGGTCAGGAAGGTGAAGGTTACAAAATTGCCCTGAGTAATCTGGAGAGTGGGCGCATTGGCATTGCCGCTCAATGCGTGGGTATGGCACGTGCAGCCTACAACGCCGCGCTGCGCTACGCCAATGAGCGTCAGAGTTTTGGCCAGGCAATTGCCGAGCATCAGGCGGTGAGTTTTCGTCTGTCCGACATGGCCACTCAACTGGAAGCCGCGCACTTAATGGTATTACATGCCGCTGAATTACGCGATGCCAGCCTGCCGTGTCTAAAAGAGGCTTGTATGGCCAAGCTATTTGCCTCTGAAGTTGCTGAGAAAATTTGCTCCGACGCAATTCAAATCCACGGCGGTTATGGCTACCTGAAAGATTTTCCGGTTGAGCGAATTTTCCGGGACGTGCGCGTCGCACAAATTTACGAAGGCACCAGCGACATTCAACGACTCGTCATTGCACGTCAAATTAACGCGGAATAACACATTAGCAACGCGATTAACAGCGGAGGTTACAACACCGAATGAGTGTTCTAAAGACTAACATTAACACACGCTCCGAAGCCTTTTTGAGTAACCAAAAAGCCATGCAAGCGGTGGTTGCCGACTTGCGGGAAAAGGTTGCCGAGATTGCTTTGGGCGGTAGTGAACATGCTCGTGAAAAACACCTGAGCCGTGGCAAATTATTGGTGCGGGAACGCATCCGCCTACTGCTGGATGAGGGCACACCCTTTCTGGAGGTTTCACAGTTTGCGGGTTATGACATGTACGGCGACGACAAGGTGCCAGCAGGCGGTGTGGTCACTGGCATTGGTCGGATCAGCGGCCAGGAGTGTATGATTGTTGCCAATGATGCAACCGTCAAAGGCGGCACGTATTACCCCATCACCGTAAAAAAACACCTGCGAGCACAGGCGATTGCACTGGAAAATAATCTACCTTGTATTTATCTGGTGGACTCCGGTGGCGCACACTTGCCCAGCCAGTACGACGTATTCCCCGACCGCGAGCACTTCGGCAGAATTTTCTATAATCAAGCCACCATGTCGGCTCAGGGTATTCCACAGATTGCGGTGGTCATGGGTTCCTGTACCGCGGGCGGGGCGTATGTGCCAGCGATGTCCGACCAAAGCATTATTGTCAAAGAGCAAGGCACGATCTTTTTAGGCGGGCCGCCGTTGGTTAAAGCCGCCACGGGAGAGGTGGTCACTGCCGAGGAATTAGGTGGCGCGGATGTGCATTCCCGCATATCAGGAGTGACTGACCACTACGCCAATAACGATGCTCATGCGCTAGGGATAGCTCGCGAAATAGTCAGCACACTAAACCGGCAAAAAGCCCCAAACCTGGTCATGCAAAAGCCGGTGGAGCCACTTTATCCAGTAGACGATTTATACGGCATTGTTCCCAATGATTTACGCAAGCCCTACGACATTCGAGAAGTGATTGCGCGGATCGTCGATGGCAGCGAATTCAGTGAATTTAAACAGCTTTATGGCACCACACTTATTTGCGGCTTTGCCCATATTCACGGCTATCCAGTCGGCATTGTGGCGAATAATGGCATTCTGTTTTCAGAAGCTGCATTAAAAGGTGCGCACTTTGTAGAGCTATGCGCGCAGCGCGGTATTCCGCTGGTCTTCCTGCAAAATATCACCGGCTTTATGGTGGGTAAAAAGTACGAGGAAGGCGGCATCGCTAAAGATGGTGCAAAAATGGTAACCGCAGTAGCCTGTGCCAATGTCCCCAAATTTACTGTGGTGGTTGGCGGCAGTTTTGGTGCCGGAAATTATGCCATGTGCGGGCGTGCTTATGGTGGACGCTTTATGTGGATGTGGCCGAATGCGCGCATCTCCGTTATGGGTGGCGAGCAGGCAGCCAGCGTACTGGCACAGGTGAAACGTGATGCCATGCAAAGCCGTGGTGAATCCTGGTCGGAAGATGAAGAAGAAGCCTTCATGCAGCCGGTACGCGAGCAGTACGAGGCGGAAGGCCATCCTTACTTTGCCAGTGCCCGCTTGTGGGATGATGGCATTATTGACCCTGCGGACACTCGAACCGTATTGGGCCTGGCCATCTCAGCCTCACTCAATAAACCGATTGAAAAGACCAACTTCGGCATATTCAGGATGTAATGATGAGTGACACGATACTACTGAACATTGACACACACGGCGTTGCTCGCCTGACTATTAATCGCCCAGAGATTCATAATGCCTTTGATGACTCACTCATTGCCGAGCTGACAACCACCTTGCAACAAATCGACCAGAATCCGGCGGTGCGGGTGGTGATATTGCAATCATCAGGGAAAAGCTTCTCTGCGGGTGCGGACTTAAACTGGATGCGCCGCATGGCAGGCTACAGTGATGAAGAGAACAAAGCCGATTCCCTGAAATTAGCGGGCTTAATGCAGACGCTCAATCGCTTGAGCAAACCCACCATTGCCCGTGTTCATGGGGCGGCTTTTGGCGGCGGCGTGGGCCTGGTCGCCTGTTGCGATATTGCGATCGCCGGTGAACATGCCCTGTTTTGTCTATCCGAAGTGCGTTTGGGATTGATTCCGGCTGTTATTTCCCCGTATGTGGTCGCCGCCATCGGCCAACGTGCCACACGACGCTATTTTTTAACGGCTGAGCGCTTTAACGCAGCACAGGCATTGCATCTCAATTTGGTTCATAACGTGGTGGAAGAAAGTGCACTGGATAGCACCATCGCTGCCATCTGTGATGAGCTGATTAAAGGTGGCCCATCAGCCATTGGTGCTGCCAAGGAGTTGATTTTTGCAGTGGATTCACTGCCGGTTGACCCTGCATTAATCGATGATACGGCCCAGCGCATCACCAATGCACGCGCCTCTGTAGAAGGTAAAGAAGGGGTGACCGCCTTCCTTGAAAAACGCTCAGCCAACTGGATTAAGGAGTCGTGATGTTTAATAAAATTCTGATCGCTAATCGCGGCGAAATTGCCTGTCGGGTTGCACGAACAGCCAAACGCATGGGGATTAAAACTGTGGCGGTTTATTCCGAAGCAGATGCCAACGCCATGCATGTGCAGGCCTGTGATGAAGCTTATTTAATTGGCCCTGCTGCGGCAGCGGATAGTTACTTATGTGCCGATAAAATTCTGCAAGTGGCTAAACAATCTGGTGCAGAAGCCATCCATCCGGGCTATGGTTTCCTCTCAGAAAATGCTGGATTTGCAAAAGCCTGTGCCGACTCCGACATCACGTTTATCGGCCCACCAGCATCGGCAATTATTGCCATGGGCTCTAAAAGCGAAGCCAAAATTGTTATGACCGAAGCCGGTGTTCCCTTGGTTCCGGGCTATCATGGTGATGAGCAGGCGGCGGAACACCTAAAGCAAGAGTCACTCAAGGTTGGCTTTCCACAGCTCATTAAGGCAACCGCTGGTGGTGGCGGGAAAGGAATGCGTGTGGTCAACAATGCCGACGAATTTGACGCAGCGCTCACCTCCTGCCGACGCGAAGCACTGGCCTCCTTTGGTGACGATAAGGTGCTGATTGAACGCTACTTAACCGCCCCGCGCCACGTTGAGTTACAGGTATTTGCAGACACCCAAGGCAATGCAGTGCATTTATTCGAGCGTGACTGCTCCATCCAGCGCCGCCACCAAAAAGTAATCGAAGAAGCCCCGGCACCGGGTATGAGCGAGGAGTTACGTGCCGCAATGGGTAAGGCCGCCATTGATTCTGCCAAGGCCATTCACTATGTCGGTGCCGGAACGGTGGAGTTTCTGCTGGATACCGACGGCAGTTTCTATTTTATGGAAATGAATACGCGACTTCAGGTTGAACACCCGGTGAGTGAAATGATCTCCGGTCAGGACTTGGTGGAGTGGCAATTACTGGTTGCCTCCGGCCAGCCGCTGCCCTTAACGCAGGATGAGCTAAAAATCACGGGCCATGCCTTTGAAGCACGTATTTATGCCGAAGCACCGGATCGTGACTTCTTACCCGCCACCGGCAAGCTGAGCTACCTGAAAACACCGCCAGCCTCCGCGCATGTACGTGTGGATACGGGTGTTCGTCAGGGCGATGAAGTCAGCATGTACTACGACCCAATGATCGCCAAGCTAATCACTTGGGACAAGGATCGCGACAGTGCCTTGCGCCAGATGAAAACCGCCTTGCAGGATTATCAAATTCTGGGGTTAAGCACCAATGTGGAATTTTTATCGCGGCTGTTCTCCGCCCCTGAGTTTGCAGCCGGTGAGTTTGATACTGGCTTTATTGAAAAGCATTCCGCCAAATTATTCCCCGAGAAGGCGAAAACGCCGGATGAATTGATTGCCCTGACGTGTTTGTATCAACTGTTAAATGACCACCAACACACCCAAGCACACGCCTGCAAACACGATCCTGACTCTCCGTGGGTGACTCAACATGGCTGGCTAATGAATCAAACTGGCTTTAGCCGCATTCAGTTGGAAAGCGATGGCGAGACCCAGCACATCACCGCTCACTATCAAGCCGATGGATTCCTGCTAGATATTGCTGGCAAGCACTACCCTATCGTCGGGGAAATGACTGACGATCATACCGTGTCTGCGGTCAGACATGAGCGTCGTGTAGAAGCAGTGTTCATCCAAAAAGCACAGCAAATCAACGCGCTCTATGATGGCAAGCAGTGGGAATTGACGCTGCATGATCCACGGCTGGAAGGTTTTGACCATGAGAATGCCGGTGGCGGCTTAGTTGCACCAATGCCGGGTGCGGTAGTTGCGGTTTTGGTGAAAGCGGGTGATGTCGTGCAGGCGGGTGATGCTCTGCTGGTAGTTGAAGCAATGAAAATGGAGCACACCATCGTGGCACCGAATGACGGCACCGTAAAAGAGATATTCTACGGTGTGGGTGATCAAGTAGAAGACGGCGACGAGCTGCTGAGTTTGGAAGCCTAAATATCGACATCAACAAAGACACCAAGTCCGCAATACATAACCCGTTTGCGGACTTGATGGATGGAAGAAGTGAAAACAATAGGCTCTTTCGACAAAGACGCGACGTGAGCGGAGGCGGACGCTAGGAGCCAAGCATTCCCTTGCCCTTGATCAAGTCTGCTGCCCGCTCCGCCACCATAATGGTTGGCCCATTCAAATTGCCATTAGGAATGGTAGGGAAGATTGACGAATCCACCACCCGCAAGCCTTCCATGCCATGTACCCGTGTTTCCGGGTCAACTACCGATAACTCATCCGTCCCCATTTTGCAGGTACACGATGGATGATAGGCGCTTTCTACAGCCTGCCGTACAAAGGCATCAATTTCTTCATCCGATTGCACCGATTCACCCGGCTGAATTTCACCATCTCGGTATTCAGCAAATGCCGGTTGTTCGATGATTTCACGGGTCAGGCGTACACACTGGCGGAAGGCTTCAATATCCTCCTCTTTCTGCAGATAGTTAAACTGAATCTCTGGCTTGTCACGAAAATCCGCTGACTTCGCGCGCACCCAGCCCCGACTAAACGGTTTATTATGCCCCACATGCACCTGAAAACCGTGCCCTGCAAACGCAGCATTGCCATCGTAACGCATCGCCGCTGGCAGGAAGTGATACTGAATATCGGGAAATGTCACCTTGTCATTGGAACGAATAAAGGCACAGGATTCAAAGTGGTTGGTCGCACCTAAGCCCGACTTAAACAACAGCCAGCGCATGCCAATCAACGCCTTGCTCCACAGATTCAATTTACCATTCAAGGTAATGGGCTGTTTGCATTTGTACTGGAAATAAAACTCCAGATGATCCTGAAGGTTCTCACCAACACCCGCCAGCTCATGCTTGACCTCAATGCCCGCATTTTTCAATACATCCACCGGGCCAATGCCTGACACCTGCAACAGTTGTGGCGAACCAATCGGGCCAGCACTCACAATGACTTCACGCTTGGCCGTTGCCTGTTTCATCGAACCACCCTGCTCGTACTCCACGCCAACCGCTTTTTTGCCTTCCAGCAAAATACGGCGACTCAAGGCATGGGTTTCCACGGTTAAATTTGGTCGGTTCATCGCAGGCTTGAGGTAAGCATTGGCCGTTGACCAGCGTACACCGTTTTTAACCGTCATGTGCATTGGGCCAAAACCCTCCTGACGCTCGCCGTTGTAATCTTTTGCGTGTTGATAACCCGCCTGTTGGCCTGCTTCGATAAAGGCATCATACAAAGGATTTTGGCGGTTATTGCCATTATTCACCGCCAAAGGGCCGCCCGTACCACGAAAATCATCCGCACCAAAGGCCCAATCTTCCATCTTTTTAAAATATGGCAGGCAGTCTTTATAACCCCAATTCGTTGCACCATGTGCCTCCCACTCATCAAAGTCACCGGCATTACCACGCACAAACACCATGCCATTAATTGACGAGGAGCCACCCAGCACCTTCCCACGAGGGCAGTGCATTAAACGATCATCCAGATATGGCTCCGGCTGAGACTCATAATGCCAGTTGTACTTTTTGGTATTCATGGGAATAGATAAGGCGGTTGGCATTTGGATAAAAATGCTACGATCACTACCACCGTACTCCAGCAGCAATACATTCACATCGGCATCCTCCGTCAGGCGGTTCGCCAACACACACCCCGCCGACCCAGCACCCACGATAATGTAATCAAACACGTTGTTTTGCATAGCGATACCCTCCGAATAGCGTCCTGTAATAGCGGAAATTGTATCGTAATTGCAAGGTGTCGTTGATCTAAATTAACGTGCTACACTGAAAGCCATAAAAACTCTCCAGGTATGGGCATGGAACAGACACCACGAAAACAGCTCCCCATTGGCATTCAAACATTCAAGGAAATCCGCAATGGTCATTATTATTACGTTGACAAAAGTGGCCTGATTCAACAGCTAATTGAACAAGGGAAACATTACTTCCTGTCCCGACCGCGCCGCTTTGGTAAAAGCCTGCTCGTTGACACCATCAAAGAACTATTTGAGGGCAATGAAGCCTTGTTTGCAGGGTTGTCCATACAGCCTCATTGGGACTGGCACACACAAGTTCCGGTGGTTCGTTTCAGCTTTGGCAGTGGCAATTTTAATAACCCGAGCTACCTGCCAAAAAACCTATCGGCACAACTGGACAGACTGGATGAGCAGTTTGATTTCCAATCGCATTATGACACCTGTCCTGAGCGATTTCAGGCACTACTTCAGCACCTCACTCAGCGGACGGGGCAAACGGTTGTCGTGCTGGTGGATGAATACGACAAGCCTATTCTTGATGCGATTGAGAATGATGAGACAGCCAGAATTAATCGTGATTTTTTACGCGGCTTTTATGGCACCATCAAGGACAATGATGCCTATGTCCGTTTTAGCCTGCTGACGGGTGTTAGTAAGTTTTCAAAGGTCAGTTTGTTTTCTGGTCTGAATAATTTGAATGACATTACATTAGACCGACGTTACTCCTCGCTCTGTGGTTATACCGATAATGACATCGACACCGTGTTTGCCGCAGAACTGGCGGGGCTGGACAGGGAAGAAATTCGGGAATGGTACAACGGCTATAACTGGCTGGGTGAAGGTGTTTATAATCCCTTCGACATTCTGCAACTCTTTGATAAGCGCGAGTTTCAAAATTATTGGTTTGAGACTGGCACTCCCACTTTCTTAATTAACCTGTTACGCCAAAACCACATACCAAGCCCTGCGCTCAACCAACTAAATAGTGATGAGGCATTACTGTCAAACTTTGATGTGGGCAATATGCCAATTGAGGCGGTCATGTTTCAAACCGGCTACCTCACCATAAAAAGGCGTGAAAACATTGAAGGTAATTGGTTTTACGAGTTGGGTTACCCGAATCGTGAGGTCTACCAGAGCCTCAATAATAGCCTGCTCAAGCATCTTGTTCAAAATGATGGCTTGCAGGTCAAACAACGTCTGCAACTGCGTAATCTGCTACTGGCGAATGATTTTGCTGGGCTAAAACAATTGTTTCAGAGCTTCTTTGCCAGTATTCCTCACCACTGGTATACCAATAATGACATTCAGCAATACGAAGGCTTTTACGCCAGCGTATTCTATTCCTACTTTGCGGCATTGGGGCTAGACGTGACCGTTGAAGATTGCACCAATATGGGCCGACTGGATATGACGCTTAAATTTAACCAGCGGGTATATTTGTTTGAGTTCAAGGTGGTAGAAATGGTGACGGAAGGCAAGGCGCTGCAACAGTTGATTGACAAGGACTATGCCGAAAAATACCGATACCTCAGCCAACCGATCTATTTGGTTGGCATTGAGTTTAGTAAAAAAGGCAGGAACATAGTTGGGTTTGATCTACAAGAAGCCCACTAAGGAGTTTAACAACCAACCTCTAGTCTGCTTTCACTAGACAAAGCACCTGATTGAAATAACCTTGGTGGTGAACCAACTCAACTAAGAATAATAAAAATGATGAATAGAAAAAACCTTATTACGGCATCACTAGCCGCTGCATCGCTCATGTCCGGTGTTGTTTTTGCTGAGAGCTCAGACTCCTTCTCGGCAACTATTTCCCTTACCGTTCCAGCTATCTGCAAGGCAGATATTGTGTCGGTATCAACCTCGGCAACGGCTACGGAGGTTGATATCAAAGAGCTTTGCAATGTAGGTGGGGAGCATAAGGTCGTGCTACTTCACAGTGGACTGAAAAAAGCCATCACCGCTTCCTACAACAACCAAACTACAACAATTGACACCACAGGGAGAACAGTTATCGCAAGCCGCAATGGGGCGTATCACGGCAAGCGAAAACTGATTATCCCACACACAGATGGCAAGCCTGTTCAGGTTTTTGGTATATACATGAACCGCGGAAATTACGCACGGCTTTAATCAAAGTGGAATACCCAAAAGCTTCATTGATCAGGGAACAGAACACCCTACCCTGATCAGTTTTTTGGTGAAATTGTAATTGTCACAGTATCGGAATAAATCCCCGCTCTTTTCCCCACATTTTTCGTCCTAAGAACAACATCGACTGTATTGCCTCTAACTTTTGTGGGGCCGTCAGTCCCATTAGATTCATTTTTCTTCACAACATTGCCTAGCTCAGTCCCACCAATAGCGATGGGGGTCTTCGTATTGATAGTCAGTGTGTATGGCAACTTATTCACGTCACTAATAGCACTGGCATCATCACCGTAATCAATTTCGGCACCACCCTCCTTCTCTTTCGTTCGAAGCATATAACCATTACTAGAGCTTGCTTCAATCTCATAAGGGACGTTACTCCAAACATGCAGTCCAGCACTCTTCTCATTAAAACTGGTTTTACTCAGGGATCCAGCCTTAAGGACTCCGGCATTGGGAGTGGCACTAGAAAACTCGGAATCAGAAAAAGCCACCGCGTATCTTCCAACCACTGACACAGGCATTTCAACATTTTTCGTTAAACTACAAGTCGTAGATGAGCCATCCACCCCCTCCACAATCACCGGTAAGGTTACCGAACCGCCAGACAATGGAGCAAGTGCCCTATCAGTCTTGTTTGGCTGACTGTCTGGCTCAACACTCAAGGCATACTTCAACTCAGCACTGGAATTTGAAATCTCCCCTGCAGAAGCATTAATGTTCGGAAAAGTGCTGGTAGTGACATCATCACTATCAAATACAGTACCGTTGCTCTCATTCTTAATAACATAGGACGGATACCCTGACAACGAGGATGACGAGCCTGAGGAAGCCACTGTCAACGGCAGGCCAAACTTTACAGTGACCCCCGTATAATTTGTGCTTTTATGAGTAATCGTTAAGGTCAAGTTCGTTGGCTGTACATTAAACGGATTAAACTCAACACTACCCCCGCCCACCACCTTTAGCGACACATCAACATCGCAATCAACAGCATAAACACCCTGAGAGAAGCACCCCAGTAATCCCAAACATAAAATACGACGGTACATAGCATTCCTCCCTATTGGCTTTGGCCTGATGGTTTAATCTTGCCCAATTCAACAATACCAGTTTTGCCTTGTGGAATATTCAAAATATACGTGACCGGAGTCTTGGCGAACATTTCTACTTTCCAGCGACCGGGGGCTAAACCTGCGGCACTCAGCATGCCTTTGCTGTCTGTAAATGCATCGGCGCTGCGTGGGTTTTTCACACCCATTTCGGTGGCTTTACCCAATAACAGTTTAAGTGGCCGGTCGTATGCATCTAGTAGCTGTGCAACGGCGATGACGTTGTAGGCGCTGCCGACCTGAACGGCTAAACCACTTTTGTAGCGAGGTGCAAGACTAGCCAAGCCCGTCCCCAAGTCGTAACCCAATGGCAGGTCATTCACGTCATATTGCATATTTTTAGCCTGGAAGCTGCGACCACCCAAGTTGGCTAACAGTGGACCGAGGCCATCCGACTGAACATCATAAACACCCTGCTCATTTCTGCTTCCCACCAGCAACTGTTTACCTGCAATCGAGCTGTGTGGATAGAAGATGGCAAAGCTGTCATCAACTGGCCGGCCAACGGCAAACTTGCCTTCCGCAAACGCAACGGCTACGCCCGCACGTAACGTTGTCCGCTGTCCATCAAGGCTACCATCGGTTAGCGAATCAATATCCGTCGAATGTGATACCGAAAGCTCAAAACGGTTGCCAGTGTAGTCAACACTGCCATGCACCGAGCCATCGCCATCTTTATCCACAGACAGGCCAACATCGTAATCCAGCACACCATTGCCCAAGCGCAAGCCTTTTGAGTAATTACTGCTAAGGTCTATTTCGGTTGTGCTGTCTCCGTCAATGTCATAATCATAACGCCCGGTAACCCTCATGCGTTTACCAAAGTCATAACCCACTGTCAGACCCACTTCCCAGCCAGTATCATCACCATTATCGAGATAGCTCACATTACCGCCCAGACTCCAACGCTTATAGGATTTTCCCAAGCTGGCTGTATATTTATAGCTATCCGATATTGTTCGGTTTTTAGTATAATTGGCACTCATTCCGCCTGAAAAGCCACGGGGGAGCGGCTGTGAGTATGAAGCATCAAAGCGCCACTCTTCCTCATTGCGTGTCACATCGTCGAACACACCACCAAAGTATTCACTTTGATAAGCGGCGCTCAAGCCCAGCGAGGGATGCCAGCGACGACGCTCCTTGCGGTTACTACGATAGTTGCGCCAGACAATCTTGACAGCCTCACCATTTTCATTGCCATCACGAAAAATACCACCGGCTTCAAAGTCAAACCGACCCAAGGGGGTTCCAAGCTTCGCTGTACCGACCCCCAGTTGTGCATCTTCAGTGAGTTGTAAACCCGCACCTAAAGACAGTGCAGGGGTTACGCCTGTTTCCAGAAAGCCACTGAGTAATTTTCGGGAGTCATCGTAATGATGATTGCCTTCATCACTCAAACCACGACCCACCGAAAAGCTGTAGCGATACTCGCCGGGTGCAACCAATGAGGTATCTGCAAAGGCATTAAACTCAATGCGCTCTACTTCGCCCCGCTCGTCTTCAATCACAAAGGCAACATCGTTTGCCCCATTGGTCAGTGGGAAGTCCTTAACGTCATACGGGCCAGGCTCAAGGTTGTAGCGTTTTACCTCACGACCATCCACTATTAACTTGGCAACCGCAGGGCGCTCCAAAAAGAACTCATTCTTGCTGACATTACCCACACCTGCCCGATTACGGCGGCGAGTGTCTGAGTTGGTAAATTCCAGTCCCTGCAGGCTTGTGCTCCCCATGTAGGAGATACCTGAAGTACCCACATCACCAATACGCAAGCGCCAGTCATTTTCCCGCTCTTTGGAGTGCCACACCGCACGAATATCACCACGGTCAAAGTCACCGTCCTCATCCATTGAGCCGTAGGCTTCCAGCGTCATGTGGGCTAAGGGCGCCAAGTGCAAGGCGCTTTCAAAAGAGTAGCTGGGGTCTCGAAATTTGTAGTCACCATCAAAGTCACTGGCCGATGAACTGACAAAGATATTTAAATAACCACTCAGTCCCCTCGGCTCTCGCCCGGTATTGGGCACTTGGACGCGAGAACTGCCTGATAACGACAATGAGGTTTTGGTTCGTGCTTGACCTGCAACGGATGCAACGACGGCTGCGCTGGCCATATCAAATCGCATATTGAAGCCAAGTTCTTTAGCTTCGGATTGTGAAATGTATTTTCCGGCAGGCAATGCCTCCAGACTTTTTTTCGCATCATTTGATAATTCGTCTTTTAATAGTGTAATCAAATGTGATGCATTGACCATTAGACCTGCGCCTTCGGCGTTTACCTTAATGCCAACCTCCCCTATAAACCGACCCGAACGCATGACGGGCACGGTTAAATCCATTAGGGGAGAGTTGGCAGGAGCCACAACAGCTCCCGAAGGCTTTTCAGTATCTTGCTTATCTGCCGCCAGAGTGGTCTCTGTTGCAGTCAGTGTTAAAAACAGCACACACCAATGGTATTTACTATTTAGCACTTGGGCGAATCTCCAGTTTTACAGATTTGGCTTGACGGGCGATGTGAGCTGGCAGGTTAGGAATAGGGAACTTTATCCGACGAGCTCTGTTGGGTTGAACAATCCCCAAACCAACACTTTCTACCGTGTCATTTGGGGTATATGTATAAGACCAAATTCGACTGTTGTTAGCATCATAGATCGTTATTAGACTATCAGCCTGAACCATCAGAAAGTTTTGGTGACTTGAATTTGTTACCAATGCCTCAACAAACGCCTTGCCAGCCCCATCAAAAACCAAACGACTTGACTGAACCAACGGCTTCGGATTCCCCTTTGCTGCTCGCATGTTCACTATTGCACCAAAAGCTAAAGCAACACGGAACTTAAAAGCCGTCCCTCCACCCTTCTCATTCGACCTATCATCCTTAGCCAGTATCTGTGAAATGCTAATTTTATAGGTTTTACCGACAGGCAAGGCTGGATTGCCTCGCCACTGTACATATATGGTCTCCTCCGATATTGCAAAGGAAATATTTACTGTCAGACAGGGATAGGTTTGCTCACATATATCCGGCTTCGAGTTGGGAAT